>NZ_QOUI01000006.1:0-302266 GCF_003327535.1 Desertihabitans brevis | reverse complement strand
GGGTGTGGAGCTCGCCTGACGGCGAGACGGGTGTGGAGCTCGCCTGACGGCGAGACGGGTGTGGAGCTCGCCTGACGGCGAGAGCATCCGGGAACGCGACAGCCCGGGTCCGGTGCACACCGGACCCGGGCTGCGTCGTCTCAGTCCGCGCCGTGCCCCGGCGGGACGCGCTCGGCCTCCGGCGGCGGACCGGGCGGCGTGCCGTCGCCGAACGGACGCCCGCCGAGCTGCTCACGCCCGTGCGGGGAGAGGAAGCCGCGGACGTCCGGACCCTGCGGGACGATCCGGGTCGGGTTGATCTCGGTGTGCACCACGTAGTAGTGCTCCTTGATCTGCGGGAAGTCGATGGTGTCGCCGAACCCGGGGGTCTGGAACAGGTCGCGGGTGTAGGCCCACAGTGCCGGGAACTCGATGAGCTTGGCCCGGTTGCACTTGAAGTGGCCGTGGTAGACGGCGTCGAAGCGCGCCAGCGTGGTGAACAGCCGGACGTCGGCCTCGGTGATGGTGTCCCCCACCAGGTAACGGCGGGTGCTCAGGTGCTCCTCGAGCTCGTCCAGCCGCGTGAACAGCCGCCGGTAGGCCTTGTCGTAGGCCTCCTGGGAGCCGGCGAACCCGCACCGGTAGACGCCGTTGTTCACCTCGGTGAAGTTGGTCTGGGCCATCGCGTCGATCTCGTCCCGCAGCGCCTCGGGGTAGAGGTCGGGAGCGCCCTCGCGGTGGAAGTCGGTCCACTCGGTGGAGAGGTCGAGAGTCATCTGCGGGTAGTCGTTGGTGACCAGCTTGCCGGTGGTGGTGTCGACGATGGCCGGCACCGTGATGCCCTTGGGGTAGTCGGGGTCCAGGGCGAAGTAGGCCTCCTGGAGCCGCTCGTAGCCCAGCACCGGGTCGCGGCCGCCCGGGTCGAGGTCGAAGGTCCAGCTACGGGCGTCGTGGGTCGGACCGCACATGCCCATCGAGATGGCCCCCTCCAGGCCCAGCAGCCGGCGCACGATCACCGCCCGGTTCGCCCAGGGGCAGGCCCGGGCCACCACCAGCCGGTAGCGGCCGGCCTCGGGGGTGAACCCGTCCGCGCCGTCGCAGGTGATCCTGGTCGTCACGTAGTCGGTGTCGCGGACGAACTCCTCGCCGCTCTTCACGTAGGTCCCCTGCTCGCCCTCGGCCATGTCCCGGAGTCTAGTTGCGTGGGGACGGCGCGCCGGTCCGGGCCAGCGCGAACGCGGGCTGCTCCTCGGCCAGCGACGGTGTCCGCCGGACGGCCACCAGGGGGCACAGGAAGGGGTCGCGGTTCTTCAGACCCACCGTGTTGAGGTGGTCCACCACCTGCCCGTAGGCCTTCCACAGCGACATCTCGGTGTAGGGCACCCCCACCGCCGTGCAGTGCTCGACCACCATGGCCTTCACCTTGCGCAGCGAGGGCCGCGACATCGAGGGGAAGAGGTGGTGCTCGATCTGGAGGTTCAGCCCACCCATCAGCACCGACATCCAGCGACCGCCGGAGATGTTGCGGCTCACCAGCACCTGCCGGCGCAGGAAGTCCAGCCGCAGCTTCGGCGACACCAGCGGCATGCCGACGTGGTTCGGCGCGAAGGCCGAGCCCATGTAGAGCCCGAAGACGGCCAGCTGCACCCCGAGGAAGGCCGCAGCCATTCCCGGCGGCAGCACGAGCAGCAGCAGGGTCACCAGACCGCCCAGCCGCAGCACGAGGAAGCTGATCTCCACCCAGCGGCGGGGCACCGGCCGGCGGCTGACCACCCGCTGGATGCCGTCGGCGTGCAGGGAGACCCCTTCCAGCAGCAGCAACGGGAAGAAGTACCAGCCCTGCCGCGCCATCAGCCAGCGCCAGACCGGGTGCTGGTGCCGGTGGGCCCGCTCGGGGGTGAAGGCCACCGCGGAGAGGTCGATGTCGGGGTCGGTACCGACCTTGTTGGGCCCGGAGTGGTGCCGGGTGTGCTTGCTCTGCCACCAGCCGTAGCTGATCCCCACCAGCAGGTTGGCCACCACCAGGCTGGTCCAGTCGTTCCAGCGTCCCGAGGCGAAGATCTGGCGGTGCGCGGCATCGTGGCCGAGGAAGGCGATCTGGGTCATCAGCACGGCCAGCACGGCCGCGTTGGCCAGCTGCCACCAGCTCTCGCCGATCCAGACGAAACCGACGGTCCAGGCCGCCAGCAGCACGACGGACCCGATCAGCTTGGTCCAGTAGTAGCCGTAGCGGCGGCGCATCAGGCCGGCGTCGCGGACGCGGCGGGTCAGCGCGGTGAAGTCGCTGGCGGTGCCGCGCTCGCGCGGCGGAGGGGCGTCGACGAGGGTCGAGGTCATGAGGGATCCGATCTGTTCGGGCGATCCCGGGAAGGTGTCTGGGCGGCTGTCGTGGAAGACAGGAGGGAGGACGGCGAACGGGTCAACGGTCCCCCAGCTCCCAGGCCGGCTGGGTGAGCAACACCTCGACCGTACCCGGTGGCACCTGAGGAAAACCCGGCACGGAGGTCGGTCGTGGACTCAGGGCGAGCGCCTCGCCCGGGCCCGACGCACCGCCTCATCCACGATCGAGTCCGCCACGGTCGTCAGCTTGACGTGCTGGTCCTGGCTCAGCTGGCGCAACCGCTCCAGCCCTTCCTCGCGGGTGCACCCGCTGCGGCTCATGAGGATGCCGACCGCCCGCTCCAGGCTGCCGCGCTCCTCCAGCGCCCGTTCCAGCTGCTCGACCGACCGGGTGGCCCGGGCGAGCTCCCGCGCGTTCTGCACCGCGATGGACGCCGGCACCGCGAACAACCGGCCGAGGTGGGCCGCGCGCTCGTCGAAGGCGTGCTTGGCGTGGGCGTACACGTCCAGCACCCCGACCGCCCCCTCGGCCGTCTGCAGCGGCAGCGCCAGGACGCTGTGCACGCCCATCCGGGCCACCTTGGACCCGAACCGGCGCCACTCCTCGTCGTTGCCGAGCGAGCCCGAGCGCACCACGCGGCCCTCGGTCAGCGCCGTCAGGCACGGCCCCTGGCCGAACTCCCGCTGCACCGCGTCGACCTCGGCCACGAAAGAGGAGGTGGCCACCACGACGTCGGCACGCTCGTCCTCGCGCAGGGTCAGGCCAGCCCCGTCGGCACCGGGGACCGCCTGCACCGCGAAGGTCGCGACGGCGGTGAGGGTGTCGGTGAGGCTCAGCCGTCCCATGGCCAGCCCGGACAGGGCGTCCAGGCCGACGCGGAGGTCGTCCAGGTCGTCGCTGGAGCCCACCAGGCGCTCCGACCGCGGCGACGGTGCCGCGGTGACGGTCTCCGGTCGATTCGCGCTCATCGCTCCCCTCCAGTGCGACCCCGGCGGGGTGCTCGTCCCAAAGCCTAGGACGAGCGCCACCGTCCGGCGGGACTAGGCTGGGCCGGTGCGATTCCTCACACCGCCGGTCCACGACCTGACCTACAACGACGTCTTCATGGTGCCGAACCGCTCGGCGGTCACCTCCCGCCACGACGTCGACCTCACCAGCACCGACGGCGCCGCCACCCCGCTGCCGCTGGTGGTCGCCAACATGACCGCGGTGTCGGGACGGCGGATGGCCGAGACGGTGGCCCGGCGCGGCGCGGTCGCGATCATCCCCCAGGACCTGCCCACCGACGTGGTCGGGGAGGCCATCGCCCGCGTCAAGGGCGCCGACGTCGTCTTCGACACCCCGGTCCGCGTCAGCCCGCACACCACCGTCGGGGAGACCCTCAGCCTGATCCCCAAGCGTTCCCACGGGCTGGCCGTGGTGGTCGAGGACAGCCGCCCGGTGGGGGTGGTGCGTCCCGGCGCGGCCGCCGGCAGCGACCGCTTCACCCAGGCCCACGAGGTGATGGGCACCGACCTGGTCACCGTGCCCACCAGCACCACCCCGCGCGAGATCTTCGAGCTGCTGACCAGCAGCCACCAGGACGTCGCGGTGGCCGTCGACGACGACGGCCGGCTGGTCGGGGTGATGACCCCGCGCGGCGCGCTGCGCGCCGGCCTGTACACCCCCGCCACCGACCCCTCCGGCCGGCTGCAGGTGGGGGTCGCGGTCGGCATCAACGGGGACGTCGCCGGCCGGGCGGAGCGGCTGCTGGACGCCGGGGCGGACCTGCTGGTGGTCGACACCGCGCACGGGCACCAGGAGAAGATGCTGAGCGCGCTGGCCGCGGTCACCGCGGTCCGCGACGCCCGTGCCGAACGCCGGGTGCCGGTGGTGGCGGGCAACGTGGTGACCGCGGAGGGCACCCGTGACCTGGCCGCCGCCGGGGCCGACATCGTCAAGGTGGGTGTCGGCCCGGGTGCGATGTGCACCACCCGGATGCAGACCGGCGTCGGCCGGCCGCAGTTCAGCGCGGTGCTCGAGTGCGCCGAGGCCGCCCGCGCCGAGGGCCGGGCCGTCTGGGCCGACGGCGGCGTCAAGCACCCCCGCGACATCGCGCTGGCCCTGGCCGCCGGCGCCGGGTCGGTGATGATCGGCTCCTGGTTCGCCGGCACCCACGAGAGCACCGGCGACCTGCTCACCGACGCCTCCGGCCGCAGCTACAAGGAGTCGTTCGGGATGGCCTCGGCCCGCGCCGTGCGCAACCGCACCAAGGACTCCTCGGGCTACGAGCGCGCCCGGGCCGCGCTGTTCGAGGAGGGCATCTCCTCCTCCCGGATGTACCTCGACCCCGACCGGCCCGGCGTGGAGGACCTGCTCGACTTCATCACCTCCGGCGTCCGCTCCAGCTGCACCTACGCCGGCGCCCGCGACCTCACCGAGTTCGCCGAGCTGGCCGTGGTCGGCGTCCAGTCCAGCTCGGGCTACGAGGAGGGCCGCCCGGTCCACTCCAGCTGGTGAGCGGCCCGGCGCACGGCGAGCCCCGCGACCGGCGGCGGCGCTACCGTGGGCCGGTGGACGCGGTCGTCGTCACCGAGGGACTCATCAAGCGACTCGGCTCCGTGCGGGCCCTGGACGGGCTCGACCTGGTGGTGCGTCCCGGTGAGGTGCACGGCCTCCTCGGGCCCAACGGCGCCGGCAAGTCCACCACGCTGCGGGTGCTGCTCGGGCACTGGCGGGCCGACGGCGGTCACGCCACAGTGCTCGGGCTCGACCCCTGGCGCGACGGCGTGGAGGTGCGCCGCCACCTGGCCTACGTCCCCGGCGACGTCACTCTGTGGCCGCAGCTGACCGGTGGTGAGGCGGTCGACCTGCTGACCCGGCTCCGCGGCGGCGACGTGGGCGACCGGGAACGGCTGCTGGAAGCCTTCCAGCTCGACCCCCGCAAGCGGTGCCGGACCTACAGCAAGGGCAACCGGCAGAAGGTGGCACTCGTCGCCGCCTTCGCCACACCGGCCGACCTCTACGTGCTGGACGAGCCGACCAGCGGCCTGGACCCGTTGATGGAGCGGGTCTTCGCCGAGGAGGTGCACCGGGTGGCCGAGCGCGGGGCCACCGTGCTCCTGTCCAGCCACCTGCTGGCCGAGGTCGAGCAGCTGTGCGACCGGGTCACCATCGTCCGGGCCGGCCGGGTCGTGGACAGCGGCAGCCTGGCCGAGCTCAGGCACCTCAGCGCGACTCGGGTCTCCTACACCGGAGTGCTGCGGCCGGAGCTCGCCGTGGACGACCTCGAGCAGCAGGGTGGTCGCACCACGTTCAGCGTGGGCGCCGAGCTGCTGCCCCGGGTGCTGGCGTGGCTGGCCGCGCAGCCGGTCGACAACCTCACGATCTCCCCACCGAGCCTGGAGGAGCTCTTCCTCCGCCACTACGGCCCCTCCGAGGCCGCACGGCCGCGCCACGCGCTGGACGACCCGGCCGCCCCACCGCGGCGCGCCAGCCGTCCGCGCCGTCGCCGACCCGAGGTCCGGGGATGAGGACCGGCACCGGGCGCGCGCTCCGGCTCCTGGTCGGGCACCGGCTGCGACGGGACCGCTGGACGCTGCTGACCTGGGTGCTGTGCTTCGCCTTCCTGTGGGGCGGGGTGGCCGCGCTGCTCGGGCAGGCCCTGGACGCGCAGGCCCGTCGCGAGCTGGTGGCGCTGGCCGTCACCAACCCGGGGGTGCTGTTCGTGCGCGGGGCACCGCAGGGCGACGGACTGGGCAGCGTGATGATGTTCAGCGTCTCCAGCTTCACCGGGGTGATGGCCGGCGTCCTCGGCACGACGACCGCGGTGCGCCACACCCGGGCCGAGGAGGAAGCCGGGCGCAGCGAGCTGGTCGGCGGCACCCCCGTCGGCCGTCGGCTGCCGGCTCTGGCGACCGCCGTCGTCGGGGTGCTGGCCACGCTGGCGGCGGGGACGGCGCTCGCCCTGTCCGGTCTGCTGGCCGGGCTCGACCCGGTGGGCACGGTCGTCGCCGGCGCCGGGGTGTGGGGTGTCGGGTCGGTCTTCACCGGCGTCGGGCTGCTCGCGGCCCAGGCGCTGCCCACCGCCCGCGGTGCGGGCACCGCCGCGGCGACCGTGGTCGGGGTGGCGTACCTGCTGCGCGGGCTGGGCGACGCCGCCGGGACGCCCTCAGACGACCTGCTACGCGTGGACAGCGCCTGGCCGAGCCTGCTGTCCCCGCTGGGTTGGGTGCAGCAGGTGCACGGCTTCGGCGAGCCCCGCCCGGCACTGCTGCTGGGCTACCCGCTGCTGACGCTGCTCCTGGTCGGGGTGGCCGTCACGGTCGAGGGGCGGCGCCAGCTCGGGACGTCGGTGGTGGCGCCCGGACGCGGGCCCGCCTCCGCGGCCAGTGGTCTCGGCAGCCCGCTGGGACTCGTGGTGCGCACCCTGCGCGGGACGACCCTGGTCTGGCTGCTGCTGGGCGCGTCGCTCGGCGCGGTGGCGGGTCTGCTCGGGCCGCGGCTGGCCGCCGGCCTCGCCGAGAACCCGCAGCTGGCGGCGCTGCTGGAGCGCCTGGGTGCCGCCGGCCACGGTGGCAGCATGGTCGACACCTTCCTCGTCGCCGTCCTCGGCTTCGTGACGCTGCTGGCGTGCCTGCAGGCGATGCAGTCGGTGATCCGGCTGCGCGCCGAGGAGCTGGCGGTCGGAGAGCTGGCGCTGACGACCCACCCTCCCCGCTCGGCGTGGTTCTGGTCCCATGTCGGCTTCGGCCTGGTCACCGGCTGCCTGGTGGTGCTGGTGGCCGCGGGCACCACCGCCGCCACCCTCGCCCTCGACCCGGGTGCCGGCACCGCCGTACGGATGCGGACCGTGCTCGCCGTCGCGGCGGCGGACCTGCCGCTGGTGGTGGTCTACCTGGCTGTCGGGGCCGTGCTGGTGGGGCTGCTGCCGACCACCACCGGCTGGCTGGGATGGGTGCTCCTGTTCGGGCTGATGCTGGTGGGCCAGTTCGCGCCGCTGTTCGGCCCCGTGGACTGGCTGCGGCTGGTCTCCCCCTTCCACCACGTCGCCAACCCGCTGGCCGACGACCCCCGCTGGTGGCCGTCGGTGGTGATGGTCGCGGTCGCGGTCGCGGCGGTGCTGGCCGCCCGCGCGGGGTGGTGTCGTCGCGACCTGGTGCGGTGAGCCCTCCCCCGCCCTAGGATCGCCGCATGCCCCTCACCCCCGACACCAAGGACTGGACCTGGGTGCTGCAGCGGCCCTGCGCCGAGTGCGGCTTCGACCCCGCGCAGGTCACCCGGGTCACGCTGGCCCCCCGCACCCGCGAGGCGGCACGGGCGGTCGCCGTGGCGCTGGACGCGCCTGCCGCGGCCCAGCGCCCGGACGACAGCACCTGGTCGGTCCTGGAGTACGCGGCGCACGTCCGCGACGTCTGCCGCATCATGGGTGCCCGGTTGCGGCTGATGCTGCAGGAGGACGACCCGCTGTTCGCGAACTGGGACCAGGACGCCACCGCGGTCGAGGAGCGCTACGCCGAGCAGGACCCGGCCGTGGTGGCCGTCGGGCTGGAGCAGGCGGCCGCGGAGCTGGCCACGGCATGGAAGCAGGTGCCGGTGGACGCCTGGGACCGGCCCGGACGCCGCTCCAACGGCTCGGTGTTCACCGTCTGGACGCTGGGGGTGTACGCCCTGCACGACCTGGAGCACCACCGGCACGACGTGACCCGCTGACGCCGGCGGGCAGCCGCCCTAGAGTGGGCGCCATGTGCCGAAACATCCGCACCCTGCACAACTTCGAGCCGCCGGCCACCTCCGAGGAGGTGCACGCCGCAGCCCTGCAGTACGTGCGCAAGGTCGCCGGGACGACCAAACCGTCGCAGGCCAACGCCGCCGCCTTCGAGCGCGCGGTGCACGAGATCGCCCACATCACCCAGCACCTGCTGGACGACCTCACCACCACCGCCCCGCCGAAGAACCGCGAGGAGGAGGCGGCCAAGGCCCGGGCGCGGGCAGCGACGCGCTACGCGTCCTGACCCGGTCGTCCCGGCCCGGACGGACCGGCCGGGCGGCGGGAGTCAGTGGGCGTAGTCGCCGCGGTAGTACTGGTACACCCAGCCCGCGATCGCCCACAGGCCCAGACCCGTCCCGAGGATGGTCAGCCACCAGCCGAACACCGGGCCGAGCAGGGTCACCGCCAGCATCACCGCGCAGGTGACGGGCCAGGCACTGCGCGGCGGGAAGAAGCCGAGCTCGCCGGCACCCTCGACGATGTCGGCCTGTCGGCGGTCCTCCGGGCGGGCGTCGTAGCGCACTGCGTTGATGAGGAGGTACAGGGTCAGCATCGCCGACAGCATGAACGTCAGCACCAGCGCGACCGAGCCGGTCACCTCGTGCGACATCATCCAGTACACCGGCGTCACGACCAGGAAGAACAGCACCAGCACGACGAAGATGCGCAGCTCAGCCAGCATGGCGAAGGGCTGGCGCTGCTTCAGCCCCATCACCAGCATGCCGATGGCCAGGGTCAGCGAGAGCACCCCCGAGACCCCGAGCGGCACGTAGTCGACCCAGCGCATCCCGAGCACGACCGCGCCGATCACCGCCCAGACGACATAGCCGACGCCGAGCACCCCGAACCAGGCGGACTCGCCGACCAGCGGCTTGAACAGCGTCTTCATCGCTCGTCATCCTCCTTGGCGTAGGACTCCGTACCCGGCAGGTCGCTGTCGGGAGAGGTGCCCTCCACCCGGTGGTTCAGCTCCGATACGCGGCCGGTGTCGTCACCGGCGTCGACCAGCTCATCCGGGCTCGCTCCTACCGCGGCGTACTCGGTGAGCGCCAGCTCCGGGTGGTGCAGGTCGAAGGCGGGGCTGTCGGAGCGGATCTGCGGCAGCTTCTCGAAGTTGTGCCGCGGCGGCGGGCAGGAGGTGGCCCACTCCAGCGAGCGTCCCCAGCCCCACGGGTCGTCCACCACGACCTTCGGCGCCTTGCGGGTGATCCAGACGTTCCAGATGAACGGCAGCGTCGACAGCGCCAGGATGAAGGCCCCCACCGTGGACACCTGGTGCAGGAAGGTGAAGCCCTCCTCCGGCAGGTAGTCCGCGTAGCGGCGTGGCATGCCCTCCACACCCAGCCAGTGCTGGACCAGGAAGGTGACGTGGAAGCCGATCAGCGTCATCCAGAAGTGGATCTTGCCCAACCGCTCGTTGAGCATCCGGCCGGTGAACTTCGGCCACCAGAAGTAGAACCCGCCGAAGGTGGCGAACACGATGGTGCCGAAGAGCACGTAGTGGAAGTGCGCCACCACGAAGTAGGTGTCGGAGACCGGGAAGTCCAGCGGCGGGCTGGCCAGGATGATGCCGGTCAGACCACCGAAGAGGAACGTGGTGAGGAAGCCGAAGGCCCAGATCATCGGGGTCTCGAACGTGATCGATCCCCGCCACAACGTGCCGATCCAGTTGAAGAACTTCACCCCGGTGGGCACCGCGATGAGGAACGTCATGAAGGAGAAGAACGGCAGGTTCACCGCGCCGGTGACGAACATGTGGTGGGCCCACACCGCCATCGACAGCACGCCGATGGCCAGGGTCGCGGCCACCAGGCCGACGTAGCCGAACACCGGCTTGCGGCTGAACACCGGCAGGATCTCGGTGATGATGCCGAAGAACGGCAGCGCGACGATGTAGACCTCGGGGTGGCCGAAGAACCAGAACAGGTGCTGCCACAGCAGCGGCCCACCGCTGGAGGGGTCGAACACCAGGGTGCCCAGCACCCGGTCGCTCAGCAGCACCAGCAACCCCGACCCGAGCACCGGGAAGGCGATCAGGGCCAGCAGAGAGGTGATGAGGATGTTCCAGGTGAAGATGGGCATCCGGAACATCGTCATGCCGGGCACCCGCATGGTGATGATCGTGGTGGTGAAGTTCACCGAGCCGAGGATCGTGGACAGACCGGACAGGTAGAGCCCGACGATCCACAGGTCGGCCCCGGTGCCGGGCGAGTTCGCCCCGTCGCTCAGCGGGACGTAGGCCGTCCAGCCGAAGCCGGCGCCGCCGTCGGGGGTGAGGAAGCCCGACAGCGCGACCAGGCCGCCGAGCACGAACAGCCAGAACGAGAACGCGTTGAGCCGCGGGAACGCCACGTCGGGCGCACCGATCTGCAGCGGCATGATCGCGTTGGCGAAGGCCGAGAACATCGGGGTGGCGAAGAACAGCAGCATCACCGTGCCGTGCATGGTGAAGAACTGGTTGTACTCCTCGTAGTTGAGGTACTGCAGCCCCGGGAAGGCCAGCTCGGCGCGGACGCCGAGGGCCAGCAGCCCGCCGATCGCGAAGAAGATCAGCGACGCGACGAAGTACATGTTGCCGATCAGCTTGTGATCGGTGGTGGTCATCACGCGCCAGACCAGGGCGCCCAGCCGACGGCTGGACCGCTCGGGAGCGACCGTGGTCTCCCCCGCGACGCGCTGGGTGGCACCCGGGACGCGGTCGGCGACGCTCATTCGCCCTCTCCTTCCGCCTCGCCGCCCTGCGGCGCGAGATCGGGTTCGACGTAGGCGCGGCTGCCGTAGTTGGTCCCCACGTTGCCGGCCTCCTCCAGCTGGGCCAGCTTGGCCTCGTACTCCTCCTCGCTCACCACGTGCACGCGGAAGATCATCGCCGAGTGGTAGGTGCCGCAGAGCTCGGCGCACTTGCCGATGAACACGCCCTCACGGGTCGGCGTCATGTCGAAGGTGTTGGGGTTGGGCCGCCCGGGGATGGCGTCCATCTTGAAGTAGAACGCCGGCACCCAGAAGGAGTGGATGACGTCGGGGGAGGTCAGGTTGAACCGGACCGTCTGGTTGACCGGGAGGTAGAGGTCCGGCGAGGCGTTGATGGTGCCCGTCTCCCAGACGTCGGTCCCGCCGGAGGCCGTCTGGCTCTCGCGGTAGTTGAACGTCCAGGACCACTTCTGGCCCACCACGTCGATGACCCGGTCGGGCGACCCGCCCTGCGGGCCCGACACGCCCGCGGTGCTGCCCTCGGCCCCGGCCAGCACCTTGTTCTGCGTCTGCACGGTGAAGACGAACAGCACGCCGACGATGAGCAGCGGCGTCAGCGTGTAGAGGATCTCCATCGGCAGGTTGTAGCGGGTCTGCCGCGGGGCGACCTCGCCGTCCCGCTTCCTGCGCCGGTAGCGGAACCCGGCCCAGCCGATCAGGCCCCACACGAACACCCCGACCGCCAGCGCGGCGATCCAGCTGCCGGTCCACAGGTCGCCGATGAACGGGGCGCGGTCGCTCGCCGACTCCGGCATGCCCAGGCGGCCCCACTGGGCCGTCGTCTCCGCGCTGCACCCCGTCAGCAGCAGCGCCGCCGCGGCGGCGGTCAGCGCCGGCTTGATCCAGCGGCGAGGTCGAGCCGTGCTCCTCGAACCCACGTCACACCCTTCCCACACTCACGACGACCGACCCGGCCGTGCCCGGCAACCCTAACGCAACTCGACCCCCTCGCCCCACACGGCACAGACGCCCCCGGACCGTGCGGTCCGGGGGCGTCTGCGGGGTCTGGCCCAGGCTCAGTTGAAGCTGTCGCCGCAGGCGCAGGAGCCGGTCGCGTTGGGGTTGTCGATGGTGAACCCCTGCTTCTCGATGGTGTCGACGAAGTCGATCGTGGCGCCCATCAGGTAGGGCGCGCTCATCCGGTCCGTGACGACGTTCACACCGGAGAAGTCGGCCACCACGTCACCGTCGAGCTGGCGCTCGTCGAAGAACAGCTGATAGCGCAGCCCGGAGCAGCCGCCCGGCTGGACGGCGATCCGCAGCGCCAGGTCGTCGCGCTCGGCGCCGGCCAGGAGCGCCTTGACCTTCGTGGCCGCACCCTCGGTGAGGAGGACGCCCTGCGGGGTCGCGGTGGTGGTCGGGGTCTCTGCGTCGGTAGAGGTCATCTCACGCTCCGTAGCGGTCGGGGTCGGTCATCGAACCAACACACGTCCATCCGATGGTGTTCCCGGCGAGTCTACGCCTCGTCCGCCGCTCCGTTCACGTGCCGGACCTCGGGGTCGGTCAGGGCCGCACCCAGGACCTGGCCACCCTCGCCGCCAGCTGCTCCAGGGCGTCGAGGTCGAGCGCCGCCGGCTCGCCGGCCACCGGCACCGGCCCGAGCCCGTGGGCGGACTCCACCCCCATCAGCCGCATCTCCCGGGCACCGACCTGCACCGAGCCGGCCAGCACCACGCAGGGCCGCAGCACCTCACCCGCCCAGCGCGCGACCTGCTGCACCACCGCCCCGCCGCGGGAGGCGAAGTCGAAGCCCGTGGTGGCGGTGACCACCAGGTCGGCGCGGGCCAGCGTCGTCGCCAGGTCGGCCTCGCGGGCCAGCCACGCCGGGCCCTCCACCAGCTCCCCGCCGAGGGCGAGCACGGCGAACCCGCAGCCACCGGCGGCCCCCGCCCCGGGGGCCTCGGCCGCGACCGGGTCGACGGCGCGGGCGAAGCGTTCGAGGGCGGCGTCGGTGGCCAGCATCCGCGCGGGGTCGTCGGCACCGGCCCCGGCCTGCCCGCGCCGGGCGGTGATCCCGCGCAGACCGAGCAGCGGCTGCGCCAGCTCAGTCCCGGCGACCACGCCGACCAGCCGCACCCCGTCCAGGGCCGCCCGGGCGGCCGCCGGCCCGCCGAGCGCGGCGAGCAGACCCTCACCGGCGTCGTGGGCCGTGGTCGCGGTCAGGTCGAGGACGACCTCGGCCGGGTGGTCGCTGAGGGCCGCGGCGAGCGCCCGTCCGGCACCGCGACTGCTCGGACGCCGCCAGAAGGGCTCGGCCGGGCCGCCCGGCACCGGACTCACCGCCACCCGCCGCCGCTGCCGGGTGGTCAGCAGCAGGTCGCCGCCGTCGACGGCCACCTCCACCTCGGCCGACCACAACCGGGCCGCCGCGCGCAGCCAGCCCTCACCGCCCTCGGCCAGACCGACCACGGCCAGCGCGGTGCCCGGCGCGCCCGACGCCCATCCGCGGGCCACCGCGGCCGACACCTCGGCGGCGGTGTGGCCGCCGGCCTGGTCGGTGGCGATCAGCACCCGCATGGGCGACATGCTCCCACCTCGGGTAGAAACGCCCCGGTGAGCACCCTGCACCGTGAACCCGCCACCGGACGCCCCGACCTGCTGGCCGAGCCCGTCCGCCGTGCCCTGACCGAGCTGCCGGCCGCCACCGCGGCGCTGTTCGAGGTGGCCGAGATCGACCCCGCGCTGGCCGACACCGAGGCGCTGTGCCGGGCCTTCGACCTGCCGCTGGAGGCCTCGGCCAACTGCGTGCTCGTCACCGGGAAGAGGGCCGGTGAGCTGCGACCGGCGGCGGTGCTGGTGCAGGCCAGCCGGCGCGCCGACATCAACAACGTGGTGCGCCGCCACCTGGACGTCCGCAAGATCAGCTTCACCGCGCACGAGGAGGCGACGGCCGCCTCGGGCATGGAGTACGGCGGGATCACCCCGGTCGGCCTGCCCGCCGGCTGGCCGGTGCTGGTCGACGAGGGGGTCGCGGCCGAGCCGGAGGTGTGCATCGGCTCGGGTGTGCGCCGGTCGAAGCTGTTCGTGCCCGGACACGTGATGGGCGAGCTGCCCACCGCGACGGTGCTGCAGCTCGCCCTCTGACCACGTGCGTCCGGCCCGGTGCGTCAGCCCGGGACGAGACCCTCTCCGGCGCTGTTGTCGGCCAGCCACTCCCGGACCTCCTCCAGCGTCGCCTCGGCGTCGGGGAGGATGAGGTCGGAGTCGGCCAGCGAGTCGTCGGGGACGGCCGTGCCGCGGCTGCGGACCTCGTCCAGCAGCGCGGTCAGCGCCCGGGTCAGCCGCGCCTCGTCACCGCTGTCGACGGCTTCCTCGATCTGGTCGTCGTGGGCGTTGAGCGCGGCGAAGGCCTCGTCGTCGAGCGTCCACTGGCCCTCGTTGAGGATCCGCACGATCATCGCAGCCCCTCCTGCCCGTTCGGTGCCTGGTAGGTCTGCGCCTGCGGTGCGGCCTGCGTGGGCTGGGCGGTGTTCTCGATGGCCGGTGCGGAGGCGGCACGGCCGGTGCCGAGCGAGGCCTTCATCCGGTTGAGCTCGTCCTCGACCTGGGAGGTGGAGGCCAGCGCGTCCAGCTCACGGCTGATGTCGTCGCCGGGACCGGCGGCGGTGGCGTCGTCCAGGGCACCGCTGGCCAGCAGCTCCTCCATCGCCCCGGCGCGGGCCTGCATCTGGGCGGTCTTGTCCTCCGCGCGCTGGATGGCCAGACCGACGTCGCCCATCTCCTCACCGATCCCGGTGAAGGCCTCGTTGATCCGGGTCTGGGCCTCGGCGGCGGAGTAGGTGGCCTTGATCGTCTCCTTCCGGGTGCGGAAGGCGTCCACCTTGGCCTGCAGACGCTGGCTGGCCCGGACCAGCTTCTCCTCCTCGCCCTGCAGCTGCTCGTGCTGGACCTGCAGGTCGCTGATCTGCTGGGTCAGCCCGGACTTGCGGGTCAGCGCCTCGCGCGCCAGGTCCTCCCGGCCGGCCTCCAGCGCCCGCTGGGCCTGGGTGTTGAGCTTCTCGACCTGGGTGTTCAGCTGGGTGGCCTGCAGCTCGACGCGCTTGCGGCTGGTGGCCACGTCGGCCACCCCACGACGCACCTTCTGCAGCAGCTCGAGCTGACGCTGGTAGGAGTAGTCCAGGGTCTCGCGCGGGTCCTCCACCCGGTCCAGGGCCTTGTCGGCCTTGGCACGGAAGATGGTGGACAGGCGCTGGAAAATGCCGCTCATCGCTTCAGCTGGTCCTTCCTGGACGCATGGTCGTTGCCGGTGACGTCCAATGTAGGCGCACGGGCTCCGCGCGGGCACCCGAGCCCGGCGAAATCAGGGCCGGGATTGGGAAATGGGGGCTCAACCCTGAGAGGATGACGCCCTGCCCCGGACCGTTCGGGGCCGACGGTGACGACTGAGGTGAGGCGTGGCACTCTTCCGCCCCTACAAGCCCGGTGAGGGCAGGCGCGACCCCGAGGGGACCGAGCAGACCCCGGAGCAGCAGCGCCCCCGCTCGGCGACGACCCCGCGGCGCGAGCCGGCCGCCGCCGCCCAGCCGACGACGTCGCCCGGCACACCCGCGACCGCCGACGTCGAGACCCCGGCCGGTGGCCGCAAGAACCGGCCCACCCCGACCCGGCGCGAGGCCGAGGCGGCCCGGCGGGAGCGGCTCAACCCCACGATCAGCAAGAAGGAGGCCCGCCGCCGCGCGGCCGAGGCCAACCGCCGCACCCGGATGGAGCAGATGGCCGCCCGGGACGCCACCCCGGCGAAGGTGCTGTTGCGCGACCACGTCGACGCGCGGTTCAACCTCGGTGAGGTGCTGCTGCCGGTGCTGCTGCTCATCGTGCTCGCCACGTTCCTGCAGACCGCGCTCCCGCAGATCGTGGTCTACTCCACCATCGGCATGTACGTCTTCATCCTGCTCGTGGTGCTCGACTTCGTGCGGATGTGGCGGGCCTACAAGCGGATCGCGGCCGAGCGCGGCATCGCCCTCGAGAAGGGCCTGCGCCTCTACGGGATGAACCGGATGATCCAGCTGCGCCGGATGCGACTGCCCAAGCCGCAGGTCAAGCGCGGCGAGTCCTACTGACGCCGGGAGGCGATGGTGACGGCGCGAGGCTGGCGCTGGCAGGCGCTGCCGGAGGCGGCACCCGGTTTCGTCGAGGCCGGTGGCCGCACCGTCTTCCCGACCCGGGCCGACGCCGAGGCGTGGTTGGCCGAGGTGTGGCCCGAGCTGCTCGAGGCCGGCGTGCTCGAGGTCAGCCTGTTCGAGGACGACCGGCTGGTCTACGGCCCGATGGGCCTCACCGCGGGCTGAGCGAGGCTCAGTCCGGCTGGTCGACACCGGTGACGAGCACCTCGAGCCGGTGGTCGTCCCAGCCCAGCAGCGCGCGCGGGCCGTCGACGTCGCGCCAGTAGCGGCACAGCCGGACCGAGCGCCGCCGCACCAGCACCGCCGTGGCCAGCGTGTCCCCGCGCCGGTTGACCCGTACCAGCAGCGCGGTGCCGTCGGCGAACCCGAGCCGCGCCACCCCGCTCACCGGGGAGGCGCTGAGCACCCGCAGCGGCACCCGCCGGGCCTGCAGCACCTGCAGCCGGCTCATCAGCAGGCTGGCGCGCCGCTGCTCCAGCTCGCGGGCGTCCGCGTCGAGGTCCCAGCCGAGCTCCAGCGGCGGGAGGGCGGACGCCTCCTCCCGCCGGTCCGGACCCCGCCGCCGTGGCCACCAGCGCACGCTCCCAGTGTGCGCCCCGGCCGCCGGCCGCGCCGCAGCGGTCTCAGTGCTCGCGGGTGCTGGGACGCACGAACGGCGGCTTGACCACGACGAACGGCTCGCTGCGCCGGCGCACCTGCACCTCGACCTCGGTGTCGGGGGTGACGGCCGGGTCGAGCAGGGCGAGCGCGATCCCGCTCTTCAGGGTGGGGCTGAAGGTGCCGGAGGTCACCTCGCCGACGTCGCGGCCGTCGGCCAGCACCCGCATCCCGGGCCGCGGGATGCCGCGACCACGGGCCAGCAGACCGCGCAGCCGGCGGGCCGGCCCCCGCTCCTTCTCCTCCCGCAGCGCCCGGTGGCCGAGGAACTCCGGCTTGTCCCAGCCGACCGCCCAGCCCAGACCCGCCTGCACCGGGGTGATCTCGGGGCCGAGCTCGTGGCCGTGCAGCGGGTAGCCCATCTCGGTGCGCAGGGTGTCGCGGGCCGCCAGCCCGGCCGGCTGCAGCCCGTACGGCTCGCCCGCCTCCCGCAGCCGCTGCCAGACCGCCACCGCGTCCCGGGCGGGCACCACCAGCTCGTACCCGCGCTCGCCGGTGTAGCCGGTGCGGCAGACCGTCAGCCCGACCCCCTCCAGCTCGGCGGGGACGAAGGACATGTAGTCGTGCCCGACCGGCAGCCCGGCGGTGCTCAGCACCTCGTCCGAGCGGGTGCCCTGGACGGCCAGCACGGCGAGGTCGGTGTGCTGGTCGACCACCTCGACCGCTCCCCCGGCGGCCGACCCGCGCAGCACCTGCACCACGGCGGCGGTGTTGGCCGCGTTCGGCACCAGGAGCAGGTCGTCGTCGCCGTGGCGGTAGACGATGAGGTCGTCCACCACCCCGCCGTCCTCGGTGCACAGCAGGGTGTACTGGGCCTGCCCCGCGCCGATCCGGCCGAGGTCGTTGGTGAGGCAGCGGTCGAGCAGCGCCACCGCACCGCTCCCCCGCACCCGGACCTTGCCCAGGTGGGAGACGTCGAAGACCCCGACCTGGGTGCGCACGGCCGTGTGCTCGGCCAGCACGCCCGCGCCGGTGTACTCCAGCGGCATCGACCAGCCGCCGAAGGGTGCGAAGCGTGCCCCGAGCCGCTCGTGCTCGGCGTGCAGCGGTGACGTCCTCAGCTCCGGCTCGGCCACGAGCACCCCTCCTCCTGCGCGACCATCGGGCCAGCCGACCGTAGCAGGGCGGTCCGGCCCGCCGGCGGGGTCGCGAGCCGGTCGTCCTCGCCGCGACGGCGCACTACGCTGACCACCTCCACGCCCGTCGGGCGCCACCCACGCTGAAGGAGAGACCGACGTGACCGCACCCGCCATCCCGCAGCTGCAGCTCAGCCCCACCCCGCCGCGGAGCAGCGACATCCTCGTGGTCGGGCTGGTGGAGGCCCCCGACGGCCCGCAGCTGGTCGGTGCGGACAAGAATCTGGTCGCCGCCACGGCCAAGCGGTTCGGCCGTCCGCTCCTCGACCTCGCCACCGAGCTGGGGGCCCGTACCGGCGTCGGGCAGGTGACCCTGGTCCCGGCGGCCCAGTCGGCCGCGCGGCTGGCGGTGGTCGGGCTGGGACCGGTCGAGCGGGTCACCCCGGAGGTGCTGCGGCGGGCCGCCGGGTCGGCGCTGCGCACCGTCGCGGGGCTGGGCCTCGAGGGCGGCGCGGCGGTGACGGTCGACCTCGGCACCGCCGAGGCCGAGACCGCGCAGGCGGCGGCCGAGGGCGCGCTGCTGGGCAGCTACCGCCACCAGCCGATCAGCTCCGAGGACCCCGACCCGGCCGCGGTCCGCTCGGTGACCGTGGTGGCCGACCTCGGCCGTCGGGCCGGTGAGCTGGCCGAGGTGGTCGGCGTCGTCTGCCAGGCGGTGCTGCGGGCCCGGCACTGGGTCAACCTGCCGCCCAACCTGCTCTACCCCGAGACCTTCGCCGAGGAGGCCCGGGCGCTGGCCCGCGGCACCAGGCTCGCGGTCGAGGTGCTGGACGAGGCCGCGCTGACCAAGGGCGGCTACGGCGGCCTGCTGGCCGTCGGCGGCGGCTCGGCGCGCGGCCCGCGGCTGGTCCGGCTCAGCTACCGCCCCCGCGGCGCCACCACCCACCTGGTGCTGGTCGGCAAGGGCATCACCTTCGACTCCGGCGGTCTCAACCTCAAGCCCGGCGACAGCATGTACACGATGAAGTGCGACATGGCCGGGGCGGCGGCGGTGCTCGCCGCCACCCGGGCGGTCGCCGACCTCGGACTCAAGGTGTCCATCACCTGCTACGCCGCGATGGCGGAGAACCTGCCCTCCTCCTCGGCCTACCGGCCGTCGGACGTGCTGACCATCTACGGCGGCACGACGGTCGAGAACGCCAACACCGACGCCGAGGGACGTCTGGTGATGGCCGACGCGCTGGCCCGCAGCCAGGAGGACGAGCCCGACCTGGTGCTCGACGTGGCCACCCTGACCGGCGCGTGCATGGTCGCCCTCGGCGACCGGATCGCCGGGGTGATGAGCAACGACGACGAGGCCGTCGCCCGGGTGCTGGACGCCGCCGAGGTCACCGGTGAGGAGTTCTGGGAGCTGCCGCTGACCGACCAGTTCCGCGAGGGCCTGGACTCCTCGGTGGCCGACGTCAAGTCCAGCGGCGGACGTCTGGGCGGGGCGATGAGCGCGGCCGCGTTCCTGGAGCGCTTCGTCGCCGAGGGCACCCCGTGGGCCCACCTCGACATCGCCGGACCGGCGTTCAACAGCGGCAAGCCGTGGGGCCACGTCCCCGAGGGCGGGACCGGGGCGGCGGTGCGCACCCTGGTGCAGCTGGCGCGCTCGCTCGCCTGAGCGCGGCGACCTGAGCGCGGTGCCGGTGCCGGTCAGCCCCGCTTCTGGCGGCTGTTCCAGTCGCGCATCCGCTGCGGGTAGCTGACCACACCGGCGTCGTAGCCGGGCATCTGCAGGTGCTCGGCGAACTTGTGGCCCCAGGACGCCGAGGGGATGCTGCGCCGGGTCCACTCCCCGTCCGCGGCGACCAGCAGCAGGCTGGCCCCGGTCACCGCGGTGGGCGGCTCGATCCAGGCCTCCACCCCGCGCCGACTGCTGGCGAACTCGGTCAGGTGGCGGGTGGTCAGGTCGCTGACCGGCGCCCCCGGACGTCCGGGGACGGACCCGCGCTGCCGTGCCCGGCCGCGGAGCCTGGAGAGGATGCCCATGAGCGCCATTATGTCCCCGCCCCGCAGCTGCGCCAGGGAGCAGCGCGCGGCCACCGGCGTCGGCGGGGAATAGCCGCCGGCCGCACGTGTTGACGAAGATGATTGAATCGTCAACTTCCGAGGGGAGCAGGTCATGCAGTTCGGGATCTTCAGCGTCGGGGACGTCACCCCCGACCCCACCACCGGCCGGACGCCGTCGGAGGCCGAGCGGATCCAGGCGATGACCGCGATCGCGCTCAAGGCCGAGGAGGTGGGTCTGGACGTCTTCGCCACCGGCGAGCACCACAACCCGCCGTTCGTGCCGTCCTCCCCCACCACGATGCTCGGCTGGATCGCCGCCCGCACCGAGCGGCTGCTGCTGTCCACCTCGACCACGCTGATCACCACCAACGACCCGGTGAAGATCGCCGAGGACTACGCGATGCTGCAGCACCTGGCCGGCGGCCGCGTGGACCTGATGATGGGCCGGGGCAACACCGGACCGGTCTACCCGTGGTTCGGCCAGGACATCCGCCAGGGCATCAACCTCGCGCTGGAGAACTACGACCTGCTGCGTCGGCTGTGGCGCGAGGACGTGGTCGACTGGCAGGGGCGGTTCCGCACCCCGCTGCAGGGCTTCACCTCCACCCCGCGCCCGCTGGACGGCGTCCCGCCGTTCGTCTGGCACGGGTCGATCCGCAGCACCGAGATCGCCGAGCAGGCCGCCTTCTACGGCGACGGCTTCTTCCACAACAACATCTTCTGGCCGGCCAGCCACACCCGTCAGATGGTGCAGCTGTACCGCGAGCGCTACGAGGCCTACGGCCACGGCCCGGCGGCGACCGCGGTCGTCGGTCTGGGTGGGCAGGTCTTCATGGCCGAGCGCAGCCAGGACGCCGTCCGCCGCTTCCGGCCCTACTTCGACTCCGCCCCGGTCTACGGCGGCGGCCCGTCGCTGGAGGAGTTCAGCCGGCAGACCCCGCTGACGGTCGGCACCCCCGACCAGGTGGTGGAGAAGACGCTGACCTTCGCCGACTACGCCGGCGACTACCAGCGCCAGCTGTTCCTCATCGACCACGCCGGACTGCCGCTGGCCGAGGTGCTGCACCAGGTCGAGCTGCTCGGCGAGCGGGTGGTCCCGGTGCTGCGCCGCGAGTTCGAGGCCCGCCGCCCGGCCGGGGTGCCCTCCGACCCGCCCACCCACGCCAGCCTCCGCGAGGCCGGCGAGGACTCCCCCAACGCCCACGTCCGTCCGCACGAGCGTCACCTGCAGGAGGTCCGATGACCACCCGTCCCGAGCGCCACCGTTCCCTCGTCGTGGTCTCGGCGGGGCTGTCCACCCCGTCCTCCACGCGGCTGCTGGCCGACCGCCTGGCGGCCGCGGCGAGCGCCGCGCTGACCGAGTCGGGCGACACCGTCACCGTCGAGACCGTCGAGCTGCGCGAGCTGGCCCACGACCTCACCGACCAGCTGCTCACCGGCGTCCCGTCGGAGCGGCTGGAGCAGGTGCAGACCTCGCTGGCCGCCGCGGACGGGGTGGTCGCGGTGTCGCCGATCTTCACCGCGTCCTACTCCGGGCTGTTCAAGACCTTCCTCGACCTGCTCGAGCCGGGTCTGCTGGCGGGCAAGCCCGTGCTGCTGGGCGCCACCGCCGGGTCGGCCCGGCACTCGCTGGCCCTCGACCAGGCGATGCGTCCGCTCTTCGCCTACCTGCGCGCCGTCCCCACCCCCACCGGTGTCGTCGCCGCCACGAGCGACTTCGCCTCCGCCCGGGGCGCGGACGAGGCGGAGGACGATCTGTCCGAACGGGTCGCCCGGGCCGGTGCGGAGCTCGCCGCCTTCGTCCGGGCCGCCGACGGGCGGGCGGTCGACGAGCCCCGTCCCGCCGCGGAGCAGGCTGGGCTCACCCCGTTCGAGCAGCTGCTGGCACAGGCCCGCCGCTGATCCTGCGCACCCCGTCGGCCCGACCGGCCGGCGGGGGTGCCGGGCTGGGATGATCGCGGTCGGGGGCCCGTCCCCCGAGCCGTCCGCAGAGAGGTCGTCCGATGCCCGAGACCATCCTGACCGCCCGCACCGACCGGGTGCTCACCATCACCCTCAACCGTCCGGAGGCGCTCAACGCGCTGAGCTCGACGATGATGCGCGAGGTCGTCGAGGCGGTCACCACCGCCGACGCCGACCCGGGGATCGGCGCGGTGGTCATCACCGGGTCCGAGCGCGCCTTCGCCGCCGGGGCCGACATCAAGGAGATGGTCGGGCTCGGCCTGGCCGACGTCCTGGAGCAGGACCTCGCCGCCGCCTGGCAGGCCCTCGACCTGATCCGCACCCCGCTGGTCGCCGCGGTCGCCGGCTACGCCCTCGGCGGCGGGTGCGAGCTGGCGATGCTCTGCGACGTGCTGGTCGCGGCCGAGGACGCCCGCTTCGGCCAGCCCGAGATCACCCTGGCCACCATCCCCGGCATCGGGGGCTCGCAGCGGCTGACCCGCGCCATCGGGAAGGCCAAGGCGATGGACCTCGTGCTCACCGGGCGGATGATGGACGCCGCGGAGGCCGAGCGCTCCGGGCTCGTCTCCCGGGTGGTGCCGGCCGACCAGCTGGCCGAGGTCGCCGCCGAGGTGGCCGCCACCATCGCCTCGATGTCGCGCCCGGTGACCCACCTGGCCAAGGCCGCGGTCAACCGCGCCTTCGAGACCCCGTTGAGCGAGGGCGTCCGGTTCGAGCGGACCGCCTTCCACGCCACCTTCGCCCTGGAGGACCGGGTCGAGGGCATGCGCGCCTTCACCGAGAAGCGTCCGCCGGCCTTCCGCCACCGCTGATGACCGACGCGTTCGTCCTCGTCCTCGGGGTCGCGCTGCTGGCGGCGGTGCTGCTGTCCGGACTGGCGACCCGCAGTGCGCTGTCCACCACCGCGGTGTTCCTGGTGGCCGGGCTGGTCGTCGGCCCGCTCGGGCTGGGGTGGCTGCGGTTCGAGGGCGGGGCGGTCGAGCGCGCGGCCGAGATCGCGCTGTTCGCGGTGCTGTTCACCGACGGCCAGCACGCGCCCTGGCGGGTGGCCCGCCGCGCGTGGCGTCTGCCCGCCCGGGCGCTGCTGGTCGGGATGCCGCTGACCTTCGTGCTGGTCGCCCTGCTCGCCCGCTACCTGGCCGGGCTCGACTGGGGACCGGCCCTGGTGCTCGGTGCGGTGCTCGCCCCCACCGACCCGGTCTTCGCCTCCGCCCTGGTCGGGCAGGAGCACGTCCCGGAACGGGTCCGCTCGGCGCTCAACATCGAGAGCGGGTTGAACGACGGGCTGGCCCTGCCCGCGGTGCTGCTGCTGGTCGGGACCTTCGGCGGCCACCCCGAAGGCTTCTCCACCACCTGGTGGGTGCTGCTGGCCGAGCTGGCCGCCGGCGCCGGTCTGGGGGTGCTGATGCCGCTGCTGGTGCACCAGCTGCTGCGGCTGCGCGCCCTCACCGCCGACCGCCGGCTGCGTCCGCTCGGCCCGCTGGCGATGGCCGTCGTGCTCTTCGGCGTCTGCGACCTCGTGCACGCCAACCAGTTCGTGGCCGCCTTCGTGGCCGGGGCCGTGGTGGCCACCCTCCGCCCGGACGCCTCGGAGGAGTTCAAGCCGACCGGCGAGCTGGTCAGCGAGCTGACCAAGGGCGCCGCGCTGGTCTGCTTCGCCACGCTGATCGACTGGACGGTCCTGGGCGAGGCCGGCTGGATCAGCCTGCTGTTCGCGGTGCTGGTGCTGGTGGTCACCCGGCCGGTACCGACCGCGCTGGCGATGCTCGGCTCGGAGCTGACCGCCCGCGGACGGGTGGCGGTGGGCTGGTTCGGGCCGAAGGGGTTCGCCAGCGTCGCCTACGCGGTCATCGTCAGCGGCAGCGGGATGCCGGGTGCGGAGGAGGTGCTGGCCTTCACCGCGGTGGTCGTGCTGGTCTCGGCGCTGGCCCACTCCAGCACCGACGTGGCGGTGGCCCGCTGGTGGGACGACCCCCGCACCGAACCGGTCCGGAGCACCCGCTCCTGACCTGAGAGGATGCCGCCCATGTCGGATCCGGAGGGTGTCGTCGACCTGGTCGTGCTCGGTGGGGGCAGCGGGGGCTACGCCTGCGCGCTGCGGGCCGCCGAGCTCGGCCTGCGGGTGCAGCTCGTGGAGGCCGCCGAGCTGGGTGGCACCTGCCTGCACCGCGGCTGCATCCCGACCAAGGCGTGGCTGCACTCCGCGGAGGTGGCCGACGCCGTGCGCGACAGCGCCGCGGTGGGGATCACCGCCCGGCTGGAGGGGGTCGACGTCCCCGGTGTGCGCTCCTACGCCGACGGCGTGGTGCAGCGGCTGTTCCGGGGGCTGACCGGGCTGGTGCGCTCCCGCGGCATCGAGGTGGTGGCGTCCCGCGGGGTGCTCGAACGCGACGGCGACCGGGTGGGCGTCCGGGCCGGGGACCGGCTGCTGCGGGCCGAGCACGTGGTGGTCGCCACCGGCTCCGCGCCGCGGACGCTGCCGGGGATGGAGCCGGACGGTCAGCGGGTGCTGACCAGTGACCACGCGCTGCGGCTGGACCGCCTGCCGGAGCGGGCGGTCGTCCTCGGTGGCGGGGTGATCGGCTGCGAGCTCGCCTCGGCCTGGCGCTCCTTCGGGGTCGAGGTCACCGTGGTCGAGGCCCTGGAGCGGCTGCTGCCCGGGGAGGAGCCGGCGGTGAGCCAGGCCCTGCAGCGGGCCTTCGTCCGCCGCGGCATCGAGGTGCTGACCGGCAGCCCGGTGACCTCTCACCGGGTCGGCCCGGACGGGGTCGAGGTCAGCCTGGCCGGCGACCGCACCCTCAGCGCCGACCTCCTGCTGGTCGCGGTCGGCCGCGGACCGGTGACCGCCGGACTCGGCGTGGAGGAGGTCGGGCTGCCGTTGGAGCGCGGGTTCGTCGTCACCGACGAGCGGCTGGCCACCCCAGTGCCGGGGGTGTGGGCCGTCGGGGACGTGGTGCACGGCCTGCAGCTGGCCCACCGCGGCTTCGCCCACGGCGTCTTCGTGGCCGAGGAGATCGCCTTCGGCCGCGGGCTGCTGGAGCGCGCCCCGGAGCCGGTGCTGGACGAGCGCGTCCCCCGCGTCACCTACTGCGACCCGGAGGTGGCCTCGGTCGGGCTCACCCGCGCCCAGGCCGAGCAGCGCCACGGCGAGGTGCAGACCGTGCGCTACGACCTCACCGGCAACGGCCGCTCCCAGATCCGCGGCACGTCCGGCTTCGTGCAGCTGGTGCGGGTGCCCGACGGACCGGTGGTCGGGGTGCACATGGTCGGCGCCGGCGTCAGCGAGCTGGTCTCGGAGGCGCAGCTGGTCGTCGGCTGGGAGGCCTGGCCCGAGGACGTCGCCCCGCTGGTGCACGCCCACCCCACCCAGTCCGAGGCGCTCGGCGAGGCCCACCTGGCCCTGGCCGGCAAGCCGCTGCACGTCCACGGATGAGCCGCGGACGGGCGCCGACACGTCGCACCGCCCCCGCGGGCAGACGCTAGGCTGCCCGATGAACGTGCCGACGTCGCCGACCGGCGGAGCGGCACGTCCCCTAGGTCGAGCTTCGAAGGGATCCATCCAGATCATGTCGACGTCAGTCCCGCTTCCCGCCCTGGGCGAGAGCGTCACCGAAGGCACCGTCTCGCGCTGGCTGAAGGAGGTGGGTGACACCGTCGAGGCCGACGAGGCCCTGCTGGAGGTCTCCACCGACAAGGTCGACACCGAGATCCCCTCCCCCGTCGCCGGCACCCTGCTGGAGATCAAGGTCGCCGAGGACGAGACCGTCGAGGTCGGCGCCGTGCTGGCGATCATCGGCGACGCCGACGAGGCGGCGGGGTCCGACGCCGGTGACCAGGGCGGTCAGGCGGAGGCCGAGCAGCCCGTCGCCGACCAGACCGGCGCCCGGGAGGACGCCAGCGGCGGGCAGGGCACCGACACCCAGAGCCAGCAGCCGGCCCAGGCCGAGCAGGCGTCCGACCTGGCCGAGCAGGAGCAGCCCCGGCCCAGCGGCTCCTCGGCCGGCGGCGCCGGGACCAACGTCGAGCTTCCCGCCCTGGGCGAGAGCGTCACCGAGGGCACCGTCTCGCGCTGGCTGAAGCAGGTGGGTGACACCGTCGAGGCCGACGAGGCCCTGCTGGAGGTCTCCACCGACAAGGTCGACACCGAGATCCCCTCCCCCGTCGCCGGCACCCTGCTGGAGATCAAGGTCGCCGAGGACGAGACCGTCGAGGTCGGCGCCGTGCTCGCCGTCATCGGCGACGCCTCCTCGGCCGCCGGCGGGGACGCCGCCCCGGCGCCCGAGCAGCCGGCCGCCGAGGAGCCGTCCTCCGCCGAGGGCACCGGCACCCCGGTCGAGGAGGTCGAGGACCAGACCGCCGCCGGCGACGAGGGCGGGCAGGAGCCCGTCCCGGCCCCCGACGAGGCGCCGAAGGTCGAGGAGGTCGCCTCCGGAGGCGCCTCCGCCGCACCGCAGCAGCAGGAGAGCCCGGCGCCGGAGGAGAAGGCCCGTCCGGCCCAGCAGTCCGGCGGCGACCGTCCGCAGGCCGCCCCGCGCGCCACCGGCGGTGGGGAGGCCGAGACCTACGTGACCCCGCTGGTGCGCAAGCTGGCCGCCCAGCACGGTGTCGACCTGTCCTCGGTGACCGGCACCGGCGTCGGTGGCCGGATCCGCAAGCAGGACGTGCTGGCCGCCGCCGAGGAGGCCAAGAAGCCCGCCGCGGCCCCCGCTGCCGAGGCCCCGGCCGCGCAGCCGTCCGCCCCGGCGGCCGCCGCCCCGGAGGTCAGCGACAAGCGCGGCACGACGGAGAAGATGAGCCGGCTGCGCAAGACCATCGCCACCCGGATGGTCGACTCGCTGAAGATCTCTGCCCAGCTGACCGCCACCGTCGAGGTCGACCTCACCGCGATCTCGCGGCTGCGCGCCAAGCACAAGGACGAGTTCGCCAAGCGCGAGGGCGCCCGGCTGTCCTACCTGCCCTTCATCACCAAGGCGGTGGCCGAGACGCTCAAGGCGTTCCCGGGCGTCAACGCCACCGTCGACACCGAGGCGGGCACGATCACCTACCCCGGCGCCGAGCACATCGGCATCGCGGTGGACACCGAGAAGGGTCTGCTGGTCCCGGTGATCAAGGACGCCGGCGACCTCAACCTGGCCGGTATCGCCAAGAAGATCGTCGACCTGGCCGAGCGCACCCGCACCAACAAGCTCAGCCCGGACGACCTCAGCGGCGGCACCTTCACCATCACCAACTACGGCTCGACCGGGACCCTGATGGACACCCCGATCATCAACCAGCCGCAGGTGGCGATCCTGGGCACCGGCGTGCTGGTCAAGCGCCCGGTGGTGCTGAGCGACCCGGACCTCGGCGAGACCATCGCGATCCGGGACATGATGTACCTGTCGATGACCTACGACCACCGCGTGGTCGACGGCGCCGACGCCGGTCGCTTCCTCAGCGCGCTGAAGAAGCGGCTCGAGGGCGGCGACTTCGCCTCCGAGCTCAGCTGAGCCTGCTCGCACCGACCGGCCCCGGGGCACCCGCCCCGGGGCCGTCGTGCGTCCCGGGCGGCGGAGTAGGGTCGGGGCGTGATCGACTTCCGCCTGGTCGGCCTCGCCGACGACCCCACGACCCTGACCGAGTACACCGAGGCCTGGGAGCTGCAGCGCCGGGTGCACGCCGATGTGGTGGAGGGGCGGTCCGCGGGCACGGTGCTGCTGCTGGAGCACCCCTCGGTCTACACCGCTGGACGCCGCACCGAACCGCACGAGCGTCCCGCCGACGGGGTGCCGGTGGTCGACGTCGACCGCGGCGGCAAGATCACCTGGCACGGCCCGGGCCAGCTGGTCGGCTACCCGATCGTCGCGCTGCCCGAGGCGGTCAAGGTGGTCGACTACGTGCGCCGGGTCGAGGAGGCGCTGATCCGGGCGCTCGCCGGCATCGGGCTGGCCACCGGCCGGGTGAAGGGCCGCTCCGGGGTCTGGTTGCCCGCCGACGGCACCCGGCAGGAGCGCAAGATCGCCGCCATCGGGATCCGGGTCGCCTCCGGTGCGACCATGCACGGCTTCTCCCTCAACGTGGCCCCCGACCTGGCCTTCTTCGACACCTTCATCCCCTGCGGGATCACCGACGCCGGAGTCACCTCGGTGGCCGCCGAGCTGGGCGTGGAGGCCTGCCCGAGCGTGCGCGAGGCCGCCGAGCTGGTGCGTCCGCACCTGGCCGAGATGCTGGCCTTCGAGCCCTACACCCCCAGCCCCGACCTGCCCCGCGCCGAGCAGCCGGAGATCAGCTACGGGCTCAGCGCCACCGCCCGCTGAGGGCCCGTCCGGGCCGGCTTGGCCGCACCGGCGCGGCGGGTAGTCTGACCGGGTGACCATCGCCCCAGAAGGACGCAAGCTGCTCCGCCTCGAGGTCCGCAACTCCGCGGTCCCGATCGAGAAGAAGCCGGGATGGATCAAGACCACGGCGCGGATGGGGCCGGAGTACAGCGAGCTGCGGAAGCTGGTCAAGGACGAGGACCTGCACACGGTCTGCCAGGAGGCCGGCTGCCCCAACATCTTCGAGTGCTGGGAGGACCGCGAGGCCACCTTCCTCATCGGCGGCGACCAGTGCACCCGGCGCTGCGACTTCTGCCAGATCGACACCGGCAAGCCGGCCGACTTCGACGCCGGTGAGCCGCTGCGGGTGGCCGAGTCGGTGCAGAAGATGGGCCTGCGCTACGCCACCGTCACCGGCGTCTGCCGCGACGACCTGCCCGACGAGGGCGCCTGGCTGTACGCCGAGACGATCCGCAAGATCAAGGAGCTCAACCCCGGCACCGGGGTGGAGATGCTGGCCCCCGACTTCACCGGCCACCGGCCCTACCTCGAGCAGATCTTCCAGACCCGTCCCGAGGTGTTCGCCCACAACGTGGAGACGGTGCCGCGGATCTTCAAGCGGATCCGCCCCGGCTTCCGCTTCGAGCGCTCGCTGGACGTCCTGCGCTGGTCGCGGGAGGCCGGGCTGGTGACCAAGAGCAACCTCATCCTCGGCATGGGCGAGACCCGCGAGGAGGTCTCGGACGCCCTGCGCCAGCTGCACGACGCCGGCACCGAGATCATCACCATCACCCAGTACCTGCGGCCCAGCCCCCGCCACCACCCGGTGGAGCGGTGGGTGCGCCCCGAGGAGTTCGGTGAGATGGAGGCCGAGGCCAAGGAGATCGGCTACGCCGGGGTGATGAGCGGACCGCTGGTGCGCTCGTCCTACCGGGCCGGCAGGCTGTACCGTTCGGCGGTCGAGGCCCGTCAGGCCTGACACACGCAGGGTCGGGGACGAGTGCGATGGACGAGGTGAGCTGAGGATGGCGAAGGACGCCGGCGCGGCATCGGCGCGGCAGCAGGCGAAGGCGGCGCGGCAGGCTGAGCGCGAGCGGAAGCGGACGACCACCAACCCGGCCGAGATGGGCCGGATCCGCCAGATCCGCGAGGCCTACCGGATCACCCACGAGCACGACAAGCAGCTGCCGTTCCTGCTGGCCGCCGCCTTCGGCGTCCCGGCGACCCTGGGCACCGTCGGCGGGATCCTGATCGAGCAGTGGTTCACGCTGCCGATCCTCGGCCTGATGGTCGGGCTGATGCTGGCCATGATCGTCCTGGTGCAGCGGGTCAAGCGCGGCACCTACCTCCGCTACGAGGGCCAGCCCGGTTCGGCGGAGGTGGCGCTGTCCCAGCTGCCGAAGAAGTGGGTCTCGACGCCGGTGATCACCGCCACCAAGCACGCCGACACCGTGCACCGCACGCTCGGCCCGGCCGGCATCGTGCTGATCGGCGAGGGCGAGCCGGGCCGGCTGCGCCAGCTGCTGGCGAGCGAGCAGAAGAAGCACGAGAACGTCGCCTACAACATCCCGGTCACCACGATCGTCATGGGCAACGGGCCGGGCCAGGTGCCGCTCCGCGAGCTCAACCGGCACATCCGCAAGCTGCCCAAGGCGATCGAGGCCCACCAGGTCACCGAGGTGCGCAACCGGCTCCGCGCCCTGGACGCCGTCCGGCCGCGGCTGCCGATGCCCAAGGGCCCGGTGCCGACCTCCATGAAGGGCGCCCGCCAGGGCATGCGCGGACGCTGAGACCCGCTCGCCCGCCCGGGCCCGCCGGTGGCAGGCTGTGCCCGACCCGCGCCGTAGCGCCGTCCCGACCCGAGAGGCCCAGCCCATGAGCGAGATCACGCCGTCGCACGAGAAGATCCAGCCGACCGCGAACATCGGGGTCGTGGGGTTGGCGGTGATGGGTTCCAACCTGGCCCGCAACCTCGCCTCCCGCGAGGGCAACACCGTGGCGGTGACGAACCGCACCGACGCCAAGGTCGACCGGCTGGTCGCCGACCACCCCGAGGCCGGGTTCGTGGCCTCCTACTCGATCGCCGACTTCGCCGCCTCGCTGACCACCCCCCGCACCGCGATCATCATGGTGCAGGCCGGTGCCGCCACCGACGCCGTGATCGACGAGCTGTGCGAGGTGTTCGAGCCGGGCGACATCATCGTCGACGGCGGCAACGCGCTGTTCACCGACACCATCCGCCGGGAGGCGAAGGTGTCCGCGCTCGGCATCAACTTCGTCGGCTGCGGCATCTCCGGCGGCGAGGAGGGCGCCCTGCACGGGCCGTCGCTGATGCCCGGTGGCACCCCCGAGGCCTACGCCACGCTGGGCCCGATCCTGGAGAGCATCGCCGCCGTCGCCCAGGGCGAGCCGTGCGTCACCCACGTCGGCACCGACGGCGCCGGACACTTCGTGAAGATGGTGCACAACGGTATCGAGTACGCCGACATGCAGCTGATCGGCGAGGCCTACGACCTCCTCCGCCGCGTGCTCGGCCACACCCCGGCCCAGTGCGCCGACATCTTCGCCGAGTGGAACACCGGCGACCTGGAGTCCTACCTGATCGAGATCACCGCCGAGGTGCTGCGCCACACCGACGCCGCCACCGGCAAGCCGCTGGTCGACGTCGTGGTGGACGCCGCCGGCGCGAAGGGCACCGGGTCGTGGACGGTCAAGTCCGGGCTCGACCTCGGCGTCCCGGTCTCGGGGATCGCCGAGGCCGTCTTCGCCCGCAGCCTGTCCTCGCAGTCCGACGTCCGCGCCGCCTGCGCCGACCTGCCCGGGCCGGCCGCCGACAGCGAGGGCGCCGCGGTGGAGGACCCGGCCCGCCTGGTCGAGGACGTCCGGCTGGCGCTGTACGCCTCGAAGGTCATCGCCTACGCCCAGGGCTTCGACGAGATCACCGCCGGCGCGGTGGCCCACGGCTGGGACATCGACCGCGGTGAGGTGGCCCGGATCTGGCGGGCCGGCTGCATCATCCGCGCCCAGTTCCTGGACCGGATCACCGAGGCCTACCGCGACGACCCGCAGCTGGTCACGCTGCTCACCTCCCCGGTCTTCCTGCAGGCCCTGACCGACGCCCAGGACGCCTGGCGCCGGGTGGTCTCGGTGGCCGTGGCGGCCGGCGTCCCGGTGCCCGGGTTCTCCGCCGCGCTGGCCCACTACGACGGGCTGCGGTCGGACCGCCTGCCCGCCGCGCTGATCCAGGGCCAGCGGGACTTCTTCGGCGCCCACACCTACCGCCGCACCGACCGGGACGGGGTGTTCCACACCCTCTGGTCGGGTGACCGCTCGGAGGTCTCCGCTGACTGAGGTCGTCCGTTGAACCTGCTCAACGCCTCGGCGATCAGCAAGGGCTACGGCACCCGCACCCTGCTCGACCGGGTCAGCCTGGGGCTGGCCGCCGGCGACGTCATCGGCGTGGTGGGCCGCAACGGCGACGGCAAGTCGACCCTGCTCGACCTGCTCACCGGCCGGCGCGAACCGGACTCCGGCACCGTCACCCGCACCGGCTCGGTCTCCATCGGGCACCTGCACCAGGCCGACGACTTCGACTCCGAGTCCTCGGTCCGCGACGTCATCGTCGGCGGCCGGCCCGACCACGTGTGGGCTGCCGACGCGGTCACCCGCGGCATCGTGGAGCACCTGCTGGGCGAGGTCGACCTGGACGCCCCGGTGCACCGGCTCAGCGGTGGCGAGCGGCGCCGCACCGCGCTGGTCCGGCTGATGCTGGCCGGGCACGACCTGGTGGTGCTGGACGAGCCGACCAACCACCTCGACGTGGAGGCGGTGGCCTGGCTGGCCGAGCACCTGCGCCACCTCGCCGCCCGCGGCACCGCGATGCTCGTGGTCTCCCACGACCGCTGGTTCCTCGACGAGATCTGCACCCGGATCTGGGAGGTCCACGACGCGCGGGTGGACGCCTACGAGGGCGGTTATGCCGCCTACGTGCTGGCCCGGGCCGAGCGGGCCCGGCAGACCGCCGCCAGCGAGGAGCGCCGGCAGAACCTGCTGCGCAAGGAGCTGGCCTGGCTGCGTCGCGGGCCGCCGGCGCGCACCAGCAAGCCGAAGTTCCGCATCGACGCCGCCAACGAGCTGATCGCCGACGAGCCACCGCCGCGGGACCGGCTGGCGCTGGAGCAGTTCGCGGTCACCCGGCTCGGCAAGGACGTCTTCGACCTGCACTCGGTGCGGGTGTCGGTGGGCGACCGGGTGCTGCTCGACGACCTGTCCTGGTCGATCGGGCCCGGGCAGCGGATCGGGCTGGTCGGGGTCAACGGGGCCGGCAAGTCGACCCTGCTGCGGCTGCTGGCCGGTGAGGTCGAGCCCGACCGCGGCACCGTCAAGCGCGGGCGCACCCTGCAGCTGGCCCACCTCACCCAGGACGTCGTCCCGGTCGACCCGGCCGACCGGGTGCTCGAATCGGTCAACCGGATCCGGGCGCGCACCACCACCGCCACGGGCCGGGAGGTCTCGACCACCTCGCTGCTGGAGGAGTTCGGCTTCACCGGCGACAAGCTCACCACCCGGCTGGGTGAGCTCTCGGGCGGGGAGCGGCGCCGGCTGCAGCTGCTCAGCCTGCTGCTCACCGAGCCGAACGTGCTGCTGCTGGACGAGCCCACCAACGACCTCGACATCGACACCCTCACCGTCATCGAGGACCACCTCGACCGCTGGGGCGGGACGCTGCTGGTGGTCAGCCACGACCGCTACTTCCTCGAGCGGGTCTGCGACGTCACCTACGCGCTGATGGGCGACGGCCGGTGCGTGCTGCTGCCCGGCGGCGTCGAGCAGTACCTCGAGCACCGCCGCCAGCGGGCCCAGGAGACCCAGCAGGCCGGGCGCTCCCCCGCCCCGGACGCCACCGGCGCAGCGCGGACGTCGGCGGCCGAACGGCGGCAGGCGACCAAGGACCTGGCCCGGATCGAGAGCCAGCTCGCGCGGGCCCAGCAGGAGGTCGAGCGGCTGCACGAGCAGATGGGCGAGGCCGCCAGCGACTACCCCCGGCTGGCCGCTCTGACCAGCGAGCTGCAGCAGGTGCAGGCCCGGGTGGCCGAGCTCGAGGAGGCCTGGCTGGAGGCCGCCGAGACGGTCGGCTGAGCCGGTCGGCCACCCCGGTACCCCCTCGGTTGCCCGTCGGTGGCATGGGGTAGGAAGTGCAGCAGAGATCCCGACGGGATCACCCGGCACCCGCCGGGCGGCAGGGGCCCCCGGCCCCCGACCAGAGAAGGAGCGACCCATGAGCGACAGCACCCTGGATCCCAGCGCCGAGGGCCCCGCCGACGGCGGTGCCACGGGCGTGCCCGGCGTCTCCGACGGCGGCGCCGACGGCGGCGCGGACTCCGGCGCCGAGGGCCCGGCGGACGGCGGCGCGGCCGGCGTCCCGGGCGTCTCCGACGGCGGGGCTGACGGCGGCGCCGACGGCGGTGCCGATGGTGGCGCCGACGGCGGTGCGGACTCCGGCGCCGAGGGCCCGGCCGACGGCGGCGCCTCGGGCGTCCCCGGCGTGTCCGACGGCGGAGCCGACGGCGGCGCGGACCAGAGCCTCTGAGCACGTTGTCCTCGCTGCACGACGTCCAGGACCCCACCGTCGTCGACGGTGGGGTCCTGGCCTCCCTGATCGACGTCTCCCCCGCCGAGTTCGCCGAGGCGTACTGGGCCCGGCGACCGCTGGTGACCCGGGCCCGCCCGGGCGGCTTCGGCGACCTCTTCGGCTCCGACGCGGTGGACGAGCTGGTCTCCCGCCGCGGGCTGCGGACCCCCTTCCTGCGGGTGGCCAAGGACGGCGCCACGCTGCGCGAGTCCACCTTCACCTCCCCGGCCGGGGTCGGCGCCTCGATCGGCGACCAGCTGGACGACACCGCGCTGTGGCGCCACCTCGCCGACGGCGCCACCCTCGTGCTGCAGGCCCTGCACCGCACCTGGGCGCCGGTCAACGACCTGTGCGCCCGGCTCGGGGCCGACCTCGGCCACCCGGTCCAGGCCAACGCCTACATCACCCCGCCGCAGAACCGCGGCTTCAGCGACCACTACGACGTGCACGACGTGTTCGTGCTGCAGGTGGAGGGCAGCAAGCGCTGGATCATCCACGAGCCGGTGCACCCCGACCCGCTGCGCAACCAGCCGTGGACCGACCGCCGGCCGGCGGTGGAGCAGGCGGCGCGGGGCGAGGCGGCCCTCGACACCGTGCTGGAGCCCGGGGACGTGCTGTACCTGCCCCGCGGCTGGCTGCACGCCGCCGAGGCGCAGGGCGCGGTGAGCATCCACCTCACCCTGGGCATCCACATCTGGACCCGCTACGCGGTGGCCGAGCAGCTGCTGCAGGCCGCGCTGCAGAGGCTGCAGGCCGACCCGGAGATGCGGGCCACCCTGCCGATGGGTCCGCTGGAGGTCGAGGCGGAGGCCGAGCGCGTCCGCGAGCGGCTCACCGCCGCGCTGGCCGAGGCCGACCCGGCCCCCGCCCTGCAGCGCGTCCAGCGTTCCCAGACCCGCCCCGGCCCGCTCGGACCGCTGGCCCAGCTGGCCGCCCTGGAGACGCTGTCCGAGGGCACCCCGCTCCGGCTGCGACCGGCCCTGGACGCCCGGCTGGTCGACCACAGCCTCACCAGCCGGGTCGGCGCGGTGCCCGTCGAGGAGGCCGACCTGGAGGCGGTGGAGCGGCTGCTGTCCGGTCGCGTCCGCACCGCCGGCCAGCTGGGCCTCGACCTGGCCCGGACGCTGCTGCGGGCCGGGGTCGTCGTCCCCGGGTGAGCGGCACCCTCCCCCCGCCGGGCGTCCCGCGGTGCGCCGACGGGGCGCGGGAGCGGCGCGACCCGTTGCTCGGGACGGCCTCCCCCGGCCGGTCCTGGGTGCTGGTGGAGCACCCGGGACGCTGGCCCGTCCGCGGGTTCGTCGACCTGCCGCTGGCTCTGGAGATCCGCCGGCGGGTCGCGCTCGCCGCGGCCGGGGCGGGCGCCCGCATCCTGCTGGTCCGCCGCCACGGCCGCCGGGACGGTGACGAGGCGCTGCGGTGGGCGGTGGTGCACCACGAGGACTCCGGCGCCCACCGCCAGACCTGGGGCACCTGGGCCGACGAGGACGACCTGCTCGCCCTCCCCGACGCCCTCGGGGCCCCCGGCCACACCGGCCACCCTCCGGTGCTGCTGGTCTGCGCCCACGGCGTCCACGACACCTGCTGCGCCGTGCGCGGACGCCCGGTCGCGGCCGCTCTGGCCGCACGCTGGCCGGAGCTCACCTGGGAGTGCAGCCACGTCGGCGGCGACCGGTTCGCGGCCAACCTCGTCGTCGCCCCCGACGGCGTCTACTACGGCGGGCTGGACGCCGGCTCCGCGGTCGACGTGGTCGCCGACCACCTCGCCGGGCGGATCGGCCCCACGTTCCTGCGCGGCTACACCACCCTGCCCGCACCCGAGCAGGTGGCCGTCGTCGAGGCGCTGCGGGTGCTGGGGCCGCTCGGCCGCCACGAGCTGGAGGTGCTCGGCTCCGAGCCGGCCGAGGAGGGCTGGGAGGTGCGCTTGCGCCGTCGTGGGATCGGGACGCTGGTCACCGTGCAGCTGGCCACCGAGCGCAGCCGACCCGAGCAGCTGACCTGCCGCGCCGCCGGCCCGTCCACGGTCGCCAGCCACCGGGCCACCGCGGTGCACGTCGGCTGAGGGCGCGGCTCAGGTCGGCGCGACCGAGTGCCGCGGCGACTCGCGGTACAGCGGGTGGAGCGGTCCCAGCAGCTCCTCGGTCCGCGCGGCGACGGACGGGCTGGCCTGAGCGGGCTGATCCGTGCCGCGAGTGGGCGTTGCTCAGCCACGCCGGCCGATGCGCCGCTGATCTGCGCTGCGAGTGGGCGGTCCTCAGCCGTGTCGGCCGTTCCGGCCCTCACCGGTGCCGCGAGCGGGCGCTCCTCAGCCCCTGCCTGGAGCGACGCCGGAGCAGCCAGCGCGGCCCCTCAGCGCCGGTTGACCACCACGGTGCCGAGCAGCAGGTCGTTGAGTCCGCGCCGGTCGCCGTCGACCACCAGGGCCGGCAGCGCCAGGCAGACCATCGCCGCCCGCGGCACCGCCCGCAGGAAGCCGAGCTGGTGGCCGTCCAGCCGGATGATGCCGATCCGGCAGACCAGCTGGCCCAGCGAGCCGCCGGTCAGCGCCGACAGCACCGCCGACTCGACGAAGAACAGGGTGAGCGGCATGAACTTCTCCCAGCCCTCGCCCTGGACCACCTCGGTGCCAAACAGGAGCACGCTCAGCCCCATGCAGACCGCCCAGTCGAGCAGGATGGCCGCGATCCGGGAGCGCCAGCTGGCCAGTGAGCCGCGTCCCGTGGCGGGCAGTCCCAGCCGCTCCCCGGGACGTCGGTGACCGGGGTCGGCGAGGGCGTTGGACACCGCGCCACCCTACCCGCGGGCCCGACCGGGGCCTGCTGGACGCCGCCCGGGCGGGCCAGCGGACGTGGGAGGGTGGGACGACACCCGGGTGGACAGCCCCGTAACGCGGCCGAAACATCTGCGCAACCGGCCCGGAACGGCCCGTTCCTAGGGTTCATCCGTCAGCCATCCACCACAGCGGAGGAAAGCCATGTTCCAAGGAGCCGACGACCTGTTGGCCTACATCAAGGACGAGGGTGTCGAGGTCGTCGACGTCCGCTTCTGCGACCTGCCGGGCATCATGCAGCACTTCACCGTCCCGGCGGCGTCCTTCGGGCCCGAGGTGTTCGAGGACGGGCTCGCCTTCGACGGGTCCTCGATCCGCGGCTTCCAGAAGATCCACGAGTCGGACATGGCGCTGCTGCCCGACCCGACCACGGCCTACGTGGACCCCTTCCGCAAGGCCAAGACGCTGTGCGTCAACTTCTTCGTGCACGACCCGCTGACCAAGGAGGCCTACAGCCGCGACCCGCGCAACATCGCGCGCAAGGCCGAGGCCTACCTCGCCTCCACCGGCATCGGCGACACCGCCTTCTTCGCCCCCGAGGCCGAGTTCTACGTCTTCGACGACGTCCGCTTCGAGACCAAGCAGAACACCGGCTACTACGCCATCGACTCCGTGGCCGGCGCCTGGAACACCGGCCGGGTCGAGGAGGGCGGCAACCGCGGCTACAAGGTCAAGTACAAGGGTGGGTACTTCCCGGTGCCCCCGGTCGACCACTTCGCCGACCTGCGCGACGACATGGTCCGCAACATGACCAACGCCGGGCTGGAGGTGGAGCGGGCCCACCACGAGGTCGGCACCGCCGGCCAGGCCGAGATCAACTACCGGTTCTCCACCCTGCTGAGCGCGGGCGACGACGTCCAGAAGTTCAAGTACCTGGTGAAGAACACCGCCTGGGAGCACGGCAAGACCGCCACCTTCATGCCGAAGCCGATCTTCGGCGACAACGGCTCGGGCATGCACGTGCACTCCTCGATCTGGAACGGCGGGCAGCCGCTGTTCTACGACGAGGCCGGCTACGGCGGTCTGTCCGACACCGCCCGCTGGTACATCGGCGGCATCCTGGCCCACGCCCCCTCGCTGCTGGCCTTCACCAACCCCAGCGTGAACAGCTACCACCGCCTGGTGCCCGGATTCGAGGCCCCGGTCAACCTGGTCTACAGCCAGCGCAACCGCTCGGCCTGCATCCGGATCCCGATCACCGGCGCCAACCCCAAGGCCAAGCGCGTCGAGTTCCGCTGCCCCGACCCCTCGTCGAACCCGTACCTGGCGTTCTCGGCGATCCTGCTGGCCGGTCTGGACGGCATCCAGAACCAGATCGAGCCGCCGGCCCCGGTCGACAAGGACCTCTACGAGCTGCCGCCGGAGGAGCACGCCTCCGTCCCGACCGTCCCCGCCGACCTGAGCGCGGTGCTGGACAGCCTGGAGGCCGACCACGAGTTCCTGCTCGCCGGCGGGGTCTTCACCGAGGACCTCATCGAGACCTGGATCGAGATGAAGCGGGCCGAGATCGACGCCATCCGGCTGCGTCCGACCCCGCACGAGTTCGAGCTCTACTTCGACGTGTGAGCCCGGTTCTGTCCACGGACGGCCGTCGGCGCCTGCGGGTGCCGGCGGCCGTCCGTCGTTCCCGGGGCCGGTGCCGACCCGCACGCAGGGCGCGAGCCGACCCGCACGCAGGGCGCGAGCCGACCCGCACGCAGGGCGCGAGCCGACCCGCACGCAGGGCGCGACGGGCAGCGGAGATGATGGGGACGACCGAGCAGCTCGATCGAGGAGGACCAGATGCGCGTCGGCGTGCCCACGGAGGTCAAGGACCACGAGTACCGGGTGGCGATCACCCCGATCGGGGTGCACGAGCTGACGGCCCACGGCCACCAGGTGCTGGTGCAGCGCGGCGCGGGTGAGGGGTCGGCGATCCCCGACGAGGAGTACGCGGCGGCGGGGGCGACGGTCCTCGACCGCGCCGAGGACGTCTGGGGCGGCGCGGAGATGGTGCTCAAGGTCAAGGAGCCGGTCGCTGCGGAGTACCCGCACCTGCGCGAGGACCTGCTGGTGTTCACCTACCTCCACCTCGCCGCCGACCGCCCGCTCACCACCGCCCTGGTCGACAGCGGCACCACTGCGGTCGCCTACGAGACGGTGCAGCTGGCCTCGGGCGGGCTGCCGCTGCTCTACCCGATGTCGGAGGTGGCCGGCTGCCTCGCCCCGCAGGTCGGCGCGCACGCGCTGCTCAAGGCCTCCGGCGGCCGCGGCGTGCTGATGGGCGGCGTCGGCGGGGTCGCCAACGCCAAGGTGGTCATCATCGGTGCCGGGGTGTCGGGGCAGAACGCGGCCAACATCGCCCTCGGCATGGGCGCCGACGTCACGCTGCTCGACACCGACCTGGACAAGCTGCGGATGTCGTTCTGGCGCTACGACAACCAGGTGCACGGGCTGGCGTCGTCGAAGCTCACCCTGGAGGAGCAGGTGGTGCAGGCCGACCTGGTGATCGGGGCGGTGCTGATCCCCGGCGCGGCCGCGCCCAAGCTGGTCAGCAACGAGCTCGTGTCGCGGATGAAGCCGGGTTCGGTGCTGGTCGACATCGCCATCGACCAGGGCGGCTGCTTCGAGGACTCCCGCCCCACCACCCACTCCGACCCGACCTACCCGGTGCACGGCTCGACCTTCTACTGCGTGGCCAACATGCCCGGGGCGGTCCCCCGCACCTCGACCTACGCCCTCACCAACGCCACGCTCCCCTACACCGTGGCGCTGGCCGACAAGGGCTGGCGGCAGGCGCTGCGGGACGACGCCGCCCTGGCCAAGGGGCTCAACACCACCGCCGGCACGGTGACCAACGCCCCGGTGGCCGCCGCGCACGGGCTGCAGACGGTGGCTCTGGAGGACGCGCTGGGCTGAGCCGGGCTCAGCCGGCCGCGACCCGGATCGACTCCTCCAGGACGTCCAGGCCGGTGTGCAGCTCGTCCTCGCTGATGGTGAGCGGCGGCGCGATCCGGAAGATGCCGCCCATCCCGGGCAGCTGGACGATGTTGACGTGCAGGCCGCGCTCCAGGCAGGCGGCGGTGACCTCCGCGCCGAGGGCGTCGGCGGGAGCCTTGGACTGCTTGTCCTGCACCAGCTCCACGCCCTGCAGCAGCCCCCGACCGCGGACGTCGCCGACCACCGCGGAGGCGTCCCGCATCGCCAGCAGGCGTCCGGTCAGCTGCTCGCCGAGCTCCGCCGCCCGCTCGACCAGGCCGTCGCGCTCGACCACGTCGAGGACCGCGTGCGCCACCGCCGCGGCCAGCGGATCGGAGACGTGGGTGGTGTAGAAGAGGAAGCCGCGCTCGGCGCAGCGCTGCTCGACCTCGTCGCTGCTGATCACCGCCGCCACCGGCAGCCCGGCGCCCAGCGTCTTGGACAGGGTGAGCAGGTCGGGGGTGACGCCGTCACGCTCGAAGGCGTAGAGGTGGCCGGTGCGGCCGAGACCGGTCTGCGCCTCGTCGAGCACCAGCAGCATCCCCCGCTCCTCGCACAGCTGCTTGAGCCGGGCGAGGTAGCCCGGGGGCAGCTCGACGATCCCCCCGGAGGACAGGATCGGCTCCACCAGGCAGGCGGCCAGGGAGCCGGTGGACTGCGCGTCCACGGCGGCGAAACCGTACTCCAGCTCGGCCTCCCAGTCGTGGCTGCCGTCGGCGCGACGGAAGGGTGAGCGGTAGGCGTTGGGGGTCGGCAGCGTCAGGTTGCCCGGTGCGGTCGGTCCGTAGCCGCGGCGACCGGCGGAGAAGGTGGCGGCGGCCGCCCCCGCGGTCATCCCGTGCCAGGAGCGGTCGAAGGCGACGACCTCGTAGCGTCCGGTGGCGAGCTTGGCCATCTTCAGCGCCGCCTCGTTCGCCTCCGCACCGGTGGTCAGCAGCATCGTCTTCGTCAACGGGTCGGGCAGCGTGTCGGACAGCCGCCGGGCCAGCGTGATCACCTCACGGCTCAGCATCCCGCTGAACAGGTGGTCCAGCGTGCTGACCGAACGGGTCACCGCGGCCACCACGTCGGGGTGGGAGTGGCCCAGCACGGCGCTCATCTGCCCGGAGGTGAAGTCCAGGATCGCCCGGCCCTCGGTGTCATGGACGTAGCTGCCGGCCGCGCGCTCGATGATCCGCGGGCTGAACGACGGCAGGTAGCGGACGAGGTGGCGGTCGACGTCCTGCCACAGGTGGTCGGTGCTCACAGGTTGCTCCTCGGCTCGGCGACGGGCGTCCTCGACCATGCTCCCAGGTGGCGTCCGCCGCCGGGTCCGGCCGGCCGGACCCGGCGTCGTGTCAGTGGCGGGTGCCAGGGTGAAGGCACCGACGACCGGAGGTGGCCATGGACATCCAGCTGCGACTGCTCGGCGGGCCCGCGCCCGACGGCGAGCCGCGCGCCCACGACGCCGCGCGGCTGCTCGGCGCCCTGCACGAGCTGAGCATCCGGCTCGGGCGCCACCACGCCGAGACCGAGCGGCCCGGACGCTCGCACCGCTCGGTCGAGGAGCTGTGCGAGGTGCGGCTCGCCGCGCTGACCGGCGGCGGCACCACCTTGCTGCTGTCCGTCGGGCCACCGGACGTCCTCCCGTTGGAGGGCGAGGAGTGCCGCTGGTACGCCGAGGAGCTGCTGCGCGTCCTGCACGGGCTGGCCGCCGACGAGCGCCCCGAGCGCGTACCCGACCTCGTCGCCGACGCGGTCGCCGACCTGGTCCAGGTGCTGCGGCTCTCGGCCCGGGAGGTCGAGATCCGGGTGGGGGCCCGGCAGGTGCCCCGCTTCCGCACCGTCCGTCTCCACCGCGAGACCTGGACGACCCCGCGGCGTCGCGTCGACGAGGACGTCGCGTGCTTCACCGGCACCCTCGAGCGGGTCGACCTGCCCGGTCACGAGCTGCGGCTGCGGGACGAGGACGGCACCGTCCTCGAGCTGCTGCACGTCGTCCGCCCGCTCGCCGCCGCCGCCCTGCTGGGTCGGCGGGCCGAGGCGTCGGGCCGGGCCGTCCGCGACCGGACCGGCCGGCTCGTCGGCCTCGACGCACCGACGCTGAGCGCCTCGACCGCGCCCGCTCCTCCTCCGCCCGCGGCGGCCGTCCCGAACGGGCCGGGAGCACCCGACCCGGCCGGGCAGGAGGAGCTGCAGCTCACCGATGAGGAGATCGAGGCCTTCCTCCGCTCGATGGGCCGCTGACCCGCGCCCCGCCGAGACCGGTCAGTGCAGCACCTTCAGCCCGATGACGCAGCCGACGATACCCATCAGCAGCAGCGCCTTGACGACCGAGAACGACTCCGCGCCGGTGACCATCGCGTAGGTCACCGTGAGCACGGCACCGATGCCGACCCAGACGGCGTAGCTGGTGCCCACGGGCAGCGTGCGCATCGCGAAGGCCAGCCCACCCATGCTGAGGGCCAGCCCCGCGAAGAAGACGACGGTCGGCCAGAACCGGGTGAACCCCTCCGACTTCCCGAGAGCTGTGGCCCAGACGGCCTCCAGCACCCCCGACAGCACCAGCACGATCCACGCCATGACGACCACTCCTCCGTGGCCGTCTTGTCGCTCGCCGGGTACAGCTCCCTCGTCCGGGGCCCGGCTCTGCCAGGGCCACGTCGACGGTGGCACACCGGTCGGCACCGGGCAACCCGGGCGGTGGTGATCTTCCCCACCGTCCCGCGTCGGCCACTCCTCACCTGCCCGTGGGCCGCCGTTCACCTCGGCTCAGCAGGGTCCTCCGGGTCCGCACCGACCGAGGAGACCGATGACCCAGCCCGCCCCGACCCGGCTGAGCCGACGCCGCCTGCTCCAGGCCGGTGGCCTCAGCGCCGCCACCATCGCCCTGGGGATCAGCGCCCCCGAGACCGCCGGCGCCGAGCCGGTCGGCCGCGACGAGCTGTTCGCCCTCGGGGTGGCCAGCGGCGCACCGCGGCCCGACGGCATGGTGCTGTGGACCCGGCTCGCCCCCGACCCGACCGCCGCCGACGGCCACGGCGGGATGCCGCTGCGTCCGGTGCCGGTGCGCTGGGACGTCGCCACCGACGCGCGGTTCCGTGACGTGGTCGCCCAGGGCCACGCCCTGGCCCAGCCGGAGCTCGCGCACTCGGTGCACCCCCGCGTCACCGGCCTGGAGCCGGGGACGGAGTACTTCTACCGCTTCCGCGTCGGCCGCGGCCGCAGCCCGGTCGGACGGTTCCGCACCCTGCCGGCCCCCGGTGACACCCCCGAACGCTTCTCCTTCGGCGTCACCTCCTGCCAGGCCTGGTACCACGGCCACTTCACCGCCCACCGCCACCTGGCCGAGGAGCCCGACCTCGACCTCGCCGTCTTCGTCGGCGACTACATCTACGAGTACGGGATCACCTCGGCCAACCTGTGGCGCCAGGGCGCCTCGGTCGGCCGGGCCTCGGCGGTCGAGGTGGAGACGCTGGAGCAGTACCGGCTGCGCTACGGGCTGTTCAAGAGCGACCCGCACCTGCAGCGGCTGCACGCCCGGGTGCCGGCGGTCGTCACCTGGGACGACCACGAGGTGCAGAACAACTACGTCGGGGCCTCCTCGGCCTACGGGATGTCCGACGAGCTGTTCGCCCACCGGGTGGCGGTCGGCTACCGCGCCTTCTACGAGCACCTGCCGCTGGACGTCGACGCCCTGCCCGAAGGGCCGTCCGCCGACGTCACCACCGGTCTGGACGTCGGCCGGCTGGCCCGCTTCTCCCTGCTCGACACCCGCCAGTTCCGCGACCCGGTGCCCACCAGCACCGAGGAGCAGCACGACCCCGACCGCACCATGCTCGGCGCGGAGCAGGAGCGCTGGGTGACCGACCGGCTGGTCGACTCCCCCGCGACCTGGAACCTGCTGGCCAACGGCGTCGTGGTCAGCCCGATCACCGAGGACCGCACCGACCAGTGGGACGGCTACCCCGCCGCCCGGCAGCGCCTGCTCCAGGCGATGGCCCGCAGCAGCAACCCCGTCGTGCTCACCGGCGACATCCACAAGCACGTCGCTTCCGAGCTGCGCGCCGACGTCGACGACCCCTCGGCCGGCAACGTCGGGGTGGAGCTGATCTGCACCTCGGTCGCCTCCGACGGCGACGGCGCCCCGACCGACAGCTACACCCCGGACTGGGTCCAGCACGACTACGTCAAGCTCTACGACGGCCGCCGGGGCTATCTGCATGTCACCCTCACCCCGCAGCAGATGGACTCGACCTTCGTGGTGGTGCCGTGGGTCGAGGCCGACGACACGGCCCCCCGTGAGGTGGTCGCCCGCTTCACCACCCCGCCGGCCGACCCCGTCTCGACCGGGCCTGAGCCGGGACAAGGAGGACGTGATGAGCCAGAACCCCGCGGTCGTCACCGGTCTGCAGACCGAGCAGTCGATCACCCGCACCACCCTCAGCTGGCGCTCGCTCGGCTTCGAGCCGCTGATCGACCACTACCGGGTGCACGCCGTCCGAGGCGCCGGGCGCGACTTCGAGCCCACCGAGGACAACCTCGTCGGCAAGACCGTCTACCCCCACTTCGAGCACGACGGCCTGGAGCCGCTGGGTGAGACCTGGACCTACCGGGTGCTCGCCCGCAGCGACGCCGGGCGGCTGGGACGTCCCAGCCGCCCGGTCACCGCGACCTCCACCCCGTCGGTGGTCGGCACCGGCACCCCGGTGGCGGTGGTCGGCGCGTTCGACGGCCGGACGCTGGAGCACCGCTTCGCCCCAGCCGGCTACGCCCAGATCCCGGTCGAGCACCCCGACGCGGTCGTGGAGTACGTGCAGGGGCGCGACACCCCGGGCACCGCCTGGCCCTACCTGCTGCCCGGCCCCGGGGACGCCTGGGCGGGCCGTAAGGTCTACCGCGCCCGCTGGACCTTCGAGCTGACCGGTGCGCCCACCGACTCCGACCTGGCGATCTGGCTGGTCGACACCACCCGGCTCGGCGGCGTCCTGCAGGTGCTGCTCAACGGCACCGGGCTGACCAGCATCGAGCTGCCCGCCGGCGCGACCCGCGGATCGCGGGAGGGCGACGCCACCGTGCCGGGGTCGACGCTGCGGCGCTGCTACTTCGAGCCCGGGGTGCCGGCGGACCGGCTGCGGCAGGGCAGCAACACCGTCGAGCTGGTGCTGGCCGAGGGTGGCTGGGTGGCCTGGGACGCGGTCGGGCTCTTCGCCCGTCCCCGACCCGGCGACGCCGGAGCGACCGCGGGCTGGTAGCGCGGCCGCCGTCCGGGTACGATCCGCTCGCCGGCGCGGCGTCCCTCGGACGCTGGGGTCGACATCGGGGGATCACATCGGGGGACGCAGACTCCCACACCGAGAGGATCCGAGATGAAGAGCAAGACCCTCGCCCGGCTGGCCAGCGCGCTCGTCGCCGGAGCCGCGTCCCTGACGCTGCTCGCCCCGCCGGCGCAGGCCGTCACCAGCACCACCTACGAGGCCGACACCATCAAGTACACCAACGCCGAGCGCACCAAGCGCAGCCTCGGCAAGGTGGCGTCGAACTCCTGCGTCGACCGCTACGCCGAGCGCCAGGCGGCGGCGATGGCCAAGGCGAAGCGGATGTACCACCAGTCGCTGCAGCCGATCCTCAGCGAGTGCCGGCTGTCGGCGGTCGGGGAGAACGTCGCCGTCGGCTACACCAGCGGCTCGTCGGTGGTGAAGGCGTGGATGGGCTCGAGCGGCCACCGCGCCAACATCCTCAACTCCCGCTACACCCGGATCGGTGTGGGCGCGGTCAAGGGCACCGACGGGCGCTGGTACGTCGCCCAGGTGTTCGGCCGCGGCCGCTGACCCTCAGCCCTCACCCCAGAACACCCGGTCGACGACCGCCCGGCACCGCCGGGTCAGTCGCCGGTAGTGCTCCAGCAGGTGCGAGCCGCCGCCGTGGCCGTAGCCGAGCAGCTCGGCCACGGCGGTGAGCTCGACCGGGTCGGTGGGGAAGGTGTCGGAGGCGCGTCCGCGCACCAGCATCACCGTGTTGCGGACCCGGCTGGCCAGCAGCCACGCCTCCTCCAGCGTGCGGGCGTCGGCCTCGCCCAGCAGGTCGGCCTCCCGCGCGGCCCGCAGCGCTCCCAGGGTCTCGGTGGTCCGCAGCGCCGGCAGCCGGTGCGCGTGCTCCAGCTGCAGCATCTGCACCGTCCACTCCACGTCGCTCAGCCCACCCGGGCCGAGCTTGGTGTGCCGCTCCGGCCGGGCACCGCGGGGCAGCCGCTCCGCCTCCATCCGCGCCTTCAGCCGCCGGATCTCCCGCCGCTGGGTGGCGTCGAGCCCGCCCTCGGGCCAGCGCAGCGGGGCCACCGCCGCCAGCACCTGCTCGGCCAGGGCGGCGTCCCCGGCGCCGACGGTCGCCCGGATCATCGCCTGGGCCTCCCACGGTGAGGACCAGCGCTCGTAGTACTGGCGGTAGGACGACACGCTGCGCACCATCGGCCCGCCCTTGCCCTCCGGCCGCAGGTCGGCGTCGACCACCAGCGCGGGGTCCGGACCGGGCCGGGCCAGGTGCTCCCGCAGCCGGGTGACCGCCGTCCGGGCCGCCGCCAGCTGCTGCTCGTCCAGCTCGTCGCCCACCACGAACATCGCGTCGGCGTCGGAGGCATACGACATCTCCTGCCCGCCCCAGCGTCCCAGCGCCACCAGCGCCAGCGGGACGGCCTCGGCACCGGCGTCGCGGCGGGCGACGTCCAGGGCGGCCTCGACGGTGGCGGTGCTGATGTCGGTGACGGCCCGCCCCACCTGCTCGACGTCGACCAGCCCGAGCACGTCGGCGGCGGCGATCCGGAACAGCTCGCGCCGGCGCACCGAGCGGACCGCGGCCACCGCCTTGGCCGGGTCGTCGTGCCGGCGGGCCGAGCTGCGGGTGGCCTCGCACAGCTGGCCGTGGTTGCGCGGAGCCAGGTCCTCGACCTTGGCCAGCATCTGCACCGCCTCCGGGGAGCGGCGCAGCAGCGCGGTGGCGTAGCGCGAGGAGGCCAGGATCCGGGCCAGCCGCTGGGCCATCGCGCCCTCGTCCCGCAGCGCCCGCAGGTACCAGGAGGTGGAGCCGAGCGCGGCCGAGACCTGCCCGAAGGCCCGCAGCCCGGCGTCGGGGTTGGGGGCCTCGGCGAACCAGCCCAGCATCGCCGGCAGCAGCTGGCGCTGGATGTCGGCCGAGCGCGACATCCCCCGGCTCAGCCGCTCGATGTCGCGCAGCGCGCCGTCGGCGTCCAGGAAGCCGAGCGCGCTGAGCCGGTCCCGGGCGCCCTCGGCGCTGAGCCGCAGCTGCTCGGACGGGATCGAGGCCACCGCGGCCAGCAGCGGGGAGTAGAACAGCCGGCGGTGCAGCACCTGCACCTGCCGCGAGGTGGTCAGCCAGGCCTCGTTGACGGCCTCGGCGTCACGCAGCCCCACCGAGCGGGCCAGCCGGCGCAGCTCGGCCTCGTCGGTGGGGAGCAGGTGGCTGCGGCGCAGCCGGAACAGCTGCACCCGGTGCTCCAGCAGCCGCTCGAACCGGTAGGCCTCGCCGAGCTGGTCGCCGTCGGCCCGTCCGATGTAGCCGCCCTCCACCAGCCGGCCCAGGCCCTCGAGGGTGGAGCGCACCCGCAGCGTCTCGTCGGTGCGGCCGTGCACCAGCTGCAGCAGCTGCACGGAGAACTCGACGTCGCGCAGCCCGCCCTCGCCGAGCTTGATCTCCCGGCCGGCCTCCCGGGCCGGGATCAGGTCGATCACCCGCCGTCGCATCGCCTGGGTGGCCGCCACGAATCCCGGCGTCTCCCCCACCCGCCACACCAGCGGGGCGACGAGGTCGCAGAACTGCTGGCCGAGCTCGCTGTCGCCGGCGACCGGACGGGCCTTGAGCATGGCCTGGAACTCCCACGGCTTGGCCCAGCGCTCGTAGTAGCCGCGCATGCTGGCCAGGGTGCGCACCAGCGGACCGGCCTTGCCCTCCGGACGCAGCGCCGCGTCCACCTCCCAGATGGTGCCGGCGGCGCTGTGGGCCGAGCAGATCCGGGTCATCGCCGCCGCCCAGCGGGTGCCGGTGGCCACCGCCGCGTCCACCCCGACCAGCGGCTCGCCGTCGGCGTCGAGGGCCGGTTCGGCCACGAACAGCACGTCGACGTCGCTGACGTAGTTGAGCTCGGCCGCCCCGCACTTGCCCAGCCCGACCACCGCCAGCCGCACGGTCTCGGTCCCCTCGACCTCGCGGGCGGCGACGTCGAGGGCGACCTGCAGGGTGGTCTCGGCCAGCCGCGCCAGCACCTCCGACACGTCGGGCACCAGGTCGACCGGCCGGGGCGCGGTGAGGTCGACGGCGGCGATCCGCAGCAGCACCCGACGGTAGGCCAGCCGCAGCGCGTCGGCGGCGGCGGCCGGGGTCGGCTGGTCGGCGACCGCCTCGGCCAGCACGCCGAGGTCGTCCGGGCCGGGCAGCCCGACCGGGTGCGCCAGGTCCTCGACCAGGTGGGGGTGGTGCTGCAGGTGCATGCCGAGCGCCTGGCTGGCCCCGAGCACGGCCAGCAGCTGGCGGCGCAGCACCGGCTCGGCGGCGAGCCGCTCCAGCAGCCCGTCCACCTCGCGGCAGAGCCGGTCCACCCCGGCCAGCGCGAGGTCGGGGTCGGGGAGGGTGGCCAGCCCGTCCAGCACGACGTCCCCGGCGGCCGGCCAGTCCTCCAGCACGCGGCGGGCGGCGTCGAGGTCGTGCAGGCCACGGCGGAGCAGCGCGGTCACGCCGGTGTCGAGCCGGGTCATGTGCCCGATCGTAGGGTCAGGGCCTGCCGTCCCCGAGGTCGGCCGCGAAGGAGGCGACCCAGCCCATCGGCGCCTGCCAGTTGATGGTCAGCTCGTTGGTCGAGTAGGAGCCGATGTCGTCGACGTAGCAGGTCTGCGGCGCGCAGCCCCCGGGGAACAGGGCCGAGGTCACCGGGTCGCCCGAGGTGGACGTCGTCGCGTTCGCCCCGCCCGCCACCGTGCCGGGCGGCGGGTTCGGCGAGGACGGATCGAGCTGGTTCGCATACATCCGGCTGTGCATGTTCTTCGAGGCCACCTCGCCGTAGCCGGTCACGTAGGACTGGTTGAGCGCGTTGCGCCCGAACAGGTAGTCCATGCCCTCGAGGAACCCGTCGGCGTACCTCTGGTCCCCGCGCAGGTCGTAGGCGTAGCCCAGCACCATCAGGATGTTGAGCACCTGCCCGTTGGAGCCCCACGCGTAGTTGCCGCCCGTCGGGGCGTAGGGGTGGCCGAACGGCTCGCCGTCCTGGATGGCCAGGTAGCGGTCGGCCCCGCGCAGCACGGACGCCTGCAGCGTGCGCCGCGAGCGCAGCTCGTTGGGCACCGTGGCCAGCGAGAGCTTGCCGAGGCTGGCCACCTCCCCCCAGCTGGCGCCGTCGGCGGTGAACGAGTCGCGGCGGTGGTGCGGCGAGGCGGTCAGGTCGGTCTCGTAGCCCCGCTCCCCGGTGGTCAGGTACAGCTGGGCGGCCGCCCAGTAGAACTCGTCGGAGGGGTCGGCGTCGTCGTAGGGTCCGCTGCCGGGGTTGGGGTCGACGGCGGCGTCCGGCGGCGGCACCAGCAGGTCGGGGTGGGCCTGGGCGGCGGCGTAGGCCGTCCGGGCCGCCTCGAGCAGCTCCTCGGCGAAGGCCTCGTCGTAGGGCGCCCACAGCCGCGAGCCCTGGGCGGCGACCGCGGCGAGGTTGAGGGTGCCGGTGGTCGAGGGGCGGTAGAGCACCCGGCGCTGGGGGTCGGCGGCCGGGTCGAGCGGCAGCCCGGTCCAGTCGACGTCGGCCACCTTGTGGTTGGTCATCCCGGCGTACTGCTGACCCTGGGGCACCTGCATCCTCAGCATCCACTCGAGCTTCCAGCGGGCCTCGTCGAGGATGTCGGGTACGCCGTTGCCGGTCTCGGGCACCCGCAGCGCGCCGTCGCCGAGGGCGTCCTCGTCGACGACGTCGGCGGTCAGCGTGCGCTCGTGCTCCATCAGCATGGTGCCCACCGAGATCCCTGCCGGGACCATGTACTTGCCGTGGTCGCCGGCGTCATACCACCCGCCGGTCACGTCACGGGTGCCCTCGCACGTCCAGGGCTCGTCGTAGAGCAGCTGGGACGGGTCCCCCGGGTCCTGGCAGGGCACCGCGGTGTCGCCCTGGTTGGGTGCCACCCCGACGTGCCCGGCCGCCCGGCCGTAGCCCGGGGCGATGGCGTCGGAGATCTCGATCCCGCTGCGGTTGGTGTAGAAGAACGTCTTGGCGTCGACGCGGAGCGGGTCCCACAGGTCGGCCCGGATGGAGAAGGGGTGGCTCTCCTCCTCCCCCACCCGCAGGGTGAAGCCGTCGCCGGTACGGCGGACGGCGCTGAAGTCGACCGTGTGCACCTCGACGCCGGCGCTGGGGTCGAGACCGGCCGGCACGGTCGTCCCGCGGCGCACCACCACCCCGTCCTGGCGCAGCTCCCAGCGCTGCGGCCGGTCCTCCGCGGAGACGACCGTCGCCCGCTTCGGCCCCTCGGGCAGGTAGCCGACCTGGTTGACCCGGACGGCAGGACCGGTGTCGGGCTCGTAGGGCTCCGGCGCCGCCCCGCCGGTGAGCGAGACGTCGTCCACGCAGAGGCGGTAGGCCTCGACGTTGGTGATGTCCTGCTGGAAGGTGACCTGGGCCTCGGCGTAGTCGGTATCGGGGGTGAAGGTCCAGGCGTGGGTCTGCGGCTCCGGGGTCAACGGCACCTTCTTGGTCGGCAGGAACTCCCGGTAGTTGAGGTCCGGCCCGGCCTGCACGACGACGCGGACGTTGCCCTGGGTGGCCGGCACGCTGAGCACTGACGCCTCGAGCCGGTAGGTCTCGCCGGCGAGCAGCGGCACCGGCTGCTGCAGTGCCGCGCTGTAGGGCCCGCTGCCGGCCGGCACGTCGACGCAGCCGCGCCCGTCGACCACCGACGGGTTGGGGTAGGCGTTCCAGCCGGCCAGGCCGTCGTCGAAGCCGCCGTTGCGGATCTGCTCCACCGGCTCCTCGGCGGCCGCGGGCGGCGGGGCCGCCAGCCCGGTGGCCAGCACGACCGCGGTCGAGCACAGGAGCGCAGGCCAGCTGCGTCGAGCACGGTGAGTCATCGTCGACCTCCGAGGGGGTGATCCGTGGTGGGATCGATCCCACCCCGCGGGGTCGGTCGCTGTCAAGGGCCGCTAGCCCGATCCCCGCCGGACCAGGTGGGTGGGCAGCACCACCGAGGTCGCCTCCGCCGGACCGGGGGCGTCGATCAGGCCGAGCAGGGTCCTCGTCATCTGGCGCCCGATCTCGCCGACCGGCTGGCGGACGGTCGTCAGCGGCGGGGTCAGGTGCTGGGCCAGCGGCCGGTCGTCGAAGCCGACCACCGCCACGTCGTCGGGCACCCGCCGCCCGGCGGCCCGTAGCGTCTCCAGCGCCCCGGCGGCGAGGAGGTCGGAGGCGCAGAACACGCCGTCGAGGTCGGGCCAGCGCGCCAGCAGCCTGTGCATCGCCTGCTCGCCGTGGGTCTTGGTGAAGTCGCCGGCGGCCGCCATCGCGGTGACCGGCTCGTGCCCGGCTGACAGCAGCGCCTCCCGCCAGCCGGCCAGCCGGTCGGCCCCGGCGCTCATGTCCTGCGGCCCGGCGATGGTGACGACCCGCCGGCACCCGCGCCCGAGCAGGTGCTCCACCGCCGTGCGCGCCCCGCCGGCGTTGTCCACGTCCACCCAGCTCATCCCGCTCAGCGGCGACCGCCCGGCCGTCACCAGCGGGACGCCGGCGGCCAGCAGCGCGCCGGGCAGCGGGTCGCGGGCGTGGGCCGAGATGAGCAGCAGCCCGTCGACGTGGCGGTCGGCGGCGAAGCGGCACAGCTGCTCGCGCTGGGCGTCGCCGTGCGGGATGGAGAGCACCAGCTGCAGCCCGGCGGTCGCCAGCTCGGTGCTGACCGCTCGCAGCACCTCGGGGAAGAAGGAGTCGGTGAAGACGACGTCCTCGGTCTCGGGGACGACCAGCGCGACCGAGTCCGCCCGCCGCCGCCGGAGCTGACGGGCCGCCGGGTGCGGGCGGTAGCCGAGCTCCTCGGCCGAGCGGAGCACCGCCTGGCGGACCCGCGGGCTCACCGGTCCGGAGCCGGACAGCGCCCGCCCCGCCGTACCCCGGCCGACGCCGGCGTGCCGGGCCACGTCGGAGAGGGTGGGACGCCGTCCCTGCTGCCCGTCCTCGGCCACCCCGGCCCCTCCTCGCCCGCCCTGCCCGCCCTGCCCGCCGGGACCACGGTAGTGCCCGACGGGCCCGGGCGCGCTCCGTCGCGTACCATCCGGCGGGTGCCTCCCGCCCGCGCCGGTGCCCGACTGACCAGCGACCTGAGGGCCGTGGCCGAGCAGCTGCGGCGCTGGGCGGCCTGGGTGCCCGACCAGGACCTCTCCGTCCCGAGCGTGCTGCCCGGCTGGCGGGTCGCCGACCTGCTCGCCCACACCGACCTGCTGGCCCGCGGCCTCGTCACCCACCTCGGCACCCCGGCCGACGCCCCCGCCGAGCCGGCGCTGGACGTGCTGGCCCGCCACGCCGGGATCGCCCAGGCCGTCGACCGGCGCACCCGCGAGCACACCGCCGAGCTCGGCGACGACGTCGCCGGCGCCCTGGCGGCGGCGGCCGAGCTGGTCGCGGCCACCGACCCGGCGCGAGCCGCCGCGGTGGTGCCGGCCGGGACGGGTGCGCTGACGGCGGCGGAGTGGGTGGCGGTCCGGGCGGTCGACCTGGCCGTGCACGGCGACGACCTCGTCCGCTCCGTCCCCGGCGCCCCACCGGTGGTGCGGGCGCTGGAGGCGACGGCCGTCCGCCACCTGCTGCGCTGGCTGGCCGAGGCGCACCCGGGGCAGACGGTCGAGGTCCGGGTGCCGCCGCACGGTGCCGTGCAGTGCGGGGTGGAGGGCACCGCCCTCACCCACACCCGCGGCACCCCGCCCAACGTCGTCGAGACCACGCCGGCGGTGTTCCTGCGGCTGGCGTCCGGACGGCTGGGCTGGGCCGAGGCGCGCGCCGGCGGGCAGGTCGGCGCCAGTGGGCACCGGGCCGACCTCTCGGGCTGGCTGCCGCTGCTCTGAGCCGTGGGCGCACCCGCGCAATTCCGTGGAGGCGGCGGCGCGGGCGGCGTAGGCTCGCCGACGCACACCCGGTGGAGTGACCGTCGGAGCTGCGATCCGTGTCAGGGCAGCCCAGCAGGACCACGCCGAGAGGATCGCCATGCCCACGTCACCACCCGATCTCCCTCCCCGCCGCTTCGGCTGGGAGGACATGTTCGTCCCACCCGAGGCCGACCCCCGCGCGCAGGAGCTCGGCTCCGACACCGAGCGCACGGTGCTCACCAGCTACCTGCGGAGCTACCGGCCCACCCTCGAGCTCAAGTGCTCCGGGCTGGACGCCGCCCAGCTGGCCACGCGGTCGGTCCCGCCCTCGGACCTGTTCCTGCTCGGCCTGGTGCGCCACCTCGCCGGGGTGGAGCGCATCGGGTTCCGCCGCCGTACGGCCGGTGAGGACGTCCCCCTGCTCGACCGCACCGGGGACGCCCCCGACGGCGACTTCGCCGGCGCGGTGCCCCGGGCCGACGTGGTCGCCGAGGCCTGGCGGACGTGGCGGGCCGAGGTCGCCTTCGCCGAGCGCCTCGTCGCCGGGACGGACGGCCTCGGTCGGCGCGGCGCGCACGGCGACGTGCTCCGCGAGGTGCTGGTCCACGTCATCGAGGAGTACGCCCGGCACATGGGCCACGCCGACCTGCTGCGCGAACGCGTCGACGGGCGGGTCGGGCAGTGAGCCCGCCGCCGTCCCGGGTGGTCGCCTGCGACGAGTCCGGGTTCAGCGGCGGCAACCTGGCCCGGGGCGAGCCGATCTTCGCCCACGCCAGCGTCACCCTCGACCCGGCCGCCGCCGACGCCCTGGTCGGCGAGGTGCGCCGGCGGCTCGGGTGGGGCGGCGGTGAGCTGAAGGCGTCGCGGCTGCGCCACCCCGGGCGGCGGGACACCCTGCGGTGGCTGCTCGGCGCCGGCTCGGGGCTGCCCGGTCACGGCGCGGTCCACCTCACCGACACCCGGGTGTTCGTGCTGACGCGGCTGCTGCAGCTGCTGGCCGGTGCGGAGCCGCCCGACGGCCTCGCGTGCCCGACCCGCGACGGCCGCTGGCACCCGCTGGCGCTCGAGCTGCACCGTCTCGGGCCGGTCACGGTCGGGCCGGCCCGCTGGCGACGGTTCCTCTCCGCCGCCGGGGACCTGCTGTGGACCACGAGCCGCTGGGTGCCGCCGGACGCGGTCGACCGCTTCGTCGCCGACCTGGACGACCTGTGCGGCACGGCGCGCGGCGGGTGGCTGGCGGAGCGGCTCGCCCCGCTGGCCGGCGGCCGCGACCGGGCGGTGGCGATGCGGGCGGCCGCCGCGGCGGACCCGGCCGGCGTCCCGCTGCTGGCCCCGGTGCTGCCCGCGGTGACCTGCGCCGTCGAGCACTGGGCCGACGACGTCGAGGAGCTGGTCGTGCTGCACGACGAGCAGTCCACCCTCAACGGAGCGAGGATCCGGGCCCTCGAGGCCCGGGTGCGCCGGTGCCGTCCCGGGCTGCGGCTGACGATCCGGGCCGGGGTGGACTCCCGCCTCGACCCGCGGGTGCAGGTCGCGGACTGGCTGGCCGGCACCGCCCGGGCCGCCGCCTCCGAGGGCGGGTGCGACGAGGACGTCCGCGCGCTGCTCGCGGCCTACACCCTCGACCACGCCGCGCCCGTCGACCGGTGAGGTCCTCAAGCTACCCGGCGCGGTCGCCGAGACCCAGCCGTCCCCACCAGCCGGTGCGGTAGCGGCGGTGCGGGCGGGCCTGGGTGCACAGCGTCCAGAACCGGTCGAAGGCCCGCGGCGCCACCGAGGACGGCTGCAGCCCCAGACCGGCGTCGACCGGCAGCGGCTGCGGCCAGTTCGGCAGCGGGGTGTGGTGGCCGTTGGGCTCCAGCTCGACCAGCCGGTGCAGCCGCCCGTCGGAGCGCTCGGCCAGCACCTGGCCGTGCTCGGTCGCGCCTGCCACGACGGTGAGCCGACCCGGGTGCCAGCCGCGGTCGACGGGGACGGCGAAGAGCCAGGTGTGCTGCCACACCACCAGCCGCAGCCGGGTGCCGTCGGCGTCGGTGCAGCGGTAGTCGTGCGTCCAGTCGCCGAGGGCGTCGACCTCGAGCTCGAGCGCCTCGCGGGAGGTGAGCGTCAGCTCCAGCCCGTCGCGGACCAGCCGCAGCGGGAACCGCAGACCGGCGATCCGCACACGGCTCAGAGCACCGGCAGCAGGCTGTTGAGCTCCCACGGCGTCACCTGGGACCGGTAGGACTCGAACTCGGTGCGCTTGTTGCGCAGGAAGTAGTCGAAGACGTGCTCGCCGAGGGTCTCGGCGACCAGCTCCGAGCCCTCCATGATCCGCACCGCCTCGTCGAGGTTGCGCGGCAGCGAGCCGATGCCCAGCGCGCGCCGCTCCCGCTCGGTCATCGACCAGACGTCCTCGGCCGTCTCCTCCGGCAGCTCCATCTGCTGCTGGATACCGGCCAGGCCGGCGCTCAGCACCACCGCGTAGGCCAGGTAGGGGTTGGCGGCGGAGTCGATCGAGCGGATCTCCACCCGGGCCGAGGAGCTCTTCGACGGCTTGTACATCGGCACCCGCACCAGGGCGGAGCGGTTGTTGCGGCCCCAGCTGATGTGGGTGGGGGCCTCTCCCCCGCCGGCCAGCCGCTTGTAGGAGTTCACCCACTGGTTGGTCACCGCGCTGATCTCCGCACCGTGGTGCAGCACGCCGGCGATGAACTGCCGGGCGGTGGTCGAGAGGTGGTACTCGTCGGAGGCGTCGTAGAAGGCGTTGCTGTCGCCCTCGAACAGCGAGACGTGGGTGTGCATGCCCGAGCCGGCGTGCTCGGTGAACGGCTTGGGCATGAAGGAGGCCCGCATGCCCTCGGCCATCGCGACCTCCTTGATCACCACCCGGAAGGTCATGATGTTGTCGGCCATGGTCAGCGCGTCGGCGTAGCGCAGGTCGATCTCCTGCTGGCCCGGGGCGTGCTCGTGGTGGGAGAACTCCACCGAGATGCCCATCTGCTCCAGCATGGTGATCGCCCGGCGGCGGAAGTCGCTGCTGGTGCCGTGCGGGGTGTGGTCGAAGTAGCCCGAGGAGTCGACCGGGGTGGGCGGCTGGCCGGGGACGATGGTGTTCTCGAGCAGGAAGAACTCGATCTCGGGGTGGGTGTAGAAGGTGAAGCCCTGGTCGGCGGCCTTGTCCAGCGCCCGCTTGAGCACGAACCGGGGGTCGGCGTAGGAGGGCGAGCCGTCGGGCAGCCGGATGTCGCAGAACATCCGGGCCGTCCCCTGCACCTGGTCGCGCCAGGGCAGCAGCTGGAAGGTGGACGGGTCGGGGTGGGCCACCATGTCGGCCTCCTGGATCCGCGCGAACCCCTCGATCGCGGACCCGTCGAAGCCGATCCCCTCGTTGAAGGCGCCCTCGAGCTCGGCCGGCGCGATCGCCACCGACTTGAGGAAACCGAGCACGTCGGTGAACCAGAGACGGACGAAGCGGACGTCGCGCTCCTCGATCGTGCGCAACACGAACTCCATCTGCTTGTCCATGGGCGACATCTTGCCCGACGCCGCGAACCGTGACGAACCTCCCTCGCCGGAGCCCGCGCGGTGGCCCGGCGCTCCCGGGAGCCGGCCCACGGATCGCTACGCTGACCGCGTGCCCGAGCTCAGAGTCGCCCTGGTCCAGATGAACGCCGGCGTGGGAGCCATCGCCCGCAACGCCGAGGCGGTGGTCGACTGGTGCCGGCAGGCCGCCGAGGCCGGCGCCGACCTGGTGCTGCTGCCCGAGATGGCGCTGACCGGCTACCCGGTGGAGGACCTCGCGCTGCGGACCAGCTTCGTGGAGGCGAGCGTGCAGGCCGCTCGGACGCTGGCCACCACGCTGGCCGAGGCGGGGCTGGGCGAGCTGGTGGTGGTGCTCGGCTACCTCGACCGGGCCGACGACGGGCGTCCGGAGAACCGGGCCGCGGTGCTGCACGACGGCCGGGTGGTCGCCGGCTACGCCAAGCACCACCTGCCCAACTACGGCGTCTTCGACGAGTTCCGCTACTTCCGTCCCGGCACCGAGCTGCAGGTGGTGCGGGTGCGGGGGGTGGACGTCGCGGTGGCGATCTGCGAGGACCTGTGGCAGGACGGCGGGCCGGTGCAGGCCACCGCCGAGGCCGGCGCCGGGCTGCTCGCGGTGATCAACGCCTCCCCCTACGAGGCCGCCAAGGACGACACCCGGCTCGAGCTGGTGCAGCGCCGAGCCCGCGAGGCCGGCTGCGCGCTGGCCTACGTCAACCTCGTCGGCGGGCAGGACGAGCTGGTCTTCGACGGCGACACCATGGTGGTCGGCGCCGACGGCGACGTGCTGACCCGCGGCCCGCAGTTCGTGGAGACGCTGGTGGTCGTCGACCTGCAGCTGCCAGCGGCCACCGCCACCGAGGAACGCGCCGAGACCGGGGCGAGCGGGATGAGCATCCGCCGCCACCTCGACCTGGGCCCGGTCAGCGAGGCGCGCGAGCCCACGTCCACCCCGGTCGAACCGCAGCACTTCGACCGGCTCGACCCGTTGGCCGAGATCCACCACGCCCTGGTGCTGGGGCTGCGCGACTACTGCGCCAAGAACGGCATCGAGAAGGTGTGGCTGGGGCTGTCGGGCGGGATCGACTCGACGCTGGTGGCCAGCATCGCCTGCGACGCGCTGGGCGCGGAGAACGTGTACGGCATCTCCAACCCGAGCCGCTGGTCGAGCGAGCACTCGCGCAGCGACGCCGCCGAGCTGGCCCGGCGGACCGGGCTGAACTTCACCACCACCGAGATCGCGCCGATGGTGGACGCCTTCGAGGACGCGCTCGAGCTGGACGGGGTCGCCGCGGAGAACCTGCAGGCCCGGATCCGGGCGGTGATCTGGATGGCGCAGTCGAACCAGCACGGGCCCTCGATCGTGCTGGCCTGCGGCAACAAGACCGAGCTGGCGGTGGGCTACTCCACCATCTACGGCGACGCGGTCGGCGGGTTCGCCCCGATCAAGGACGTCTACAAGACCCAGGTGTGGGAGCTGGCCCGGTGGCGCAACGCCGAGGCTGAGCGGCGTGGGGAGACCCCACCGATCCCCGAGGGCACGATCACCAAGGAGCCGAGCGCGGAGCTGCGGCCCGGCCAGCGCGACAGCGACTCGTTGCCGCCCTACCCGCTGCTGGACGAGGTGCTGGAGGCCTACGTCGGCACCGACACCGGAATGGCCGAGATGGTGGCGGCCGGCTTCGACGCCGAGCTGGTGCAGCGGGTGGTGCAGATGGTCGACCGCGCCGAGTACAAGCGCCGCCAGTACCCGCCGGGCACCAAGATCAGCTTCAAGGCGTTCGGGCGTGACCGGCGGCTGCCGATCACCAACGGCTGGCGGGAGACCCGTCCCGACTCGCCCACCCCGATCAGCGACGTCGCCGACGCGTGAGTGCGCCGGGCTGGTACCCCGACCCCGCCGGCGGCGGGGGCCACCGGTGGTGGGACGGGTCGTCGTGGACCGCCCAGACGACGCCGGGCGGAGTGGGCGCTGGTGCGCCCGGTCCGGCTGGGCACGGTCCCGGCGGGCGTGGCGGTGGACCGGCGGGTCCCGGTGGGGGCCGCGGGCGTGGTGGTGGCGCGGCGGTGGCGGTGGCCCTGGTGGTCGGCGTGGTCGTCCTCGCCGTGGTGCTCGGGGTACTGCTCGTGCCGAGGCTCTTCGGCCGCGACGACGTCGCCACCCCTGACCCCGCACCCTCCCCCACGGTCTCGGCCTGGGACGAGACCAGCCGGCCCACGCCCACGCCGACGCCAAGCCAGAGCCCGTCGCCGACCCCCACCCCGACGCCGTCGGGCAGCGCGACGGCCGCGCCGCTGGAGGACTGCCCGCTCGGCGACCCCGGCACCCGGCAGGAGCACCCCGAAGACGGGCTGGTGCACGGTGGCGGGTTGGCCTACGAGCCGGTGCCGGGGTGGGACGACTACAGCGCCTACGGCTACAGCTGGACCTACGACGCCGCCGGTCAGGTCGACCACGTCGTCGACAGCTGGATCGCCTCGACCGTGGTCGGCGCGCTGGCGATCGCCGACGGCTTCGAGACGCCGGAGAGCGCCGCCGCGGACTTCCTCGCCTGCACCACGACGTCGGCGTTCTACCGCAACCTCACCGGCATCACCGAGCTGCGCAACGAGGCGATCACCGTCGACGGACGCCCGGGCTGGTGGATCCGCGCGGAGATCCGGGTGTCGGGTGAGCAGGTGGAGGGCGACGTCAGCGACGTCATCGTGGTCGACGACGGCGACGGGGAGTCGCTGTCGTTCTACACCTCCTGCGCCCCGATCGGCGACACGGAGCGGATCGCGCTGATCGACGCGGCCCGGGAGTCGCTGCGCGTCGGGTGAGCGGTCAGTCCCAGCGCTCGTCCTCGGCGTCCCACTGCTCGTTGCGCTGGGCGACCTTCTCCATCGCCTGCGCGGCCTCCTCCCGACTCGGGTAGGGACCGAGCCGGTTGAGCGCCTTGCACCCCTCGCGGGTCTCGACGGTCTTGTGCTCCAGGCACCAGTAGTACTCGGCTGCCATCTGCGTCCTCCTGTCGTCGCGAGCGCCGGGCCGCACCGGGGGCCGCAGCTATCATCGCCCCCGTGCCAGCCATCGTGCCCTACCCGGTCTCGCCCGTGCGCAGCGTCCCCCGCTCGATCCCGCGGCCGGCCTACGTGGGACGCGAGGCGCCGGAGCCCTACACCGGCAGCCACGTGCAGAGCGCGGAGACCATCGAGAAGATGCGGGTGGCGGGCCGGATCGCGCACGAGGCGATGCACGCCGCGGCGGCCGTGATCGCGCCGGGGGTGACGACCGACGAGATCGACCGGGTCGGGCACGAGTACCTGCTCGACCACCACGCCTACCCCTCGACGCTGGGCTACCGGGGCTTCCCGAAGTCGCTGTGCACCTCGGTCAACGAGGTGATCTGCCACGGCATCCCCGACGCCCGCCCGCTCGAGGACGGCGACATCGTCAAGATCGACCTGACCGCCTACGTCGACGGCGTGCACGGCGACAACTGCGCCACCTTCTTCTGCGGTGACGTCGACGAGGACTCGCGGCTGCTCACCGAGCGCACCGAGGAGGCGATGAACCGGGCGATCAAGGCGGTCCGGCCCGGTCGCCAGGTCAACGTCATCGGCCGGGTGATCGAGTCCTACGCCAAGCGGTTCGGCTACGGCGTGGTGCGCGACTACACCGGGCACGGGGTGCACACCGCCTTCCACTCCGGGCTGGTCATCCCCCACTACGACGAGCCGCGCTACGACACCGTGATGCGGCCCGGGATGACGTTCACCATCGAGCCGATGATCACCCTCGGCACCCACGAGTGGGTGATGTGGGACGACGACTGGACCGTCCTCACCGCCGACGGCAGCCGCTGCGCCCAGTTCGAGCAGAGCATCGTCGTCACCGAGACCGGCGCTGAGGTCCTCACCGCCCCCTGACCGCGGCCGCGATGAGTTCGGCCCGCGCGCCGGGTCGGACCCGGCATGACCGATGTGGCAGCAGATGGGGTCGCCGGCGGGGCAGCCGGTGGAGGCAAGGTCGTCGTCAACCGGTCGGTGTCGGTGGACGGCTTCATCGCCGGACCGGACGACGACATGGCGTGGGCGATCCGCTACGTGCGGGACGACCGGTTCCCCGAGGTGATGGCCGAGACCGGCGCGATGCTGGTCGGTCGCCGCACGCACGACGTGTCCCGGCGGATGGCGGTCGAGGACACCGAGTACGACGGCGGACCGGTGTTCGTCCTGACCCACCACCCGCCGGCCGACGACCAGGGGGTGACGTTCCTCAGCTGCGACCTGCCCGAGGCCATCGCCACGGCACGGGCCGCCGCGGGCGGGAAGAACGTCGAGGTCCTCGGGGCCGACCTCGCGACGCAGTGCCTGCAGCGGGGTCTGGTGGACGAGGTGCTGGTCTACGTCATCCCGGTGGTCCTCGGCGACGGCGTGCGGTTCTCGGCACCGGGCCTCGGCCCGGTCGAGCTCGAGCCGTACGAGAACCGCCAGTCAGGCCCGGTGACGATGCTCCGCTTCCGGGTGCTCAATCAGCACGGAACCGCTGACGCAACCCCAACGCCCTGAGCCTGTCGAAGGGCGATCCACCGCGGATCACTCGTCGTCCACAGATTCGCTCGCACGATCGAAAACCGTCAGTCCCCCGCCGTAGCGTTGGGGCCATGGACGACGACGGACCCGACGCCCGGGCGGTGCTGGCGCAGGTGCACGAGCTGCGCCAGGTCGAGCTCGCAGCCAGCGCCGCGCTGCTGCAGCAGGCGGCGCGCTGGGCCGACCTGCACCCGGCACCGGAGCCGTCCCTGGCGGCCACCTACACCGAGCGCGGGAAGGACAGCGGCAAGTGTCTGGGCGGTGACGGCGTCCCGGGGGTGGCGCTCGACTGCGTGGCCGAGCTCGGCGCCGCGCTCGGGATGTCGACCACGGCCGGTGAGCGGCTGATCGGGCACGCCCTGGAGCTGCGGCACCGGTTGCCCCGACTCTGGTCGTTGGTGCACGAGGGCCGGGTCGCCGCGTGGCAGGCACGGCAGGTCGCCGAGCGCACCCTGGCGCTCAGCCGCGACGCCGCCGCCTTCGTCGACGCCCAGGTCGCCGGCGTGGCCGGGCGGATCGGGCACGCGCAGCTCGAGCGGCTGGTGAGCGCGGCGGTGCTGCGCCACATGCCGGAGGAGGCTGAGCGTCGGCGTCTGGACGCCGCCGACCGGCGGTGCTTCCAGGTCGAGCACGACGCCACCGGTGAGCGGCACGGGCTGTCGGACGTGTTCGGACGGCTCGACCTGCCCGACGCGCTGGCCCTGGACGCCGCCGTGGCCGAGGGCGCGCACGCCCTGGGCCTGCTCGGCAGCACCGACTCACTCGACGCCCGCCGGGCGAGGGCAGTCGGCGACCTGGCCCGCCGCCAGCCCGCACTGGACCTCCTCACCACCGAGGCCGACCAGCCCGGAGGCGGCGCAACGGTCGGCCGGGCCGCCGAGCGCGTGGTGCTGTGCGTGCACCTGTCCGCCGTCGCGCTCGGACGCCGACACGACGGGTGGGGAAGGGTGGAGAACACCGGGACGCCGGTCACCGCCGGCCAGGTCCGCGACTGGTGCGGACGCCCCGATGCTCGGGTGACCGTGAAGCCGGTCATCGATCTCACCACCGACGAGGCAGTCGAGGGCTACCGGATCCCGGCGTGGATGCGCGAGGCGGTGGCGCTGCGCGACCGCACCTGCGTGTTCCCCTGGTGCTCGCGGCCGGCGCACCCCTACCAGGGCGGTCGTCGTCGCGATGAGGAGGACGAGGAGCGCGGTTGGTCCTGCGACACCGACCACATCGTCGCCTTCGCCGCCGGCGGACCGACCTCCACCGACAACCTGGCCCCGCTGTGCCGCACGCACCACCGGCTGAAGACCTTCGCCGGCTGGCGCTACCGCGTCACCGGCACCCGGACCTACCTGTGGACCAGCCCGCACGGGTGGCGGTACGCCCGCACCCCCGACGGCGGCACCACCGCACTGGACCCGCCACCACCCGGACGGAGCCTGGACGGGCCCGGTCGGGCCGCGAACGGACCGCCCGCGGTCAGCAGGATCAGCCCGCGCAGCCGACCTCGGCGTCCGAGACGTGACCTCGCCTCTGTCACCTCCTCCCGCGGACGGTCCGAGGCCCCACCGCCGTTCTGATCCGCCCACCCGAACCCACGTCCTGAGCGCCACCGCCCCGACCCGTCGAACCTCCTTGAGAGCCCGTTCGACGGGCCGTCGGCCTGCCCACCGGCGGGCCGGCCCCGAAGAGCCCTAGGCCGGTGGGCGGCGGGTGACAGCCGACACGCTACGGCCTATGCGCGACGCAGACGCTGCGCCGGCAACCACTCCACCCGCAGCGACTCCGCGTCCTCGACCCAGGAGACCAGGGCCGACCACTGCCCACCCTCGTGGCGCCACTGCACGACCACACCGGGCCACTCCCCACCGGCGTGCTGCACCCAGCAGTGCCGCACCCGCGGCCGCGGCGCACGCAGGAGGGTGGCGCGCTCGTCGTCCCGCACCGCCGGTCCCATGCGGTGCAGCCTGCCAACGGACACTGACAGCCCTCCGGCGCCACGACATCCCCGCGGCGGCCCCCCTGCTTCCTGGCCGCGGACCACGACGGCCGATCAGCCAGCCGGGCCCCCGAAGCGGGCGACGCAGTGCCACAGACGCTTGAGCAGCTGGGGGTCGTGCCGCCCGCGCGCAGCGGCCCGCCCGACCAGCCGGGCGTCCAGCCAGCCGTCCTCGGCCACCTCGCGACCCACCCGGACCACCTCGCTCCCCCGGTAGTCCGCGCGCCGGGTCAGCTCGTCGACGGAGAGCCGCAGCCCGGAGTGCCAGCGGACCGGCACCGGCAGCCCCGTCGCAGCGGCCTCCACCTCGGTGCCGCGGTAGGACGGGTCGAGCACCACGGCCTCGACGTCGCGGTCGAGAAGCAGCTGCCCGTGCACGTGGGCCTCGACGTAGTCGTCGAGCCGGTCCACGTCGGCGGCGTCGGCCAGCTCGGACAGGCGCATCCGGCGCGCGGTGCCGAAGTCGACCGGCTCGAAGGTGCTGTCCGGCCAGCAGAACGTCGTGCGGTCCAGCACGGCCTCGGCGAGCACCAGGTGCGCCGAGCCGAACCGGACCGACCCGCCCACGTCCCGGCGACGGTGGTCGAGCGAGCCGTACACCGGACGCTCCGACGGCGCGGCGTCGTCGTAGGCGTGGCCGAACATCCGCTGCTCCCACCGCCAGCGGTCCCCGCCCGGGTGCGCGGTGAGACCACCGTTGCTCGTCCCCGTCTCGAACTGCGAGCGGTAACGTCCCGTCCGGGCCAGCACCGCGAGCAGCGGCAGCCCGGCGACCAGCCGGTCGGGGTGGAAGTGCACCGTCACCCGCAGCGACCGGTCGAGAGCGGGGCCGCTCGAGCGCTCCTCGACGTGGGCGAGCGCACGTCGCCAGGCCGGTACCTCCGTCACACGTCCAGTCTCACGTCACAACCTCGCGCTCCGCAGCCGCCGCCCCCGCAGGCCGATGCCGTCCTGCTCGCTCACGCGGAGCTCCTCAGGGCCGCTCGGGGTAGTCCACCGTCGGCGGCACCACCGACACCGTGTCGCCGTCGAAGGTCACCTCGCTCAGCCACATCGTGCGCCCCGGGTAGTCCGGGCCGACCTCGCCGGGGTACCAGGCGTGGTAGACCATCCACACCCGGCCGTCCTTCTCGAACAGGGCGCAGTGGCCCGGTCCGGCCGCCACGTCGTTGCCGACCATGATCGGCTCCGGCGTCTTGGTGAAGGGGCCCAGCGGGTCGTCGGCGACCGCGTGGCCGACGGCGTAGTCGGGCGAGGCGTAGGAGTTGGCCGAGTAGAACATGTGGAAGCGACCCTCGTGCTCCCACAGGAACGGCCCCTCGACCAGCGTCCCCTCCCACGGCAGGTCCTGCTTGAACAGCCGGCGCGGCTCCCCCACCAGCTCGGTGCCGGACTCGTCGAGCTGCTGCACCGAGATCCAGGTGTCCACCCCGACCGCGTTGCCGTCGTTCTTCCAGTACAGGTACCGCGTCCCGTCGGCGGTGGTGAAGGGGTGCGCGTCGATCGACCCGCCCTGGTCCTCCTCGCACACCAGCGGCCCGGGACGCTCGTCCACGTACGGCCCACCCGCCCGCTCCGCGACCGCCACCCCGACGCACTGGATCTCCGGGTCCGGTGCCCGGGTCGTGTAGTAGAGCAGGTAGCGCCCCTCGGAGTGCTGGATCGCCTCCGGCGCCCACACCTTGCCCGGCGAGCTCCACGACGGCAGGTCCGGCAGCGCGTCCGGGCCCTGGCGCCAGGTGACCAGGTCGTCGCTGGTCAGCGTCTGGGCGTTGCTGCCGTTGCCGTTGGTGGCGATCGCCAGGTAGCTGCCGTCCTCGGCGGTGATGATCATCGGGTCGGGGAAGTTCTGGTCGAAGACCGGGTTGGTGAAGCCCATCGTGCTGCTCTCCTGCTCGACGTCGGGGGTAGGGGCCGGACCGGTGGTGCCTGCGCCGCCCTGGCAGCCGGCGGTGCCCAGCAGGACGCCGGACACCAGGGCGACCAGAGCCCGCCGGGCGCGCGCTCTGACGCTCACCGGCTGGAGTCGGTGCGCTCGTAGAAGCGCAGGTGGTCAAACTCGGCGGTCGCGGGCGGGGTGTCGCCGCCATGGGCGACCAGACCGATCCGCGGCTCGGTACCGGCGGGGAAGGTCCACACCGCACCCCAGGTCCACTCCTCCCCGTCGCGGCTGGTGCCGGCCCGGTACAGGTGCTCACCCGCGGCGTTGGTGCTGTGGGCCAGTCGCAACCACACGGTCGACGCCGGCGTGCCCACCAGCGCCCCGCCGAAGCTGGTCCGCCCGTCCTCGGTGGCCACCAGCTCCCGGCCGAACTCGGTCTGCCGGGTGTTCCAGATCGCCACTGTCGACAGCCGGGCGAAGTCGTCGTCGCCCGCGTAGGCCACGATCCCCGCCTGCTGGTAGTTGCGGACCTCGTCGGTGCCGAGGTCGAGGGTCAGCTTCGTCTCGGCCACGTAGTCCCCGGTGGGGGCGTCGGTCAGCGCGACGCTGGCGTTGTCGGAGCTCCCGGTGAGGTCGGCGGCCTGCAGCGGCCACCGCAGCGCGCCGTCGGCCACCGTCGCGTCGGGGTCGGGACGCACCCACTCCAGCGCGGTGCCCGGTCCGTCGAACTCCTCGGCCCACAGCACCTCGCCCACCTCCGGCTCCTCGGCCGGCTCCGCGCTCTCCCGGGCCAACGGCTGCACGGTGACGTTGTCGACCAGCACACCGGTCGAGGACAGCCGCACCGCCGCCCGCGGCACCGCGAGCCCGCGGGCCTCGTGCCCGACCTCGGCGGCCGGGTCGTTGAGGTCGCTCTCCGACAGCGCGGCCCGCACGGCCCTGCCGTCCACCTCGACGACCAGCGTCTGCCACCCGTCCCGGTCCGGGGCCGCGGTGGTGCTCGTCCGCACGTCCCGCCCGTTGGTGGTCCTCACGCGCAGCTCGCCGTCCGAGCGGACGACGGTGACGCCCTTGCGCGCGTTCCCCAGCTCCACGGTCAGCGGCTCGTCCCCGCGGACGTCCATCCGCAGCCGCAGCGCGCGGGCCGGGGCCTCCTGCTCGGTGACGGCCTCGCCGTCGACCCGCGCGGTGGCCCCGGCCTGCGGGTCCGCCGGGCCCTCCTGCAGGCCCTCGAACCCGGCCGCGGCCGGGTCGTCGGGCTGGATGCCCAGGGCCGACCCGGTGACCGGCGCGGGCTGGCGTCCCTCGCTCGGCCCGGCCCCGGCACGGGTGCGCGGCCAGCCGTCCACCCAGTCCAGCCGGTCCAGCAGCATCGGGCGCTCGTTGATCCCGAACGGCTCGGTCAACCAGGGGTCCTCGCGGTCCAGCGCGTGGTACACGATGTGGTCGCGCCCGCTGGCGTCGGTGGCCACGGCGTGGTGGCCGGCACCGATCCAGCGGTTCCCGTTCTGGGTGAGCACCAGCGTCCCGCCGACGCGGGAGTCCAGCAGCGAGATGCCGTCGGCGTCGACGAACGGGCCGAGGGGCGAGCGCGACCGACCGGCGAAGACCGAGTATCCGGTGGTCGGTCCGGCGCAGCAGTTGGCCGCCGAGGCCATCAGGTAGTACCAGCCGTCGTGGCGGATGACGTAGCTGCCCTCGTAGCGGTTGTCGATCGCCACCTGGGTCGGCTCGCCGACGGCGCGCAGCCCGTCCTCGGACAGCTCGGTGACGTGCAGACCGCCGAAGTAGGAGCCGTAGTAGAGGTAGCGGCGGCCGTCGACGGCGGTGAGCTGGCTCGGGTCGAAGGTCCACAGGAAGCCGTCGCCCTGCGGCCGCGGGGCGACCACCGGCTCCTCCCCGGGCGTCCACGGCCCGGTCGGGCTCGGCGCGGTCGCCACCCCGATCGCGGAGTCGTCACCGGGGTTCAGCGTGGTGTCGGTGACGGTGTAGTAGAGGACGTAGCGCCCCTCCACGTAACGGACGTCGGGGGCCCACAGCCCCGACGTGGCGGTGGCCCAGGACGGGCGGTTGGTCTCGTCGAAGACCGTGCCCTGGTACTCCCAGTCCAGCCAGTCCCTGGTGCGGGCGATGTGCATGACGCCGGGTGCGTCCCCCTCGCGCAGCGGGTCGGCGGTGGAGTAGGCGTACCACCAGCCGTCCTTGCCCTCGATCACGGCCGGGTCGGCGAAGGTGTCGGCGAAGGAGGCGCTCACCGGGTTGGTGTGGCGCGGTGGCGGGGCGGCCTCGGCGGTGGTGGTGGCGACCAGGCCGGTCAGGGCCAGGCCGCCGACGGTGAGGCCGGCGGCGCGCCGGCGGAGCAGGTGGGTCATGGACGTCCTCGTCACGGTGGGTGCGGGGCCCGGCCAGGGCCGGGCGGGGTGGGCCGGGTCAGCCCTTGATGCCGCTGCTGGCGGCACCTTCGATGACGTAGCGCTGCACGAACACGTAGAGCACCAGCACGGGCACGCTGGCGATGGCGGCGCCGGCCATGATCACCGGGTAGTCGGTGGTGTAGGCGCCCTGCAGCTTGCTCAGCCCGACCGGCAGCGTGAGCCGCTCGGGTGAGAACAGCACGTAGATCGGCCAGACGAAGTCGTTCCAGTTCGACAGGAACGACAGCACCGCCAGCGTCACCAGCGCCGGCCGGGCGTTGGGCAGCACGATCGAGCGGAAGATGCGGAACGGCCCGGCGCCGTCGATCCGGGCGCTCTCCTCCAGCTCCACCGGCAGCGCGGCGAAGAACTGGCGCATGAAGAACACCCCGAACGCCCCGGCCGCGCCCGGCACGATCAGCGCCCACAGCGTGTCCAGCCAGCCCAGCGAGTTGAGCAGCAGGAAGTTCGGCATCAGGAAGATGAACCCGGGCACGAACAGCGTCGAGATGATCAGCCCGAACAGCAGCCGCTTGAACGGGAACTCCATCCGCGCCAGCGCGTAGCCGGCCATCGACGACACGACGATCACCAGCACCGCGTGCGCGCTCGCGGCCAGGAAGGAGTTGGCCGCCCACAGCAGCACCGGGGAGGCGTCGTCGCCGAAGAACAGCGTGCGGAACGCCTGGAAGGTCGGCTCGCTGGGCAGGAACGTGGGCGGCACCGTCCGGCTCTCCACGTTCGTCTTGAAGGCCGTGAGCAGCATCCACAGCAGCGGTCCCACGAAGACCACCGTGAGCAGCCCCATCACCGCCCAGAAGAGCATCTGTCCCGCCAGCGGGCGACGGCTGCGGCGCCGGGCCGCGGGCGGCGGCGTCGAGGCGGACGTCCCGGGCGCGTCGGCCACCTGCTCCCGGGTCTGGGAGGTCGTCGTCATGACCGCTCCTTGAGCAGACGGAAGTTGATGAGCGAGACGATCGCCAGGAACACCGCGAGCAGGTAGCTCATCGCCGCGGCCTGGCCCATCCGGTACTGGCTGAGCCCGAGCTCGGTGATGGCGATGATCGCGGTGCGGGTGGAGTCACCCGGCCCGCCCTGGGTGATGAGGTAGCTCTGGCCGAACATGTTGGCGCTGGCGAGCACCGTCATGGTGACGACGAAGACCAGCACCGGCCGCAGCCCGGGCACCGTGATGTGGCGGAACTGCTGCCAGGCCGAGGCCCCGTCCAGCGAGGCCGCCTCGTACTGCTCCGCGCCGATGTCACCGAGCCCGGCGAGGTAGATGACGGCGTTGAAGCCGATCGTCCACCACACCGTCACCGCCACCAGCGAGATCCAGGCCCACGGCTGGCCCGTCGTCCAGGGGATGTCCGACGGCAGCCCGAGCAGCCCGAGCAGGCCGTTCACCGCGCCGAAGGACGGGTCGAGCAGGTAGCGCCACATCAGGCCGATGACCGCCACCCCGAGCACGTACGGCGCGAAGAACACCGCCCGGAAGAAGGTGCGGCCGGGGAAGTGCCGGTGCAGCAGCACCGCCAGCCCCAGCGGGATGACGACGAGGAACGGCACGCTGGCCACGGTGAAGATGGCGGTGGCGCGCATCCCGTTCCAGAACGGCTGGAACTGCACCGAGGCGGGGTCGAACAGGGCGGTGTAGTTGTCCAGCCCGACGAAGGGCTTGCCCTCGAGCAGGAAGTCCCAGTCGTGCAGGCTGATCCACAGCCCGTACACCGCCGGCACCGCCACGAAGGTGACGAACAGCACCAGGTAGGGCAGCAGGAAGGCGTACGGGGTCGCCCGCGACCCGTGCACCCCGCCGAAGCGCAGCGCGTCGCCTCCGCGGCGGGGGCCGCCGCGCCCGGTCACCCGTCCGGGGACCGGGCGCAGCGCCCCGTCGGTCGTGGCACTCACCGGCTCAGCCGTACTTCTTCGCGTTGGCCTCGAGCACCTGGGTGGCGCGCCCGGCGGCGTCGGACAGCGCCGCCTGCGGGCTCTTCGTGCCGAGCACGGCCTCGTTGATGGCCTTGTCCCACTCGGTCATCGCGTCGCCGATCCCGGCCACCGGGGGCAGGAAGTGCAGGACGTCGATCTGCTCGGCCAGGGTCGACTGCTCGGGCAGGGCCTGGAACTCCGCCGACTCGCGCACCGAGGTGCGGGCCGGGACCTGACCGGCCTTGGCCCACTCCAGGGACTGCTGGCTGATCCAGTTGAGGAACACCCGCGCGGCCTGGCTCTTGTTCTCGTCGGGGGTCTTCATCGTCGGCAGCACGAACTGGTGCGAGCCCGCCCACGCGGCCGGGGTGCCGCCGATGTTGGGCAGCGGCGCGACACCCCACTCCAGCGACTCCACCTCCTTGAGCGTGTTGACGTTCCAGATGCCGTTCCAGTTGAAGGCGGTCTTGCCGTTCTGCAGGGCGATCGCGTCGGCGTCCTGGGCGATCTTGGCCGGGGAGTGGCCGTCGGCGATGAGGTCGACGTACCAGGTGAGGGCGTCCACACCGGGCTGGTCGGCCCAGGTGACGGCGGTGGCGTCGGGGCTGAACAGCTCACCGCCGTGCTGCCACAGCAGCGCCTGCACGGTCTGGGAGCCGGTGAAGGGGAACGGCGTGGCCCAGTGGCCCTGCACGCCGGCGCTCTTCAGGGCCTCCAGCGCGGTGCCGTAGGACTCGGCGTCGGTCGGCGGCGCCTCGGGGTCGAGGCCGGCCTGCTCCATCACCGTCTTGTTGTAGAAGAAGCCGAGCGGGTGGACGTCCAGGGGGATCGCGTAGCGCTGCTCGCGGAACAGCCCGGCCTGCCACGGCACGGTGGCGAAGTCGCTCTCGGACAGGTTGAGGGCCGTGGCCACGTCGTCCAGCGGCTGGATCACCCGGCGGGCGGCGTTGGTGGCCACCGAGTCCACGTGCATGATCGCGATCTCGGGGCCCTTGCCGGCCGTCACCGCACTGGGCAGCTTGGCGTAGTAGTCGGCCCACTGCATCGTGTTCATGGTGACCGAGATGTTCTCGTGCTCGGTCTGGAACTGCTCGACGAGCTTCTTCATGATCGGCCCGTCACCGCCGGTGAAGCCGTTCCAGAACTGCAGGGTGACCGGCGGGCCGTCGTAGCCGCCGGCGCCGCCGTCACCCGAGGGCGCCGGCGCCTGGTCGCTGCCCGGCACACCGCTCGAGCCCGCGCCGCAGCCGGCCAGACCGAGCGCGGCCGCCGCGCCGAGGGAACCGGTGAGGAGGCCCCGTCGGGTGAGACCGGAGGTCGTCGGTGAGGGCATCAGGAGGTCCTTTCACAGGGAGGATCAGTCGGAGGTCGACGATCGTCGACCAGCCGGGGAACGCAGCGCCGACGGGCGGGAGCGGGACGGACCCGCGGATGGCAGCTGCCGGGGACGCTCCCCCGGCCGGTGACGGCGTCGTCGACCTGCACCCCTGCCTCCTCGTCGAGATCCCGCGCCGCAGCCGTTCTACAACGGTTGAAGCGCACGTGGTGGCCATTTCTACAACGGTTGACCTCAGATGTAAAGCGTCGTCTAGGCTGCCCGCCATGGTGCGTGCAGGAGCGGGGCGTCCGGCCGGGCGGACCCCCACCGCGCGGTTGAAGGACGTCGCCGCCCGGGCCGGGGTGTCGGTGAAGACCGCCTCGAACGTCATCAACAACTACCCGCACATCACCCCGGCCACCCGGGCCCGGGTCGAGCAGGCCATCCGCGAGCTGCACTACCGGCCGAACCTCAGCGCCCGCCAGCTCAAGCACGGCAAGGCCGGGTTCCTCGCCCTCGCGGTGCCGGCGATGGAGTCGCCCTACTTCGCCGAGCTGGCCGCCCTGGTCAGCGCCGAGGCCACCCGGCTGGGCTACCTGATGCTGCTCGACACCACCGGGGCCGACGCCGCCGCCGAGCGCCTGGTGCTCGACGGTGTGCGCACCCATCTCATCGACGGGGTGGTCTTCTCCCCGCTGGCGCTCTCGGCCGACGAGATCGCCGACCGCGCCGACCAGCTGCCGATGGTGCTGCTCGGGGAGCGCGCGATCCCACCCGGCTACGACCACGTCGCGGTGGACTCCGTCGCCGCCGCCCGCAGCGTCACCGAGCACCTGGTCTCGCTGGGCCGGCGGCGGGTGGCCGCGATCGGCCGGGAGTCGGTGCGGGGCACCGCCTCGGTCCGGCTGGACGGCTACCAGCAGGCGCTAGCCGCCGCGGGGCTCCCGGTCGACCCCGGTCTGGTGCGCGGGGTCGCCCAGTACGGGCGGGAGGACGGCCGGCGCGCCATGCACGAGCTGCTCGCCCTGCCCGAGCGCCCCGACGCCGTCTTCTGCTTCAACGACCTGATGGCGGTCGGTGCGCTGCGGGCCTGCGCGGAGGCCGGTGTCCGCGTTCCGGAAGAGGTGGCGGTGGCCGGCTTCGACGACATCGCCGAGGGCCGCTACACCACCCCCACCCTGACCACCGTGGCTGCGGACCTGGAGGTGCTCGCCCGGGAGGCGCTGCGCCTGCTCATCGCCCGGATCGAGGACGCCGCCGACGGGCCGGAGTCGGTCCAGGTGCCGTGGGCCCTGCAGGTGCGCGAGAGCACGGTCGGCCCGCGCTAGCATGGGCGGCTGGACGAGCCGGCCAGGTGATCGCGGTCCGAGAGGATCGAGGAAAGTCCGGACTCCGCAGAGCGAGGTGGTGGGTAACACCCACCCGGGGCGACCCGCGGGACAGTGCCACAGAAAGCAGACCGCCTCTCTCGGAGAGGTCAGGGTGAAACGGTGGTGTAAGAGACCACCAGCACCCCAGGTGACTGGGGTGGCTCGGTAAACCCCACCTGGAGCAAGGCCAAGAAGACCGTGCCCGGCACGGTCGCGGGAGTGCCTGAGGGCTGCTCGCCCGAGCTCCCGGGTAGGCCGCACCAGGCCGCTGGCGACAGCGGTCGCAGATGGATGATCACCGGCCCGCGAGGGTCACAGAATCCGGCTTATCGGCCGGCTCGTCCTCCTCACCACCCGGCCCGGGGCCGTCAGCGCGTGTGCCGGGCGACGTGCTGGGCCGCGACGTCCCGCAGCTTGGTGTTGCTGTACTGGGACTCCTTGGCGAGCAGGGCGAAGGCGCCCTCCGCGTCGACGCCGAGCTTCGCCATCAGCAGGCCGACCGCCTGGCCGATGATCCGCTGCGACTGCATCGCCACCCGGAAGTGCTCCACGTCCGAGCTCGCCTGCATCCACGCCGTGTGCAGCTCCTGGGCCCGCGTGTACAGGTCGCTGTCGGACTCGTCGAGGGTCGGGTCCGTGGCCTGCTGCCGCCGCTTCCGCAGCTGCATCCACTCGGTCACCTCGGTGACCCGGTGGACCAGCCAGACGACCTCACCGTCGTCGTCGAGGACCGGCACGTTGACCGGGCTCCACCACCGCTCGACCCACTCACCCGTCTCCGGGTCGAGGAGGTCGTACTGCTGGACCGGCATCGTGTCCGGACGCCGGGTCGCCAGGACGCGCTCGAGGGAGGCGCGCAGGTTCCTCACCCCGCTCGCCCTCTCGTCGCCCGGCGGGTCGGGGAAGGCCTCGAAGAGCTCCTTGCCGATCACCTCCTCACGGCGCCGCCCGGCCACCTCCTCCCGGGCCCTGTTCATGCCGACGACCACCAGGTCCGGGCTGAGCACGAGGTACGGCGTCGGCGCGGCGTCGAACAACGCCTCGTAGTCGATGGACGTGGTCATCGGACCTCCTTCGTCGCCGTGTGCCGCCCGCTGCAGGGACGCGGCACAGCCGTCCCATCCGAAGGAGTATGGCAGGCACCCGCTCCCCGACCGACCCTCCTCGGGGCTGCTCCTCCCCGGCCGCAAGCCCGGGCGGCCCCGGGAGGCGGTGGATGCGGCTCGGCGGACTCAGACCGTCTCGAACCGCACCCGCGCGTGCTCGACGTCGGCCTCGGCCAGCCGGACGGTGGTCTCGGCGCCGAGCCGCAGGCCGTCCCCGGTGACGGCGCCTTCCACCGCCGGTCCGGCGACCACCAGCCGGCCCCGCCGGACCGGCACACCGGGCTCGTGCTCGTCGACGTCGACCACCACCCCGGTGAAGGTCTCGCCCACCCGCGGGGCCAGCACCAACGCCTCGGTCAGGTCGATGATCCGCCGCTCGTAGGCGCTGGCCCGCCGACCCGTCTCGGCCATCACCTCCGGCACCCCGTCCAGCGCCCGCAGCACCCACGAGGGCACCGGCTCGTCCGCGCACAGGGCCAGGCAGGTCGCCAGCACGTAGCGGTCCACCAGCCGGCGCAGCGGGGCGGTCGTGTGGGCGTACTCGGCCGCGATCGCCGCGTGCGCCACCGTCGTCGGCACGCTGCCGGAGAAGGCGACATAGCCCGCCCCGCGGAACAGGGTGGTGCAGGCGCGCAGCATCGCCGCGTGGGCCGGCTCCGCGGGGTCGAGGCTGCGCACGAACTCGGGGTAGTCCAGCTCGCCGGGCCAGCGGATGCCCAGTGCCTGGCTGGTCCGCCGCAGCCGCGTCAGCCCCGCCTTCTCCGCCGGCGGCAGCGTGCGCAGCACCCCGACCTCGGCGTAGAGCATCATCTCCGCGGCCACCATCCCGGTGAGCAGCGACACCTGGGCGTTCCAGCCCTCCACCGGCAGCGGCGAGCGGTAGCCCAGCTCCCACGCCCCGGACGGCCCCACCCGCACCTCCTGCTCGGGGATCGGCAGGCTCACCCCACCGCGGCTGCGCTCCTGCTCCTCGCGCAGCAGACCCACCTCGCGCAGCAGCCGCAGGCTGTCGGTGGCCGAGCCGTCGTCGATCCGCCGCTGCGCCTCGGCGTAGCTGAGCTGCTCGCGGCTGCGCACCAGCGCCCGCCGGCAGCTGCTGGTGCCGAACGCGCCGTCGGCGTCCAGGTCGACCTGCCACACCACCGCCGGGCGCGGCTGGCCGGCGAGCAGGCTGGCGGCGTCCTCGCTGATCACCGTCGGGTGCAGCGGGATCCGCCGGTGCGGGGCGTACAGCGTCTGGCCCCGCCGGTGCGTCTCGGCGTCCAGCGCACCACCGGGGCGGACGAAGGAGGCGACGTCGGCGATCGCGTAGTGCACGCGGTAGCCGCTCCCCCGCCGCTCGACGAACAGCGCCTGGTCGAGGTCGCGGGAGCCGGGCGGGTCGATCGTCACCAGCTCGAGCCCGGTCAGGTCGAGCGCGGGGACGTCCACCTCGGCCACCGCCCGCTCGGCCTCGGCCAGCACGTCGGCGTCGAACTCCGCCCGCACCCCGAGCTCGCGCTCCAGCGCGGCCACGCCCTCGGCCAGCGCGGCCGGCACCCGCGAGGCCGGCAGCCTCACCTGGCGGGCAGGCACCTCAGAGCCCCGACTCCGGGGTGCGCACGAGGATCCGGCTGCACTCCTCGCAGCGCAGCACCTGGTCGGCCGGTGCCTCGGCGAAGGCGCGCAGGTCGGCGGCGTTGAGCTCGATCAGGCACCCCTGGCACCGGCGCTGGCGCAGCGCCGCCGCACCGCTGCCGTGGGCCGCCCGCAGCTTGTCGTAGAGCGCGAGCAGGTCGGCGGGCAGCTGCGGGGCCAGCTGGTTGCGCTCGCGGACCAGGCCCCGTCCCTCCGCGTCGATGTCAGCCACCTTGGTGTCGCGTGCGGCACGGTAGGTGGCCAGCTGCTGCTCCAGCGCCTCGGCCCGCCGGCCCAGCTCGGCCCGCTCCGCGGTGGCGGTCTCCAGGGCCTCCATCACCTCCAGCTCGGCGTCCTCCAGCGTGGCGATCCGGGCGGCCAGGTGCTCGACCTCCTCGATCATCGCCCGCAACGCCTTGGGGTCACCGGCCGTCCCGCCGTCGATCCGCTCCTGGTCGCGGGTGCGTCGCTGGCGCACCGGCTCCAGGTCGGCCTCGGCACGGCGCAGCGCGGTCTCGAGGTCGGAGACCCGGGTGTCGGCGGCGACCATCTCGTCGGCCAGCGCCTCCTGCTCCCGCTCCAGCCGCTTGATGTCGGCGAGCTCGGGCAGGGTCCGCTTGCGGTGCAGCAGCTGCGCGATGTGGGTGTCGAGGGCCTGCAGGTCCAACAGGCGCAGCTGGTCGCTGGGTTCGGCTCTGATGATGACTCCTCCGACGCACTGGGTTCCGCACTCTAGCGGTCCGGACTCTAGCGACGGCGACCGTCGCCGAGGCCCCTAGGATCGGCGGGTGACGACCAGCACCGACCACCCCGCCGCGGGCGACGAGTGAGCGAGCACACCGGCCCGGCCGGCCGACGGCTGCGGGGCCTCGCCCTCATCCTGCTGCTCGGCTCGCTGACCGCGCTCGGACCGCTCACCATCGACACCTACCTGCCGGGGTTCCCCGAGATGGCCGTCGACCTGGAGGCCACCGAGTCCCAGGTGCAGCTGACGCTGACCACCATGCTGCTCGGGCTCGGCCTCGGCCAGCTGGTGAACGGGCCGCTCTCGGACACCATCGGCCGGCGCATCCCCATCGTCATCGGGTTGTGCGGACACATCCTCGCCTCGGTGCTCATCGCGCTCGCCCCCACCCTGGAGCTGGTGGTGGCGCTGCGCCTGCTGCAGGGCTTCTTCGGCTCCGCCCTGGCCGTGGTGGCGATGGCGGTGGTGCGCGACCTGTTCGACGGCCTCGGGGTGGTGCGCACGCTCAGCCAGCTGTCCCTGGTGATGGGGCTGGCGCCCATCCTCGCCCCCAGCCTGGGCGGGCTGCTGCTGGCCGTCACCACCTGGCAGGGGGTGTTCGTCTTCCTCGCCGTGGTCGCCGTGCTGCTGCTGGTGGTCGCCCTGCTCCGCTTCCCCGAGACCCTGCCGCCCGAGCGGCGCCTCGCCGCCGGTCTCGGCTCGACGCTGGGCGCCTACCGACGGGTGCTCTCCGACCGGCACTTCGTCGTCATGGTGGTGGTCGCCGTGGCCAACTCGATCTGCCTGTTCAGCTACGTCTCCGGCTCCTCCTTCATCTTCCAGGAGGGCTACGGGCTCAGCCCCCAGCAGTTCGCCCTGGTCTTCGGGCTGAACGGTCTGCTGCTCATCGCCGGCACCCAGCTGACCCCGGTGCTGGTACGCCGGTTCGGCGCGCCGCTCGTGCTGGGTGGTGCGCTCGCGCTGGGGCTGGTCGCCGCGGTGACGATGTGGGTGCTCGCGGTCCTGGGCGCCGGGCTGCTCGGCGCGATCATCCCGCTCGGCGTCATCATCGGCAGCCTCGGCTTCTGCATGCCGACCACCACCACGCTGGCACTGGAGCACCACGCCCGCACCGCCGGCACCGCCACCGCCGTGCTCGGTGCCGGGCGGTTCGCGGTGGCCGGGGCCGCCGCCCCGCTGGTCGGCCTGCTCAGCGACGGGACGGCCGGCCCGCTCGGTCTGGTCGTGGTGGTGGCCAACCTGGCGGCCCTGCTGCTGCTCGTACGGCTCTACCGGGGGCGTCGGCGTCCGGCGTAGGCTGCAGCTGCACGGTCGGCGGCGTCCCGCGGACGTTGGCCGGGCCGTGACCCGGTTTGTCTCCACCGGGCGCATTTCCTAGGTTGGTCGACTGTTCACGTACGCGGATCCGCGGGGACGTGTCGACGTGCCCCGCAGTGAGGAATGCATGAGAACACTGACCGACTCCTGGCGGGGCATCCACAAGCCCGTCTTCATCCCGGCCTCGATCGTCATCCTCGGGCTGGTGGCCTTCGCCGCGGTGAGCAGCCAGACCGCCTCCGACACCTTCACCACGCTCAACGCCACGATCACCGACGGCGTCGGCTGGTGGTACATCCTGGCCGCCACCGTCTTCGTGGTGTTCGCCATCTTCTGCGCGTTCAGCCGGGTGGGGTCGATCCGGCTGGGACGCGACGACGAGAAGCCCGAGTTCGGCATGTTCTCCTGGTTCGCGATGCTCTTCAGCGCCGGCATGGGGATCGGCCTGGTCTTCTACGGCGTCGCCGAGCCGCTGTCGCACTTCGTCATCCCGCCGCAGGCCGGTCGCGTCCCGCCCGGTACCGACGAGGCCGCCAACCAGGCGATGGAGCTGACCCTGTTCCACTGGGGTCTGCACGCCTGGTCGATCTACGTCGTGGTCGGTCTGGGTCTGGCCTACATGACCTACCGCAAGGGACGCCCGCTGTCGGTGCGCTGGCTGCTGGAGCCCCTCTTCGGCCGCAAGGCGATCGAGGGCGCGCTCGGCCACGCGATCGACGCCATCGCCGTCATCGGCACCCTCTTCGGCGTCGCCACCTCCCTCGGCATCGGTGTCACCCAGATCGCGGCCGGACTGGGGTACCTGGGCTGGCTGGAGGTGGACGCCACCTGGACGGTCGTCATCATCGCCATCATCACCGCGATCGCCACCTTCTCCGTGGTCACCGGCGTCACCAAGGGCCTGAAGTGGCTGTCCAACATCAACATGGTGCTGGCCGCGGTGCTGGCGCTGTTCGTGCTGCTGCTCGGCCCCACCCTGTTCATCCTCACCGCCTTCGTGCAGAACCTCGGCGGCTACGTCGGCGCGCTGCCGGAGATGATGCTGCGCACCGCCCCGTGGGCCGACGACACCTGGCTGGGCGACTGGACGATCTTCTACTGGGGCTGGTGGGTCAGCTGGGCGCCCTTCGTCGGGATGTTCATCGCCCGGATCTCCCGCGGCCGCACCATCCGCGAGTTCATCACCGGCGTGCTGGTGGCCCCCACCCTGATCGGTGCGCTGTGGTTCACCATCTTCGGCGAGACCGGCATCCTGCGCACCCGGGAGGAGATCGCGGCCGCGCCGGAGGGACGTCCGACCGAGGGGCTGGCGACCTGGGACGCGGGCACCGAGAGCGTCTGGTTCCCCGAGGGCGGCTTCTCGGTGAACTCCAACACCGCGCTGTTCCAGCTGCTCGCCGACTTCCCGCTGGCCCAGGTGACCAGCGTGCTGGCGATCGTGGTGATCGTGTTCTTCTTCGTCACCTCCTCCGACTCCGGCTCGCTGGTCATCGACATCCTCTCCACCGGCGGTGACCTGGAGACGCCCAAGCTGACCCGGGTCTACTGGGCCGTGCTGGAGGGCGTCGCCGCCGCCGTGCTGCTGCTGGTCGGCGGCACCGCGGAGGACCCGACCGCGTCGTTGACGGCGTTGCAGACCGCCTCCATCGCCACCGCCGTACCGTTCTCGATCATCATGGTGCTGGCCTGCGCGGCGCTGCTGAAGGCGTTCCGCTACGACCTGGCCACGACGCCGCGCTACCTGCGGGTGGCCACCGCCGGGGACGCGCCGGTGCAGCCCGAACCCGAGGGCTCCGCTCCCCCGGGACGCCGGCGCGGCGGCATCTCCACCACCTTCGCGGGCCTGGCCCCCTCGCGCGAGGGCATCAGCACGCCGCAGGCCGGCGGGCTGGTGGTCGCCGTGCAGGACATCCCCGGCCACACCGTCGCGGTGGACCCGCGCAGCGGCGCGGTCGAGGTGGCCGACGACGCGCTGCCCTCGGACCCGCTGAACGGCGAGGTGTTCGACACGCCGGAGTTCGCGGCCTCGGCCGAGGCCGCCCGCCTCGAGCGCGAGGAGCCTGCGCCGGAGCGGGACGAGGACCGCTGACCGGCGGCACCGCACGACCTCGCGGCGCCGGGACGCCCTCCACCAGGAGGCGTCCCGGCGTCGTCGTCAGAGGGCTCAGCTCCGCCAGGCGGTGAGGACGAGCCGCCAGCCGAAGTCGCGCCGGGCGGGCACGGCCACCTCGGTCGAGCCGACCCCCAGCGCCACCCGGTGCACGCCGTCGGCGGAGGTCGTCGCCAGCCCGAGCAGGGCGATGTCCTCACGCTGCTCGGTGGTCCAGTGCAGGCCGAGCGCCTCACGCCCGTCGACCACCCAGCAGTGCGCCCAGCCCGACACCTCGACCAGCCCGGCGGGGTCGCCGTGCAGCTCCGCCGCGCCCTCGGCCGTGCGCAGCGGCAGCTCCACCCGGTGGCGCCACGGGGCGGCCGCGGCCACCCGGTAGCCGATCCGGACCGCCCCCGAGAGGCCGTGCACGGTCCGCGACAGGGCAGCGTCGTCGGTCTCCACCCGCCAGCCCGGCGGCCCGGACGGCTGGCCGAGACGGTCCAGCGCCGCCGCGGGGCGCCACGCCCGCTCCGGCGGGGAGACGTCCCGGTCCCCGACGACCAGACGCTCCAGACCGGGGGCGTCCTCGGTGAGCCAGGGGTGGTCGCCGGAACGCAGCCCCGTCCAGCGACCTCCGGTGGTGTGGTCCAGCTGCAGCCGCAGCTCCGATCGGGTCCACTCCCCCGTGACCGGGGGGCCGGACACGGGACCGCTGCGCAGGGGGGCCATGGACGAGAACCTAGCCGCTGCAGGTGACGATCCGTCGGTGGTGTGTTCCGCATCCGTGACGACCCCGTGGGCCGCGCCGGGCGGTCAGCCGTCGCGGCGCCGCCGCGGGCGGGTCGTGGTGCGGGTCGAGCGCGCCTGCTCGACGGTGGCGCTCAGCTCCTCCAGCGCGTCCCCGACGCACTGGGCCAGCACGTCGAGGTCGCTGGCCTCGTCCCGGTCGCCGTTGAAGCCGATGAACACCTCGCCGTTGTAGGAGGTGACCCCGATGCTGAGGATGTGCCCCGCGGTCAGCGGCAGCACCGGGAAGCTGGCCACCAGCTCGGCGTCGTCGAGGTAGACCGGGTGCTGCGGGCCGGGCACGTTGGTGATCACCAGGTCGTGCGGCCGCCGCACCAGCTGGCTGGTGACCCGTGCCCCCAGGTGGTGCAGGGTGGTCGGGGCGAAACCGGCGATGTCGATGATGCTGCGGGCGTCCACCGCCAGCCCGGTGTCCTTGTGGGCCTTGGTGCCGTAGGAGACCTGGTGCAGCCGCATCAGCGCGTTCGGCTCCCCCACCGGCAGCGGCATCAGGTGCGGTGCCACCCTGCTGCCGAGCGAGGACGGGGTGCCGTCCTCGTCGATCACGCTCATCGGCACGCAGGCGGTGAGCTGGGTCCGGGTGAGGTGCTGGCCGCGCGCGGCGAACCAGGAACGCAGGGCACCGGTGAGCACCGCCAGCACCACGTCGTTGATCGTGCACCGGTGCGCCACCCGCAGCGTGCGCAGGTCCTGCAGCGGCAGCACCGCGCAGGCGAACCGGCGCTGCTGGGAGACCACCCCGGTCAGCGGTGAGTCCGCCGGCGGCCGGGCACCGGTCATCAGGTCGGTGGCCAGCCCGCCGATGGTCTCGCCGAACCCACCGACCGCCTCGCCCACCGCCACCGCGGTGCCGAGCACGCTGGTCACCCCGCGGCGCACCCCGTCGACCAGCACGAACGGGTCCCGGGCCGTCTCCACCGCGGTCTGCACCAGCAGGTCCACCGGGCCGGGCTCCGGCCGGGGCTCCCAGGCCGGGGCGGCGAGGTCGCCGCCGTCGGCCACCTCGTCCAGCAGCACCTGACCGATGTCGACGTGGTCCTCGCCGTCGACCAGCAGCTGGGAGGTCTTGGTGATCACCGCCAGCCGGTCGTCGGCCAGCCCCTCGACCAGGTACATCTCCCACAGCGGGCGGGAGTGGTCCAGCCGGCGGGCCATCACCCGGCCGACGAACTCGCGCAGCTGCTCCAGCGAGCCCGGACGGGGCAGCGCGGAGCGGCGGACGTGGAAGCTGAGGTCGAACCCGTCGTCCTCCACCCAGACCGGTGCGGCGAGGTTGAACGGCACCGCCCGCAGCCGCATCCGGTAGCGCGGGACGAAGGCCAGCCGGTCCTCCACCAGCGCCGCCAGCCGCTCGTGGTCGATGCCACCCGGGCCGGGGCGGAACACGTCGACGGTGCCCACGTGGTTGGGGTGGTGGGCGGTGTCCAGCGCCAGCAGGGCGTCCTCGGCGGCGGTCAGGCGGTCGGCCATCGGCCCCTCCTCCGGCACTTGTCCACAGATCCGTCGACGGCGCCCGCGGGAGACGTCGCCGGGGTCCAGGCTAGGCGAGCATGACGATCAGCGTCCTGCCCCTGCCCGTCCAGCACCCGCCGGTGCTCCGTGACGCCGTCGCCCCCGCGGTCCCCGCCGACCAGCCGACGCTGTTCGGCGAGGAGGCGCCGCTGCTGCGCGCACCCGGGCCGGAGCAGCCGCTGCTGCCCGGCGCCGCCCGGACCGCAGCCGTCCTGGTGCGGCTGGTGCTGGAGTCGCTGGACGGCCGCCGCCCGGCCACCCAGCTGGAGAGCTGGTTCACCGAGGCGGTGCTCACCCAGCTCGCGGTCGAACGCGGCCTGCGCCGGCGCTCGCGCCGGCACCCGCCGGCCCAGCTCTGCTCGGTCCGGGTGCAGCACCCGCGCCCTGACGTGGCCGAGGTGAGCATCCGGCTGCACGCCGCCGGACGCTCGCTGGCCTGGGCGATGCGGCTGACGACCGGTGGTCAGCGCTGGCGCTGCACCGACCTGGAGACCGGCCCGCGACCCGATCCCGTCAGCTGCGCGCTCCGTGGCACTGCTTGAACTTCTTGCCCGACCCGCAGGGGCACGGCTGGTTGCGGCCGACACCGGCATAGGGGTCCTGCTCGGCGGTGCCGGTGGCGGTGCTGGCCCGGCCGTCCTCATCCGGGGCGCTGTAGCTGAGCCGGCCACGGGTCGGCCCGCCACCCAGGCCCTTGGCCGAGATGCTCGGCCGGCCCGGGGCCGCCGCCACCGCCCCGGCCGGGGCGCCGTCATCGGGCTGGGCCGCGTCGGTCGCCGGGGTGCCGGCGTCGGGCTGGACGTCGGCGTCGGACGGGGACGGCTCCCCCTCGCGGCGCACCTCGGTGCCGCCGGAGTCCGGGTCGGGCCCCGAGGCGATCCGCTGCTCGAGGTCGCCGACGGTGACCGGCCTGGCGCTGCCGTCCGCGCCCGGGACGACGCCCACCCTCGCCACCTGGGAGACCTTGACGTCGAGGTTGAACAGGTAGCCGACGACCTCCTCGGTGAAGGCGGCCATCATCTGGTTGAACATGTCGCCGCCCTCGCGCTGGTACTCCACCAGCGGGTCGCGCTGGGCCATCGCCCGCAGCCCGATGCCCTCGCGCAGGTAGTCCATCTCGTAGAGGTGCTCGCGCCACTTGCGGTCCAGCACGGTGAGCAGCACCTGCCGCTCCAGCTCGCGCATGTTCTCCTCGCCGAGCTCGGCCTCCCGCTCGTCGTAGGCCCGGGTGGCGTCGGCCACGAAGGCGGTGACCAGCTCGTCGGCGGTCAGGTCGACGCCCTCGTAGTCCTCGCGGTCCAGACCGACGCGGTAGATCTGCGACATCTCGGTCCACAGCTGCTCGAGGTCCCAGTCCTCCACGAACCCGACGGTGTGGTTGCGCACCGTGCTCTCCACCACCTGGGTGGTGGCCGAGCGCAGCTGGGCCTCGACGTCGGCGCCCTCGAGCACCTTGCGACGGTCGCCGTAGATGGCGTGGCGCTGGCGGTTCATCACGTCGTCGTAGCGCAGGATGTTCTTGCGGATCTCGAAGTTCTGCGCCTCCACCTGCGCCTGGGCGCTGGCGATCGCGCTCGAGACCCGCTTGTTCTCGATCGGCTGGTCGTCGGGGATCTTCAGCGCCTGCAGCACCCACTCGACGACGTCGGACTTGAACAGCCGCATCAGGTCGTCGCCCAGCGAGAGGTAGAAGCGGCTCTCCCCCGGGTCGCCCTGGCGACCGGAACGACCGCGCAGCTGGTTGTCGATCCGGCGCGACTCGTGCCGCTCGGAGGCGACCACGTACAGACCGCCGAGCGCGACGACCTCCTCGTGCTCGCTGGCCACCTCGGCCTCGATCGCCTCCAGCGTCTCGGCCCAGCGCGCCTCGTACTCCTCGGCGTGCTCGACCGGGTCGAGCCCCTGCTTGCGCAGCACCTGGTCGGCCAGGAACTCCGCGTTCCCACCGAGGATGATGTCGGTACCGCGGCCGGCCATGTTGGTGGCGACGGTGACCGCGCCCCTGCGTCCGGCCTCGGCCACGATCGCGGCCTCACGCGCGTGGTTCTTCGCGTTCAGCACCTCGTGCTTGACGCCGGCCTTCTTCAGCAGCGCCGAGAGGATCTCCGACTTCGCCACCGAGGCGGTGCCGATGAGCACCGGCTGCCCCTTCTGGTGCCGCTCGACGACGTCGGCCACCACGGCGGCGAACTTCGCCTCCTCGGTACGGAAGATGAGGTCCTTCTCGTCGGTGCGGATCATGGGCTTGTTGGTCGGGATCGGCAGCACGCCCAGGCCGTAGATCTTCTGGAACTCCGCCGCCTCGGTCAGCGCGGTGCCCGTCATGCCGGCGAGCTTGTCGTACATCCGGAAGAAGTTCTGCAGGGTGATGGTGGCCAGCGTCTGGTACTCGTCCTTGATCTGCACCTTCTCCTTGGCCTCGATGGCCTGGTGCAGCCCCTCGTTGTAGCGCCGGCCGGTCAGCGTGCGCCCGGTGTGCTCGTCGACGATCAGCACCTCGCCGTCGGCGACCACGTAGTCGCGGTCGCGCAGGAACAGCTCCTTGGCCTTGATCGACTGGTTGAGGTAGGAGATCAGCGGGGTGTTGGCCGACTCGTAGAGGTTGTCGATGCCGAGCCGGTCCTCGACGAAGTCGATGCCGGCCTCGATGATCGCGACGGTGCGCTTCTTCTCGTCCACCTCGTAGTGCACGTCGCGCTGCATCTTCGCCGCGATCTTGGCGAACTCGGGGTACCACTCGTGGCTCTCCTGCGCCGGGCCGGAGATGATCAGCGGGGTGCGGGCCTCGTCGATGAGGATGGAGTCGACCTCGTCGACGATGGCGAAGTGGTGGCCGCGCTGCACGCAGTCCTCCAGCTTGAGCGCCATGTTGTCGCGCAGGTAGTCGAAGCCGAACTCGTTGTTGGTGCCGTAGGTGATGTCGCAGGCGTAGGCGGCGCGCCGCTGCTCCGGCGTCATGCCGGAGAGGATGACGCCGGTCTCCAGGCCGAGGAAGTGGTGGATGCGGCCCATCTGCTCGGACTGGAACTTCGCCAGGTAGTCGTTCACCGTGACCACGTGCACGCCCTTGCCGGTGAGCGCGTTGAGGTAGCTCGGCAGGGTCGCCACCAGGGTCTTGCCCTCACCGGTCTTCATCTCGGCGATGTTGCCCAGGTGCAGCGCGGCCCCACCCATCAGCTGGACGTCGAAGTGACGCTTGCCGATCACCCGGCGGCTGGCCTCGCGGACGGTGGCGAAGGCCTCGGGCAGCAGGTCGTCGAGGGACTCGCCCTTCTCCAGCCGGGCCCGGAAGTCCGCGGTCTGGCCGCGCAGCTCGTCGTCGTCCATCGCGGTGAAGTCCTCCTCGATGGAGTTCACCTGCTCGGCGATCCGCTGGAGGCGGCGCAGCTGCTTGCCCTCGCCCATGCGGAGCAGCTTGTCCATCAGTGCCACGGTGCAGTCTCTTCCCGTCGACGGTCGGTCCTCGGCCATCGTAGTGGCCCCGGCCGACCAGCCCAGGGTGCTAGGGTGAACACACGTTCGATTCGAGGGAGGTCGACGATGGCCCGCACCGCTGCACCCGTCGCACCGGCAGCCGGCACCGCGCTGCAGACGTCGCTCTTCGACGCCGACCCCGTCGGCCTCGGTCCGCTGGACGGCGTGCACCGGGTGCCGCTGAGCCGCGGCGCCTGGGTCGACCTGCTGCCGGGCTGGCTGACCGGGGCGGACGCGCTGCTCAGCCACCTGGTCGAGGTGGTGCCCTGGCACGCCGAACGGCGTCAGATGTACGAGCGCGAGGTGGACGTCCCCCGGCTGACGAAGTTCTACGGGGCGAGCGAGCCGTTCCCGCACCCGGTGCTGGACGCCGCCCGCGACGCCCTCACCGAGCGCTACGCCGCCGAGCTGGGTGAGCCCTTCACCACCGCCGGGCTGTGCTACTACCGCGACGGCCGGGACTCGGTGGCCTGGCACGGGGACCGGATCGGCCGGGGCCGCGACGTCGACACCATGGTCGCGATCCTCTCGGTGGGGGCGGCCCGGACGCTGGCGCTGCGACCCCGCGGCGGCGGCGACTCCCGTCGGCTGCCGCTCGGCCACGGCGACCTCATCGTCATGGGCGGCTCCTGCCAGCGCACCTGGGACCACGCCATCCCGAAGACCGCCCGCGACGTCGGGCCGCGGGTGTCGATCCAGTTCCGGCCCACCGGGGTCCGCTGATGACCACCCCGCTGTCGCCGACACAGACGCCCCGGCTGCTGCTCACCCGGCCGCAGCCCGACGACCTGGCCGAGCTGTTCGCGCTGCACGCCGACCCCGACAGCTGGCGCCACCTCCCCAGCGGCCGGCACCGCACCCGGGAGGACACCGAGCAGCTGCTGCGGGGCTACGAGCAGAGCTGGGCCGAGCACGGGCTGGGCGCCTGGGTGGCGCGCCGCCGCGGCGGCCCCGAGGACGGTGCTCTGGTCGGGGTCGGCGGCTGCTCGCTGCGCGGAGGCGTCGCCTGGAACCTCTACTACCGGCTGACCCCGGCCTGCCGGGGCCAGGGGCTGGCCCAGGAGATCATCGCCGCCGCGCTGCCGGCCGCCCGGCGGGTGCGCCCTGAGCTGCCGGTGGTGGCCTACCTGGTGGAGCACAACACCGGGTCGAAGGCGGCGGCCGAGCGGGCGGGGCTGGTGCTGCGCTGGCGCGGGCCCGACGCCGGCAACCCCGATCCTGACGCCGTCCGGCTGGTCTACGCCGACCGCGCGCTGGCGCCGGCCGTGCTGGAGTCGTTCACCGGCTGAGGGCGACCGCCCGCTGCAGCAGCGCCGCCAGGTCGCCGCGCTCGTGCACGACCACGTCGTCCAGCCCCAGCCAGGACGCCATCAGCGCGAGCTCGGCGGCCAGCTCCGGCGCGGTCTCGGCGGGGGCGTCCGGCTCGGCCCAGGCGGCCTTGACCACCAGGACGCCGGCAGCCCGGTCGGCCTTGAGGTCGACCCGGGCCACCAGCCGTTCGCCGAGCAGGAACGGGTAGACGTAGTAGCCGTACCGCCGCTTCGGCGCCGGCACGTAGATCTCGATCCGGTAGCGGAAGTCGAAGAGCTCCTGCAGCCGCTGGCGCTCGAAGACCATCGAGTCGAACGGGCTGAGCAGCGCCCGGCCGGCCACCCGCCGCGGCAGCCGGGCCTCGTGCCACAGCCAGTGCGGCCGGTCCAGCCCGCGCACCGTCACCGGCAGCAGCTCCCCCGCCGCCACCAGCTCGTCGACCGCCGGACGCACCTGGGCGGTCTTCAGCCGGAAGTAGTCGGCCAGCGCCCGCAGGTCGGCCACCCCGAGCGCCCGGGCCGACCGGCGCACCAGCGTCCGCACCGCCTCCTCCGGCTCCGGCGTCGGCGCGGCGGCCACCTCGGGCGGCAGCACCCGCTCGGGCAGGTCGTAGAGCCGTTCGAACTGGTCGTTGCGGCGGGCGGCGGTGATCTCGCCGGCCCAGAACAACCACTCCAGGCACACCTTCACCGAGGACCAGTTCCATCCCCAGTGCTCCCGCGAGCGCTCCTCCTCGTGCTGGATGTCGCGGGCGCTGATCGGGCCGCGCGCGGCCACCTCCTCGCGCACCCGGGCCAGCAGGTGCGGCTGCTCGGCCTGCACCCGGCGGATCCGGCCCCAGGCCTCCTCGGCGGCCACCTGCATCCGCGGCCGCAGCGCCGGCTGCAGCACGACGTCGACCAGCGAGGCCTCGTGCGCCCAGTACTCGAACAGCCGGCGTGGACGGCGTCCGGAGGCCCGGGCCAGCAGCCCGGGGTCGTAGGGCCCGTGCCGGGAGAAGAGCGGCATCAGGTGGGCCCGGACGGCCACGTTGACCGAGTCGATCTGCAGCAGCGCCAGCCGGTCGACCAGGCGCTGCACGTCGCGCATGGTGGCGTCGCGGTCCGGGCGTCCGGTGAGACCCTGGGCGGCGACGGCCACCCGCCGCGCCTGGGCGAGGGTCAGCGTCTCGCGGGGCATGATCGGGAGGCTAGTGCCGACCACCGACAGCGGCGGGGCAGACTGGCCGCACCGACCAGGAAGGAGCCATGACCGACACCGACGAGGCCCGGGTGGCCGTCTACATCGACTTCGACAACATCGTCATCTCCCACTACGACCACGAGCACGGGCGCAACGCCTTCTCCCGCGACCGCGCCCGGGAGACCGACGCCGACGGCGAGCCCAGCGCGGCGATGGCCGAGCGCCTCGACGCGGCCACCATCGACGTCGGGGCGATCATCGACTTCGCCTCCTCCTACGGCACCATCGTGCTCACCCGCGCCTACGCCGACTGGTCGGCCCCGGTGAACTCGCGCTACCAGCGCCAGCTGGTGGGGCGCGCCGTCGACCTGGTGCAGCTGTTCCCGGCGGCGGCCTACGCCAAGAACGGCGCCGACATCCGGCTGGCGGTGGACGCGGTGGAGGACATGTTCCGGCTGCCCGACCTCACCCACGTGGTGATCGTGGCCGGCGACTCCGACTACGTCCCGCTGGCCCAGCGCTGCAAGCGGCTCGGCCGCTACGTGGTCGGGGTGGGTGTCGCGGGCTCGACCAGCCGGTCCCTCGGAGCCGCCTGCGACGAGCTCATCACCTACGGCGCGCTGCCCGGGCTCACCGCCGGGCCGGACGAGCCGGACGAGCCGGAGCCGGACGAGCCGGAGCCGGCGCCGGAGCGGCGCCCGACGGCGGCGGCGGACGGTCCGGAGACGGGCGGCCGACGCGGCGGCGGCGCCGGCAGCGCACCGACCACGGCAGCGGAGGGGCAGTCCGCGGCCGTCCCCACCGGCACCGAGGACGAGGACGACACCGCGCCTGAGCCGGACGCCGCGCTGAGCCGGCGGGGGGCGTCCCGGCTGCTGGAGCGGGCGCTGCGGCTGGCGCACGAGAAGTCCGACGAGGAGTGGCTGCACAGCTCGGTGGTGAAGACCCAGATGAAGCGGATGGACCCGTCGTTCAACGAGAAGGCGCTGGGCTACGGCTCGTTCTCCGAGTTCGTGAAGTCGCGCAACAGCGTCGCCGAGCTGGACGAGAGCGACCAGACCCGCCGGATCCGGCTGCGTCCCGGGCGCTGACGGCCACGGCGCCGGGACGCCGACCTCACACCTGCGGTCGCGGCGACGTCCACCTGGTGACCAGACCCGAGGAGGTCCCGTGCCCACCACCCACTCCGTGCTCGACTCGCCCGTCGGACCGCTCACCCTGATCGCCACCGACGGGGTGCTCTCGGCCGTGCTGATGTCGGCCCACCGCCACCCGCGGCTGGACCGCGGCGTCCGCGACGACGCCGCCCTGGCGCCGGCGCGTGACCAGCTGGCGGAGTACTTCGCCGGCGAGCGCACCGTCTTCGACCTGCCGCTGGCCCCGCAGGGCTCGCCGTTCGAGCGGCGGGTGTGGGCCGAGCTGCAGCAGATCCCCTACGGCCGGACCCGCAGCTACGGCGAGCTGGCCCGCGCGCTCGGCCGGCCACGGGCCGCGCAGGCGGTCGGGGCGGCCAACGGCCGCAACCCGGTCGCCATCGTCATCCCCTGCCACCGCGTGGTCGGGGCCGACGGCGCACTGACCGGCTACGCGGGCGGGCTGGAGCGCAAGCGCCAGCTGCTGGAGCTGGAGAACCCGACGCTGCTCAGCCCGCCCGCGCTCTTCTGAACCGGGTCAGGCGCTGACGCTCGCGGCCTGCGCGGTGTCGGCGCCCTCGGTCTCGAGGTGGATGACGCCGTAGTCGTAGGCGTGGCGCCGGTAGACCACGCTCGGACGCCCGCTGGTGGCGTCGACGAAGAGGTAGAAGTCGTGGCCGACCAGCTCCATCTCGTCCAGCGCCTGGTCCAGCGTCATCGGCGGGGCGCTGTGGGTCTTCTCCCGGACGACCAGGGGGCCGTCACCCTGCACCTGCATCCCCGCCACGGTGCGGACGTCGTCGGGCTCGGCCTCCTCGGCGGGGGCGGCGTCCATCGGGTGCAGCATGGCGATCTCACGCAGCGGGCGGCGTCCGTTGCGGTGCTGCACCGCGCGGCGGTCGTGGGCCTTGCGGAGCTGGGTGGTGAGCTTGTCGAGGGCCTTCTCGAAGGCGATGGTCTTGTCGTGCGAGCAGGCCTCGGAGCGGACCGCGGGACCCTTGCTGAGCAGCGTGATCTGCACGCAGGTGTCCTGCTCCATCTTGCGGGTCCGGTCGGCCGAGACCTCGACCTCGACCCGGATCACCCGCTCCCGCAACCGCTCGATCCGGGCGACCCGCTCCTGCACGTGGGCGCGGAACTCCTCGGTGAGGGCGCAGTGACGACCCGACACGACAACATCCATGGTGACGACCTCCGTGGCTCTGGGGGGACCGCCGGAGTCGGGGCGTCTCCGCCCCGAGATCCGGCGGAGATGGCAGTGGCACCCGAACCCCGTCCGACCTGCTCCCCACCCGGGGGAGCCGACCAGAACGGAGGCACTGGCGCCATGGACCAACGTTAGACGAGCCCTCCGGGGCTGTGAAGGCGGGGCCCGGCCGGGGCGTCACGTCACCCAACGCTTACACCGGGCGGGCAGCGGACACGCGGCCGTAACAAAGAACGGCGTCGACTGAAACACCGGTGCCGAACGATCGGGCCCCATGGAAATCGATACCGGTGACACCGCCTGGATCCTGGTGTGCGCTGCCCTGGTGATGCTGATGACACCGGGGCTGGCCCTCTTCTACGGCGGCATGGTGCGCTCGAAGAGCGTCCTCAACATGATGCTCATGAGCTTCGGAGCGATGGCCGTGGTCGGCGTGCTCTGGGTTCTGTACGGCTACAGCATGGCCTTCGGCAACTCCGTCGGTGGCGCCGGGCTGCTCGGCGACCCCCTGGAGTACCTGGGTCTGAACGGGCTGATGAGCCCGGACGCCCTGTCCGGGACGGCGCCGGCGATGGCGTTCGTGGCCTTCCAGGCGATGTTCGCCATCATCGCGGTGGCGCTGATCTCCGGTGCGATCGCCGACCGGGCGAAGTTCGCGACCTGGATGGTGTTCACCGTCGTCTGGGCGACGCTGGTGTACTTCCCGATCGCGCACTGGGTCTTCGCCTTCTCCACCGACGACGGCAGCTACACCGGCGGCTGGATCGCCAACACGCTGGGCGCGATCGACTTCGCCGGCGGCACCGCGATCCACATCAACGCCGGTGCGGCCGCCCTGGCCCTCGCCCTGGTGCTCGGCAAGCGGATCGGCTTCAAGAAGGAGCCGATGCGGCCGCACAACCTGCCGCTGGTGATGCTGGGCGCGGCCCTGCTCTGGTTCGGCTGGTTCGGCTTCAACGCCGGCTCCGCACTGGCCGCCAACGGCACCGCGGCCACCGTCTTCGTCAACACCATCGTCGCCACCTGCGCCGCGATGATCGGCTGGCTGGTGCTGGAGCGGATCCGCGACGGCCACCCGACCAGCCTCGGTGCGGCCTCGGGGATCGTGGCCGGTCTGGTCGCCATCACCCCGGCCTGCTCCTCGGTCTCCCCGATCGGGGCCATCATCATCGGCCTCATCGCCGGCGTCGCCTGCGCCGCCGCGGTCGGGCTCAAGTACAAGCTCGGCTACGACGACAGCCTCGACGTGGTCGGCGTCCACCTGGTCGGTGGCCTGATCGGCACCCTGCTCATCGGTCTGCTGGCCGACCCGGCCGCCCCGGCCGAGGCCTCCGGGCTGTTCTACGGCGGCGGTGCCGGTCTGCTCGGCATCCAGGCCGTGGGCGCCCTGGCCACCCTGGTGTACTCCTTCGTGGTGACCCTGCTGATCGCCTTCGTGCTCAAGCTGGTCATGGGCTGGCGCGTGGACGAGGAGGCCGAGGTCGACGGCATCGACGGCGACCAGCACGCGGAGTCCGGCTACGACCTGCACCCGCTGCGGGGTGGTAGCGGGATGCTGGCGGCGGCCACCGCCACCGGCACGACCGTCCCCCGTCAGGCCGCCGACGAGCCGGCAGCGGCTCCCGCCCCGAACAGTGAGGAAATGGCATGAAGCTCATCACCGCGATCATCAAGCCCCACCAGCTGGAGCCCGTCCGGGACGCCCTCGAGCGGTTCGGGATCTCCGGGATGACCGTCAGCGAGGCCAGCGGCTACGGCCGCCAGCGCGGCCACAGCGAGGTCTACCGGGGGGCGGAGTACACGGTCGACTTCATCCCGAAGATCCGCCTGGAGGTGCTGGTCGACGAGCCCGACGCCGACAACGTCATCAACCTCATCGTCCAGCAGGCCCGCACCGGCCGGATCGGTGACGGCAAGGTGTGGTCGGTCCCGGTCGACGACGTGGTCCGCGTCCGCACCGGCGACCGCGGCACCGAGGCGCTCTGACCGGGAGCAGGACCACCCCATGGGTCTACGTGACCTCCGACTGCAGCTGGCCGGCGCCCGGGGTCTGAGCACCCCGGGCGCCGGTTCGGCGCTACGCACCACCCTCACCGACCGGACGCTGGACCGGCTGCAGCAGCTGTGGCGGCAGGCCACCGAGGAGCACGAGCACCCGATCAAGGTCGGCTCCGGCACCGCGCTGGCCTGCACCGGCAGCCTGGCCCGCGGTGACGGCGGGCCGCTCTCCGACCTCGATCTGGTGCTGCTGCACGACGGCCGCTCCCTCTCCCCCGCCGACCTGGCCGAGGTGGCCGACCGGCTGTGGTACCCGCTGTGGGACTCCGGGGTCGGGCTGGACCACTCGGTGCGCTCCCTGGCCCAGTGCCGCGCGGTCGCCTCCGGCGACCTGGCGGTCGCCGCGGCGATGCTCGACCTGCGGCCGGTGGCCGGGGACGAGGCACTGGTGGCCGGCGTCCGCAAGCAGCTGGCCGAGGACTGGCGGGCGCAGTCGCGCAAGCGGCTGCCCGAGCTGGTCGAGGCCGTCGCCGCCCGGCACGAGCAGGCCGGCGACCTGTCGCAGTCGCTGCAGCCCGACCTCAAGGAGGCCCGCGGCGGGCTGCGCGACATGGTGGTGCTGCGGGCGCTCACCCGCTCCTGGCTGGCCGACCGTCCGCACGGCGCCCCCGACCAGGCCTACAGCCGGCTGCTGGACGTCCGTGACGCGCTGCACCTGGTGACCGGTCGCAGCCGCAGCATCCTGGCGCGGCAGGAGCAGCAGCCGGTGGCCGAGGTGCTCGGGCTGGCCGACGCCGACGAGCTGCTCACCGAGGTGTCCCGCTCGGCCCGGGTGGTGCACCAGGCCGTGCACACCACGATGCGCGCCGCTCGGCAGAGCCAGCGGGCCCGCTCGCGGCGGATCGGCCCCCGACGTCCCCAGCTGGAGCCGCTGGGCGAGGGGCTCTACCTGCACGACGGGGAGGTCGTGCTCGGTCGCGGGCACGACCTCGACGACCCGCTGCTGGTGCTGCACGCCGCCCTCGCCGCCGCCACCCGCCAGATCCCGCTGGCGCCGGCCACCGCGGCCAACCTGGCCGAGAACGGGGCGCCGCTGCCGCGGCCCTGGCCGGAAGAGGCGCGGCGGCTGCTCATCCGGCTGCTGGGCTCCGGCGACGGGCTGCTCGAGGTCTGGGAGTCCCTCGACCAGGCCGGCGTGGTGGACGCCTGGCTGCCCTGCTGGGCGGCGGTGCGCAGCCGCCCGCAGCGCAACAGCATCCACCGCCACACCGTCGACCGCCACCTGCTGGAGACGGTGCTGCACGCCGCCCGCCAGCAGCACCGGCACCGGCCCGACCTGCTGCTGGTCGCCGCGCTGCTGCACGACATCGGCAAGATCCGCGGGGCCGACGACCACAGCGTCGTCGGCGCTCCGATCGCGGCGCGGACCGCGCTCCACCTCGGCTTCGACGCCGACGACGCGGCGGTGGTCGAGCTGCTGGTGCGCGAGCACCTCACCCTGGTCACCCTGGCGACCACCGCCGACCCGACCGACCCGGCCACCATCGAGGCGGGGCTGCGGGCGGTCCGGCACCGGGTGGAGGTGGTCGACCTGCTCGAGGCGCTGACCGAGGCCGACGCCCGCTCGGTCGGGGCCAAGGCGTGGAGCCCGTGGCGGGCCACCCTGCTGCACTCACTGACCGGCCACCTCCGAGCGCGCCTGGGTGGCGGCGACGACGGCGCCGAACAGCACGTCGGCCTGGCCGGCTGAGGCCCGGGACGCCTCGGCCAGGCTGGCGCCGGTGGTGACCACGTCGTCGACCACCACCCAGCGGTCCGGGTCGCCGCCGCGGCGCCGGGCGGCCACCGCCCCGGCCAGGTTGGCCCGACGCTCGACCGCGGACAGGTCGACCTGGTCGGCCACCGGGCGCCGGTGCCGCAGCCGGCGGGCGCTGCGGACGTCCAGCCCCTGCCGGCGCAGCCAGGCCGCCGCCCGGTGCGCCAGCTCGGCGGTGGTGTCCAGCCCGCGCTCGCGCACCGCCGCCGGGGCGGAGGGCACGGGCACCAGCAGCACCGGCGGCCGCGCCCCGGTCACCCGCAGACCGGCGGCCACCGCCAGCGCCAGCCGTCGACCCAGCAGCGGGGCCAGCCACCACGCCTGCCGCTCCTTGTAGGCCGTCAGCACCTGCCGCGTCGCCCCGGCGTACCCGCCGGCCGCCAGCACGACCTCCTCCGCCGCACCGTGCCGCGGGTGCCAGCGCTGCAGCCGTCCGCCCTCGACCTCGGCCCGGCAGACGGCGCAGCACCCCAACCCCGGCGACATGCACCCCGGGCACTGCGCGCCCAGCACCAGGTCCGCCGCCGCATCCAGCCACGTCCGCACGGAGTGAGCCTGGGGCGCTCGCCGTCACCTGGACGCCGCTCGGGCCCCGGCTGTGGACAGCGGCGCGCCCTTGTGGATGGTCGGGGATGGCGCCCTTCGACGGGCTGAGGGTGCTGTGGTCGGGTCCGGGTCAGCGGTCGCCGAGGGGGAGCTCCATGGTGAAGGTGGTGCTCCGCCCGGGTTCGCTCTCGACCCGGAGCGACCCGTGCATGGCGTGCACGAGCTGACGGGCGATGGCCAGCCCCAGGCCGGTGCCCTCCTTCGCCCGGGTGTCGCTCTGGTCGGCCTGCACGAAGCGGTCGAAGATCTGCTCGAGCTTGTCCGCCGGGATCCCCGGGCCCCGGTCGCGCACGGCGACCGCCACCGCACCACGTCCACCCAGCCCGGCGGGGTCGCGGCCGAGCACCACGTCGACCTCGCTCCCGGGCGGCGCGTACTTGGCGGCGTTGGAGAGCAGGTTGGTGAGCACCTGCTGGATGCGGTCCGGGTCGCCCCACGCGACATGGTCCTCCCCGGCCGCGTGCACGCCGACCTCCACCTCGCGGGCGGTGAAGAGCAGCCGGCTCTGGTCGACGGCCCGCCGCGCCAGCTCGGCCAGGTCCACGTCGGTCGGGAACAGCGGGAACCGGCCCGACTGGAGGCGTTCGACGTCGAGCAGGTCGTCCACCAGCCGGCTGAGCCGCTCGGTGCTCTCCGAGGCGATCCGCACCATCGGCACGGCCTGCGGCGCCACCGGCCCGAGCCGGCCGTCGGCCATCAGCCCCAGCACGCCGCGGATGGAGGTCAGCGGGGTCCGCAGCTCGTGGCTGACGGTGGAGACGAACTCCGACTTCATCCGCTCCACCCGCTCCTGCCCACGCAGGTCACGCAGGGCCACCACGCAGCCGGTGGTGCGACCACTGCGGCTCAGCGGGCTGACCGTCAGCTGCACCGGGACCAGCGTGCCGTCGGGCTGGCGGCAGTGCGTCCGGCCGGTGCTCACCCGTCCGTTCTCGACGGCCTCACCGACCCACCCCAGCGGCCGTGACGGCGGGACACCGCCGTCGGGGTCGAGCACCACCACCTCGGCCAGCGGCCGGCCCACCAACCGGGTCCGCGGCCAGTCCAGCAGCGTCGCCGCCGCGGCGTTGGCGTAGGTCAGCCGCCCGTCCAGGTCGGCGGCCAGGACGCCGTCGCCGACCGAGGCCGCGACCGCCTCCGACAGCTCGGCCGACTCGCGCAGCTGCTCGGTGCGCTGCTCGACCAGCCGGGTCAGCCCCCGGCGCAGCCGCAGGTTGTCGTAGGTGACGAGCAGCTCGCGCAGCGCCACTGCCACCGCCACCAGCACGGCCAGCACCCGGACCGGGGTCGAGATGTCGCCGAGCGGGCCCACCATCAGGACCACGGCGGCGGCGACCAGGCAGGCGTAGACGGTGGCCGTCCCCAGCATGGGGCGGTCGGCGACCCCGTGCGCGCCCGGGCGGGCCGGACGGTCGGGCGACAGCACGGCGACGATGATGCCGAGGTAGCCGACGAACCAGCCCAGGTCGGTGGGCTCCCCGGTGGTGGCGGGGCTGGCGGCGAGCTGGCGGAGCGCGAACCCGGTGTCGGCCACGCCGATGCAGATGAACCCGAGGGCGGCGGTGTAGAAGCGCGCGTAGTCGGCCGGCGGTGAGCGCAGCACCATGATGACGAGCACGGTGACCACGACGCAGTCGGCGACCGGAAGCACGAGGACGGTCCACCCGGTGTCGTCGCCACCGAGGTCGGGCCGGACCGCGGAGACCACGCCGAGCAGGATGCCCAGCAGGGACAGCCCGACGACCAGGCCGTCGGCGAGGACCCGGGCCAGCTCCACCCTGCCGAGCGGGATCGAGGGGTAGCGCAGCGTGCCGGTGGACCCGACGACGATGGCCGCGACAGTGGCCACCACCAGCGCGGACGCCGACTGGTCCGACGGCGGCAGCAGCAGCACCATGTTGCCCACCGCGGCCAGCAGGCACCCCACCGCGAACAGCTGCCAGGCCCGGCGACGGCCCGGGTCGGTCTTGGTGCGACCACGCACCCACAGCGCGGCGGCCACCGAGAGCATCAGACCCAGGACGCCCCAGTCGCTGACCGTGGCCCGCACCGGCTGGGGCAGCGGGCTGAGCAGGACCGCCGCGGCGGCCACCACCACGGCGCCGCCGACCGGGAGGTACCACCGGCTGACCAGCACCCCTGCCGGCTCGACCCGCACCCGGACCTCCTCCTCGCTCGGCTGCGGGTCGCTCCACCCGCGCGGAGGACCTGGGTCACGCCGCGGAGGCGACCCTAGCGAGCGGCGGGCGCACCCGTCACCGCCCGTCCAGGGGTGGCGCCATGGCGGCCCGGCACGCGGGTCAGCCCCGGTAGGCCGCCGCCCGGACGCCCTGCAGCTTCTCGGGCCAGGAGAAGTCGGTCTCGCGGACCCAGAGCTCGCCGTCACGGCCCACCACCGCGGCCGGGGCGGTCTGGTCGGAGGCGTGGGCGTGCAGCGACCGGGCCGACCAGCTGCCGGAACCGACCTGGTTCATGCCCGCGCCGTCCTGGTCGACGGTCCACGGCAGCAGCGGGCCGTCGGGGGTGGTGGCGCCGAGGACGAGCAGCGAGGTCGCGCTGGTCCAGTCGACGGCGGCGACCGTGGTCGGGCCGCTGCGGCCGCTGGAGACCAGCGGCAGCCGGCGCCAGGAGTCCACCCGGGGGTCGTCGCCGCGGGTGATCAGCGCCAGCCCGAGCTCGGTCCCGGCCGCCGTGCGCCGCACCACCGCCATCCGGGTGGCGTCGGGGGAGATGGCGAAGTCGACCAGCTCGGCCTCCTCCAGCGCCGGCGCCCGGACCCGCAGCGGCTGCTCGTCGCGGACCACCCAGAACCCCGGCTCCGGCCCGGACGCCGCCGTCCACAGCTCGTCGAAGCGGTCCCACTGGGGCGCCAGCAGCCCCTGCTGGCCCTCCAGCACCGTCACCAGCGCGGCCTCGGGGGCGGAGTCGGCGACCAGCAGCCGGCTGCGGTCGCCGGTGACCACCGCGGCCTTCGGCATCGGGTCGTTGGAGACGGCGAGCCCCGCGACCGGCTCGGTCCAGCCGCCCAGCGGCCCGTCCAGCGGGCGCACCTCGTAGGGCAGGACGTCGCTGCGGGTGCTGCCGATCCCCTGCTCGGTGGCGACGTAGAGCGCGGAGTCCAGGGCGGGCACCGGGGAGAAGTACTGGTAGGCGTTCAGCGGCAGCACACCGCCGGGGTCCTGGCCGGGCACGACGTAGGGCATCCCGTCGACGAGGAAGCGCACCGCGGTGATCTGCGGCAGCTGGCGCAGCGTCCAGACCACCTGCGCGGCCATCCGGGTGCGTTGCTCGTTGTTCAGCGCGTCCACGGTGGCGCTCAGCGAGACGTCGGCCACCCCGCCGGCGTCGACCGGGATCGACAGCCCCAGCTCGGTGCCCTCGGGGACGGCCGAGACGACCGCCTCGCGCAGCCAGGACGTCGGCCCGTCCAGCATGGCCCGCAGCAGCGTGGTGGCGGACTGGCTGCCCCGCGGCACGTAGATCGGGTCGGGCACCAGGGTGCTGAACTCGGGGTTGAAGTAGTAGACGTTGACGTCGTCGTAGAAGCGCTCGAAGAGGTACTGCGAGATCAGCAGCCCGTCGGGCGGGTTGCCGATCCGCCACTCCCCCGCGGCGTCGCGGCGCATCTCGAAGTCGATCCGGTAGCGGCGGTCCTGACGCTGGAACGCCCCGCCGGCGTCCACCACCGCCACCAGCGGACGGTCGAGCACCACCGTCTCACCGGTGCTGACCGGAGAGCCGGAGTCGTAGACGATCACCGCGCGCTCGGGCCGCCAGCTGTCGCGCACCTCCTCGGCCAGGTACTCCCGGGCGACGGTGTAGTCGGTGCGGTAGTTCGCCATGGCGTGCAGGAAGCCCTCCACCACCAGCGCGGGCGAGGCCCCGGCGGCCGGCGGCTGCGGCTCGATCTCCACCGGCCCGCTGGGGGCCGGGCCGGCGGTGCCGCCGCTCTCGACCGGTCCGCTGGTCGGCACCGACAAGCAGCTCGTGAGCACCGCCACCAGCAGCGGCAGCAGCAGCCAGGCGGGCCAGCCGCCGCGGCGGCGTCCGGGCGTCACCGTGGCTCCTCGGCCGAGGCGGTCAGCTGGTGCTGGACCGCACGGACGCCGGCGCCCCCGACCGCCCGGGGGCCTCCGGGCGGGGGCAGCCCGGGCAGCGTGAGGTCGCGCGGGATGGCCGGCAGCGGCGACATCCGCACCACGCCGCCGCGCACGCGCGGCACGGTCAGGCGGAACTGCGCCCCCAGCCCCGGACGTCCCCAGGCGTTCAGCCAGCCCGAGTGCAGCCGGGCGTCCTCCAGCGAGATGGCCAGCCCCAGCCCGGTGCCGCCGACGGTGCGGGCCCGGGCGGGGTCGGCCCGCCAGAAACGGTGGAAGACCTGCTTGGCCTGGGCGGCCTCGAAGCCGATGCCGTGGTCGCGGACCGCGACCGCGACGGCGTCCTCGTTGCCCTCGACCCAGATGTCGATCGGGCGGTGCTCGCCGTGCTCGATGGCGTTGGTGATGAGGTTGCGCAGGATCCGGGTGATCCGTCGGGGGTCCACCTCGGCGGTGCAGGGGCGGGTGGGCCGGATGATGGTCAGCGGGGTGCCGCTGCGCTCGGCGAAGGCCCGCTGGGCGGCGACCTCGCGCTCCACCAGCTCCAGGACGTCGGTCTCCTCGGTCTGCAGCACCGCGGCCCCGGCGTCGAAGCGGGAGATCTCGAGCAGGTCGCCGAGCAGCCCCTCGAACCGGTCCACCTCGTGGTAGAGCAGCTCGGCCGAGCGGGCGGCCAGCGGCTCGAGGTCCTCGCGGGCCTCGTGCAGCACCTCCGCGGCCATCCGGACGGTGGTCAGCGGGGTGCGCAGCTCGTGGCTGACGTCGGAGACGAAGCGCTGCTGCACCCGCGACAGCTCCTCCAGCTGCTCGATCTGCTTCTGCAGCTCCGAGGCCATGAAGTTCATCGACGTCGCCAGCCCTGCCAGGTCGTCGCTGCCGCGCACCCGCAGCCGGTCGTCCAGGTGGCCCGAGGCCAGCCGCCCGGCGGTCAGGCGGGCCTCCCGCACGGGGTCGACCACCTGGCGGGCCACCAGCGCGGCCACCGCGGTGAGCGCCAGCACCAGCAGCGTGCCGGTGGTGACCACGGCCCGCTGCACCACCTGCAGGGTCTCCATCTCCGAGGTCAGCGGGAACAGGAAGTAGATGGCGTAGCGGCCCGTCCCGGGGGCGACCAGGGAGCCGCCGACGGCCAGCCCGGGCACCGGCGGCGTGCCGTCGGTCCAGCCGATCTCGGTCGGCGTCACCCAGGTGCCCTCGGCCTCGGCTACCCGGCTGCGCAGCATCTCCGGGACGCTGGTCGCCGAGACCCGCGGGGACTGGATGTCGGAGACCGGGCCCTGCACCACGACCTCGTACTGCCCGCCGCTGGCGCCCCGGTTGACCACCTCCACCGCCAGCCGGGTGAGCACCTCGTTGACGTTGGAGCTGGCCAGGTCGGCGGCCTGCAGCGAGCGCTGCGCGGTGTCCAGCGCGACCGCGGCCTCGGCGAGCGCGGCCTGCTGCTTGGCCCGCAGGATGCCGTCGGTGGCCTGCTGCATCAGCAGGAACCCGCCCAGCAGCATCACCACGGTGGAGGCGCCCAGGGTGGAGGCGATCACCCGCAGCGGCAGCGAGCTCCACCACACCCGGCTCGGGGTGCGCAGCAGCCGCTCCCACCCGGGGTGGACGCGCTCGGCCAGGGTCGCCACCGCGACCGTCCTCAGCCGCCGGCCTTGTAGCCGATGCCGCGGACCGTGACGACGATCTCGGGACGCTCGGGGTCTCGCTCCACCTTGGACCGCAGCCGCTGCACGTGCACGTTGACCAGCCGGGTGTCGGCGGCGTGGCGGTAGCCCCACACCTGCTCCAGCAGCACCTCGCGGCTGAACACCCGGCGCGGGTTCTTGGCCAGCGCCAGCAGCAGGTCGAACTCGAGCGGGGTGAGGGCGATCTCGCTGCCGTCGCGGCGCACCGAGTGGCCCTCGACGCTGATGGTGAGGTCGCCGATCTGCAGCACGTCGGCGTCCTCGGCCTGCGGACGGCGGCGCAGCCGGGTCCGGATCCGGGCCACCAGCTCCTTGGCCTTGAACGGCTTGGCGACGTAGTCGTCGGCGCCGGCCTCCAGCCCCGCCACCACGTCGATGGTGTCGGAGCGCGCCGTGAGCATCACCACCGGCACCCCGGACTCGGCGCGGATGTCGCGGCAGACGTCCACCCCGTCCCGGCCGGGCAGCATCACGTCGAGCAGCACCAGGTCGGGCTGGTGCTCGCGGAAGGCGGCCAGCGCCGCGTCGCCCTGCCCGACCCAGATCGGCTCGAAGCCCTCCTGGCGCAGCACGATCTGCAGCATCTCGGCCAGGGCCGCGTCGTCGTCGACCACGAGGACCCGCATCCGCTGGCCCGTCCGCTCCGGGTCCGACCCCCGTCCGGTCTCCGACACCCGTCCCGCGTCCGACACCGCTGCCCCTTCCCGTCCGCCGCACCGGCTGCGGGGACCGCACGCCTGCCCAGGCAGGCGCTCGAACCTGCATCCTACTGCCCGGTACGACGCCCGCCGCCGGGCGCGCGCGCCTCCTGCGCCGCCCGGGCGCCCTGTCACCCGACCTCCCGCGTGGGAGACTGCCGGCCGTGACCCCCGCACCGCCCGGCCCGGGACGCCGGACCGCCCGGCCGGAGGTCGCCCGCGCCGCGGAGCAGGCGCTGCTGCCGCTGCGGCCGCTGACCGTCGGGGAGGTGCTCGACGCCGCCTTCGCGGTGGTGCAGCGCGACGTCACCACCGTGCTCGCCCCACCGCTGGGGCTGGCGGTGCTGCTGGGGGTGCAGGTGGGCGGGCTGTGGCTGCTGTGGCACGCGCTGGCCGGCACCTCCGACGTGCTCGCCTGGGTGGTGGTCGTGCTGCTGGGCCTGGGAGGCGTGGTCGTCGGTTACCTGCTGGCGGTCTGGGTGGCGGCGGTGGTCAGCCGGGTCTGCCTGCGCACCGTGCTCGGGGAGGGTTTCGCCCCGGCCGGCACCCCGGTCACCTGGCGCTCCAGCCGCCGGCTGCTGCTGCCGGCGACCGGGCTGGGTCTGCTGGCGGTGCCGCTGTCGGCGGCGCTGGGCTGGGTGCTGTCGCTGGTGCAGCTGGTGGTGGTGCCGTTCGCCCTGGTCGAGGACCCGCTCTGGGCCGGGGTGGGCTCGGTGGTCGCGGTGGCGCTGATGGCCGTGCTGACCTGCTGGCTGGCGTCCTACCTGGTGCTGGCGGTGCCCTGCTACGCGCTGGAGGGCGCCACCGCTCCGGACTGGGTGGGACGTCCGCACCGCCCGACCTCGGTGCCCGCGGCGTTCGGGCGGGCCGTCCAGCTGGTCGGCATCCGGCAGGCGCTCCGCGCGACGGCGGTGACCGCGGCCGGCGTCGGGCTGGTCGGGCTGGTCGGCGGGCTGGCCCTGGTGGCGCTGGTCTCGGCCACCGGCATCTACGGCCCGGTGCTCGGGCTCGACCTCGACACGGTGTTGTTCCTGGTCGAGCGTCCGGGCACCTGGTATGTGCTGGCCTGCGGCTACCTGATGACGCTGGTCGCCGCGCTGCCCTTCGGGGCGGCCTTCCAGACCGTGCTCTACCTCGACCTGCGGATGCGCAGCGAGGGCCTCGACCTCGCGCTGCGCTTCGACTGCCTCGACCCGCCGCAGCCGCAGGGGCGCCCGTGAGCGCCCCGCGCCTGCTGCCACCCCTCGACGTCCCGATCACCATCGGGCGCGAGGAGGCGCGCCGGCGCGCGGCCGAGGAGCTCGGGGTGCCCCTCGAGCAGCCGGCCGACCCGGGCTGGCTGGACCGGCTGGTGGAGCGGCTGGTGCTCCTGGCCGAGGACCTCGCCGACCGGTCCTCCGCACTGGTCGAGCGGGTGCTGCGCTGGCTGGGCGAGGTGGTGCGCCGGTTCACCGACCTCTCCCCCGGCGCGGGCGGGGACGCCGACGGCGGGCTGTGGCCCACCGTGCTGGTGGTGCTCGGCGTGGCTGGGCTGGCGCTGCTGGTGTGGCGGGTCGGCCTGCCCCGCCTCAACCGAACGGTGGGTGATGCGGAGGTGCGCACCGAGGCCGGGGTCAGCCCGCAGGAGTACCGCTCGCTGGCCGAGCAGGCCGCCGCCCGCGGCGACCTGCTGACCGCGGTGCTGGAGGAGTTCCGGGCGATGGTGCGTGGGCTGGAGGAGCTGACGGTGATCGACCCGCGGCCCAGCCGCACCGCGCTGGAGGTGGCCTGGCGGGCCGCCGAGACCGTCCCGGAGGCCGAGGCGGACCTCCGCTCGGCGGCCACGCTGTTCAACGAGGTGGTCTACGGGCGCCGGGCTCCCAGCCCCGAGCGCTGGCAGCAGCTGCGCACCCTGTCCGAGGCGGTGCTGCAGGCCGCCGGACGGGCCGACCTCAGCCGGGTGCCCGGATGAGCGCCGCGCGCACCCGACGCCGGTGGCGCCGGCCGGTGCTGGTGCTGGCGGCGGCGCTGCTGGTGCTGCTCGGCACCGGCTGGCTCGTCGACGTGCTGCGCGGTGTCCCGGGCGACCCGGGATCGGACCGGGACCAGGGCGCCTCGGCACTGCGCCGGCTGGTCGCGGCCGAGGGCGTGGACGTCCGGGTGGCGGGATCGGTGCCCTCGGCCGCGCGGGACGCCGCGGCTCCGCACACCCTGGTCGTGCACGCCGCCGACCGGCTCCGCCCGGCGGACTGGGAGCGGCTCTGGGCCAGCGCGCCGGCCGAGGTGGTGCTGCTCTCCCCCGACGCCGCGACCCTGGAGGCCGCCGGCCTGGCGGTGCGGACGGTCGACGCCGCCGGGGTCGGGGCCGACCAGCCCGGATGCGCCGACCCCGCCGCCCGCCGTGCGGGCACCACCGCCGGCGCGGCCGGGGCTCCCGGCTACTCGACGGAGGACGCCGAGATCGCCTGCTACCCCGCGCCCGGCACCGGCCACCGCTACCTCCGGCTGACCTCCCGCGGCGCGACCGTGCACCTGCTCGGCACCGGGTGGGCCAACGGCGAGCTGCTGACCGAGGGCAACGCCTCCTTCGCCATGCAGGTGCTCGGGCGCCAACCCGCGCTGGTGTGGCTGAACGACCCGGACCCGGTCGCTGAGCCGGCGGCCGGGCCTCCCTCGCTGCTGCCGCCGTGGTGGGCCCTGCTCGGCGCGCAGGCGTCCGTCGGCTTCGTGCTGCTGCTGCTCTGGCGGGGACGCCGGCTGGGGCCGGTGCTGACCGAGCAGCTCCCGGTGGTGGTGCCGGCCGGCGAGGCGGTCACCGGGCACGGCCGGCTCTACCACCGGATGGGCGCCCGCGAGCACGCGGCGGCGGTGCTGCGCGCCGGCACCGTCGGCCGGCTCTCCCGCCGGCTGGGCCCGGCCGACCCGCTGGCCCTGGTCACCACCGTGCACGCCTCGACCGAGCTGGAGCCGGCATGGCTGCGCGAGGTGCTGACCGGTCCGCCACCGGCCGACGACGACGCCCTGGCCCGGCTCGCGCTCCAGCTCGCCGAGGCCGAGCGCCGGGTGCACGAACCCGGCCGTCCCGCTGCCCGCACCCCCGAGACCACCGTCGAGAGGACGTCCCGATGACCCAGCCCGCACCGCCCGCTCCCCCGGCACCCCGCCAGCCCAGCCCGTCCCGGCGCGCCCTCGGGCTGGTCCGGGAGGAGGTGGCCCGGGCCGTGGTCGGCCAGGAGCCGGCCGTCACCGCGCTGCTGATCGGCCTGCTGTGCCGCGGGCACGTCCTGCTCGAGGGCGTCCCCGGCACGGCGAAGACGCTGCTGGTGCGGGCCTTCGCCGCCGCCTGCGCGCTGGACAGCAAGCGGGTGCAGTTCACCCCCGACCTGATGCCGGGCGACATCACCGGCTCGCTGGTCTACGACAGCCGCAGCGCCGAGTTCGTCTTCCGCGAGGGGCCGGTGTTCACGAACCTGCTGCTGGCCGACGAGATCAACCGCACCCCGCCCAAGACGCAGGCCGCGCTGCTGGAGGCGATGCAGGAGCGGCAGGTGACGGTCGAGGGCGAGCCGCGCCGGCTGGCAGAGCCGTTCCTCGTCGCCGCCACCCAGAACCCGGTGGAGTACGAGGGCACCTACCCGCTGCCGGAGGCGCAGCTGGACCGCTTCCTCATGAAGGTGCAGGTCGAGCTGCCGGAGCGGCAGGCCGAGCTGGAGGTGCTGCGCCGCCACGCCGAGGGGTTCGACCCCTCCGACCTGGACGCCGCCGGGCTGCGGCCGGTGGCCGGGGCGGAGGACATCGCCCGGGCCCGGGCGGAGGTGCGCTCGGTGCAGGTGCACCCGGCGGTGCTCGGCTACGCGGTCGACGTCTGCCGGGCCACCCGGGCCTCGCCCTCGCTGCGTGCCGGGGTGTCGCCGCGGGGGGCGACCGCACTGCTCGCCGCCGCCCGCGCCTGGGCCTGGCTGGCCGGCCGCGACTCGGTCTACCCCGACGACGTCAAGGCGCTGGCCTTCCCCGTGCTGCGGCACCGGATCAGCCTGCGGCCGGAGGCCGAGCTGGACGGGCTGACGCCCGACGCCTGCGTGGAGTCGGTGCTGGCCACGGTCGCGGTGCCGCGGTGAGGACGGCGCGGTGGTGCTGACCTGGCGGCCGCTGGTGCTGCTGGCCCTCCTCACCCCGCTGGTGCTCTGGCTGGGCACCTGGCAGGGGTGGGCGGTGGTGCTCGGGGTGGTGCTGGCCGTGGTGGTCGCCGACGTGGCGCTGGCGCCGTCCCCCCGCCGGCTGACGGTGGTCCGCGACGGCGAGCGGTCGCTGCGGTTGGGCCAGCAGGGCGAGGTGCGGGTGGGGGTCACCAACCCGGGCCGGCGGACCGTCCGCTGCCGGGTGCGGGACGCCTGGGTGCCCTCGGCCGGCGCCACCGGCGGGGTCGGACGGCTGGTCGTCCCGGCCGGGCAGCGGCGCCGCCACACCACCGTGCTGCACCCCACCCGGCGGGGGGACCGGCGCGCCGGGCCGGTGACGGTGCGGGTGCTCGGACCGCTCGGCTTCGCCGGCCGGCAGGCCGACCACGACGCCCCCTGGACGGTGCGGGTGCTGCCACCGTTCAGCAGCCGTCGGCACCTGCCCAGCCGGCTGTCGCGCTTGCGCGAGCTCGACGGGCGGACCAGCCTGCTGCAACGCGGGCAGGGCACCGAGTTCGACAGCCTGCGCGAGTACGTGCCCGGTGACGACGTCCGCTCCATCGACTGGCGCGGCACCGCGCGCTCGGCCACCGTGGTGGTGCGCACCTGGCGGCCCGAGCGGGACCGGCACGTCCTGGTCGTCCTCGACTCAGGCCGCACCTCCGCGGCGCGGGTCGGCGACCAGCCACGGCTCGACCTGTCGATGGACGCCGCCCTGCTGCTGGCCGCGCTGGCCAGCCGGGCCGGGGACCGGGTGGACCTGCTGGTGGCCGACCGGCGGGTCCGCGCCGACGTCCGCCGGGTGGGCGCCGGCGAGCTGCTCTCGGCGATGGTGCAGGCGATGGCCGACGTCGAGCCGGTGCTGACCGAGACCGCGCACCGCTCCCTGGTCGGCGAGATCAGCGCTAGGGTCGGGCAGCGCTCCCTGGTGGTGCTGCTCACCGCCCTCGACGAGGCGACGGTGGGCGAGGGGCTGCTGCCGGCGCTCGCCCCGCTGCTGCGCCGGCACCGGCTGGTGGTGGCCTCGGTCTCCGACCCCCGCACCGAGGAGCTGCTGGCCATCCGCGACACCCCCGCCGACGCCTACGCCGCCGCGGCCGCCCAGGGCGAGCTGGACCGTCGTGAGCGCACCGCCGCCCGGCTGCGGCGCGCCGGGATCAGCGTGGTGTCCGCCCCGCCGGACCACTTCGCCCCCGAGGTCGCCGACCACTACCTCGCGCTGCGCCGCACCGGCCAGGTCTGACCCCCGCACACACCTTCGCGCACCGGCACACCAGCTGCAGCACGGGTGCCGCCCCACGAACGTGTGTGACGGGTTCGTCGGCCGCGCACCGCCCCGGACCTCCACACACCTTCGTCCAGCGGCACACCAGCTGCAGCATGGGTGGCGTCGCGCGAACGTGTGTGAGGGGTGGGCCGGCGGTCGCTGACGCGGCGCGGTGCGGCGGCGCGAGCTCAGTTGAGCTCGGCGTCCTCGGTCCAGCTGCTGAGGAAGGCCAGCCGGTTGGGCTGGCGACGCAGCACCCGTCGCCAGAGCGTGGCCGGGTCGGGGCCGAAGATGTCGTCGTAGCGGGAGGGCACCACGTACCAGCGGCGGTCGGCCAGCTCGGACTCCAGCTGGCCGGGGCTCCACCCGGCGTAGCCGGCGAAGATCCGCATGTCGTCGTAGGCGCCGGCCACGATCTCCAGCGGCGTGTCCAGGTGCAGCAGGCCGACGGTGCCGAACAACGGACGGAACCCCGGCGGCTCCTCGGAGCGGTCGGCCACCGCGGCGACGCAGATCGCGCCGTTCGGTGAGACCGGGCCGCCGCGGAAGAGCACCTTCGGCTCGCTCACCCGCTCCACCCAGTCGGGCAGCACCGCGCTCAGCGGCAGGTCGGCCAGCTGGTTGAGCACCACCCCGAGGGCGCCGTCGCCGTCGGCGTCCAGGACGAGCACCACGGTGCGGTCGAAGACGCCGTCGCCGGGCCCGATGGCGGCGACCAGCAGGTCCCCGGGTCGCGGCTGGCGGGCGCTCACCGCAGCGTCCTCACAGGACGGCGTCGCCGGACACCTCCGGCAGCTCGGCCGCACCGCCGGCGGCCTCGCGCACCGCGGCGGCGACGTGGTCGTGCACGTCGGGGTGGAAGACGCTCGGCATGATGTAGCTGGCGTTGAGCTGGTCGTCGGCCACCACCCCGGCCAGGGCGCGGGCGGCCGCGATCAGCAGCGACATCGAGATGTTGTGGCTGCGGGCGTCCAGCAGACCCCGGAAGACACCGGGGAAGGCCAGCACGTTGTTGATCTGGTTGGGGAAGTCCGAGCGCCCGGTGGCCACCACCTCGGCGTGCACGGACGCCTCGGCGGGGTCGATCTCCGGGGTCGGGTTGGCCAGCGCGAACACCACCGAGCGGTCGGCCATGGTGGCCACGTCGTCGGCGTCGATCACCCCGGGCGCGGAGACCCCGACGAACACGTCGGCCCCGGCCAGCGCCTGCTTCAGGGTGCCGGTGAAGCCCTCGGCGTTGGTGTGCTCGGCGATCCAGCGCAGGTTCTCGTTGAGCCCGTCGCGGTCGCGGTGCACCACCCCGTTGATGTCGGCCACCACCACGTGACGGGCACCGGCGGCCAGCAGCACCTTGAGGATCGCGGTACCAGCCGCCCCGGCGCCCGACATGACGATCCGGACGTCGCCGAGCTCCTTCTGCACCACGCGCAGCGCGTTGTAGAGCGCGGCCAGCACCACGATCGCGGTGCCGTGCTGGTCGTCGTGGAAGACCGGGATGTCGAGGGCCTCCCGCAGCCGGGCCTCGATCTCGAAGCAGCGCGGGGCGGAGATGTCCTCCAGGTTGATCCCGGCGAACCCGGGTGCGACGGCCTTGACCACGCTGACGATCTCGTCGGGGTCGGTGGTGTCCAGGCACAGCGGCCAGGCGTCGATGTCGGCGAACCGCTTGAACAGCACCGCCTTGCCCTCCATCACCGGCATGGCGGCCTTCGGGCCGATGTCGCCCAGACCGAGCACGGCCGTCCCGTCGGTGATGACGGCGACCGAGTTGCGCTTGATCGTCAGCCGGCGGGCGTCCTCGGGGTTCTCCGCGATCGCCAGGCAGACCCGCGCCACACCGGGGGTGTAGATCATCGACAGGTCGTCACGGGTGCGGATCTGGTGCCGCGGCGCGGTCTCGAGCTTGCCGCCCAGGTGCATGAGGAAGGTGCGGTCGGAGACCCGGCTGACGGTGACGCCCTCGATCTGGCCGAGGGCCTCCACCACCTCCGCGGAGTGCTCGGTGGAGCTGGCGCCGATGGTGACGTCGATCTGGACCTGGGCCTGCCCGGAGTCCGAGACGTCGAGAGCCGTCACCGCACCACCGGCGGCCTCCACCGTGCGGGTGAGCTGGCTGACGGCCTGCCCACCGGCAGGGGCGAGGATGCGGACGGTGATGGAGTAGGCCACCGACAGGGCCCGGGTACGCGGTGAGATCACGTCGGCCATGCTCTCACGCGTCCCCACCGGTGGCGGGCACGCCGGTGGGCCGCGTGCCGGTCAGACGTTGTGGCGGAGGAAGGCCGGTTCGCGCAGCCCGAGGACGGCCTCCACCATCCGCACCGCGTCCACGGTGGCGACCACGTCGTGGGCGCGGACGATGCGGCCGCCGGCGAGCACGCAGGCCACCGTGGCGGCGAGCGTGCCGGGCAGGCGTCCGGGCTTCTCCCGGTCCAGCGTCTCGCCGATGAAGTCCTTGTTCGACACGGCCACCAGCGTCGGCAGCCCGAGCGTGGTGAACCGCGCGAACCCGGCCACCAGCGCCAGCGTGTGACGGGTGTTCTTGTTGAGGTCGGGGCCCGGGTCGACGACCAGCTGGTCCAGACCCACCCCGGCGGCCACCGCCGTGGCCACGCGCTGCTCCAGGGCGGCCAGCACCTCGGCCACGACGTCGTCGTAGTGCGGTGGGCGGGGCAGGTGCCGGCCCGGTTCGGCCAGGGAGTGGGTGAGCACCAGCTGGGCCCCGCTGGCCGCCGCCACCTCGGCCATCCGCGGGTCGTGCAGCCCGGAGGTGTCGTTGATCACGGCCGCCCCGGCGGCCACCACCGCCTCGGCCACCTCCGGGCGGGTGGTGTCGACCGACAGCGCGACATCGCTGCGGGCGGTGACGGCCTCGACCAGCGGCAGCACCCGGTCCAGCTCCTCGGCCGGTCCGACCGGCTCGGCGTCGGGTGAGAACGGCACCCCGCCGATGTCGACCAGGTCCGCGCCCTGCTCGGCGGCGCGCAGGCAGGCCTCGGTGGCGGCGTCCAGGGAGAAGGTGCGTCCGCGGTCGAAGAAGGAGTCGCGGGTGCGGTTGACGATCGCCATCACCGCGACCCGGGTGCCGAGGTCGACCTCGCGGCGGCCGAACCGGCGCCGGGGTGCGTGCAGCACCGGGTGGCGGGGGTCGGGGACGTCGCTCGGCACGGCGTCATCCCACCACACCGGTCCACGACCCCTTGTCGCGGCGGGTCCGGGCTGCCACCGTTCTCGGGTGAGCGAGGATCTCCAGCTGCGCCCCCTGCCACGGCTCGTGCTCGGCGTGACCGGTGGGGTGGCCGCAGTCGCCCTGCTGGTGCAGCTGGCCCTCGTCCTGTCCGGCCAGGCCACGCTGCTGCCCGACGGCACACCGCCGCCGACCTGGCTGGCGCTGGTCCGACTGGTCAGCTACTTCACCATCCAGTCCAACACCCTGGTGGCGGTGGGCTGCCTGTGGCTGGCCCTCGGCGGGCGGGTGCCGGCCGGCCGAGCCGGCCGGGTGCTCCGCTGGGTCCGGCTCGCCTCGCTGATGGGCATCACCCTCACCGGGGTGGTGCACTGGTTCCTGCTCCGCCCGCTGCTCGACCTGGACGGTGCGCGTGCGCTGGTCGACGCCCTGCTGCACATCGTGGTGCCGCTGCTCGCCGTGCTCGGCTGGCTGCTGGTCGGTCCCCGGAGCCAGACCTCGGTGCCGCTGGCCGGCGCCGTGCTGCTCTGGCCGGTGCTGTGGACCGTCGCCACCCTCGCCGTCGGCCTCACCACGGCCTGGTACCCGTACCCCTTCCTCGACGTCCAGCGCAACGGCGGGGGGACGGTGGCCGTCGCCTGCCTGGGCATCACCGTCGCCTTCCTGGTCGTCCTCGCGCTGGTCGTCCTGGTGGACCGGCGGCTGCCGGCGCCGCTCGAAGGCGTCACGCCCTCAGCGCGATCCGCCGCACCCCCGCCAGCTCGACGTCGGGGGTGACGGAACGGCCGGCGACCGGGTCGACCACGACGAGCCGGCCCTCGGCCACCAGCAGCAGCCGGTTGTCCGGCGTCCAGACCGCCGAACCCGCGGGGTCGGCGAACCCCAGCTCGGCCTCCAGCGCGGCGACCTCCCGGTTCGTCGCCAGGTCGACCACCCGGAAGCCGCCGCGGGCGAACCCGCCGGGCTCCACCAGCCAGCGACCGTCGGGTGAGGTGGAGGCCGATCCCGGATAGCGCCCGGCGTCGTCGGGACGCGCCGGGCCGAGCACCCGGTCGGTGCCGGTCCGCCGGTCGTGCACGAGCCGCTGGCAGCGCATCCGCTCGTCGCAGTCGACGGTGAGCAGCACCCGGGGACCGGCCGCCAGCACCCGGCCGCGGGTCACCCGCTGCGGCGGCTGCGCGGCGTCGAGCAGCCAGACCCCGCCCACCCCCGAGAGCAGCAGCCCGCCGGCGCCGTCGCCGGTGCTCGCGCCCCAGCCCAGCAGACCGGGCAGCCGGTCGGTCGGGGTGAGGGGCTCGCCGGCGAGGCTCCACCGGCCGACGGTGAGCTCTCCCCCGCCCGCCCCGCTGACCTGCCACACCGTCCCCGCCGGACCGGGCACCAGCTGGGCGCCGCGCATCGTCTCCTCGAACCGCACCCGGCGCGCCGGCTCGCCGTCGCGGACCAGGTCGGTCGTCCCGGACTCGGCGGAGTGGATGAGCACCTCCCGCTCCCCCACCGCCATCACCGCCGAGCGCCCGGGCGCGCCGGCGATCCGGGTGGCGGTGCGGGTGAGCTCACCGGTGGCCAGCTGGATCCGGAACAGGTCGGTGGCGGTCTGGGCGAACAGCTCCCAGCCCGGGTCGGCGTCGGCCAGCAGCGGCCGCCCGAGACTGCCGGTGACCGGCGGCGCGTCCTCACCGGACGGCCGGCGCGGGGTCGGCGAGGGGGCGTCGGTGACCGACGGCTGCGGGCTGGGTGCCGGCGCGCTCTGCTGCTCCGGACGCGCCAGGGCGACTGCCACCGCCAGAGCCACCGCGACCACCACCGCGGTGCCGAGCAGCAGCAGCCCGCGACCGGCCGGCCCCGGCGGGTCGGGGTCGAGGTGGTCGACCCGGTCGTCGTCCTCGTCGACGCTCATGCCCCAGTATCTCCGGGCCGCCCGCGGGGGTGGTGCGGGGTCAGTCGCCCGGGACGTGGGAGCGCAGCAGCGCCAGGAACTCCTCGGCCCACGCCACCTGCTGGGCCAACCGGTCGCGCCGGCGCTCGGTCTCGGCCACCAGGTCGCTCAGCCGGGCCCGCTCCTCGGTCCCGGCCCGGCCGTCGGACAGGGCGTCGATGACGCGCAGCAGCGCCGCCATCTCCTCCAGGCTGTAGCCCAGCGGCTTCATCCGGCGGATCAGCAGCAGCCGGTCCAGGTCGTCCTCGGTGTAGAGCCGGAACCCGCCGTCGGTGCGGCCGGACGGCTTGAGCAGGTCCACCTCGTCGTAGTGGCGGATGGTGCGCAACGAGAGCCCGGTGCGTTCGGCGAGCTCACCGATGTGCATGGTCCGGGCAGCACGACCTTCGGGTTCCCGGCCGTCGGACGCCTGTCGCATGCAACCCTCACGTGGTGGTAGGTTTCCTGCCCGCGGAGCGGGTGGCCGGTGCCGTCCGGCAGGCCGACACCGTAGCGCGCCCGCACCCGACCCTCCGGCGGCAGCGTCGCCGTCCCCCGTCCCGAACGCCGCACTGGGAGCCAGCATGTCCGCCGACACCGTCCCGCCGCCTGCGCCGAGCGCGCGGACCAGCACCAACCCGACCGTGCTGACCGCACTGCGCACGCCACGGGTGCTGCTGCGCGAGGTGCTGGCGGGCCTGGTCGTGGCGCTCGCGCTCATCCCCGAGGCCATCTCCTTCTCGATCATCGCCGGCGTGGACCCCCGGGTCGGGCTGTTCTCCTCCTTCGTGATGGCGGTGACCATCGCCTTCGTGGGCGGGCGGCCGGCCATGATCAGCGCCGCCACCGGTGCGGTCGCGCTGGTGATCGCGCCGGTGATGCGCGAGCACGGGTTCGACTACTTCATCGCCACCGTGCTGCTGGCCGGCGTCCTGCAGATCGTCCTCGGCCTGCTCGGGGTGGCGAGGCTGATGCGCTTCATCCCGCGCAGCGTGATGGTCGGCTTCGTGAACGCGCTGGCGATCCTCATCTTCCTCGCGCAGCTGCCCCACCTCGACCCCCGGTCGGTGCCCTGGCTGGTGTACCCGATGGTGGCGGTCGGGATCGCGATCATCGTGCTCTTCCCCCGCCTCACCAAGGTGGTGCCGGCGCCGCTGGTGGCGATCGTGCTGCTCACCGTGGTCACCCTGGCGGCCGGGCTCTCGTTGCCCGACGTCGGCGACCAGGGCGCCCTGCCCGACAGCCTGCCCGCGTTCTTCCTGCCGCAGGTGCCGCTGACGCTGGACACCCTGCAGATCATCGGCCCGACCGCGCTGGCGATGGCGATGGTCGGGCTGCTGGAGTCGTTGATGACGGCCAAGCTGGTCGACGACATCACCGACTCCGGCTCGGACAAGACCCGGGAGTCCTGGGGCCAGGGCGTGGCCAACATCGCCTCGGGCCTGTTCGGCGGGATGGGCGGCTGCGCGATGATCGGCCAGACCATGATCAACGTGAAGGTCTCCGGCGCCCGGACGCGGATCTCCACCTTCCTCGCCGGCGCCTTCCTGCTGGTGCTGGTCGTGGTGCTGGGTGACGTGGTGGCGCTGATGCCGATGGCGGCCCTGGTCGCGGTGATGGTGATGGTCTCGGTGGCGACCTTCGACTGGCACAGCGTCCGGCCCTCCACCCTGCGCCGGATGCCGCTGGGTGAGACCGTGGTGATGGTGGTGACGGTCGCCGTCGTGGTGGCCACCCACAACCTGGCCATCGGCGTGGGCGTCGGGGTGCTCACCGCGATGGTGGTCTTCGCCCGCCGGGTGGCCCACTTCGCCACCGTGACCCGGACGCTGCGCGAGGAGGAGGACGGCCCGGTGGCGTACTACCACGTCGACGGCGAGCTGTTCTTCGCCTCCAGCAACGACCTCACCACCCAGTTCGACTACGCCGCCGACCCCGCTCGGGTGGTGGTCGACATGCGCGACAGCCACATCTGGGACGCCTCGACCGTGGCCGCGCTGGACGCCGTCGTCACCAAGTACGGACGCCACGACAAGCAGGTGGAGATCGTCGGGCTGAACGAGGCCAGCGCGGCCCGCCACGGACGGCTCACCGGCACCCTCGGCGGCGAGGGCTGAGCCGACCGGCGTCAGTCGGGCATGTCCGTCTCCTCCGAGTCCAGCCCGGGACGCGCGTCCCGCCACTGCCCGCGCGTGAAGTCCGGCACCTCGACCGGCGCCCCGTCGGCCTCCAGCGAGGCGACGCTGAGCGGCACCGGGGAGCACCAGGCGGCGGCGTCGTAGACGTCGATGTCGGGGACCAGCCCGGCCCGCAGCTGCTGCACGACCCGCCACTGCAGCAGGTAGTCCATCCCGCCGTGGCCGCCGTTGGCCGCCTCGTCGCCGAGCTTCCTCCACAGCCAGTGGTCGTACTCGGCGCGCACCTCGGCGAACCCGCGCCAGGTGTGCCCGTCGTGGTGGGGCTCGAGGTAGACCCGCGCCCCCGTCTCGTCGGTGCCGGCGTAGTCCTCGAGGATGCCGCGGGAGCCGGCCAGGGTGTTGATCCGGCTGTAGGGCCGCGGTGAGCTGACGTCGTGCTCGGCGCGGATGACGCGCCCCTGCTCGGTGCCGATGAGGCAGGTGACGAGGTCGCCGTTGATGTAGGTCTCGTCCCAGGAGCGGTGGTCACGCGGGACGAAGCGCTCCCGGTAGTCGGCCAGGCCCCTGGGCGGGGTGTCGGTGGCCTGCAGGGTGACCATCCGGTCGCCGCGGTTGATGTCCATCGCGGCCGCGATCGGAGCCAGCCCGTGCATCGGGTAGAAGCTGGCGCGGCTGCGGGTGTGCCAGAGCCGGCGCCAGTCGTCGGTGTAGTAGCCGTCGGCGAAGAGCAGCTCGCGCAGGTCGTGCAGGTAGCCGCCGTGGCCGTTGGTGATGTCGCCGAACACGCCGTCGTGGGCCATCCGCAGCATCGCCAGCTCGTTGCGGCCGTAGCTGCAGTTCTCCATCAGCCAGAGGTGGCGCCGCGTCTTCTCCGAGGTGTCGACCAGGTCCCACAGCTCGTCCAGCTCGGTGGCCACCGGCAGCTCGACGCCGACGTGGGCGCCGGTGCGCAGCGCAGCCACCCCCTGCTCGTGGTGGAACTCCCACGGGGTGGCGATGTAGACGAGGTCGAGCTCCTCGCGCGCGAGCATCTGCTTGTAGCCGGTGCGGCCGCGGCTGTACTCGGTGGGACGGGGCTTCCCCTTCGCGGCCACCTGGTCGGCGGCGCGGCGGGCGCGCTCGGCGCGGACGTCGCAGACCGCGACGACCTGCGCGCCGGGGACGTCCACCCACGCGGGCAGCATCCCCATGCCGCGGTTGCCGAGACCGATCAGACCGATCCGGACGACCTCGCGCGGCTCGAAGGGGACGCCGATCATGCTCTGCTGGCCGCGCGGACGCGGCGGGGACGGCTGCGGGACGACGTCGGCGGCGGCGGGCAGGGCCGTGGCGACGGTGCCGGTGGCGGTGCCGGCCAGGGCTCCGCCCAGGACCAGGCGACGGGACAGCGGGGGCAGGTCGGGCACGGGGGTGACCTCTCGTCGGTGAGCTGGGGGTTCTGTCGACCCTCGCCGCTGCGGCGTCTGCTGTCAATGGTCTGGACCGGGCCGGAGCACCGCACCCCGGGCTGGCGACCCGGGGGTGCGGGATGAGGCGAGGCGGGCTCAGTCCTGCGGCTCGCCCTCGTTCTCCCGGTCGGGGTCGCTGGTGCCGTAGCCGCCGGAGCCGGAGAAGCCGGGCTGGCCGGGGTCGAGGTCGTCCTCGTCCACCTGCAGGCCGGGGCTCGCGCTCGGCAGGCCGCCCTCACCGCCCCAGCTGCCGTCGGGATCGGGCAGGCCCATCTCGGTGCCGCCGGCCTCGGTCCCCTCGTCCCCGGTGTCGCCGGGCTGGTCGGTGCTGCCGGAGTTGCTCATCAGCGGCCTCAGACCCGGTCGTCGGGCGCGGGCGCCGCGGTGTCGTCCTGGGGGACGGCCTCGCCGACGTCACCGGCCGGCATCCCGCTCCCGGGCACCCCGGCGCCGGGCTCGGCTTCCGAGGGGGCCGGCTCCGCCTCGCCCCACGTCGCGTCACCGGGACCGATCGTCGACTCCCCGCCCGTCGGCCCGTCGACGTTGTCGTCGCCCCAGCGGCCGTTGTCGGTGCTGGTGCTGGCCGCCTGCTGCTCGGTGGTGGTGTCGGGGCCGGTGCCCTCCCCCTCACCGGTGACGGCGTCCTTGATCTTGTCGAAGATGCCCATCTCGTGCTCCTTCCGATCGCGGTTGTCCCCTCTCCCGTACCCCGCCGTAGCCCCCCGACGCACGCCACCCGGCACGCATGGCCGGCACCGGGCCGGGGTAGGAGGCGGGTGTTCGCAACCCACGTCCGGAAGGAGCCCGAGATGGCCTCGAAGAGCCACACCACCACCGACCACGACGAGATCCGCCGCTGGGTGGAGGAGCACGACGGCAAGCCCGCCACCGTGAAGGGCACCGCCGACGGCGACGACACCGGCGTGCTGCGGATCGACTTCCCCGGCGGCACCGGGGAGGACGCGCTGGAGCACATCGAGTGGGACGAGTGGTTCGCCACGTTCGACGAGAACGGGCTGGCGATGCGCTACCAGGAGGAGAAGGCCAGCGGGGAGGACAGCACCTTCTTCACGCTGGTCCAGCGCTGAGCAGACGCGACGAGGCCGCGCCCACCGTCGACGGTGGGCGCGGCCTCGCGCACTCACGGGGTGGAGGTGGCGGGAATCGAACCCGCGTCCTCGGAAAGTGAACCAGGGCTTCTCCGGGCGCAGCTGGCTAGTCGGTTTCTCGGCCCCCACGCTCGCGCCAGCACGTCGTGGACAGGCCCAGCCCTAGTGAAGTCCCCGTCGCGCCCTAGGACCTACCGCGACGAGCAAGTCTCCTTGATGAGGCCAGGGTCCGGGTCGGAGACGGCACCCGGTCTGACCCTTCGGTCACTGCTCAGGCAGCGAGAGCGAAGTCAGTGCGCTTAGAGTCGGCACTTGTTGGTTTCCAAGGAGCATCAACGAGTTGACCTTGGATCCTCGGCCCGCTTCCCCTGGGACGACTGTCCCAAGTCGAAACCGATCACCCCCTGTGAAGTTGTCCGCCCACCATACGCGCTCCGCACCATGCCTCGCACGCACCTCGGGCTTCGGAGGGGTCAACCGCGGAGCACCGCGCGGTATTCCCCCGCCCGATCACTTCTCCCGCAGCACCTGCAGCTTGGCGATCTTGGTGGCGGGGTTCTGCCAGTCGTCACCCTGGGCGGCCTTGGCCCCGCCGACCACGGTGCCGAGGAACCACACCACGGTGACGATGGTCGGCAGCACGCCCTCGAACGGGTCGGGCAGCGGACCGGCGAGCACGCCGGAGACGATCAGCGAGATCAGGCTGAGCAGCTGGAAGTTGAAGGCCTTGGCTGACTCCTTGCGCGGGTAGCTGCCCTCGGGCGAGAGCAGGAACACCAGCCCGGGACCGAAGAAGCTGCTGAACATGCCGGAGAAGTGCCCCAGCGCCGCCGCGCCCTTGCCCACCTGCGTCCCGGCACGGGCGACCACCGCGTTGGTCGGCTGGTAGGCCGGGTGCACCCCGAGCGCCCGGGAGGTCCGCGGCACCTCCACCAGCCCGTAGAAGGCGAGGTTGAGGTCCCGGCGGGTGACGGCGGAGATCACCTGGCCGATCCGGCGGTCGAACTCGTGCTCGGTGATCCGCCCGTCGGCATAGGCGTCGGCCAACCAGGCCTCGGCGCGGTCGCGCTGCTCCTCGGTCACCGCCTCGTTGAGGCTGGGGTGCTCGTGCATGGTGTTCATGCTCCCACTGTGCGTCGCGACCGCCGGCCGCTCCATCGGGCTTCCCCCTGGACGCACCCTGCCCGGCCCGGGGCCGCCGGCCCACGGGTAGGGTCGCCGCCATGACGAACAGCACGCCCGAGAAGCCCGAGGTCGACTTCCCCGAGGGCCCGGCGCCCACCGAGCTCCAGGTCACCGACCTCACCGTCGGCGACGGTCCGGAGGCGCGGGCCGGCAGCACGGTGAGCGTGCACTACGTCGGTGTGGCCTACAGCAGCGGTGAGGAGTTCGACGCCTCCTACAACCGCGGCGCCCCGCTGGACTTCCGGCTCGGCTCCGGCATGGTCATCAAGGGCTGGGACGACGGCGTGGCCGGGATGCGGGTGGGCGGACGCCGCCAGCTGGTGATCCCGCCGCACCTGGCCTACGGCGAGCGCGGTGCGGGCGGCGTGATCGGCCCGGGCGAGACGCTGATCTTCGTCTGCGACCTGGTCGCCGTGCGCTGAGCGGCGCTCAGCGGGTGCGGACGCCCTTGTTGCGCGCGGTGATCTTGTTGCGCGCGGCAAGGGCCTTCTCCGCCTCCCGCTTGGAGTCGCGCTCGGCGATGGCCTGACGCTTGTCGTACTCCTTCTTACCCGTCGCGACGGCGATCTCGACCTTGGCGTAGCCGTCGCTGAAGTACAGCGACAGCGGCACCACGGTCGCGCCGGAGCGTCCGAGCGAGCGCTCGATCTTGTCGATCTCGCGCCGGTGCAGCAGCAGCTTGCGGGTGCGGCGCGCGGTGTGGTTGGTCCAGGTGCCGTGGCTGTACTCGGGCACGTGGGCGTTGCGCAGCCACGCCTCGCCGTCGTCGACGGTCACGAAGGCGTCGGTCAGGTTCGCCCGACCCGCCCGCAGCGACTTCACCTCGGTCCCGGCCAGCACGACACCGGCCTCGTAGGTGTCGCCGATGTGGTAGTCGAAACGGGCCTTCTTGTTCTGGGCCACCAGCACGCGGCCCTTCTCCTTCGGCATCGTCCGTCCTCTCCTGCTCGGCGTGACGGGTGCACCACCGCCGACGCCGGACGCACGAGCCTACCGCGGCCACCCGCACGGGGTGGTGCACCCGCCGGGGCGCGCGCCGCTGCTAGCGGGTCGGCTCGTCGGCCAGCGCCAGCCCGCGCTCGGCGAGCGCCTCCTGCAGCAGGCGGACCGCCCGGGGGCCGACGCCGTGCAGGGCGAGCAGGTCGCGCTCGGACCAGCGCGCCACCTGCTCCAGCGTGGTCAGGTCGGCGCTGAGCAGCGCGCTGGTGGCGGGACGTCCGATCCGGGGCAGGTCACCGACCTGCTCCGGGACGTCCCGGGTGCTCACTCAGAACCAGCTCATCGGGTTGATCATGGTGCCGTCCTTCCACGTCATCAGGTGCAGGTGGCACCCGGTGGAGTAGCCGGTCGACCCGACGTAGCCGATCACCTGGCCCTTGCTGACCCGGTCCCCCACCCCGACCGTGTACTTGGTGGCGTGGTTGAACGCGGTGGTGATGTAGCTGCCACGCACCTTGCCGTGGTCGATCAGCAGGCGGTTGCCGTAGCCGGCGTTGAAGTAGCGCTCGCTCACCCGGCCGTCGTAGGGCGCCTTGATCGGCGTCCCGCAGCCGGCGCCGAAGTCGGTGCCGTCGTGCAGCTTCCAGTAGCCCAGCACCGGGTGCAGCCGCATCCCGTACTTGGAGGTGATCGGGCCCGACACCGGCATGATGAAGCTGGTGTCCTCGTTCGCCGACTTCTTCGGCGCGGACTTCTTCGGGGCCGACTTCTTCGACGGGGAGGACTTCTTCGACGACGACGACTTCTGCTGCGCCTCGGCCCGCTCGCGGGCAGCCCGCTCCTCGGCCTCGCGCGCCTCACGGGCCTCTCGCGCCCGGCGCTCCTCCTCGGCCTTCTGCGCCGCGATCCGCTCGGCGATGCGCTGCTCGACCGACTTCCGCTCGTTCACCAGCTCGTCGTAGCGGCGCTGGTCGGCGGCCACCTCCTCCTCGGCCGCCCGGCGGGCGGAGTCGGAGGCGGCGACCAGGTCGGCCACCTCCGCGCGCTGGGTCTCAGCCTGCGCCTCCAGGTCCTGCTTGACGACCAGGTTCGCCGCCGCCTGCTCGCGGTCGGCGGCCACCTGCTCCTCGATCTCGGTGCGGCGCTGCTCGGCGGCCTGCAGCTTCTGCTGCAGGGTGCGCAACCGGTCCATGCCCGCCTCGGCGGTGTCGAACATCGTGGTGGACCACTGCATCTTCGTCTGCAGGTCGGACTGGCTCTCGGTCTGCAGCAGCATCGCCACACCGATCAGGTTGGTGCGCTGCTGGTACTCCTCGCGCACCACCTCACCGACCGCGGCCTTCTGCTCGTCCAGCGCGAGCTGGTTGTCGGCCACCGCGACCTTGGCCTTCTCCAGCTCCTCCTGCGCCAGGTCGAGCTTCTCCTGCATCTCGGCGTCCAGCTGCTCCGCGGCCGCGAGCTCCACCTGGGTCTGGGCCAGACGCTCCTCCGCGGCGCTGAGGTCGGCCTCGGCTGCCTGCAGCGCGGCGACCGCGTCGTTCAGGCCCTCGGTGGACTCGTTGAGCTCGTGCTGGGTCTGGGCCTCCTGCCGCTGCAGCTCGTCGCGGCGGTCGGTGAGGTCGTCGGCCTGCGCCGTGGACAGGCACAGCGACAGCCCGACGGCACCGGCGGCGACCGACAGCAGCACCCGCCGGAGCGTGGTGCGGAGGGTCGGGTGGGTGGTGTGTCCGGGAACGCCGCAAAGGGCGTGAGGAAGATCCCGTGTCACGATCAGTGATCCCCAATCCTTCGTCGACGGTACCGCCGAGAGAATTCGCTCATACTCGTAGATACCGCCGGGTGGCGATGATCGTCGGCACTATAGACAGCACGATCCCGACGATCGCAACCCCCACCATGGCGAAAATGCCTTCCGGCCAGCCGATCCAGGCTCCAGCCTGGAGTGAGACTTGAGGGTTTGCGGTGAGGAACAGCACCATCGCGACGATGGCCCCGCAGGCCAGGGCGATACCCAGCACGCCCGCGATGAGGGACTCCAGCAGGAACGGCGCCATGATGTAGAGGTTCCCGGCGCCCACCAGCCGCATGATGCCGATCTCGCGCCGTCGGGCCACCGCCGCCATCCGGATGGTGTTGCCGATCTGCAGCGCGGCGGCCAGCAGCAGCAGGCCACCGGTGGCCATCGCGGCGATCTGCAGGGCCTGCAGCACCCCGATCAGCGGTTGCAGGTACTCGCGCATGTCCTGCACCGCCTGCACCCCGGGCAGCCCGGCGACCGCGCTGACCACCCCCTCGAACTGGGCGGGGTCGACCAGCTTCACCCGGAACGACTCCTGCATCTGGTCGACGGTCAGAGAATCCTGGACCGGGCTTCCGTCGAATGCCTCCTGGAATTCGGCGTAGGCCTGTTCCTTGGTCTCGAACTCGACCGCGGCGACCTCGGAATTCGATTCCAGCGTCTGACGCACCTGCTCGCGTTCGGCGTCGGTGATATCGGCTCCGGGGGTGCAGTTGTCACCGGCGGTCGCCTGGGTGCACAGGAACACCGAGATCTCGACCCGGTCGTACCAGCGGCCCTTGAGCAGGTCGGCCTGCTGGTAGACGAGGAGTCCGGCCCCGAAGAGGGTGAGCGAGACGAAGGTGGTGACGACGACGGCCACCACCATCGTGATGTGGCGGCGGAGACCGGACCAGGTCTCGGAGAAGATGTGGCGCATGGGTCAGCAGTCCTGCTCGAGTGGGCGGGCGGGGGTACGGCGGTCGGGGGTGCTCACTGGTAGCCGTACACCCCCTTCACCTGGTCGCGGACGACGACGCCGTCGGCGAGCTGGACGACCCGCTTGCGCATCTGGTCGACGATCGAGGAGTCGTGGGTGGCCATCACCACCGTGGCGCCGGTGCGGTTGATCCGGTCCAGCAGCTTCATGATCCCGACGCTGGTGGCCGGGTCGAGGTTGCCGGTGGGCTCGTCGGCGATGAGGATCCGCGGCCGGTTGACGAAGGCGCGCGCGATCGCCACCCGCTGCTGCTCACCGCCCGACAGCTCCTCGGGCAGCCGGTCGCCCTTGCCCTCCAGTCCGACGAGCTCCAGCGTCTCGGGCACCAGCTGGCGGATGTCCTTGCGCGAGCGCCCGATCACCTGCAGCGCGAAGGCGACGTTCTCGTGCACGGTCTTGCCCGGCAGCAGGCGGAAGTCCTGGAACACCGTGCCGATCTGGCGGCGCAGGCCCGGGATCTTCCAGTTGTGCAGCCGGTTGACCTCACGCCCGGCCACGAAGATCCGTCCCCGGGTGGGCCGGTACTCGCGCAGCACCAGCCGCAGGAAGGTCGACTTGCCCGAGCCGGACTGGCCGACGAGGAAGACGAACTCGCCCTTCTCGATCTCGAGGTCGACGTTCTTCAGCGCGGCGCGGCGCTGACCGTCGTAGGTCTTGCTGACATCGTCGAATCGGATCACGGTGAGGGTCGGACCGGGGGTAGGCGCAGGGAAGACCGAGGAGGGTCTGAGAGCCCTGCCCGGTGGTGACCGGTCCACCGGGAGTCTAGGTCGCGCTGCTGCCGTGGTCGCACATTCGACGGGGCTCGGCGGGTTGAGAGGCTCTCAGTGCGCTCTCAACTCCCCGCCGCCGGGCCTCAGGCGTCGGCCAGCTCCGCGCTCCGGCGCCAGCGGATGCCGCTGTCGAGGAAGGCGTCGATCTCGCCGTCGAAGATGCCGTCGGGGTTGCTCTCCTCGTGCTCGGTGCGCAGGTCCTTGACCATCTGGTACGGGTGCAGCACGTAGGAGCGCATCTGGGAGCCCCAGCTGTTGCCGCCGTCCCCGCGCAGCGCGTTGAGCTCGGCCTCGCGCTCCTGGCGGGCCCGCTCGAGCAGCCGGGACTGCAGCACCCGCAGCGCCGCCGCCTTGTTCTGCAGCTGGGACTTCTCGTTCTGGCAGGACACCACGATGCCGCTGGGCAGGTGGGTGATCCGCACCGCCGAGTCGGTGGTGTTGACGCTCTGCCCACCCGGTCCGGAGGAGCGGAAGACGTCGATCCGCAGCTCGTTCTCGGGGATGTCGATGTGGTCGGCCTCCTCCGTCACCGGCAGCACCTCGACCCCGGCGAAGGAGGTCTGGCGGCGTCCCTGGTTGTCGAAGGGCGAGATCCGCACCAGCCGGTGCGTCCCCTGCTCCACCGAGAGGGTGCCGTAGGCGAAGGGGGTCTTCACCGCGAAGGTGGCCGACTTGATCCCCGCCTCCTCGGCGTAGGAGACGTCGTAGACCTCGGTGCCGTAGCCGTGGCGCTCGGCCCAGCGCAGGTACATCCGCAGCAGCATCGAGGCGAAGTCGGCGGCGTCCACCCCACCGGCCTCGGCGCGGATGGTCACCACCGCCTCGCGCTCGTCGTACTCCCCCGACAGCAGCGTGCGCACCTCGAGCGCGTCGATGGAGCGGCGCAGCGAGGCCAGCTCGGTCTCGGCCTCCGCCAGGCTGGCCGGGTCGCCCTCCTCCTGGGCCAGCTCGACCAGGACGCCGAGGTCGTCCAGCCGGCTGCGCAGCGAGGTCAGCCGCTCCTGCTCGGCCTGCAGCGCCGACAGCCGCGCGGTGACCCGCTGCGCGTTCTCCTGGTCGTCCCACAGGTCGGGCGCGGAGACCTGCTGCTCGAGCTCGGCGATCTCCTGCTTCTTGCGGGCGGGGTCGAGCACGGTCTCGATCGAGGTCAGGGCCCGGTCGAGCTCGGCGATGGCAGCAGGGAAATCAGCAGGCACGAGGTCACATGCTACGCCTCCGGGCCCGTGGACGCCGCCGGTCGCCGGCCCGTCGGGGCCTAGGATCAGGGGCTCTGTGACGACCAGCAGCGCCACGCGCCGCTGACCGCCGAAGGGAGCCCCCCGTGAGCAGCACCTCCGCCACCACCCCGTCGCACCCGGTGCCGGCCGGCGCCGAGGAGGCGGTGCTGGCGGTCGACATCGGCGGCACCAAGGTGGCCGCGGCCGTGGTCGGCGGCGACGGCACGGTGCTCGTCGAGGACGTCGTGCCCACCCTCGCCGACCCCGACCCCGAGGCGCTCTACGTGCCCATCCACGCCATGCTCGGCAGCCTGCTCGAGCAGGCCGCGGACACCCTGGGCCCGCACGTGCGGGTCGGCATCGGCTCGGCCGGCCCGGTGCACGGGCCCGAGGGCCTGATCAGCCCGGTCAACGTGCCGGCCTGGCGGCGCTGGCCGGTCCGCGACCGGGTGCTGCGGACGGTGGTCACGGCGCTGGGCCGTCCGGCTACCGCGGTGCTGGTGGGCGACGGGCACTGCATCGCGATGGGCGAGCACTGGCTCGGTGCCGGCCGCGACGTCGACTCGATGGTGGGGATGGTGATCTCGACCGGGGTCGGCGGCGGTGCGGTGATCGACAACGTGCTCTTCGCCGGCGCCTCGGGCAACGCCGTCCACATCGGCCACACCAGCGTCAACTTCCTCGGCCCGCGCTGCGTCTGCGGGTGCCACGGCTGCGTGGAGTTCTACGCCCGCGGCCCGGGCATGGTCGACGCCGCCCGGGCCGGCGGCTGGGAGGGCCCGGACGCCCGCGCCCTCACCCTCGACGCGGCCGCCGGGAACCCGGTGGCGACCGAGGCCATCGAGCAGGGCATGCGGGCGCTGGCCGCCGGGGTGGCCGAGCTGGCGACCAACCTCGACGTCACCACCTTCGTCATCGGCGGCGGGGTGTCGAAGGCCGGCGAGGTCGTCTTCGAGCCGCTGCGCCGCCACCTGCGCGACTTCGCCACCCTGCACTACGTGCGCGACCTGCGGGTGCTGCCGGCCGAGCTGGAGAACGCCGGTCTGCTCGGGGCCGCGGCCGTCGCGCTCGCGCTGTCGGGCCACGGACCGTTGCGCGAGGCGCCCGCCTGGGGCAGCCTCGCCCCGCAGCCGGCCTGACCGCGTCGGGACGTCCGCGCCGTTAGGATCGGCGCTGACCCGCAGGGTCGCGGGCGCATAGCTCAGCTGGTCAGAGCAACTGCCTTACAAGCAGTAGGCCGGGGGTTCGAGTCCCTCTGCGCCCACCCCCGCGACGGACGCGGACGAGCGGTGCCCGGCGGCTCGTGGTCGCCGGGCACCGCTCGCTGGACCGGCTCAGTCGAGCAGCGGGTTGGCCAGCCACTCCTCGAGATGGTCGGTGATCGGCGCATCGCCGTCGTAGTACAACCACTCCGTCTCGCTCCGGGAGATCAGCTTCGTCGGGCTCGGACGGAAGAGCGCACCGGCCGGCACGAGGAACACGCCCAGGGTCGGCGCCGCCTCCAGGATCTTCTGCACCCAGCCCTCGCCGTGGGCGTACAACGCGTCCGGGTCGGTGGCGACCGAGAGGAACGGGTTGTCGGCGACGTTCTCGGAGCTGCTGCCGTAGGAGCTCTGCTTGAGCGCCCAGTCGTTCAGCTCCTCCGGCCCCGGCCGGGGGAACCCGCCACCGGCGCCCTGACGCCGTCGTGACAACCAGTCGATGCCCTTCGAGCGGTCGCCGAAGCGGTACACGTAGACCCGCCCAGACGCGTCCAGCCGGAAGCTCTCCCCGACCGCCGCCTCCGGGCTGAAGGTCTTCGGCGCGGGCATCAGCGGGCCACCGTCGCGCGGACCACCGCCGGACGCCGCCCGATCATCCTGCGGCTCCCGTGGTGCGCTCCACCGCCCGGGTCGACCCGGGCCAGACGCCGTACAGGTCGACCGTGATCTGGCCGTTCGGGAAGGTGGCCAGCGGCGCCGGCCAGTTGAAGCGATGCACCTCGTCCTTCATCATCCCCTTGAAGCGCAGCTCGAGAGCCAGCGAGGTCGCCTCGGCCGGGATCGAGTCCATCATGGTGGACCGCCCGCCCGAGACCTGCGCGGTGGTCGACCGCTGGACGCCGTCGACGGTGTAGGTCGCCTTGGCGTTGACGATGTAGGTCCCGCCGTGGGCGTCGTCCAGCAGGATCGAGAGGCCCGACACGTTGGTCACCCAGCCCAGCACCGGGGTCTGGCCGATGAAGGAGGCGAACTGGTAGGCCACCGGCATCAGGGTCTGAGCCACCACGTCGGGTTGGGCCGGCCAGAGGTGCTGCTCGAAGGAGGCCGACGCGGTGGTTCGGGCGTAGGAGCCCTTGGCGTCCCCTCCGGCGTTCCCGGCCATCGCGTTGGTCGCTCCGACCGAGCCGGTCAGCGAGAAGGAGGAGTTGCTCGACTGCGCACCGAGGTTCAGCCCGCTCACCGCCATCAGTGCCTGCGTGACGACCCCGAAGCCCTGGGTGATCGCGCCGTTCTGGTACATGCCTGCTGCCTGGGCCTGCGCGACCAGCCAGTCCCGGTTCGCGGCGAGCTGGCTGAGCGGATCGGTCAGGTACTGCTGGTTCTGCAGCAGGAAGGTCGAGCTGAGGGAGCCCTCGCTGCCGAAGCTCCAGGTCATCTGCAGCCCCGCGTCGACCTTGGTGCCGCTGTCCGGGTCGGTGACCGACCCGTTCAGGTCCACCGACGTGGAGGTCTGCACCACGTCGGAGGACTGCACCTTCCACTCGTTGGACGGGGCGGTGGTCGTCGCCACGACGGCGCCGGGCAGGGTGGAGACGTACTGGAAGGCGCCCGTGGCGGTGGCCAGCACGCCGACCGCGCCGGGCACGACACGCGCGTCCAGGCTCCAGTTGCCCCAGTAGGACGGTTGGGTGTTCCTCAGCATCTGGGTCAGACCCAGGTTCCAGTTGGTGCTGCTCATGACGAGCCTCTCGTTCGACGGGTCGCCGCTCGGGGGATGCGGCTCCTGGAACCCCAGCAGCGCGGGCGCACCGCAACCGATCGGACCCGACGGTCCGCACCCTGCCGGGCGGAGGCCCACCGCACCGGGTCCGGCCCCGTCGCAGGTGCATGCGCGGTTCCGCGCAGCGCCCCGTGACCGGACCGCACCGGCTTCGGCCCGGCGCTGGCCGGGCACCGGGACCGGCAGCGGTACGGCGACACCCGGCGCACCCTGCGGGCCACCGCACGACACCACAGCGCACCACCGCCTCGGACGGCGGCGGCTGGATATCCTCACCGCATGCACCTGACCAGGGGGTACTACCGGGTGGAACCCGGCTCGTCTCGGCCGTGAGACCCGCCGAGCCGCCCCCGTCCAAGGAACTGAGGCTCCTCGGCTCCTTCCAGGTCCGTTTCCACGGCTCGCTGCGCCCACTGCCCCACAGCGCCGAACGCGTCGTCGCGATCGTGGCCCTGATCGGTCCGCTGGACCGGTCCCACGCCGGCCAGCTGCTCTGGCCGGACGCCGAACCTGGGCGCGCCCGGGCCAGTCTGCGCGCCGCGGTGTCCCGCCTGGCCAGCACCGCCGAGGGACTGCTGCACGTCTCCGGTGACGTGCTGGCGCTCGCCGATGACGTGGTCGTCGACCTCGACACCGCCCTGGCCTGGATCGACGCGACGATCTACGGCACGCCACCACCTACCGTCACCTCGCCGCCGAGGACGATCGGTCGGGCCGTGCTCCCCGGATGGCTGGAGGACTGGGTCGACCGGCCCCGGGAGCGCCTGCACACCCTGCAGGTCCAAGCCCTCGAGATCTCGGCCGAGCGCCTGCTGGCATCCGGTCGGCACGCCGAGGCCCTGCCCTACGCGCTGGCCGCGGCCGACCTGCAGCCGTGGTCGGAGAGCGCGAACCGCCTGGTGATCGAGATCCACGCGCGCCGCGGGGACCCGAGCAACGCCCTCCGCCGCTTCCGCCGCTTCCGTCGGGCGCTGGAGCAGGAGCTGGGCGTCCAGCCTGGCCAGGACATGCTGGCGGCGGTCCGCCAGCTGTACCCCTTCGGCAACACGCTCGCGGAGCCGCCCCGCCCACCTTCCTGACCGCACGGCGGCGAGCCCTCGGCCACCCTCCCGGCCGCCGCCGGCCGCGGCCGCGGCCGCGGCGTCTACCGTGAGCGGGTGCCCGATGCCGACCACCGCCGCAGCGCCCTGCTCGTCTGCCTCGTCGCCGGCGCGATGACGCTGCTCGACGTCAGCATCGTCAACGTCGCGCTCCCCTCCATCCGCACCGGGCTCGGGGCCGGGGAGAGCACGGTGCAGTGGGTGGTGGCCGGGTACTCGCTGGCCTTCGGCATCCTGCTGGTGCCGGCCGGCCGGCTCGGGGACGCCCGCAGCCGGCGGGCGGTGTTCATGACCGGGGTGGCCCTGTTCACCGTCGCCAGCGCGCTCTGCGGCGCCGCCCAGGGGCCGGGCTGGCTGGCCGCCGCCCGGGTCGCCCAGGGTCTCGGTGGCGGGATGATCGCACCCCAGGTGTCGGGCTTCATCCAGAACCTGTTCAGCGGGGCCGAGCGCGGACGGGCGTTCGGGCTGTTCGGCGCCACCATCGGGGTGTCGACCGCCATCGGGCCGATGCTCGGCGGCGTGCTGGTCGGTCTGGGCGGGCCGGACCTCGGCTGGCGGCTGGTGTTCTACGTCAACGTGCCGATCGGCGCGGTGCTGCTGGTGCTGGCCCGCCGCTACCTGCCGGCACCCGAGCACGGACGTCGTCAGTCCCTCGACCCGGTCGGGGTGCTGCTCTTCGCCGCCGCGATGTTCACCGTGCTGCTGCCGCTGGTGCAGGGCGAGCAGAGCTCGCTGACGTCCCGGCCGTGGTGGTTGCTGGCCGTGGCAGCTGTGCTGCTGGCGCTGTTCGCCCTGTGGGAGCGGCACTGGCGCCGGCGCGGGCAGGAGACGCTGGTCGACCCGACGCTGCTGCGCAACAGCTACTTCCTCTCCGGGCTGGGGCTCGGCACCCTCTACTTCGCCGGGTTCACCGCCGTCTTCGTGGTGCTCACCCTCTACCTGCAGGACGGGCTGGGCTACTCGCCGCTGCAGGCCGGGCTCACCCAGATGCCGTTCGCGGTCGGCTCGGCGGTCTCGGCCTGGCAGGCCGGCAGGCTGGTCAGCCGGCTCGGCCGCACGCTGGTCGTCACCGGCCTCGTGCTCGTCGTCGCCGGCCTGCTCGCGGTCGACCTGCTCGCCCCGGTGCTGGACGCCGGCCAGGCCGGCTGGGTGTTCGCGCCCTTCCTGCTGCTCGCCGGCATCGGCGGCGGGCTGGTGATCTCGCCCAACGTCACCCTCACCCTGGCCGAGGTCGACCCGGTGCGGGCCGGGGTCGGTGGTGGGCTGCTGCAGACCGCCCAGCGGGTGGGCGGCGCGGTCGGGGTCGCGGTGGTGCTGGCGGTGTTCTACGCCTACGCCGCCACCCACGGCGACGACCTGGGCGAGGCGCTGTCGGCCAGCCTGCGCGCCACCCTCGGGCTGGTCACCGCGGCGCTCGTCCTCGGCGTCGTCGACCTGCTCCGACGGCGCCGCTCCGAGCCGCGCCCCGGAGGTCGGGCGGTGGCAGACTGACCACCGTGACCGACACCCTGAAGTCCCGTATCCGCGCCGACATGACCGCGGCGATGAAGGCCCGCGAGGCGGATCGCACCCGCACCCTGCGTTCGGTGTGGACCGCCATCCAGCAGGCCGAGGTGGCCGGGGCGGAGGCGGTCGAGCTGACCGACGAGCAGACGATGGACGTCATCGTCCGCGAGGCGAAGAAGCGGGCGGAGTCGATCGAGGCCTACGAGGCGTCCGGACGTGACGAGCTGGCCGCCCGGGAGCGGGCCGAGGCCGAGGTGCTCGCCGGCTACCTGCCCTCGGCGCTGGACGAGCAGGAGCTGTCCGCGCTGGTGGCCGAGGCGATCGCCGAGACCGGCGCGGCCGAGCAGGGCGTACGGGCCATGGGCCGGGTGATGGGGGTGCTCACCCCGCGCACCAAGGGCCGGGCCGACGGCGCTGCCGTGGCGGCAGAGGTGAAGCGCCAGCTGCAGGGCTGAGGCCGACCGGGGGGTCGTCATCGCCGTGGTGGCCGGCGTCGCCCCGCTGTCGACCCTGGCCGGGCTGGTCGGCCTCCACCTGTGCTCGACCTCGACCTCGGCAGCTGGATCCGGTGCGTGGCCTGGCCGGTCACCGGGGTCGTCGTCGACCTCGCCCGTCCCGCCGGCACCGCCGGTTCAACGGGCCGGACGACCCCAGCCCGGCCGCACCCGCCCGCCGGGACGGCTCAGCCCAGCCGCCCCAGCGCCCGCAGCGGGGCGTCGGGGTCGCGGGCGTCCCCGTGCTCGGTGGCGTCGCGCCAGGCCAGGCGGCCCACGGCGTCGACGAGCACGGTGACCCGTCGGGCGCAGCCCAGCTCGGCGTCGAAGGCGTCGTAGGCCTCCGCGATCGCCCCGTGCGGCCAGTGGTCGCTCAGCAGCGGGACGCCCAGCCCGAGCGCGTCGGCGAAGGCCCGCAGGGAGTAGATGGAGTCGCAGGACAGCGCCCGCACGGCCGCACCGGCGGTGGCGTAGCGCGGCAGCCGCTCCTCCAGCGCGACCAGCTCGGTGGAGCAGACCGGGGTGTTGGCCCAGGGGAAGAACACCAGCAGCACGGGCGACCCGCGCAACCCCGACAGGGTGTGGGTCCGGCCGTGCTGGTCCCGGGTGGAGAAGTCGGGCGCCGGTGCGCCCGGGGCCGCCTCAGCGACGGCTGCCCTTGGGGCGCACCAGCTTGCTGGCGGCCCAGTCCTCGGACAACGCGGCCGTGGTCGTCAGGCTCAGCCCGGCGGTCACCGCCCCCTCGGCGATGTCGGCCGGGTCGACGTGGCCCTCGCGGCCCACCTTCGGGGTCATCAGCCAGATGAACCCGGAGTTGGAGAGGTCGGTCAGGGCGTCCACCAGGCCGTCGACCACGTCACCGTCGCCGTCGCGCCACCACAGCAGCACCACGTCCACGGCCTCGACCGCCTCCTCGACCAGCTCGCCGTCGATGGCGTCCTCGAAGGCGATGCGGAGGTCGTCGTCCACGTCGTCGTCCCAGCCGAGCTCTTGCACGACCATGCCCTCACGGACGTTCAAGCGGTCAGCCGCGGGAGCCGTCCTGCCCCCCGAGGATCCTGCGTTCGTGGTCACCGACTCTTCCCCTGTGCCTTCCTGGTCCGCCCCCCGGCCGGGGGGCTGTGGGTCATCAGCGTGCCATGCCGCCGCCGCGGTTGTGAACCACCCTGCCAGCGGGTGCGTGGAGCCGCCGGGACGGGCGTCCCAGCGGCCGACCGGTTTAGGGATCGTCTGCCGCAGGTGACAAACTGGCCCGCGGTGGTCCCCTACCGGGGACGAGATAGCACAGCGATAGGAGCCGCCACATGGCACGTCCTGGCGAACGGCCCGGCATCACAGCCGAGGGAATTCCGAGCCAGCTTCCGGACATCGACCCGGAGGAGACCCAGGAGTGGTTGGACTCCCTGGACGGGATGCTGGACGACAAGGGCAAGCAGCGGGCGCGCTACATCATGCTCAAGCTGCTCGAGCACGCCCGGGAGCGCCAGGTGGGGCTGCCCGCGCTGCGCAGCAGCGACTACATCAACACCATCCCGCCCGAGGACGAGCCGTGGTTCCCCGGTGACGAGCACATCGAGCGCCGGATCCGGGCCTACATCCGCTGGAACGCCGCGATCATGGTCTCCAAGGCCAACCGCAAGGGCCTGGAGGTCGGCGGCCACATCGCCTCCTACCAGAGCGCGGCCAGCCTGTACGAGGTCGGCTTCAACCACTTCTTCCGCGGCAAGGACCACCCGGGCGGTGGCGACCACGTCCTCATCCAGGGCCACGCCTCCCCCGGCATCTACTCCCGGGCCTACCTCGAGGGGCGCCTGACCACCGACCACCTGGACTCCTTCCGCCAGGAGGTCTCCCGTGGCCGGGGCAACGGGCTGTCGTCCTACCCGCACCCGCGCTCGATGCCGTCGTTCTGGGAGTTCCCCACGGTGTCGATGGGCATCGGCCCGATGAACGCGATCTACCAGGCCCGCTTCAACCGCTACCTGCAGCACCGCGGCATCGCCGACACCTCCGACCAGCACGTGTGGGCCTTCCTCGGCGACGGCGAGATGGGCGAGCCGGAGTCCCTGGGCGCGATCGGCGTGGCCTCGCGCGAGGGCCTGGACAACCTCACCTTCGTCATCAACTGCAACCTGCAGCAGCTCGACGGCCCGGTGCGCGGCAACGGCAAGATCGTGCAGGAGCTGGAGTCGCAGTTCCGCGGCGCCGGCTGGCACGTCATCAAGGTGCTGTGGGGCCGCGACTGGGACCCGCTGCTGGCGATGGACTCCGACGGCGCGCTGGTGAACAAGATGAACACCACCCCGGACGGGCAGTTCCAGACCTACTCGGTCGAGGACGGCAGCTACATCCGCCAGCACTTCTTCGACGACCCGCGGCTGGCGAAGATGGTCCAGGACATGTCCGACGACCAGATCAAGAAGCTGTCGCGCGGCGGGCACGACTACCGCAAGGTCTACGCCGCGTTCAAGGCGGCCCAGGAGCACGTCGGGCAGCCCACGGTGATCCTGGCCCAGACCGTCAAGGGCTGGACGATCGACGCCCTCGAGGCGAAGAACGCCACCCACCAGATGAAGAAGCTGACCACCGACGACCTCAAGGCGTTCCGGGACCGGCTCTACCTCGACATCCCCGACTCGAAGCTCACCGACGCCTACAACCCGCCGTACTTCCACCCCGGCGAGGACTCCGACGAGATCCAGTACATGCAGGAGCGCCGCCGGGCCCTCGGCGGCTACCTGCCCGAGCGCCGGGTCAAGCCGAAGGTGCTCAAGCTCCCCGGCGACAAGGTCTACGCACCGCTGATGGAGCCGATGAGCGAGAAGGTCAAGGTGGCCACCACCCAGGCCTTCGTGCGGCTGCTGCGCGACCTCATGCGCGACAAGGAGATCGGCCACCGGATCGTGCCGATCGCCCCGGACGAGTTCCGCACCTTCGGCATGGACTCGATGTTCCCGACCGCGAAGATCTACAACCCGCACGGGCAGAACTACGAGGCGGTCGACCGCAAGCTGCTGCTGTCGTGGAAGGAGTCCGAGCAGGGCCAGCTGCTGCACGAGGGCATCTCCGAGGCGGGCGCGCTGGCCTCGATGACGGCGGCCGGCACGGCCTACGCCACCCACGGCGAGCCGATGATCCCGGTCTTCCTCTTCTACTCGATGTTCGGCTTCCAGCGGGTGGGCGACTTCATCTGGGCGATGGCCGACCAGCTCGGCCGCGGCTTCCTGATGGGCGCCACCGCCGGGCGGACCACGCTGACCGGTGAGGGGCTGCAGCACGCCGACGGCCACTCCCCGCTGCTGGCGAGCACGAACACCGCGGTGGTGCACTACGACCCGGCCTTCGCCTTCGAGATCGCCCACATCGTCAAGGACGGTCTGCGGCGGATGTACGACTACGACAACCCCGACCACCCGGGCGGGGAGAACGTCATCTTCTACCTGACCGTCTACAACGAGCCGGTGCCCCAGCCGGGCCCGGAGCCTGACGTCGACGTGGAGGGCATCCTCAAGGGGATGCACCTGTACCGGAAGGCCGAGGCCAGCGGGCAGAACGCCCGCGCGCAGGTGCTGGCCTCCGGTGTCGCCGTGCCGGCGGCGCTCAAGGCCCAGCAGATCCTGGCCGAGGAGTTCAGCGTGGACGCCGACGTCTGGTCGGTGACCTCGTGGAACGAGCTGCGCCGCGAGGGTCTCGAGGTCGACCACTGGAACTTCAACCACCCCGGTGAGGAGAAGCGGACGCCGTGGGTCACCTCGAAGCTGCGGGGTGCGGAGGGTCCGCTGGTGGCGGTCAGCGACTACATGCGGGCCGTGCCGGACCAGATCCAGCAGTACGTCGAGGCGCCCTGGTACTCCCTGGGCACCGACGGGTTCGGCTTCGCCGACACCCGCGCCGCCGCCCGCCGCTTCTTCCAGACCGACGCCGAGTCGATCGTGGTCGCCACCCTGGCCGCGCTGGAGCAGGAGGGGAAGTACCGCGAGGGCGCGGCCGCCGAGGCCTTCGCGAAGTACGACCTGGGCGACCCCACCTCGGCCTACGGCGTCACCCAGGAGGGGGCGGGCGCCTGAGCGCACCCGACCTCCCCGGGCTGCCGCCCGTCGGGAGCCGGGTGGTGGTGCGCCACCGCCGCCCGGAGCCCGGCGCGGAACCGCCGCTCTCCGACGCCCTCGGAGACCTCGTCGAGGTCTCCGAGGGCGTCCTCGTCGTGCGCACCCGTCGCGGCGACGTCACCGTGTCCCGGGACGCCGTGGTCGCGGTCAAGGAGGTGCCACCGCCCCCGTCGGTGCCGTTCGACCCGCTGGCGGCCGACATCGCGGCGCTGCAACGGCTGGCCGACGCGAGCTGGCCGGCGCCGGACCGGGCGGCACTGGGTGACTGGACCCTGCGGGCGGCCGGCGGCTGGACCCGTCGGGCCAACTCGGTCCTCGCCGTCGGCGCCCCGGGACGCGGCTGGCGGGCGGCGCTGGAGCTGTGCCGGGGGTGGTACGCCGAGCGCGGTCTGCCGCTGCTGCTCCAGGTGCCCGAGGACGACACGTCCGCGTTGCTGGAGCCGGCGTTGCGCGGGTGCGGGCTCGTGCCGTCCGGCGCCACCGACGTCCTCGTCGGCGACCTCTCCCAGATGGACCTGTCGGCGGCTGCGGAGGCGGAGTGGGCCAGTGGGCCCGACCCGGACTGGCTCGCCACCTACCGCCACCAGCGCGATCCGGGCACGGCCGGCCCGTCGGTGCTCGCCGCCCCCGGGGCCGAGCTGGGCAGCCTCGGGCCTGGCCGGGGCGAGGACGGTGGCATCGTGCGGCTGTGGACGTCCCCCGACTCCGGCACCACCCGTTGGGCGGTGCTGTCGTGCCTGTGGGTCAGTCCGCGGCACCGCGGTGAGGGTCTGGGTACCGCGCTGACACTGGCCGCGGCCCGGCGGGCGGCCGAGCACGGCGCCCGGGGGCTGCTGCTCCAGGTGCTGCCCGGCAACGACCCGGCGACCGCGCTGTACGCCCGGCTCGGTCTGCGCCGGCACCACCGCTACGCCTACTGGGGGCGGTCCGAGCCGCAGGCGTGACAGGATGCCGCCCGGACCGGGAGCTGAGGAGGGTCGTGGGACGTCGGGTCGTGCTGGTGCTGGTGCTGCTGCTCGCCACCTGGGGGCTGGCGGTGCCGGCCACGGCGGCCCCTCCGCCGCGGACGCTGGAGGAGCTGGTCCAGCGGCTGCGCCAGGACCCGGTGCAGGTCAACACCATGATGGGCCTGGGTGCCACCGCGCAGGTGGACGCGGCGCTGACCGAGCTCACCGACCGGGCACCGGTGCCGGTGTACGTGGTGATGGACCTGCTGCCCCAGGACCAGGAGCTGCCGGAGTACGACCCCCGCACCGCCGAGCGGCTCGCGGTCCGTCTCTCCGCCGAGCTCGGCCCCGGGTTGTACGTGCTCTCCTTCGGTGAGACTGCCGAGTCGATCATCGGCCACCGCGAGGTGCAGGTCTTCGGGGTCGACCAGCAGGTGCGCAGCGACTTCTACGCAGGCAGCTCCCACTTCTACGACATCACCGACTACACCGGCGCCGAGGCGCTGCGGGTCTACCTCGGCCTGCGCGCGGTGGTCGAGGGCGGCGACGCCGTGGAGGCGCTCGGCCGTGACGACCTGGGGCGGATCGTGCCCTGGGCCTTCCCCGGCGACCTGGAGGACCACCTCGAGGCGCTCGAGCTGCGCGCCGGCACCACGGTGGGCGTGCCGCTGGCGCTGGGCGGGCTGCTGCTCGGGGTGGCCGTCCACCTGCGTCGGGCCCGCCGCCGGGCCGGGCTGCCCGGACGTCCGGTCGTCGCCGTGCTCGGCACCGTGCTGGGGCTGGCGGCCCTGCCCGCCGCCGGCGTCCTCACCTTCGCCCTGCTCACCCCGCAGGTGCCCCCGCTGCCGCGACCGGGCGAGCAGGAGGCAGCCGCTGCGGAGACTTTCCGCTCCGGCAGGCAGGTGCACGTCTCGGCCGACCTCGAGGGCTGGCTCGGTGCCGACCAGCTGCGCCGCATCGAGGACGCCGCCGCAGCCGCCCCGGTGCCGGTGCGGGTCGCCGTCTGGTACCCCACCCAGGGCACCGACGGCCTGGAGCTGACGGCACACGCCCTCGGCGACCCCGCCCTCTACGTCAGCGCCAGCCCCGACGAGGTGGACGGCTTCGCCTACCGCCTCGAGGGCGGCGTCGCGGGCGGCAGCTCGTGGTCGACCGAGGCCGACCCGGAGACCTTCACCGCGGAGGTCCTCGACACGATCGGGCCCGAGGCCCTGGACGACTACCGACCGGCGGGCTCGCCCTACCACCCGCTGCTCGGCGAGGACCCGGGTGAGGCCCTGACCATCGGCGCCTTCCTGGGCGCACTGGCGGCCGCCCCCGCCTTCCCGGTCGGCTGGTTGCTGGCCCTCCCGTGGGCCCGCAGGACCGGCTCCTCGCGGCCTCCCGCGCCGGTGGACCGGGCCCGGCGCCGTGCGGAGGCCGCCGAGGCCCGCCCGACCACCGCTGCGCCGGCCACCGCGGGCTCCTCGTCCGGCGCTGCTGCCTCCTCGAGCGCTCCGACCGCCTCCCCGCCTGCCGCGGCCCTCGGGTCGGACCGGTCCGAGAGGCCGGGCACCCCATCCCCGCCCGGGCCGCCCGAGCCGGCGCGCGGCGGACTGGTCCCGCGTGCGCCGGAGCCCCTCGGCTCCGGGGTGGCGGAGGGCTGGCTGCGTTCGGCCCGCTACGAGCTGGGCAACCTGCAGCGCACGCTGCGCTTCCTCGGCCCCACCGCGGCGGCGAGCCCGGCGGCGGAGGCGGCCCGCCAGCACGCCGCGGCGGCCGAACAGCTGGTGGACGGCTCGACCCGTCCGGCCGACCACCTGGGCGCCTGGGTGCTGGCCCGCCGCGGCTCCGAGGCCGCGGCCGCCGCCACCGCGTTGCGGCCGTTCGAGCCGACGGAGGGCTGCTGGTTCCACCCCGAGCACACTCGCGGCACCGAGCAGCGCACCTTCGAGGGTCGGGCGGTGCCGTGCTGCCGGCGCTGCGCCGACGAGCTGGACGCGGGCCGGGAGCCGGCGATGCTCGACCTGCCCGGCCCGGACGGCGATCCGGTGCACTTCCACCGCTCGGGGGCCGAGCCGTGGGCCTCGACGGGCTACGGGGCGGTCGAGCCGGACCTGCCGGCGCGGCTGGGCGCGCTGCGCTGAGCCCGTCCGGGCTCGTCAGCCGCGGGTCCAGGCGAGCAGCTCCTCGACCGGCCAGGTGTTGATGATCCGCTCCAGCGGGACGCCGGCCGCCTCGGCCCGGGCGCAGCCGTAGGCCTGGAAGTCGAGCTGGCCGGGGGCGTGGGCGTCGGTGTCGATGGAGAACAGGCACCCGGTCTCGACCGCCAGCGCGAGCAGCTCGTCGGGCGGGTCGCAGCGTTCGGGCCGGGAGTTGATCTCGACCGCGACGTCGAACTGCCGGCAGGCCTCGAAGACCACCTCGGCGTCGAAGGTCGACGGCGGCCGGGTGCCCCGCTCCCCCTCGATCAGCCGGCCGGTGCAGTGGCCCAGCACGTTGGTGCGCGGGTTGGCGATGGCGGTGACCATCCGGTGGGTCATCGTCTCGGAGTCCGAGCGCAGCTTGGAGTGCACGCTGGAGACGACCACGTCCAGCTCGCCGAGCAGGTGGGGGTCCTGGTCGAGGGTGCCGTCCTCGAGGATGTCGACCTCGATGCCCTTGAGCACCCGGAACGGGGCCAGCGCCTCGTTGATGGAGTCGACGACGTCCATCTGCTCGCGCAGCCGGTCGGCGGTCAGCCCGCGAGCCACCCGCAGCCGCGGGGAGTGGTCGGTGATCGCGCAGTACTCGTGCCCGAGCGACTGCGCGGTGATCATCATCTCCTCCAGCGGGCTGCCGCCGTCGGACCAGTCGGAGTGGCAGTGCAGGTCACCGCGGACCGCCTCGCGGACCCGTTCCCCGCCGGTGGCCAGCGGCGTCTTCTGCTCGCGCAGCCCGGCGAGGTAGTCCGGGACTCGTCCGGCGAGCGCCTGGGTGACGACCGCCACCGTCTTGGGTCCGAGACCGGGCACCTGCGACCAGGAGCCCTCGCGCTGGCGGCGGGACCGCTCCTCGGCCGGCATCGCCTCCACCGTCGTCGCGGCCCGGCGGTAGGCCTTCACGCGGTGGGTGTCGGCGCGGCTGCGTTCGAGCAGGAAGCCGATCTCGCGCAGGGCCAGCACCGGGTCCATGCTCACTCCTCCCTTGTCGACGACCGGGTCACCGGCACGGGACGGCCGTCGCCGGCCACCACCGGAGGTGGCCAGCGCAGCGCCCGCAACCGGCCCACACCCCACCACAGGTAGCCGGTGCAGAGGAAGGCCGCGGTGAGCACGAGCACCCAGTCGCCGAAGTCCCGCGCGGTCGGGTCGAGGAAAGCGTAGAGGGCCTCTCCCCCGGCGACGTAGCCGACCAGGTAGCCGACCGGCACCACCAGCCAGGCCAGCGGCGTCCACCACGGCAGGTGCTGGTTGCGGCCGACCAGCAGCCAGTCCGCGATCAGGAGCAGCGGGGTGAGCAGGTGGGTGAGGAGACCGCCCGTGGTCGGGTAGCCGCCGCCGAGCAGGCTGGCGTGCACGAGCAGGGTGATGGTCAGGTAGGTGGTCGCCGCCCCGCGGAGCACGCCCCAGCGGGTCTCGGACGCGCCGCGCAGCACGGCCGGGGTGAGCAGCGCGGCGGTGACTGCGACCGCGCCGCAGAGGTTGGACACCACGGTGAAGTAGCGCAGGGTCTCCCAGCCGCCGGGCACCAGGCTGAGCAGCACCCCGGCCCAGGCGCAGCAGGCGACCAGCGTCCGCCACAGCACCACAGCCACCAGCGTCGGGCCGTCGGTGCGCGGACGGGCCCGTCGGAGCACCGCCATCGCCACCTCGCTTCCGGCCACACCCTGTCACGCCGGCCGCAGGTGGGCCACGATGGGGCCGTGGAGGAGCTGGAGGACCGGGTCCGGGCGACGCTGGCGGGGCACGAGGACGTCCGGGAGGTGCGGATGTTCGGCTACCGCTGCTTCATGGTCGGGGAGAAGCTGCGGGTCGGGGTGGGCGGCGCGGGCGGGCTGCTGGTGCGCACCGGACCGGAGCGCTACCAGGAGGCGCTGGGCTGGCCGGGCGCGCGTCCGGCGCTGATGAAGGACCGGCCCATGCCCGGCTGGGTCGACGTCGACGCCGCCACCCTCGGCACGGTCGAGGCGCTGCGGCGTTGGGTGGGGCTGTCGCTGGAGCAGTAGGGTCGCTGCCCATGGCGAGCGGACGGGCGGGTGAGCGCGGTGGCCCCTCGCCGCGGACCCGGACGGCGATCGCCCGACGGCTGTCGGCGGCGTCGGGCCAGATGACCACGGCTGCGGTCGCCGAGATGGAGCTGCGCCACCCCTGGTTCGCCGAGCTGGACGCCGACAAGCGCTCCTGGATCACGCTGGTGGCCCAGGCCGGCATCGACGGTTTCGTGCAGTGGTTCGGCGACCCGGACGGCTCGGCCACCGGCGCCGACATCTTCGGCCACGCGCCGCGGGCGCTGGCCCGGGCGATCTCGCTGCAGCAGACGGTGGAGCTGGTGCGCACCACGATCGAGGCCGTCGAGGAGCAGCTGCAGCAGGTGATGCCCCGCGGTGACCGCGCACACCTGCAGGTGGCCATCACCCAGTACAGCCGTGAGGTCGCCTTCGCCGCGGCCGAGGTGTACGCCCGGGCGGCGGAGATGCGCGGGGCCTGGGACGCCCGGCTGGAGGCCCTGGTGGTCGACTCGGTGCTGCGTGGCGACACCGACGAGACGGTGCTGTCGCGGGCCTCGACGCTGGGCTGGCGCTCCACCCAGTCGGTGGTGGTGATGATCGGACCGGCGGACGAGGACGCGGGCACCTCCGCGCTGGAGGACGTCCGGCGGCTGGCGCGCCAGCGCGGGCTCGACTCGCTGGCGGCCGTCCAGGGTGAACGGCTGGTGGTGGTCCTCGGCGGGGCGGCGCTGGACGACCAGGATGCCGCCGTCGCCGCCGCCACCCATCTCGTCGGTCCGTTCGGGCCGGGGCCGATCGTCGTCGGGCCGCCGGTGGAGCACCTGGTGGAGGCGTCCCGGTCGGCCCGGGCCGCCTTGTCGGGTCTACGCGCGGCGCCGGCGTGGCCGTCCGCGCCCCGGCCGGTGGGGGCCTCGGACCTGCTGCCCGAGCGCGCCCTGGCCGGGGACGGGCACGCCCGCCGCGCCCTGGCCACCGAGGTCTACGCACCCCTGGCCGCGATCAACGGCGAGCTGCTGGAGACCCTCACCGCCTTCCTCGACCAGGGCTCCTCCATGGAGGCCACCGCCCGGGCGCTGTTCGTGCACCCCAACACCGTGCGCTACCGCCTGAAGCGCGTGCAGCAGGTGACCGGCTTCAGCCCCACCGACCCTCGCGAGGCCTACACCCTCCGCATCGCCCTCACCCTCGGCCGCCTGCAGCGCTGACCGCCCGCGACGCCGCGAGCCTTGTTCGGGCGGTGACGGACGGGCCGGTCAGGAGTCGGTGACCATCAGCTCATTCGCACACGCCATCGAAAGACTGTCAGACCCGATCCGTAGCGTGTTCTCCATGACGACGACGGCAGGCCCGACCCCGGCAGGAGTGCTGGTCCGCGCGCGCGAGCTGCGCTCGGTGGCGCTGGCCGCCGAGGCCGCGCTGCTCGAGCAGGCCGCGGTCTGGGCCGACCTGCACCCCCCGGTCGAGCCGTGGCTGGCCGCCGGCCGCAGCGACGGCGGCCGGGCGACCGGGATCCCGCTGGCCGGGGCCGGCACGCCCGAGGTCGCGGTCGATGCGGTGGCCGAGTGGGCTGCCTCGCTCGGGCTGTCGACCGGGTCCGGCGAGCGGCTGATCGGGCAGGCGCTGGAGCTGCGCCACCGGCTTCCCCGGCTGTGGGCCCTCGTGCAGGACGGCGGGGTTCCCGCGTGGCAGGCCCGCCAGGTCGCCGAGCGCATCATGTCGCTCACCGCCGAGGCCGCCGGATTCGTCGACGCCCAGGTCGCTGGTGTGGTCGGTCGCATCGGGCTCACGCAGCTGGAGCGCCTGGTCGAGACCGCCCTCCTCCGCTTCATGCCCGCCGAGGCCGAGGAGCGCCGCCAGCAGGCCGCCGACTCCCGGTGCTTCCGGGTCGAGCACGACACCACCGGCGCCCGGCAGGGCATCTCGACCGTCTTCGGCCGGCTCGACCAGCTGGACGCCGTCGCCCTCGACACCGCCGTCGGCGAGGGCGCGACCGCGCTCGCCCGGCTCGGCTGCACCGACTCCCTCGACGTCCGCCGCTCCCGCGCCGCCGGCGACCTCGCCCGCCGCCAGCCGGCACTCGACCTCCTGCTCGCCGAGGCCGACGGCGACACCCCGGCGGCTCGGGAGGGCGCGGCACGTGCCGTCGAACGCGTCGTGCTGTACGTGCACCTCTCCGCCGCTGCCGTCGCCGGGCCGGCGGAGCCGGGGCAGGTGGAGAACACCGGCACGCCCGTCACCGCCGACCAGGTGAGGGAGTGGTGCGGACGGCCCGGCGCCGGGTCACGGTGAAGCCAGTCATCGACCTAGCGGCCGAGGACGCGACGGAGGCCCACCCCTTCACCACCGCGATGCGGGAGAAGATCGCGTTGCGCGACCGGACCTGCGTGTTCCCCTACTGCACCTGGCCGGCGCACCCGTACCGGCGTGGGGTCGGCTCGGAGGAGACCGGCTGGTCGGTCGACCACGACCACGTCGTCGCCTTCGCCGCGGGTGGTGCAACGTCCACCGCCAACGGCGCGCCGCTCTGCCGGGTGCACCACAACCTCAAGACCCACGCGGGCTGGCGCTACCGGGTGGTGGGCACCCGCTCCTACCTCTGGAGCAGCCCGCACGGGTACCGCTACCGCCGCGACCGTGACGGCGGCACCACCGACCTGGGCCACCCCCGCCCACCGGCACCATCGCCCGGTGACTGGCCATCCCGAGCGGAACCTCTGAGCACCAGCATCCCGGCCGCCCTCGGCCCATCGCGCCGCCTCCGCGGTCGCCTGCCCTGGGAGCGCGACCGAGCCCCGGCGCCACCAGTCGGCGACGCGGCCGGTGCAGTCGGATCAGCACCGCCGTTCTGACCGACCCGGCTCGCGCCCGTCCCCTGCAGCCCCGTACCTGCCGCGAGCAGCACACCTCACCGCTTCCCGTCCGGCCGCACACCGCACCCTGCCGTCAGCTGCGAGCTGCCGGCAGGGCAGTGGTGCTGCACCGACCGCGTCGTCTCCGCCCACCACCGTGTCCAACGGCCACAATCACCAGGGGTCCGACGACCGCGATCGGTCCGCGACGTAGCGTGGACGGGTGCAGACCTTCCTCCCCTACGCCGACTTCACCGCCAGCGCGCGGGTGCTCGACGTCAAGCGGCTGGGCAAGCAGCGGGTGGAGACGCTGCAGGTGATGCGCGCGCTCACCATCGAGGGCTACGGCTGGCGCCACCACCGGGTGGCGAAGATGTGGACCTGGCGGCGGCCCTCGCTGCTGGCCTACCAGCTGGCGGTGTGCACCGAGTGGCGCGCCCGAGGGTTCACCGACACCTGCTGGGACTCGACGCTGGCCGAGATCAGCCGCCCCTCCCTGGCCGATCCCGACAGCAACGACCTGCTGCTGTGGGAGCAGCACGACTTCCCCGCGCCGGTCTGGCTCGGCCGGGAGGAGATCCACCGCTCCCACCGCTCCAAGCTGGTCTCCAAGGACCCGGCGCACTACCGCCCGCTGTTCCCCGACGTCCCCGACGACCTCGAGTACGTCTGGCCCCAGGCCGAGCGCTGACCGGCACGGTGCAGAGCGGTTTGTAGGGTTCGGACAAAGTCTCCGTGACATCTTCGTGATGTCCCTCCGCGACTCCGCGGGCCGGATCGACCAGTGTGGATCTGTGCTCGCCATCGTCGCGCCCGGCCAGGGCGCCCAGACCCCGGGGTTCCTCAAGCCGTGGCTGTCCGAACCCGCCTTCGCCGACCGGCTGACCTGGCTGTCGGCCGTCGCCGGGCTCGACCTCGTCCACTACGGCACCGAGGCCGACGCCGAGACGATCCGCGACACCGCGGTCGCCCAGCCGCTGCTGGTGGCCTCCGGCCTGCTCGCCTCGCTGCAGCTCTTCCCGCACCCGGCCGACGCCTTCGGCTTCATCGGCGTCGCCGCCGGGCACTCCGTCGGTGAGCTGACCGCCGCCGCCGGGGTCGGCGTCATCCGCGCCGAGCAGGCGATGGTGCTCGTCCGTGAGCGCGGCCGCGCGATGGCCGAGGCCAGCGCCGTCCGCCCCACCTCGATGACGGCCGTGCTCCGCGGCGATCCCGACGAGGTCCTGGCCGCCCTCGCCCGCCACGGACTGACCGCGGCCAACCACAACGGCACCGGCCAGGTCGTCGCCGCCGGCACCGTCGAGCAGCTCGACGCCCTCAAGGCCGACCCGCCCGCCGGCGCACGGCTGGTCCCGCTCAGCGTCGCCGGCGCCTTCCACACCGAGCACATGGCCCCCGCCGTCGCCCACCTGGAGCGGCTGTCCCGCGCCATCAGCACCCACGACCCGCGTACCCGGCTGCTGTCCAACGCCGACGGCCAGGTCGTCGCCGACGGACGGGAGGTGCTGCGCCGCATCGTCGGCCAGGTCGCCAACCCGGTCCGCTGGGACCTCTGCCTGCAGACCATGGCCGACCTCGGCGTCACCGGTCTGCTCGAGGTGCCCCCGGCCGGCACCCTCACCGGGATCGCCAAGCGCAACCTCAAGGGCGTCGAGGTCTTCGCGCTGAACACCCCCGACCAGATCCCCGACGCCCTCGACTTCGTCCGCAAGCACGGCGCCGACCAGGTGGCCAACGGCCAGCACGCCAACCCCACCTGGCGGCTCGTGGTCTCCCCCGGCAAGGGCGAGTTCGTCCGCACCGAGGGTGTGGACGTCGACGAGGTGCTGCCCCCGCTGGCGACCGTCGGCACCGTGGCGAACCTGCGCGAGGAGATCCCCGTCAGCGCACCGCACGGCGGCGTGGTGGTGGAGTGGCTGGTGGAGGACGGCGATCCCGTCTCCCCCGGCCAGCCGCTGCTGCGTCTGCACCCGACCGTCGAGACGCTGGCCGCCGCCGAGGTGAACCGGTGAGCCCTGCCTCTCCCGCGCCGCGGCTGCAGCAGTCGCAGGGCGCCCCGTCCTCCCGCCTGCTCGGGATCGGGGGCTACCGTCCCCGGCGGATCGTCGACAACGCCGAGATCTGCACCATGATCGACTCCACCGACGAGTGGATCCGCACCCGGTCCGGGATCACCCAGCGGCGCTGGGCCGGCCCGGACGAGACCATCGCGATGATGGGCACCGAGGCCTCCCGCAAGGCGATCGAGCGCTCCGGGGTCGACCCGGCCGACATCGACTGCGTGATCGTCTCGACGGTCACCCACCTGCACCAGACCCCGGCCATCGCCCCGCTGATCGCCCACGACCTCGGGGCGGCCGGGGCTGCCGCCTTCGACATCTCCGCCGCCTGCGCGGGGTTCTGCTACGCCACCGCGATGGCCGACTCGATGATCCGCACCGGCACGGCCCGCTACGTGCTGGCCATCGGCGTCGAGCGGCTCAGCGACATCACCGACCGCAACGACCGCGCCTCGGCGTTCATCTTCGCCGACGGCGCCGGTGCGGCGGTGATCGGCCCGAGCGACACCCCCGGCATCGGCCCGGTGGTGTGGGGTTCGGACGGCGAGAAGGCCGGCACCATCGTGCAGACCCAGGCCTGGGACGAGGTGCTCGGCCCGCACGGCGAGCCCCGCGAGGGCGACTCGGTCTTCCCCAAGCTGCGGATGGAGGGCCGCGAGGTCTTCAAGTGGGCCTCCTACACCGTGGCCGCCAAGGCCCAGGAGGCCCTCGACCGGGCCGGGCTGAGCGCCGACCAGCTCGACGTCTTCATCCCGCACCAGGCCAACGACCGGATCACCTCGGCGATGACCCGCGCGCTCGGGCTGCCCGAGGACGTGGTGGTCTCCCACGACATCACCGAGCAGGGCAACACCTCGGCGGCGTCGATCCCGCTGGCGATGGAGGCCCTCTACGCTGAGGGCGCGATCCGCTCGGGCCAGACCGCGCTCATCATCGGGTTCGGTGCCGGGCTGGTCTACGCCGGACAGGTGGTCGTCCTGCCCTAGGGCGCACCTGAGCAAGCTCCCGTCGACTCCGACGGCGTGTCAGCCGACACACACCCTCACCGCCGAGTTCCTCACCAAGAAGATGAAGGAGGGCCAGATGGCCACCACCGAAGAGATCCGCGGCAAGCTCGCCGAGATCGTCAACCAGGTCGCCGGGGTCAACGCCGACGACGTCCAGCTCGACAAGTCGTTCACCGACGACCTGGACGTCGACTCGCTGTCGATGGTCGAGATCATCGTCGCCGTCGAGGACGAGTTCGACGTGCAGGTGCCCGACGAGGAGGCCAAGAACCTCCGCACCGTCGGCGACGCCGTCGCCTACATCGAGCGCGCCAACGCCTGACCGCCGCGGCCGGTCGTCCCGTCCCGGGGCGACCGGCGAGCCGCTCCTCCACCACCACACCGTCACCGCACAGGAGAACCCGCCATGAGCAGCCGAACCGTCGTCGTCACCGGGCTGGGTGCGACCACCCCGCTGGGCGGGGACGTCGCCACCACGTGGGCAGGTCTGCTCGAGGGACGCAGCGGCACCCACCTGCTGCAGCACGAGTGGGCCGAGCCGCTGCCCGCGCGGGTCGCCGCCGAGGTGGCGGTCGAGCCCACCACCGTCCTGGAGCGGGTCGAGGCCCGCCGGATGGATCGCAGCACCCAGCTCGCCACCGTCGCCGCGCTCGAGGCCTGGGCCGACGCCGGCCTGACGGTCAAGGGCGACGACGTCGACCCCGAGCGGCTGGCGGTCTCCATCGCCACCGGCATCGGGGGCATGCAGACCCTGCTCGGCACCTGGGACACCCAGAAGGAACGGGGCCACCGCCGGGTCAGCCCGTTCGCCATCCCGATGCTGATGGCCAACGCCTCGGCCGGCAGCGTCGGCCTGCGGCTCGGCGCCCGCGCCGGGGTGCACACCCCGGTGGCGGCCTGCGCGTCGAGCAACGAGTCCATCGCCCAGGGCCTGGACATGATCCGCCTCGGCCGCGCCGACGTCGTGCTCGCCGGCGGCACCGAGGGTGTCGTGCACCCGCTGACCATGGCCACCTTCGGCCAGATGCAGGCGATCTCGCGCCGCAACGACGACCCCGAGCACGCCTCCCGCCCCTGGGACGTCGACCGCGACGGCTTCGTGCTCGCCGAGGGGGCCGCCATGCTCGTGCTGGAGAGCCTCGAGCACGCCCGGGCCCGCGGCGCCCACGTCTACGGCACCGTCGTCGGCGCCGGCTACTCCAACGACGCCCACGACATGGTCCAGCCCGACCCGCGCGGTCTCGGCCAGACCGCGGCGATGACCAAGGCCCTGGCCGACGCCGGGCTCACGCCCCGCGACATCGTGCACATCAACGCCCACGCCACCTCCACCCCGCAGGGCGACGTCACCGAGGCGCTGAGCATCCGCCAGGCCCTCGGGGACGACGTCGACCACGTGGTCGTCAACGGCACCAAGTCGATGACGGGCCACCTGCTCGGCGGCGCCGGTGCGATCGAGACGCTGGCCAGCGTGCTGGCACTGCACCACCGCACCGTCCCCGGCACCATCAACATCGACACCCTCGAGCCCGACCTGGGCATCGACGTCGCCACCGCCACCCGCCCGCTCGGGGACGGGGACCTGGCGGCGATCAACAACTCCTTCGGCTTCGGCGGTGCCAACGTCGCCGTGCTGGTGACCAACGAGAACAGCTCGGACCCCCGTGACCCCGACGCCTCCGGCGCCGCCGCCGGGTCGCCCGGACGGACAGGAGAGAGCGCATGAGCACAGCCACCCGGGAAGCTCCGGTCAAGAAGGTCAAGGTCCCCCGTGAGGAGGATCCCCGCAACCCGAACTTCCGGCTGGCCCACCTGCTCGACGAGGGCTCGGTCGAGCTGATCACCCCCGACGACGACTCCGGCATGCTCGCCGCCACCGGCACCATCAACGGCTGCCGGGTGGTCGCCTTCTGCTCCGACCCGACGGTGATGGGCGGGGCGATGGGCATGCAGGGCTGCGACGTCGTCGTCCGCGCCTACGAGCGGGCGATGGCCGACCGGGTGCCGATCATCGGCATCTGGCACTCCGGCGGTGCCCGGCTGGCCGAGGGCGTCCTGTCGCTCCACGCCGTGGGGCGGATCTTCCACGCCATGACCACCGCCTCGGGCAAGATCCCGCAGATCTCGATCGTCCTCGGCTTCGCCGCCGGCGGTGCCGCCTACGGCCCGGCGCTGACCGACGTGGTGATCCTCGCCCCCGAGGGCCGCATCTTCGTCACCGGCCCCGACGTGGTCCGCTCGGTCACCGGCGAGGACGTCGACATGCTCCGCCTCGGCGGACCCGACACCCACGGCCGCCGCTCCGGGGTGGTGCACGTGGTCGCCGACGACGAGGCGCACGCGATGGCCCAGGGGCGGCAGCTGACCACGCTGTTCGCCATCCAGGGCACCGTGGGCGAGGCGACCGACGTCGACCTGACCGAGTACATGCCCGAGTCCAAGCGCCGCGCCTACGACGTCCACCCGCTGATCGGCGGGCTGCTCGACGAGGACTCCGCGATCGAGCTGCACGCCCGCTGGGCGCCCAACATCTCCGTCGTGCTCGGCCGCCTCGGCGGGCGCACCGTGGGGGTCATCGCCAACAACCCGCTCCGCCTCGGCGGCTGCCTGGACTCCCTCAGCGCGGAGAAGGCGGCCCGGTTCGTGCGGATGTGCGACACCTTCGGCATCCCGCTGGTCGTGCTGGTGGACGTCCCCGGCTACCTGCCCGGCGTGGGCCAGGAGTGGGACGGCGTGGTGCGCCGGGGGGCGAAGCTGCTGCACGCCTTCTCCGAGTCGGTGGTGCCGCGGGTGACGCTGGTGACCCGCAAGGCCTACGGCGGCGCCTACATCGCCATGAACGCCCGCTGCCTCGGCGCCACCAAGGTGTTCGCCTGGCCAGGGGCCGAGATCGCCGTCATGGGCCCGGTGGCCGCGGTGCGGGTGCTGCACCGGCGCAAGCTGGCCGAGGTGCCCGACGACGTCCGCCCCCAGGTCGAGGCCGAGCTCGCCGCCGAGCACGAGCGGATCGCCGGCGGCGTGGACAAGGCGGTCGAGATCGGCGTGGTGGACGAGATCGTCAGCCCCGAGGCCACCCGCTCCGCGATCGCGGCGGCCATCCGCGAGGCCGACCACGGGCTGCGCGGCGAGCACACGAACATCCCTCTCTGACCCGTGACCCCGGGGATGCCCGACGAGTCGGCCGCGCACCGGCCCGAGCCGGCGGGCGGGCCACCGGCGGCCGTGCGGGAGCTGGCCGGCGGACGTCCGCACCGGCTGGTCTGGCACAACGGGCTCGGGGGACTGACCTACGCCGTCGGCGAGCCGGTGGTGGAGTACGTCAAGTGGTCGCCCGAGCACTGGGAGGTCGACCTCGGGCTGGAGGCCGACAAGCTGGTGTGGGCCCGGCGGTGGCTGCCCACCCCCGAGGTGCTGCACGTCGGCGCGGGCATCGACGCGCGGCACGGTCCGAGCAGCTGGCTGCACACCCGGGCACTGCCCGGCAGCAGCGCGATCGACCCCGGCTGGCAGTCCGAGGACACCGTCGTCGAGCTCGGCCGGGCGCTGCGCCGGCTGCACGACGTGCTGCCGGTCCGGGAGTGCCCGTGGTCCTGGTCGGCTGAGAACCGGCTGTCCGAGCTGGCCACCCACCTGCCGCAGAACGACGTCAGCGGGGTGCTCGAGACGCCGGAGGTCGACGTCGAGGTGGTCTGCCACGGTGACGCCTGCAACCCCAACTTCCTGCTCGGCCCGGGCGCGGACGGCCGCCCGGTCTGCACCGGCTACCTCGACCTCGGCCAGCTCGGGGTGGGCGACCGGTGGGCCGACCTGGCCTCAGCCGTCCTCAGCCTCGGCTGGAACTTCGACCGCGTGGTCGACCCGCCGCGCGCCCGCGACCTGCTGCTCGAGGGCTACCAGGTCGACCTGGACGCCGACCGCCTCGACTACTACACCCGCCTCTGGCAGGCCGGCGACCCCACCACCGACTGATTCCCGCCTCCCTGCCGCGGTTCGAGGTGATACCGGACGCCCGGCCGTGCGACATCACCTCGAACCGGGGAGGGACGTGCGGGAGGCAGCGGAGCGGAGCTCAGTCGCGGTCCTGCCTCGGAGCGGAGTCCTGCCACGTGCAGATGCAGGCCTTGTTGCCCTGGGGGTCGGCGAGCACCCAGAACGAGGGCGCGTACTCGTCGGCGACCAGGGTGCCGCCGGCCTCGACCGCGGCGGCGACGCGGGCCTCGGCGAGGTCGTGCGGGACGTGCACGTCGTAGTGGAAGCGCTGCCGCGGCGGCTCGTGCGGTTCGGTGCCCTGGAACCACAGGTTCGGCACCTGGTCGGTGAAGTCGATGAGGTCGTGCGAGGGCTCACCCCGGAACAGGAGGTCGTCCAGCCCCAGCACGGCCTTCCAGAACGGCCGCACCTCCTCCAGGTCGGACGAATCCAGCCCGATCTCGACGAAGGTGAGCTGGTCGACCCGGGCCCGGACGCCGAGGTCGGCCGCCAGCCCGGAGACGGCGGCAGCCAGCCGCAGGTCGCGCTCGGTCAGCCCCTGCACGTCGTGGCTCATCAGCCGCACGTCGAGGTGGCCGTAGCGCAGATCCAGGTCGGGATGGTGGTCCAGCTGCTCGGCGGCCGCCCCGATGGCGTTCACCAGCGCCAGCCCGGTCGCGAAGTCGCGCGTCTCGAACCGCGCGCACAACCGCATCCACAGCTGGCGCCAGTCCGCCAGCCCCGCGTCGGCCACCTGCTGTCCCGTCAGCGTCTCTGCCATGCCGCCCATCCTGGCCCGGTCGCGGCGGACGCGTCGAGACCCGGGCTCAGACCACCTGGTGCAGCCAGCGGACCGGCGCGCCGTCACCGGCGTGGCGGAAGACCTCGAGCTCGTCGTCCCAGGGACGTCCGAGCAGGGCGTCCAGGCTCTCCAGCAGCGGACGGCGTCCGAGCGCGTCGGTGACCACCGCGTGCTTGATGCGGTCCTCGGGGATCATGATGTCGCCGTGCAGGCCGGTGATGGCGTGGAAGACCCCGAGCGTCGGCGTGCAGGAGTAGCGCTCACCCTCGCTGCTCGCGGTCGGCTCCTCGGTCACCTCGAAGCGCAGCCGCTCCCAGCCCCTGAGCGCGCTGGCGAGCTTGGCGGCCGTGCCGACCGGGTGGCTCCAGGACAGCTCGGCCCGGTAGCTGCCGCGCTCGGCCGGCTGCGCGCTCCACGCCAGGTCCACGGGCATGCCGAGGACGCCACCCACGGCCCACTCGACGTGCGGGCACAGCGCGGACGGCGCGGAGTGGACGTACAGGACGCCACGGGTCGTGCTCATCGTTCCTCCAGGCTTCGAGGTTTGCCTTCCCCAGCAGCCTCGTCCCGGACGGACATGCCCATTGTGCACCAGCGGGACCGCCCGCAACAGGGGTCACCCCTGTCACGCGGTCAGGTAGGAAGGGGGTCAGGTAGGAAGGGGCCATGAGCTGGACGTCCCCGCTGCCCGTGCGCCGCGTCGAGGTCGACCCCGAGGCCGTCCACGACGACTGGCCCTTCGACCTCCCCCCGGTGGCCCAGCTGGTGCGCGAGGGTCTCGACCTCGGCCCGCTGACCGTCCTCGTGGGTGAGAACGGCACCGGCAAGTCGACCCTGGTCGAGGCGGTGGCGATGGCCTACGGGCTGTCGCCGGAAGGTGGCTCCACCGGTGCCCGGCACACCACCACGCCGACCGAGTCACCGCTGCACGGCGCGTTGCGGCTGTCCAGGGGTGCGGGGGCGAGCCGGTGGGGCTACTTCGTCCGCGCCGAGACGCTGCACGGGCTCAACTCCTACCTGCAGCACAACCCCGGTGCCGAGGACGCGGGCTACCACGAACGCAGCCACGGCGAGGGCTTCTTCGACCTGCTCGGCACCCGACGCTTCCACGGTCCGGGGTTCTTCGTCTTCGACGAGCCGGAGTCCGGGTTGTCCTTCAGCGCCCAGCTGCGGCTGCTGGTCGCGCTGCTCGACCTCGTCGCCGACGGCCGCAGCCAGGTGCTGGTGGCCACCCACTCCCCCGTCCTGGCGGCGGTGCCCGGGGCGGCACTGCTCGAGCTCGACGCCGACGGGATGCACCAGCGCTCGTGGGAGGAGCTGGAGCTGGTCGACCACCACCGCCGGTTCCTCACCAGCCCGGACTCCTACCTGCGGCACCTCACCTGAGGGCGGTCAGCGCTCGGGCCAGTAGTGCTGGTAGTCGTTCTGGGGCGGCCGCTCGCCGAAGATCGCGGTGCCGACCCGGACGCAGGTGGAGCCGCACTCGATGGCCAGCTCGAAGTCGCCCGACATGCCCATCGACAGCTGGGTGTAGCTGCCGGCGGCCCGGTCGTCGTCGAGCAGCCGGCGCTGCAGCTCGCGGACGCGCTCGAAGCAGGCGCGCACCACCGCGGTGTCCGGGCCGGGGGCGGCCAGCGTCATCAGCCCGACCACCCGCAGGCTGTCGAAGGCGGTCAGCTCGTGGGCCAGGGCCGGCACCTCCTCGGGCGGCAGCCCGAACTTCGACTCCTCGCCCGAGGAGTTCACCTGCAGGTGGACGTCCAGCGAGCGGCCCTCGGCCTGCAACCGCTTCTCCAGGGCGCGGGCCACCTTGACCGAGTCCAGCGCCTGGAACTCCGCGGCGAAGCGGGCGACGTCGCGGGCCTTGTTGGTCTGCAGGTGCCCGATCACCGCCCAGCGCAGGTCGGGCAGGTCGGTGGTCTGCTCGTGCTTGCCGAGTGCCTCCTGCACCTTGTTCTCCCCGAACGTGGTGACCCCGTGGGCGTGCAGCTCGCGGACCAGCTCGACCGGCTTGGTCTTGCTCACCGGCAGCAGCGTCACGTCCTCGGGGCGGCGCCCGGCCCGTTCGGCGGCGGCGTCCACCGCGGCCCGCACCCGCTGGTAGCGCTCCCAGACGCCCGTCGGTTCCGTCATGGCCATCGTGCCGCCAGCGAGACCAGGCCGAGCGAGGCCAGCACGGCGAACACCAGACCGGCGCCGGCGTAGCGCGAGGTCGACTCCATCGGCACCTTCTCGGTGCCGACCGAGCTCTGGATGTCCTCGTAGACCGTCTCCAGCTCCCCGGCCGACCGCGCCTCGTAGGCCTCACCGCCGGAGATCTGGGCGATCTGGCGCAGCTCGGCCTGGTTCACCGGCACCGGCTCGCGCTGGCCGTTGATCTCGACATAGCCGTTCTCGGTGCCGTAGGCGATGGTGTAGACGGGCACCTCCTGGGCCGCGGCCGCCTCGGCCGCCTCCGCCGAGGTGCGGCCGTAGGTGGTGCTGCCGTCCGAGAGCAGCACGATCCGCGCCGGCGGCGGCTCGTCGGGGTTCTCCGGGTCCGGCGGCACCTGCAGCAGGGCGTTGAGCGAGGTGAAGATGCCCTCGCCGATGGCCGTCGACGGCGCCAGCTGCAGGTTGGCGATGGCCGCCGTCGCGGCCCCGTGGTCGGTGGTCGGCGGCACCAGGATGGCCGCGGTCTGGGCGAAGGAGACCACCGCCACGTTGTAGCGGGGCGGGATCCCGTCGACGAACTCGATGGCCGCGGCCTTGGCCGCCTCCAATCGGTTCGGCTCGACGTCGGTGGCCTCCATCGACAGCGACACGTCGATGGTGACGACGATGGTGCCGCGCTCGCTCGGCACCTCCACCTCCTGGGTGGGCTTGGCCCAGGCCACGGTGAGCGTCACCAGCGACAGCAGCGCCAGCGCGACCGCCAGGTGCCGCAACCAGGTGCGGTCGCGCGGGACGACCAGCTGCAGACCGGTGCGGGCGCCGCGGCGGCGGGCCACCCGGTAGGAGCCGAAGGCGTACAGGGCCACCAGCAGCGGCACGGCCGCCAGGGCCCACAGACGGTCCGGGTGCGCGAAGTCGATCACGGCCACCTCACTCCCAGCGAGATCGCACCGAGGGCGGCCAGCAGGGCGAAGACCAGGCCGAACCCAGCGTACTGCGCGGTCACCTGCTGATCGACCTTCCTCGTCCCCGACTCCACCGCCACGTCGGCGTACACCTCGCTCAGGTCGTCGGCGGACTCCGCCTCGTAGGCGGTGCCGCCGGTCCGCTCGGCGATCTGGCGCATGGTGTCGACGTCCGGCGGCACGGGCTCGCGGACGCCCTCCAGGTCGACGTAGCCGTTCTCGGTGCCGTAGGCGATGGTGAAGGTGCGCACCTGCGCCTCGGCCACCTCGGCGGCGGCCTGCTGCGGCGGACGTCCCACCGTGTTCTCCCCGTCCGAGAGCAGCACGATCGCCCCGGGCGCGATGGCGTCGGGGTCGTCGGGGTCGCGCGGTGCCTGCTCGAGCGCCCGCAACCCGGTGATCATCGCCTCCCCGATCGCGGTCGAGTCCTGCAGCTGCAGGGTGTCCACGGCGCGAGAGGCGGCGGCGTGGTCGGTGGTCGGCGGGATGACGATCGCAGGCGAGCCGGACAGGCTGACCACCGACACGTTGTACTCCGCCGGCAGCGAGACGATGAACTCCTTGGCCGCCGTCTTCGCCGCCTCGATCCGGCTCGGCTCGACGTCGGTGGCCCGCATCGACAGCGACACGTCGACCACCACGACGATGGTCGAGCGCGGCAGCGGCTCGTCGGCCTGGGCCACCGGACGGGCGAAGGCCATCGTCAGCGTGACCAGGCTGAGCAGCGACAGCGCCACCGCCAGGTGCCGGCGCCACTGCGACTGCCGCGGCACCACCGACTCCAGCATCGAGGTGTTGGTGTAGCGCATGCCGCGCCGGTTGCGCAGCCGGCTGACCACCACGTAGACCGCGACGATCAGCGGGATGAGCAGCAGCAGCCACAGCCGGCTGGGCACCTCGAACCCGGCCGGCGGGAAGATCCAGTCACTCACTTGGTCACCCCCTGCGGCGGGGCGTGCAGCATGCTCGCCACCCGCCGGTAGGCCAGCACGAAGCGGGCGATGTCCTGCACCCAGTCCCGGTCGGTGCGCAGCTGGATGTGACCCACACCCGCTCGACGAAGGGCGATCCGGATCCGTTCCCGCTGGGCGGCCGCGGCGGCGTCCATCCGCTGCCGGGCGGCGGGGTCGGCGGTGTTGACGTAGCGCTCGAAGTCGGTCTCGGGATCGCGGATCAGCATGTCGCCGACGTCGGGGAACTCCAGCTCGCGCCGGTCCACCACCTCGATGGCGAGCACCTGGTTGCGCACCGAGAGCCGGCGCATCGCGCGCTCCCACTCCGGCTGCACGTTGGGGTCGAGCTCGTGGTCGCCGGGGGTGAGGAAGTCCGAGACCACCACCCGCAGCCCACGCCGGCGCTGGGTGCGCGCCAGCTCCTCCACCCCGGCCGCCAGCGAGAGGTGCCCGGTCTCGTGGTCGGCCACGATCGGCTCGGTGAGCATCCGGCGCAGCAGGCCGTACAGGGCGCTCCGCCCCGAGCGGGCGGGCAGGCGGCGCATCTCGGCCGGACGCATGATCATCCCGCCGAAGCGGTCGCCCTGCTTCTGGCTGAGGAAGCCGATGGTGGCGATGGCGGCGATCCCCAGGTCGCGCTTGGTGACCCCCTCGGTCCCCCAGTTCATCGACGGGGTGACGTCGAGCATCGCCCACACCTCGAGCTCGCGGTCGGCCATGGTGTCGCGCACGTGCGGCTCCATGGTGCGGGCCGTGACGGCCCAGTCGATCTTGCGGACGTCGTCCTCGCCGGCCTGGTAGGGCCGGGCGTCGTTGGTGTCGCTGCCGGGCCCGGGCAGCAGACCCAGGTGGTCGCCCTGCAGGAAGCCCTCCAGCCGGCGCACGATCGCCAGCTCCAGCCGGCGCAGCGCGGCCTCGGGGGCGAGCTTGCTCAGCGGGATGGTCGGCGCGGTGGGCACCCCCACCACCGACGCGGCCGCCGACGGCGGCCCGGTGGGTGCGGGCGGTCCGGCGGGCACGGGCGGCCCGGCCGGGGGGACGCCGCCGGCCGGTGGACCGGTCGGCGGGGGGAAGCTGGGGACCGACACGATCAGTGGAAGTCGGGCTGGGCCTGCGGCTGGCGCCCCTGCTGCGGCTGACGCTGCTCGTTCCAGACCGGGGTGGGCGGCGGCACCATCGCGACCACCCGCTCGATCACCTGGGCGGGGTCGATGTTGTCGGCGATGGCGTCGAAGCCGAGCACCAGCCGGTGCGCCATCACGTCGCGGGCGACCGCCTGGACGTCGGTGGGCAGCACGTAGTCGCGGCCGTGGATCAGCGCCAGCGCCCGCGACGCGGCGACCAGACCGAGGGTGGCGCGCGGGCTGCAGCCGATCTGGATCACCGAGGTGAGGTCGGGCATCCCGAACTCGGCCGGCGTCCGGGTGGCCAGCACCAGCCGCACCACGTACTCGGCGACGAGGTTGTGCACGAAGATGTTGGAGGCCCGGTCCTGCAGGCCGCGGACCAGGTCGGGGTCGAGCACCCGCTCGGCCTCCGGCGGGGTGACGCTCATCCGCCGCAGGATCTCGAACTCCTCGTTGCCGCGCGGGTAGGGGACGTCCACCTTGAGCAGGAAGCGGTCGCGCTGGGCCTCCGGCAGCGGGTACACGCCCTCGGACTCGACCGGGTTCTGGGTGGCGATGACGATGAACGGCTTGGGGGCCGGGTAGGTCCGCCCGCCGAGGGAGACCTGCTTCTCCGCCATCAGCTCCAGCATCGCCGACTGCACCTTGGCCGGGGCGCGGTTGATCTCGTCGGCCAGCACGAAGTTGACGAAGACCGGCCCGAGCTCGATGTCGAAGCCCTCCTGGCTGGCCTTGTAGATGCGGGTGCCGACGATGTCGGAGGGCACCAGGTCGGGGGTGAACTGGACGCGGGAGAAGTCACCGCCGACCACGTTGGCGAAGCTGCGCACCGCCAGCGTCTTGGCCACCCCCGGCACGCCCTCGAGCAGGATGTGCCCCTTCGCCAGCAGCCCCACCATCAGCTGCTCGACCATGTGCTCCTGGCCGACGATCACCCGCTGCACCTGCGAGATGGCCCGTCCGAGGAGCTGCGAGACCTGCTGGTTGCTGAGCTGATCGATGCTGCTCGGAGTACTCACGCATCATCTCCCGTGTGTGTCCCCCCGGGTGGTCGGCGCCTCGGGAGCTGGGTGGCCATCGTGCCCCATCCGCGGTGCAGGCAGGGCCCGGCCCATTCTGGCAGACGGCGCAATCGGGCCCGGGCGGACCGGGCGGCCCCGCCGTCGGGCACCGGGCCGACCCGCGTTGCCCGGCACGGCAGAATGGGCGCCGATCGCCGAGGAGGTCGGCCGGAGCCGCACCTGTGATGAGATGAGGACCGATGTCGACGCCCGAAGAGCCCGCCGGCGCCCGCACCGGCCCGCTCGCGTGCCCGCTGACCGAGGCCGACCCGCCCCGCGTCGACGAGTTCTGGCTGGACGCCCGGCTCAACGCCCAGCCGAGCGGCGTCACCTACCTCGCCCACGACGGCGACGACACGCCCGTGCTGCTGATGCTGCTGTCGGAGGGTGCCGCCGGTGACCTGGCCGCCCGGGAGCGGTTCGCCGGACGGGTCAACGCCCTGCACATCGATGACGTCGTCGCCCGCGGCGGGCACGGCCAGGACGAGGGCCGGCTGGCCCGCCGGTTCCGGCCCGAGGGCGAGGTCCCGCAGACCCTGGCCGGCTCCCCCGCCCCGTGGGCGGCGCTGCGGCACACCGGCCCGGACGCGGTGGCCGGCACCCGCGCGATCCTCGACGACGTCCAGCTGGCGATGCTGCCGCCGCAGGGCCGGCCCGCCGGCCCGGACTACCAGCACTACTGGATCGACCGGGTCCGCCCCGGCCTCACCCGGCTGTGGCCGCTGCCCTGGCCGGGGCGCCACACCCGCGCCGGGTGGGTGAGCATCCTCGTGTCCTGGCTGCTGATGCTGCTGCTGGCCGCGCTGGCCGTGCTCATCGCCATCTGGATCTTCCACGACGACCCGCCGCAGGCGCCGCCGCCGCCCACCGGTCAGAGCTCCTCGCCCCAGTCCGGCTCCCCGCCGCCGGACTCGGCCTCCCCGTCCCCGGAGTCGGCCAGTCCGTCCGACTCCGCGAGCCCGTCCGACTCGGCCAGCCCGTCGGACTCGGCCAGCCCGAGCCCCACCGATGGCTCGCCCAGCCAGTCGCCGTCGCGCTCGGCCTCGCCGTCGCCGGGTGACACGCCCACCGAGTCCGCCGGTCCGGGGTCGCCGACCCCGAGGTCACGGCTGTGACGAGCCGGCTGGAGCCCGCGACGGGTCGCGAGGGCGAGCTCGACCCCGAGGGCGCGACCGACCGCCAGCCCGACACCTCGGCGAGCCCGCGGACGCCCGCCCCCGAGCCCGAGGGCTGGCGTCCCCGGCTGGTGGTCAGCGACCTCGACGGCACCTTCCTCTCCCCCGACGGCACCGTCTCCGACCTCAACCGGCAGGCCGTCGCCGACGCGCTGGCGGCCGGGATCGAGGTGGTCTTCGCCACCGGGCGACCGATCCGCTGGTTGCAGGTGGTCGCCGACCTCGGGCTGCCCAACTCGGTGGTGGTCGCCAGCAACGGCGCGATGCTCTACGACGTCGCCCGCGACGAGGTGCTCAGCAGCAGCCCGATCGAGCCGGAGGTGCTGGCCGCCGTGGTGCGCGACATCGCCGAGGCCGTGCCGGGCAGCCGGTTCGCCACCGAGCAGGGGGCCACCTTCAACGTCGGCGAGGGCTACCACCTGCGCGGCGACGGTGCCGGGGACGTCCGCCGGCTGCCCGCCGCCGAGCTGGTCGCCGTCCCCGGGGCGGTGAAGCTGCTGGTGCAGCAGCCCGACCTCGACCCCGACGAGCTGTCGGCCCGGGTGCGTCCGGTGGTGGGCGAGCGGCTGACCGTCACCCACTCCGCCGCCGACGGCACCGGCCTGCTGGAGCTCAGCGCCCCCGGCGTCACCAAGGCCAGCGCGCTGGCCCACTGGTGCGCCGGGCGTGGGATCACCCCCGACGAGGTGGCCGCCTTCGGCGACATGCCGAACGACCGGGCGATGCTGTCGTGGGCCGGGCGCCCGCACGTGATGGCCGAGGCGCACCCGTCGCTGTCGGACCTGCGCGCCACCGTGATCGGCTCCAACGCCGACTCCGCCGTCGGACGGACGCTGCGCGGCTGGCTCTGAGCCGCGACGGCCCGCGCGCCCGTAGCATCTGCACTCGTGGTGTCCCTCGATCGCGGTCCCGTCCGCCCCGACGACGTCCCGGCCCCGGCCGGGGGCACGTCGGTGGGGTGGTGGCACGCGCTCGCCACCTTCGCGCTGCCGCTGGTGGCCGGGCTGTGGGCGGCGGCCACCACCTTCGGCGGCACCATCGTGCCGTGGCGCTCGGTGATGGTCGACCTCGGCGTCTACCTGCGCGCCGGCGGGCAGGTGCTGCAGCAGCTGCCGGTCTACGACGAGGGCTCGGAGCTGCCCTTCCTCTACCCCCCGCTGGCGGCCCTGCTCGCGGTGCCGCTGACCGCGCTGCCGGTGGCGGTGGTCGAGGTCGGCTGGGTGGTGCTCAACGTGGCGCTGCTGCTCGCGGTGATGTACCGGTTCAACGTGCGTGGGTGGGCGCTCGGGCCGGCGGCCGCGGGGGTGGTGCTGCTGGTCGAGCCGGTCAAGCAGACCCTCGCCTTCGGCCAGCTCGGCATCATCCTCGTCGCCCTGGTGGTGCTCGACCTGGTGCCCGGCGCCCGCTTGCTGGACCGGTGGACCGGCGGCCGCCGGCTGCTGCCGGAGGGCTGGGCGAGCGGGCTGGGAGCCGCGCTGAAGCTCACCCCGGGGATCACCGTGCCCTACCTGTTCCTGGCCGGACGCCGCCGCTCGGCCGCGGTGGCCCTCGGCACCTTCCTCGGGCTGGGGCTGCTGGCGGCGCTGGTGATGCCGCGCAGCTCGTGGGCCTTCTGGACCCGGCTGGTCTCCGGCGAGTCCGGCCTCGGCGGCAGCGTCATCTACTACGCCAACCAGTCGATCAGCGGGGCCTGGTTGCGCATCTTCCGACTGGCCCCCGGCAGCGAGCTGACCGGGCTCGCGGTGAGCGCGGTCGCAGCGGCGCTGGGGGTCGCGGTAGCGGTGCTGTGGCACCGGCGGGGCGAGACCGGTCTGGCGGTCGCCCTGCTCGGGGTGGCCAGCCTGCTCGCCTCCCCCGTCTCCTGGGGCCACCACTTCGTCTGGGTGGTGCCGCTGGCGCTGGTGATGGCCCGTCCGCAGGTGCCGATGGCGGTGCGGGCGACCGGGCTGCTGTTCGCGGTCCACGTCGCCGCCGCGCCGTGGGAGACGCTGCCCGGTGGGGCCGACGTGGAGCTGACCTACGACACCGGTCAGCTGGTGCTGGCCTCCCTCACCCCGGTCCTCGGGCTGGTGCTGCTGACGGTGGCACTGCTCCAGGCCGTGCGCCGCGCGCCGCAGCTCGGCGCACGGCCCGAGCCACCGGGTACCGCGCCGACCCGCTGATCCGCCGCCCCTCCCCGGACGGTCGCTGAGGAGCGCACCGAGCGGGCGGTGCTCAGCATCCGCCGGCTCCCCGCACCCGAGGAACGCACCGACGGGGCGGTCCTCAGCACCCGGCCGGCTGACAGCGAGGCGCAGGCCGGCCGTACGCCGGGGTCAGCGGAGCGGGACGAAGCTCCACACCCCGCCGGTGTCCTCCTGCTCCACCGCGTCCCCCCGCCGGCGGTAGCGCAGCATCCGGCCGCCCACCGGGACGACCATCCGTCCGCCGTCGGCGAGCTGGCGCGCCAGCAGGTCGGCCAGCTCGGGCGGGGCGTCGGCCGAGACCAGGACGGCGGTGTAGGGCGCGGCTGCGGGCACCCCGGGGACGTCCGGGTCGGCCTGGTGCACCTCGGCCACCGGCCAGGGCGCGAGCACCGGCCGGGAGCGGGCCACCAGGGCCGGTTCCAGCTCGACGGCGACCACCCGTCCGGCGGGACCGACCAGCTCGGCCAGCAGGGCGGTGGTCCAGCCCGAGCCGCTGCCCACGTCGAGGACCTTCTCCCCCGGGCGGGGGTCGAGACGCACCAGCATCTCCCGGACGGTGCTGGGCTGGCTGTTCGTCGCGTCGTGGCCGATCGGCAGCGGACGGTCCTCCTCCGCCAGGTCGCGCACGTCCTCGGGCAGGAACCGGGCACGCGGGACGGCGCGGAAGGCCGCCTCGACCCGCTCGCGGGTGTCGTCCATCCTCCTGCGCTACCCCGCCACTGTCGGCTCAACCGGCCCGACCAGCACCGCCGGACGCCACCCGCGCAGCGAGCTGACCAGGGCCAGCGCGTCGGCGCGGTGCAGGTCGGCCGGGGTCAGCGAGCGCTCGGCCAGCGTGCCGTCGGCGAGCAGCCGTCCCCGCCCCACCCCGGGCAGCAGGCCGTCCTGCAGCGGCGGCGTCCACCACCGCCCGTCCAGCCGGGCCGCCAGGTTGGCGACGGTGCTCTCGGTGACGTGGCCGCGGTCGTTGACCAGCAGCACGTCGTCGGCGTCGGGATGACGCTCCCGGCGCACGGTGTAGACGTCGCGCCGGGTGGTCTTGTGGTGCAGCCACACCGAGGACGGGTCGACCGGCTCGGGGTCGAGCGCCAGCCGGACCGGCGCCTGGGGCGGTTCGGGCAGCTCGCCGAGGGTGACGACGCAGCGGCCGTCGCGCTCCACCTGCAGACGGACCCGCGCGGAGGTCAGCCCGGCGGTCGCCGCGGCGAGGGCCTCGCGCACCCGCTCCGGCTGGAGCGGGACGTCGAAGTGGTCCGCCGAGGCGGCCAGCCGGGCCAGGTGCGCCTCCAGGTGCACCAGCGTCGGGACGCCGTCGACCGGCCGCAGCCCCAGCGTCTCCACCAGCGCGGGTTCCGGCTCGGGACGGGTCGGCAGCACCCGGGTCTTGGCCTCCAGCTCGGCGAGCTCCGCGGCGGCGTCCGAACCCCAGGTGATGCCGCTGCCGACCCCGTAGCGGGCGGCACCGGTGGTCCGGTCGACCACCACGGTGCGGATGGCGACGTTGAAGCGGGCGCGCACCGGCTCCCCGGGCGGGGCGACCATGCCGATGGCGCCGGTGTAGACGCCGCGGGGGCCGTCCTCGAGCGCGGTGAGCAGCTCGACCGTCCGCTCCCGCGGCGCCCCGGTGATGGAGGCGCAGGGGAACAGCGCGGTGAGCAGCTCGACCAGACCGAGGTCGGCCGGGACCTCCGCCGAGACGTCGGAGGTGAGCTGCCACACCGTCGGGTACCGCTCGCAGCGGAACAGGTCGGTGACCCGCACCGTGCCGGGCACCGCCACCCGTGACAGGTCGTTGCGGACCATGTCGACGATCATCAGGTTCTCCGCGCGGTCCTTGGCCGAGGCGAGCAGGACGCGGCGGGCCGCCTCGTCGGCCTCCGGCGTGGGCCCGCGGGCTGCGGTCCCCTTCATCGGGCTGCTGGTGACGGTGGTGCCGCTCCAGCGCAGGAACGCCTCCGGGCTGGCGCTCGCCACGACGTGGTCGCCGAGGTCGAGGTAGGCGTGGTGGGCACCGCGCTGCTGGCGGGCGAGGTCGCCGTAGAAGGCGAGCAGGTCGCCCTGCACCGCGCCGGTCAGCCGGGTGGTGAGATTGGCCTGGTAGGTCTCGCCGCGGGCGATGGCGTCGCGGACGGCCGCCACCCGCTCGGCGTGCGTGGCGGTGCCCCAGCCCAGCCGCCACGGTCCGGCCGTCCAGCCGGACCCGCCCGGCACCGAGGCCAGCGCGCGCTCCTCCCGCGGCCGGGCGGTCAGGGCGAACCAGGCCAGCGGCGGCCCGTCCGGGTCGGGGGCGGGGGTCCGCAGGCGGGGGGTGAGGCCGGCGGCGGCCTCGTAGCCGAGGTAGCCGACGGCCCAGCGTCCCGCCGCCGTCGCCTGCTCGACCCGGCGCAGCAGCGGCACCACCTCCTCGGCGGTGCGCGCCACCAGCACCTCCTCGGCGTGGTCGACGACCAGCGCCCGGTCGGCGAGGAGGTCGTCGAGTCTGGCGATCACGCCCGCGACCCTAGGGCCAGCGCACTCCCGGCGTCCCGGACGGGTGGCGCACTAGCCTGCGGACATGTCCGAGCCCCCGGCGTCCAGCCCGACGATCACCCTGCTGACCATCGCCCGGGTCTGGGAGGCGGCGCTCACCGAGGGGCTGGCCCCGCTGGGCCTCACCGTCCGCCGGTACGGGCTGCTGGGCCACATCCGGGCCACCCCCGACATCTCGTTCAGCGAGCTGGCGCGGCGGTCGCGGATCACCGTGCAGAGCGCCCACACCGCGGTCGCGGGGTTCACGGCCGACGGTCTGGTGGAGGTGGTCACCGAGCAGGTCGGTGCCGCCTCGCGGATCCGGGTCACCAGAGCCGGCCGGGAGCTGCTCGACCGGGCGGCGCAGGTGGTGGCCGGCCTGGACGCCGACCTCACGGCCGAGGACGCCGACCTCGCCGAGGCGCTGCGGGTCTCCTTCAGCCGGAGGTTCGGCGGACGCACCTGACCTTCAGTTAGACTGAAGGTTATGGAGAAGCTGTTGCTGGCTGCCCACGTGCTCGCGGGCATCCTCTTCGTGGGCCCGGTCGCCGTGACGGCGAGCCTGTTCCCGCGCTACGCCCCGGTCGTCGGGCCCCCTCCGGGCCGAGGCGCCCCGGACCGCTCGGTCGCCACGGCGCTGCACCGGGTCACCCGGGGCTACGGGGTGCTCGCGCTGGTGGTGCCCGTGGTCGGGCTGCTGCTCGCCGGCGTCCAGGGCCGGCTGGGCGAGGGGTGGATCACCGCCGCGATGGTGCTCACCGCGGTGGCCGGTGGGCTGCTCGCGCTGCGCGTCGTGCCGATCCAGCGCGAGGCGCTGGAGTCCCCCGACGACGGCACGCGACTGCGGGGGCTGCGGGCGCTGACCGGGGTGTTCAACCTGCTGTGGGCGGTGGTGGTCGTGCTCATGGTGGTCCGGCCCGGAGCGGCATGAGACCGCTGCTGCGCGCGCTGGAGGTGCTCTCGGTGCTCGAGCTGCTCAGCGTGCTGGTGCTGCTGGTCAACCTCGCCACGGTGCACGCGGCGGGCGTCTCCTCCGCGCTCGGCCCGGTGCACGGCGCGCTGTACCTCGCCGTCGCGGTGACGGCCCTGCTGGGCCGCGGCCTGCTGCCGCGCACCCGGCTGCTCGCGCTGGTGCCGGTGCTCGGCGGCGTCCTCACCCTGGTCAACGTCCGGCACGAGGCCCGGCGCACGGGCACCGTGGCGCGGGGCGGCAGCGCGCACGCGGCGTGGGGCCGGTGGTGATGGTCGGTGTGGAGCCATGGTGGCGGGAGGCCTAGACGTCCGCTCGTGGGAGCCGGGAGTCGTCACGCCGCCCTGGCACCTCCCGTGAGCTCTCCGAGGACCGGGCGGCGGCATCGAGACCGGAGACGGTGGCGAGCAGCCGCAGGCGGTCCTCGTTGCCGGGTTGCGGTGTGAAGACGATCAGGTGCATCCCCGGCGTCCCGGGGAGCGGGTAGGCGTCCCACTCGACGTCGATCTCGCCGATCCGGGGGTGCCGGATCGTCTTGGCGCCATGGACGCTCTCGCGGACATCGTGCTTGGCCCACATGCGCCGGAACTCGGCGCTCTGGATGCTCAGTTCGCCGATGATCGCGACGGCCCTCGGATGATCCGGGTCGAGAGCGACGGCCGCGCGCAGCATGCCGATGTAGTCGAGCGCCATCGTCTCCCAACCCGCGCAGCGGAGTCGGGACTCCTCGTCACGGAACAGCGTGATGAGCACGTTGCGGTGGCTCGGCGCGAGCGGGAGCGGGTCCCCCAGGAGCTCGGCGGCGAGACCGTTCCATGCGAGGACGTCCAGGTGACGGTTCACAGCGAACGCGGGAAGCCCCAGTGATGCGATCAGCAGCCTGGCGTTGTCGGGCACGCGCTCCCGGGCGCGGCGTCGGGGCGGCGACGGCCGACGAGCCGCCCGGGCGACCGTCATCAGGTGGCGCCGCTCGACCTCGTCCAGGTCGAGCGCATCCGCGATCGAATCGAGCACCGCATCGGACGGACGCACGTTCCGGCCCTGCTCGAGCCGCTGGTAGTAGTCGGTGCTCAGTCCCGCCAGCGCCGCGACCTCCTCGCGCCGGAGACCCTCGACCCGCCGCCGCGGCCCAGGCTCCAGCCCGAGGTCCTCCGGGCGCGTCTGCTCCCGCCGGGAGCGCAGGAACGCGCCGAGCTCGCGCGCGGCAGTCGAAGCGGTGGTCATGTCAGGAGTGTGCGCCGTGATCCGGCGCCGATGGTGGTTCTGCCAGATCCAGGATCCCAGGGACGCTCACGATCAGGCGACGGCTCTCTAGCGTCAGGCGCCATGACTGCATGGAGCACATCCGACATCCCCGACCAGAGCGGCCGGACCGCGATCGTCACCGGGGCGAACTCCGGCCTCGGGCTCGTCACCGCCACGGAGCTGGCGCGGCACGGCGCCCGGGTGGTCCTCGCCGTGCGCAACACGACATCCGGCGAGGAGGCGGCAGACCAGATCCGGTCGGCGGTCCCACACGCCGAGGTGTTTGTGCACACCCTCGATCTCGCGTCCCTCGACTCCGTCCGGAGCTTCGCCGAGCGGGCCGCGCACGAGCTCGACCGAGTCGACCTGCTCGTCAACAACGCCGGCGTGGTGGTCCTCGGCCCCCGGCGCACCACCGCCGACGGCTTCGAGCTGCATCTGGGCACGAACCACCTCGGTCACTTCGCCCTCACCGGGCTGCTGCTCCCGCTCCTGGAGCGCGGCCGCCGGCCCCGGGTCGTGTCGCTCAGCTCGATCTCCCACAAGCCGGCCCACGTCGACTTCGACGACCTCATGTTCGAACGCCGGTGGGACGCCTCCGCCGCCTACGGAGCGTCCAAGCTCGCCACCACGGCGTTCGGGATCGAGCTCGACCGTCGCCTCCGCGCCAACGGGTCCCCGGTCCTCAGCACGCTCGCGCACCCGGGAGTGTCCCGGTCGAACCTCGTGCCCCGCGCCTGGGCCGACCGCGGCTGGATCGGGCGGATCGCATCAAGCCTGTTCCTCTCCGTCTCAACCCAACCCACCGAACAAGGCGCCCTCCCGCAGCTCCGCGCGGCCACCGCGCTGGACGTCCGCGGCGGCGAGTTCTACGGGCCCAGCGGCCGGAACGAGCGCCGCGGCGACGCCATCGAGGTCGAAGCGTCCAGCGAGGCGCTCGACCCCGCCGTCGGCACGCGACTCTGGGAGACCTCGGAGCGGCTGACTGGCGTTTCCTTCCCCTGGCGGGGGGCCGGCTCTCACTCCACGCCGCAGCACTGACCTACCAGGCCAGGCGACGCGCGGGAGAGGGCGTGGTGCCCGCTCACGAAGCGGGTCTCCACCACCCAGCTGACGGTGGGGCGTGCGGGGCTCGAACCCGCGACCCAGGGATTATGAGTCCCCTGCTCTGACCGGCTGAGCTAACGCCCCCGTGCGGTGGTCGGTGCGACACTGTACCGGCGGGAGCCGGTCAGGAGGCGGCGGCGCGACCCTCCAGCAGGTCGGCCACGGCCGAGGTCCAGGCCGCCACCCCGGACGGGCCGTGCACCACCATGTCGGAGAGCTGCTGCAGGGCGTCCTCCTCGTGGGAGGCCGAGCAGAGCAGCAGCGCGGTGAGCCCCTCCTCCCGCAGCCCGCGGGCGGCGTGGAAGGCCGGCAGGTCGCCCAGGTCGTCCCCGCCGAAGACCACCGAGCGGGCACCGCGCTCGGCCACCAGGGCCCGCAGGGCGTCGCCCTTGTCGTGACCGCGGGGGCGGATCTCCAGCACGTTGCGCCCGGGCTCGACGGTCAGCCCGTGCTCCTCGGCCAACCGCCGGACCGGCTCGACGAGGGCGCGGAAGGTGCCGGCGGGGTCGGCCGACTGCCGGGTGTGCAGGCCGATCGCCCGCTCCTTGTGCTCGAGGTGGACGTCGTGCAGCCCCAGCTCGGCGAAGAGCCCGGGCAGGGCCGCCTCGACGTCGTCGATCTCGGCCGGCGGCTCGGGGATCTGGAACTCACCGGTGGCGGCGTCCCAGCGCTCCACCCCGTACTGGCCGAGGACGACCATCGACTCCAGCCCGGGCACCCGGTCCAGCCCGCCGAGGCTGACCGCGGTGCGCGCCGGGCGTCCGGTGATCACGGCCACCGTGCCGACCAGGCGCCCGAGCCGGCCGAGCGCGGCCACCGCGTCGGGGTCGGCGACGGCGCGGGCCGGGTCCTCCACGATCGGGGACAGCGTGCCGTCGAAGTCGAAGGCGACGAGGGCGGAGCCCGGGTCGTCCTGCATCGCCTGCAGGCAGCGGCGCCCCTCGGGGGTCTCGGCCAGCGCCGCGGTGGTCAGCTCGGTCATGGGGCCAGCCTGTCGGAGGTCGCTCCGCCGCGCCAACCCCGGCCGCCGGAGGTCGGTGGCCCGCCGATAGGCTCGGCCGCATCATGGCTGGCACACGCACGAGAGCACAGGTGGAGCGCGACACCGAGGTCTCGGCCTCCTTCGTGGTGGTGGCCAACCGCCTACCGGTCGACCGGGTGGTGACCGACGACGGCAGCGTGGCCTGGCGCACCTCCCCCGGCGGCCTGGTGACCGCGCTGGAGCCGGTGATGAAGAAGAACGAGGGCGCCTGGGTCGGCTGGCACGGCGCCCCCGACGAGACCCTCGACCCCTTCGAGGACGGCGGCATCACCATCGTCCCGGTGCCGCTGTCGACCAACGAGGTCGCCGAGTACTACGAGGGCTTCTCCAACGCCACGCTGTGGCCGCTGTACCACGACGTGGTCGCCCCGCCCGCCTTCCACCGCGAGTGGTGGGACGCCTACGTGCGGGTGAACCGCCGCTTCGCCGAACGCGCCGCCCAGGTCTCCGACACCGGTGCCACGGTCTGGGTGCAGGACTACCAGCTGCAGCTGGTGCCCCAGATGCTGCGCGAGCTGCGTCCCGACCTGCGGATCGGCTTCTTCCTGCACATCCCGTTCCCTCCGGTCGAGCTGTTCCAGCAGCTGCCCTGGCGGCGCCAGATCAGCGAGGGCCTGCTGGGGGCCGACCTCATCGGATTCCAGCTGCCGGGGGCTGCGCAGAACTTCCTGCGGCTGGTGCGCCAGCGGTTGTCGGTGCAGGTCCGACGCGACCGGGTGACCTTGCCCGACGGCCACGTCGCACGGGCCAAGGCCTACCCGATCTCGATCGACTCCCGGGGCTTCCACGACCTGGCCCGCACACCGGAGGTCACCGCCCGCAGCCACGAGATCCGCCGCGACCTCGGCAGCCCGAAGGTGATGTTCCTCGGTGTGGACCGGCTGGACTACACCAAGGGCATCAAGCAGCGGCTGCGCGCGTTCGGCGAGCTGGTCGCCGAGGGACGGCTCGACCCCGACGAGGTGGTCTTCGTCCAGGTCGCCACCCCCTCCCGCGAGCGGGTCGAGGAGTACCGCCACCTCCGCGACGAGATCGACATGCTGGTGGGTCGCATCAACGGCGAGGCCGGCCGGATCGGACGCTCCCCGCTGGTCTACCTGCACGCCTCCTTCCCGCGGGAGGAGATGGCGGCGATGTACTCCGCCGCCGACGTCATGGTGGTGACCCCGCTGCGCGACGGGATGAACCTGGTGGCCAAGGAGTTCGTCGCCTGCCGCGACGGCGACAACGGGGCCCTGGTGCTGAGCGAGTTCGCCGGGGCGGCCTACGAGCTCAAGCAGGCCTACAAGATCAACCCCTACGACATCAACGACATCAAGTCGACCCTCGAGCTGGCTGCCAACGACAGCGAGGCCAACAAGGCCCGGCGGATGCGCACGCTGCGCAAGCAGGTCTTCGACAACGACATCAGCCACTGGGCCGACTCCTTCCTGTCCGACCTGGACGCCGAGGTCTCCCCGGAGTGAACCCGCCCGCCGGCTCGTGGTGGTCCCGGCTGCGGCGACGCCGGCTGCCGGCGGACCGGCTGGCCGCGCTGCGCGAGGTCGTGGGCGCCGAACCGCGGGTGCTGCGCTGGGCGGAGTCCGACCGCGGGCTGGTGGCCGCGCTGCCCGACGCGCTCGCCGTGGACCGCGGGCCGGAAACAGGCTGGGAGCTGCTGGGCTGGCACCAGATCGAGCACGGCGGCTGGAGCGGACCGGACCGGCTGCTGCAGTGGACGACCGTCGAGGGACGCCGCGGACAGGTGCGGCTGGTCGACCCGGGACGGCTGCCGGAGGTGTTCCGGGAACGGGTCAACGCCACCATCGTCGTCCAGCGCGACGTCACCGACGCCGCCACCGGCGCCGAGTTCACCCTCAGCGGACGCCGGGCGCTGCCGGGCTCCGGGACGACGGCGGGACCGACCGCACTGGAGTGGCGGGTGCACCTCAAGCGGGGTACCAGCGCCAGCGCGCCGGGTGTGGCGGAGGCCACGCAGCGGGCGATGCGGGAGCTGCGGCGCGAGTACGACATCTCGCCGCACGGCTGCTAGTGTTGGGCCTCGCGTCGATCCCCTGTAGCTCAATTGGCAGAGCATTCGACTGTTAATCGAAGGGTTACTGGTTCGAGTCCAGTCGGGGGAGCCAGCACAGGCCGCCGGGCCGAGGATCACCTCGGGTCGGCGGCCTTCTCGTTGCTCCGGAGCAGCTCCGCCAGCGCCGCGGCCCCCTCCACCAGAGCCCGCGAACGTCCGGTCAGCGCGGCGTCGCGCGCGGTCAGCACGGTGCCCAGCTCGCCGCGGCCCGCACCCTGCAGCGCCGGGAGCAGCTCGGCCACCGCCCGGACGCCGTAGCCCGCCCGCCGCAGCTGGTGCACCACCCGCGCGGTCGCGACGTCGGCCGGGGTGTAGCGGCGCGCCGCCCGCGGTCCGGCCCGTCCGGGCACCACCAGCCCTTCGGCGTCCCAGTGCCGCAGGGTGGACGGCCGGACGCCGAGCGCCTCCGCCAGCTCGGCGACACTCATCGCGTCCGACGGCCGGACGTCCTCGACCGGCTCGGCGACGATCACGGCCACCGCCTCCCGCGCCCGCGCCAGCTCCTGCCGTTCCCGGTGCAGCGCGGCGTGCACGCCGTCGAGGCTGGCCAGCGCCTGCTCCGGCTCGCCGCTGACGACGGCTCGCAGCAGCTGCTTGGCCTGCACCGGCCCGGCGCCGCGGGACAGCCCCTGGTAGGCCAGGACGGCCCAGCGGTGCCGCTCGTCGTAGACCCGGTAGCCGGCCGCGGTGCGGGCCGCGGGTGGCAGCACCCCGTCGCGCTCGAGGTTGCGCACCTGCTGCACCGAGCACCCGCCGGCCCGGGCCAGGTCCACCGTCCGCAGACTCACCGTTGAGAGACCTCCGGGTCTGCATGCCGCGCCACGGCGCAACCAACCCTCCACAAGCACTTCGATGTGACGCTGGAGCACATGACCATGGATGAGATCTTCGCACTGGTGGAGCAGCTGGACGGCGTGCTCACCCTCCGACCCGTTCCCGGCGACGGCTCCCCCGAGCTCAGCTGGGGTGACGGCTTCTTCTACTACGCCCCCGACGGGGTGCTGCCCCCCGGCCAGCCCTTCGCGACCGTCGTCACCAAGAACTACCCCGACGACGACCGGTCCCGGCTCGAGCGTCCCAGCGCCTTCCGGGTCAACGTGGCCGCCGGGCGGGACGCCTTCGTCCGCTGGACCGGGCACGCACCCCGGGCGACCGGCACCGACGGCCCGTCCGGGCCCACACCGCCCGGGCCGCTGCCCGACGACACCGTCACCGCCCACCCGCTCTACGGCGAGCTGGGCTGGCTCTGCGTCACCAACCCCGGCCCGCACTCGCGCGAGGCCGTGCGGGAGCTGCTGCGCACCGCCCACGCCGCGGCCCGTGCCCGTCACGAGCGCCGTGGCTGACCCCGGGTTTCAGGCGGCGACCCGGTGCTGGGAGGGGCACTCGGACCGCAGCTGCTCCAGCCCGCGCTCGGCCAGCCGGCGCACCTGTCCCGGCGAGCGTCCCAGCCGGCGCCCGATCTCCTGCCAGCCCGACGGGGCCCCGGTGAAGCCGTAGCGCATCGAGACCACGCTGCGCACCGGCTCGGGCAGCCCCGCCACCGCCCGCGCCGCCGACCAGCCGTCCGGCAGCTCGGTGAGCGGGTCGACCGCCGCGGGGTCGGCGACCTCGACCGGGCTGCCGTCGGCAGCGTGCAGGGAGACGACCACATCGGGCTGCAGCGCCCGGGCGACCCACTCCGGCGCGCGGCCCACCGCGGCGGCCAGCTCGGCCCGGGTCGGCTGGCGCCCGAGCCGCTGGGCCAGCCGCATCTGCTCGCCCCGGACCCGGTGCACCTCGCTGCGTCGGCGGACCGGTCCGAGCTGCCCGGGCCGCTCCCCGGCCGCCGCCCGGATCCGGTTGCGCACCCACGGCAGCGCGTACCCGGCGAACCGGGTGCCGCGGCGGTGGTCCCAGCGCGCCACCGCCTCGGTCAGCGCCACCATCCCCTCGCCGAACAGGTCGTCGGGTGGGACGGCGGTGGTGGCGGCGGCCCGGCGGGTCTCGGCGGCCACCAGCCGCACGTTGGCCAGCACGAACCGCTCCCGGGCCCCCTCCCCCACCCGGACCAGCACGGCCAGGTCGTCCCGGTCGTGGTCGGCGGCCGGCCGCTCCAGCGCCTGCCGGGCCAGCACGCCGACCTCCACGGCGCGGGCGAGCCCCACCTCGTCCTCGGCGGTGAGCAGCGGGTGGTCGGTGCGGATCCGGGGGCCGGCGCCCCGGGCGGTGGGTGTCGTCATGACCCCACCGTGGTCGCCGTGGTGCCTGCCGGACCGGCTGTCCACACCGCCGGCGTCCGCGAAGCACGGACAACACCTCTTCCTGGGGACGACTCACACCCTCGGCGGGGCCGGGGTGCTAGTCGGTGGCGCCGATGCTGCGGACCTGCAGCTCCTTGCGGTGGGCCTCCAGCTCGAGCAGCGTGGTGAACATCTGGTTGTAGCGGGTGGTCTGCTCCACCGGGTTGGTCCGCTGCAGCCGCGACTTGAGGTCGGCGATCCGGCGTCCGGCGGCCAGCAGCTGCACCCGGGCGACGTGCATGTCGGCGTAGCGCTGGTCGGGGTCGGGCCGGCGCAGCGGCTGCACCGCCAGCGCCACGGCGACCTGGTCGACGGTCGGGTCGTCGGTGGCGGCGCGGACGTCGCCGACCCAGTCCGCCCCACCCTCGCGGGACAGCGCCGTCCGCATCGCGACCAGCAGCCCGGCGTAGGCGGGGTGGGTGAAGTGCTCCGGGGTGAGCCCGCCGAGCTCGGCGTCGAAGAGGTCCGGGCGCTGCACCACCAGCTGCAGGGTCTCCCGCTCCACGTCCAGGCGCGGGTCGTCGGCCGGCGGCATCGGGGTGCCCGGCGGCCGCTGCTCCTCGCCCTCCTCCGGCTCCGGCGCGGGGTCCCGGTCGGCGCGTCCGCCGCGTACCGGTTGCGGTGCGCGGCGGGCCCGGGCCAGCTCGGCACGGACCTCCTCGACGTCCATCCCGAGCAGCCCGGCCAGCTCGCGGGCGTAGCCGCCGACCAGCGCGGTGTCGCGGATGCTGGAGACCAGCGGGGCGGCCGCGCGGAGGGCCTGCAACCGGCCGTCGGCCCGGTCCAGGTCGTGCTGGGAGAGCACGTTGGACATCACGAACCGGTACAGCGGCACCCGGCGCCCGACCAGCTCGCGGACCGCCGCATCACCGTGCTGCAACCGCAGGTCGCAGGGGTCCAGCCCGGACGGCTCCACCGCGACGTAGGTCTGGGCGATGAAGTGCTGGTCGCCCTTGAACACCTTGAGCGCGGCCGCCTGCCCGGCGGCGTCGCCGTCGAAGGTGAACACCACCTCGCCGTGGAAGGCGTCGGTGCCCCCCATCAGCCGCTGCAGCATCCGGGCGTGGTCGTCACCGAAGGCGGTGCCGCAGGAGGCCACCGCGGTGTCCACCCCGGAGAGGTGGGCCGCCATCACGTCGGTGTAGCCCTCGACCACCACCGCCTGGCCCTTCTTCCCGATCTGGGTGCGGGCCAGGTCGAGGCCGTAGAGCACCTGCGACTTCTTGTACACCGGGGTCTCGGGGGTGTTCAGGTACTTCGCCGGCATCCGGTCGTCGTCGTAGAGACGCCGGCCGCCGAAGCCGAGCACGGAGGAGCCGGCGTCGCGGATCGGCCAGAGCAGACGTCCCTGGAAGAAGTCGAAGCCGCCGCGCTCGCGCACCAGCCCGGCCCGGACCAGCTCCTGCTCGTTGAACCCGCGGCCCTGCAGGTGCCGGGACAGGGCCCGGCCGTCGCGGGGGGCGTAGCCGATCCCGAAGTGCTCGGCGGCGTCCCGGTCGAACCCGCGCGAAGCCAGGAACTGCCGCGCCGCCAGCGCGTCCGGGCTGGTCAGCTGCTCGGCGAAGAACTCCTCGGCCGCCTTGTTGGCCGCCAGCACCCGCAGCCGCAGCCCGGGCGCCGGGCCGGGGCCCTGGCCGTCGGTGTAGCGCAGCTGGACACCGACCCGGTCGGCCAGCTGCTGGACGGCTTCGGCGAAGGAGAGGTTCTCCACCTTCTGCAGGAAGGTGATGACGTCACCGCCCTCCCCGCAGCCGAAGCAGTAGTAGAACCCGCGGGCCGGCGTCACCTGGAAGCTGGGCGTCTTCTCGTCGTGGAAGGGGCACAGCCCCTTGAGCGAGCCGCTGCCGGCGTTGCGCAGGGCGACATGGGAGCCGACGACCTCGTCGATACGGGCACGTGAGCGCACCTCGGCCACGTCCTCGTCCCTGATCCTGCCCGCCACGAGCCGCAGTCTAGGTCGCGCCCGGGCGCCCCCGCCTCCCGCGACCGCGGGGTCCGGCGGTAGCGTCCGGATGTGCCACGCCTGACCGTCCCCGCTCTCCTCGTCTACGACGGGCGGTGCGGGTTCTGCACCGCCTGGGCCCGCTGGGGCGAGGGCCGCCTGGGTGCCGACGAGGTCGCCGTCCGCCCGTCGCAGTCGCTCGACCTGGCCGCGCTGGGGACGACGCAGCAGCGCGCGGACACCGAGGTGCTGCTGATCACCGAGGACCGCCGGGTGCGTGGCGGCGCCGAGGCGATCGCCGGCTGGCTGGCGTACGGCCCGTGGTGGGCCCGCCTCGCCGCGGCGGTGCTGCGGCTGCCACCGGTGCGCCCGCTCGCCCGGGCCGGCTACCGCTGGGTGGCCGACCACCGCTACCGGCTGCCGGCGCCACGACGCCGCTGACTACCCGGTCCGCTGTACCGAGCCGGAGCGCGATGGTCGGCGCCGGTGGCCCTGCTGGCGACGCCGGGCGAGCGCCGAGGCGTAGGTGGACGGCGGGGAGGCGTCCCGGCGGGACGGTCCTAGACTCACCCGGTGAGCCGAGCCGTCCACCCCGACACGCCCTCCCCCACCTCGACGACGCCGCTGACCCCGGCCACCGCGAGCACCCGGCTGAAGGCCCTCACGGTGCCGGCGATGCTGGCGATCGGCGGGTTCGTGTCGGTGCAGTCGCTGATCAACGGCCAGCTCGCCGCCGGCCTCGGCACCGGGTTGCGGGCCGGTGCGCTGGCTGCGGTGATCAGCTTCGGCTCGGGCCTGGTGCTGCTCACCGCCTGGGTGCTGCTGCACCGGCCCAGCGGACGTCGCCTGCGCGGGCTCTACCGGGGCGTCCGGGCCGGTCACGTGCCGCTGCAGCTGCTGCTCGGCGGGCTCTTCGGTGCGGCCTTCGTGGCCTCCCAGGGTCTGGCGACCGGGCTGCTCGGAGTCGCGCTGTTCATCGTCTGCTTCGTCGCCGGGCAGTCGGTGACCGCCCTGCTGGTCGACCACTTCGGCTGGGGACCGAGCGGGCGCACGGCGATCTCCCTGCCCCGCCTGTTCGGGGCGGTACTGGCCGTCGTCGCGGCGGTGCTGTCGGGCGTCCAGGTGGGGCTGAGCTCCACCTCGGTCACCCCGGCGCTGGTGCTGACGGCCGCGCTGCCCCTGCTCGCCGGGGCCGGCACCAGCATCCAGCAGGGCATGAACGGCCGGGTCGCGGTGCACGCCGGGCCGTGGCCCACCACCTGGAACAACTTCCTCGTCGGGACGGCCGGGCTGCTGGTCTTCCTGGCGCTGTCGTTCCTCGCGCCGGGCGAGCTCGTCGGGCTGCCCGGGCAGTGGTGGCTCTACCTCGGCGGGCTCTTCGGGATCGCCTTCATCTCGCTGTCCACGGTGATGGTGCGGATCCACGGCGTGCTGGTGCTGGGGCTCTGGGCGGTCGCGGGCCAGGTGGTCGCCGCGGTCGTCATCGACCTCGTGGTGGCGCCCGAGGAGCTGGGCCCGCTGAGCTGGGTCGCCGCGGGGCTCACGCTGGTCGGCGTCCTCGGGGCGATGACGCTGCGGGCCCGCGGCGTGCGCTGACCCGCCCGCGCCGCCGGCTACTCGGTGGCGTCGATCCCCTGCGGCAGATCGGCCCGGTCCCAGTCGAGCAGCCGGACGGCCGTGTCGAAGGCGTAGCGGTCGGTCATCCCGCCGACCCAGGTGACGGCGGCCCGCACCGCCTCCTCGCTGCCGGCCTCCAGCGCCGTCTGACCGGGCAGCAGCTCGGGTCGGTCGACCAGGTGCTCGACCAGGGCCTGCAGCACCCGCACCACCGCCCGGGCCTGGGCGACCGAGGCGGGGCGGGTGTAGATCCGCTCGTAGTTGAAGGCGCGCAGGGTGGCCAGGGCGTGCGCGGTCTCGGCGTCCATGCCGACCCGGCCGTGCTCCACCACCGACCTGATCACGGCCCGGATGAAGGTGCCGAGCTGCTCGCGCTGGCTGCGCCCGCAGCGCCCGAGCACCTCCGCCGGCACGTCCTCGGCGCTGATGATGCCGGCGCGGATGGCGTCCTCGAGGTCGTGGGCGCAGTAGGCGATCCGGTCGGCCCAGGAGACGATCTCCCCCTCCACCGTCGACGGCGCCGGCCGCGACCAGGAGTGGTTGCGGATCCCGTCGAGGGTCTGGCTGCACAGGTTGAGCGGGGTGAGCACGACGTCGGCGCCCCACGGCCCGTGGTCGTAGCCCTCGGGGAGGAAGGTGTCGAAGGCGTCCTCGCTGGCGTGCCCGCCGGGCCCGTGGCCGCAGTCGTGGCCGAGCGCGATGGCCTCGGTGAGGGCGACGTTGGCCCCGATCCCCCGCGCGATGGAGGACGCGACCTGCATCACCTCCATGGCGTGGGTGAGCCGGGTGCGCTGGTGGTCGTCGGGCCACACCACCACCTGCGTCTTGCCGGCCAGCCGGCGGAAGGCGGTGGAGTGCAGGATGCGGTCCCGGTCGCGCTCGAAGCAGGTGCGCTCCGGATCCGGCTCCTCCGGGCGGGCCCGGTCGCCGGCCCCGGAGGAGAGGGTGGCGCCGGGGGTCAGCGTGGCGGCCTCGAGCTCCTCGCGCGCCTCGCGGGTCAGCGGGCGCGGCGGGGCGATCAGCGCGGTGCTGTCGCGGTGCGCCCGGACGACCGGCGTCCCGTCCCCCGGCGTCTGGTGCCCGGCCATGGTGTCGGCCCAGGCGACCGCCCGCGGCAGCAGCGTGGTCGTCTCCTCGGTGCTCATCGCCCGCCAGGGTAGTCGCGCCAGGAACCTGTCCGCGCACGCCGACGGCGAACCTGTGGACGACTGGCGTCAGCCGCCGGAGACGTCGTCCTCGGCGGAGGCGAGGTCGAGCTCGACGCCGCAGGTGTCGTCGAGCCAGCCCTCGGGCAGGGCCACCTTGTTGCGGGGGTTGCCGCGGCGGCCGCGGGGGGCGCCGAGCTCGCTCTCGGGGAACGGCGCGGACGGGTCGAGGGTGGCCAGCTGGGCGTCCAGGTCGGACATCGAGGAGATGGTGCCCAGACCCCGCCGGACGTCGCCGCCGACCGGGAAGCCCTTGAAGTACCAGGCCATGTGCTTGCGCAGGTCGGTCAGCCCGCGCTCCTCCCCCATCACCTCGGCCAGCAGCTCGGCGTGCCGGCGGACGGTGGCCGCCACCTCGCCCAGCGTGGGCAGGGCGGTGCTGCGGCGGCCGAGGAAGGCCTGGGCGAGGTCGGAGAACAGCCACGGACGTCCCAGGCAGCCGCGGCCGACGACCACACCGGCGGCGCCGGTCTGCTCGACCATCCGCAGCGCGTCGGCGGCCTCCCAGATGTCGCCGTTGCCGAGCACCGGGATGTCGACGTGGTCGACCAGCCGGGCGATGGACTCCCAGTCGGCCTCACCGGAGTAGGACTGGGCGACGGTGCGCCCGTGCAGGGCGATCGCGGCCACCCCGGAGTCCTCGGCGATCCGGCCGGCGTCGAGGTAGGTGAGGTGGTCGGCGTCGATGCCCATCCGGGTCTTGCAGGTCACCGGCACGCCGTGCCGGCCGGCCGCCTTCACGGTGGCGGTGAGGATCGCGGCCAGCAGGTCGCGCTTCCACGGCAGCGCCCCGCCGCCGCCCTTGCGGGTCACCTTGGGCACCGGGCAGCCGAAGTTGAGGTCGACGTGGGTCACCCCGAACTCGCCGCACAGGATGTCGGCGGCCCGGCCCATGTAGACGGGGTCGACGCCGTAGAGCTGCACCGAGCGGACGGTCTCCCCGCGGTCGAAGCCGAGCATCGACAGCGTCTTGGGGTCGCGCTCCACCAGCCCGCGGCTGGTGATCATCTCGCAGACGAACAGCCCGGCCGGACGCCGCACGCCGTCCCCGGTCACCGCGTCGGCCCCGCGCTCGGCCTGCTCGCGGCACAGCGTGCGGTAGGCGACGTTGGTGATGCCGGCCATCGGCGCCAGCACCACCGGCACGGGCACCTCGAGGGGTCCCAGACGCAGGGGTCGGGTCAGCGTGGCGGTCTCGGTCATGGCCCGCCCATGGTAGTCGGCGCCACGCCGCCCGGCTCGGCTCAGCAGCCCACCAGCCGCGCGGCCAGGTAGCTCTCGACCTGCGACAGGGCGACCCGCTCCTGGGTCATGGCGTCGCGCTCGCGCACGGTGACGGCGTCGTCGTCGAGGGTGTCGAAGTCGACGGTGAGGCAGAACGGGGTGCCGATCTCGTCCTGACGGCGGTAGCGGCGCCCGATCGCCTGCGCGTCGTCGAACTCGACGTTCCAGTGCTTGCGCAGCTGTGCAGCGAGGTCGCGGGCCTTGGGCGAGAGCGCCTCGTTGCGCGACAGCGGCAGCACCGCGGCCTTGACCGGGGCCAGCCGCGGGTCGAGCCGCAGCACGGTGCGCTTGTCGACGCCGCCCTTGGTGTTGGGCGCCTCGTCCTCGACGTAGGCGTCCACCAGGAAGGTCATCAGCGAGCGCGACAGCCCGGCCGCGGGCTCGATCACGTACGGCGTCCAGCGCTCGTCGGCGGCCTGGTCGTAGTACTCCAGCTTCTGCCCGGAGTGCTTGGAGTGGGTGCTGAGGTCGAAGTCGGTGCGGTTGGCGATGCCCTCGAGCTCACCCCACTCGCTGCCGGCGAACTGGAAGCGGTACTCGATGTCGACGGTCCGCTTGGAGTAGTGCGACAGCTTCTCGGCCGGGTGCTCGTAGTGGCGCAGGTTGGCCGGGTCGATGCCGAGGTCGGTGTACCAGCGGGTGCGCTCGTCGATCCAGTACTGGTGCCACTCCTCGTCCTCGCCGGGCTTGACGAAGAACTCCATCTCCATCTGCTCGAACTCACGGGTGCGGAAGATGAAGTTGCCCGGGGTGATCTCGTTGCGGAAGCTCTTGCCGGTCTGGGCGATGCCGAACGGCGGCTTCTTGCGCGAGGTGGTGAGCACGTTGGCGAAGTTGATGAAGATGCCCTGGGCGGTCTCGGGGCGCAGGTAGTGCAGCCCGGACTCGTCCTCGACCACCCCGAGGTAGGTCTTGAGCATCATGTTGAACTCGCGCGGCTCGGTCCACTGCCCGCGGGTGCCGCAGTGCGGGCAGGCGATCTCGCCCAGCGGGATCGCATCGGGGTCGCCGCCCTTCTTGGCCGCGATGGCCTCCTGCATGTGGTCCACCCGGAACCGCTTGTGGCAGGAGAGGCACTCGGTCAGCGGGTCGGTGAACTCGCCGACGTGGCCCGAGGCGACCCAGGTCTGACGCGGCAGGATGATGCTGGAGTCCAGCCCGACGACGTCCTCGCGGGCGGTGACCATCGCCTTCCACCACTGCCGCTTGATGTTCTCCTTCAGCTCCACACCCAGCGGCCCGTAGTCCCAGGCCGAGCGGGTGCCGCCGTAGATCTCACCGCACGGGAAGACGAAGCCACGGCGCTTGGCCAGGGAGATGACGTTGTCGACACGGCTGGTGGGGGCCACGGGGTCTCCTCGAGGTCGTCGGTGGTCGGCGGGTGGCCCGCACCGGCTGGCGGGGCTGGCGACCGCGGTCGCCCGGGCCGGACCCGGCCCCTCACCCTAGTCGTTCCGGACGCCCCTCGCCCGCCCGTCGTCGGGAGGACGGCGGGCGGACGGGGGCTGTGGGATGGGCTCAGCGGCGACCGCGGGCCGGGGACGTCCCGGCCTCCTCGGACGGTGCGGCCTCGGCCGCCAGCTCCAGCTCCTCCCGGGTCTGGGCGGCACCGAGCATCGTCTCGCTCTCGCTCTCGGTGCTGACGGCGGGCTCGGGCGCCGGACCGGCCAGCGTGTCGCGCAACGGCTGGGCCTTGATGAACAGCGTCGCCAGGAAGGCGATCCCGGCCAGCGGCAGCGCGGTCAGGAAGACCGTGTGCATGGCGTCGCCGAGCCCCATCCGGATGCCCTCGGCGATGGCCGGCGGCAGCTGCTCGAGCACGGCCGGGTCGAGCACCGAACCGGCACCCACCTGACCGGCCGCCCCCTGGGCACCCTCCGGCAGGTGGCGGGCGATGGCCGGGCCGAGCTGAGAGGTCATCACGGTGCCCAGCACCGCGATCCCGACGGTGGCGCCGGCGCTGCGGAAGAACTGGGTGGCCGCGGTGGCCACGCCGAGGTCGCGCTGCTCGACGGCGTTCTGCACGACCAGGGTGTAGGTCTGCAGGCAGGCGCCCAGCCCCAGGCCGATGACGACCATGGCGATGGTCAGCTGCAGATGGCTGGAGCCGTAGTGCACCCGGGCCAGCAGCGCGAACCCGGCGATGATGACGAGCGTGCCGGCCAGCATGAAGCCCTTGTAGCGACCGGTGCGGGTGATCAGCAGACCGATGACCATCGACGTCCCGATCATCGCGACGCTCATCGGCATGACGATCAGCCCGGAGTTGGTGGCGTCGGCCCCCAGCACACCCTGGGCGTAGACCGGGATGTAGAAGATGGCGCCGAACATCGCCATCGCGACGGCCAGGCTGGCGATCGCGGAGAAGGTGAAGATCGGGTTGGCGAACATCCGCAGCGGCAGGATCGGCTCGGGGTGGCGCAGCTCCAGCGGGATGAACACCGCCAGCGCGACCGCGCCCAGCACGTAGAGCCCGATCACCTGGAAGGAGGCCCAGGGGTAGCTGGTGCCGCCCCAGGAGGTGGCGAGCAGGATGGCGACCAGGGCGACCGAGAGCAGCACCGCACCCTTGACGTCGACCTTCGCCTCGCGCCGGGTGTGGGCCAGGTGGAGGTTCCTGACGATGAAGACCAGCGCGGCGAGACCGATCGGCAGCGGGATGAAGAAGAGCCAGCGCCAGCCGAAGCCGTCGGTGATGGCGCCGCCGGCGAGCGGACCGGCGATCGAGGAGAAGCCGAACACCGCGCCCATCAGGCCCTGGTACTTGCCGCGCTGCCGCGGCGGGATGATGTCGCCGATGATCGTCTGCGACAGCGGCATCAGGGTGCCCATGCCGGCGCCCTGGACGGCCCGGGCGACGACCAGCCACCAGAAGTCCTGGGCGAGCCCGGACAGCACCGAGCCGGCCATGAACACCACCAGACCGGCGATGTAGAAGGAGCGGCGCCCGTACAGGTCGGACAGCTTGCCGACGATCGGGGTGGTGACGGCGGCGACCAGCATGGCGGCGGTGGCCAGCCAGCTGTAGTGCTCGATGCCGCCGAGCTCGGCGACGATGATCGGCATCGCCGGGGAGACGATGGTCTGGCTGATCGAGGCGACCAGCATGCCGCACATCAGCCCGACGAAGATGGTGCGGACGCCCGCCGGCAGCGCGGGCGGCGCGTCCTCGGCGGTGGTGGTCGAGGTGGTGCTCATCAGCTCAGGGGCTCCTTCGGTGCGGGGTTCGTGCGCTCGGGGTCGAGCGCGTCGGTCTGCAGCCGGTCGAGCTCGCCGTTGAGCCGGATCAGCAGGGAGGTGAGGCGCTCCCGGTCGTCGGGTGCCCAGGACTCGATGGTCTGGTGCAGCAGCGCGCTGCGGGTGTCCCGGTCGGCGGTCCAGGCGTCCTCGCCGCGCTGGCTGATCCGCACCAGGCTGGCCCGTCGGTCGTCGGGGTCGGCCGCGCGCTCGACCAGGCCGGCCGCCTCGAGGCTCTTGACGTGCCGGCTGGCGGTGGAGGCGTCCAGACCGAGCAGCGCGGCGAGGTCCTGCACCCGCAGCGGGCTGTGCTCGCGGACGGTGGTGAGGAGCATGAAGGTGTGCGGGTCGAGCCGGAGGTCGCCCACCCGGGTGATGTGCTGCTGCCAGCGCCGCAGCCGTCCGAAGAGGGCCCGGAGCTCGCGTTCGAGGGCGGGGATCTGGTCGCCCCCGGGACCGGGCGGGACCTCCGGGCGCGCGTCGTCGACGGCGGTGGAGGATGTATGCATGCTGCATACATTACATCCGGGCGCCTCCGATCTCAACGGGCGCCCCCGGGCCCCGCGCCGCCGGCGCCGTCGCGTGGCAGGCTGAGCGCCGTGAGCACCGTCCGGCCCTACGGCCACTGGCCCTCCCCGGTCCGCCCCGAGGACCTCGCCAGCAGCGCGTCGGTGGAGGGCCTCACCTCCACCGGGGACGCGCTCTGGTTCACCCGCACCGATCCCGGCACGGGCCAGCAGCGGCTGCACCGCTGGGACGGCGTCGACGTCGTCGCCCGCACCGGGCTGGACGTGCGCAGCCGGGTGCACGAGTACGGCGGCGGCGCGCTGGCCGGCCCGGCCGAGCCGTCGACCGACGGCACCGGCCCGGCGTCGGTGGTGGTGGTCGACTTCGCCGAGCAGCAGCTGCACCGGGTCGGCGCGGACGGGGACGCCGAGACGCTGACCGCCCCGACCGGCGCCCGCACCCGGTGGGGCGACGGCGTCGTGCTCGCCGATGGTCGGCTGGTCGCGGTGCGCGAGACCCACGACGGCGACACCGCCACGGAGGTGCGCAACGAGCTGGTGCTGCTCGACCCGGCCGACGGCACGGCCAGCGTGCTGGTCGGCGACGCCGACTTGGTGGCCGCGCCCACCCCCGGCCCGGACGGCTGGCTGGCCTGGCTGACCTGGGGCCACCCCGACATGCCGTGGGACTCCGCCACGCTGTGGGCCGGCCGGCTCGACGGCACGACGCTGCACGGGGTGCGCGCGGTCGCCGGCGGCGACGGCGTCTCGGTCTCCGAGCTCGCCTGGTGGGGCCGCGACCTGCTGTGCACCGAGGACTCCACCGGGTTCTGGGAGCTGTGGCACCACCGCCTGGACGGATCCACCACCCGGGTCACCGACGAGGGTGCCGACCTCGGACGTCCGCGCTGGACCCTGGGCGGGCGCCGGCTCGCCGTCCTCGCCGACCCGGCTGACCCCGACCGTGCCGAGGTGGTGGTGGCCCGCACCCGCGAGGGCGCCACCGACCTGCGGCTGGTCGGGCTCACCCGCACCGCGGACGGCTCGGTGCGGCCGGCGTCCACCCGCGCCTGGCCCGTCCCGACCGGTCAGGTGGCCGAGCTGACCGCCCACGCCGGCGGGGTCGCGACCGTCGAGACCGATCCCGACGGCGGCCGGGCCGTCCGGCTGCGCACGCTCGACGGCGGCGTCACCACCGTGGCCGCGGTGGCGCCCCCGACCGACCGGCCCGGCGACCTCGGCCCGGTGCAGGCGATCACCGTCGGCGAGGGCGAGCAGCGCACCCACGCGTTCCTGCACCTGCCGGCCAACGCCGACGCCACCGGCCCGCAGGACCAGGCGCCGCCGCTGGTGGTGTTCCTGCACGGAGGGCCGACCGGGCACACCCTGCCGGTGCGCACCGCCGCCATCGCCTACTGGACGACCCGCGGGTTCGCGGTCGCCGACGTCAACTACCGCGGTTCGGCCGGGTTCGGCCGCGCCTACCGCGACGCGCTGCGGGGACGCTGGGGCGAGAGCGAGGTGGCCGACGTCATCGCGGTCGCCACCGAGCTGGCCCGCCGCGGGCTGGTCGACGGCGACAAGATGGCGGTGCGCGGCGGTAGCGCCGGCGGGTTCACCACCCTGGCCGTCCTGACCGCACCGGAGCACCCGTTCGCCTGCGGCACCTCCTTCTTCGGGGTGGCCGACCTCGCCGCGCTGGCCGCCTTCACCCACAAGTTCGAGTCGCGCTACCTGGACCGGCTGGTGGGCCCGCTGCCCGAGGCCGCCGCGGTCTACCGCGAGCGCTCCCCGCTGAGCCACGTCGACCGGCTGTCGGTGCCGCTGCTGGTGCTGCAGGGCACCGAGGACAAGGTGGTGCCCCCGGAGCAGTCGGAGGTGGTGGTGGAGGCGGCCCGCGCCAAGGGCCTGCTGCACGACTACCTGCTCTTCCCCGGCGAGGGCCACGGGTTCCGCCGCCCCGAGCACGTCGCGGCCTGGCACCGGGCCGAGCTCGACTTCTACCGCACCGTGATGGGGCTGGGCGAGGACAGCGCGTCGTGAGGGAGGCCGCCCGCCGGCACGCCGACGAGACCGCCGACCAGCGGCTGGACCGGAACTGGAACGAGCTGCTGCAGGAGCTGCGGGTGGCCCAGACCGGGGTGCAGATCCTCACCGGGTTCCTGCTCACGCTGCCCTTCGGCACCCGCTTCGACGAGCTCAGCCCGGTGCAGCACCAGATCTACCTGGTGGTGCTCTGCGGGTCGGTGGTGGCGACCGCGCTGCTGGTCGCCCCGGTCGCGTTCCACCGGGTCCTCTTCCGCGGGGGGCTGCGACCCTGGCTGGTGACGCGGGCCCACGGGGTGGCCACCGCGGGGCTGGTCGCCCTGGCGCTCACCATCGTCGGCGTGCTCTTCCTCATCTTCGACGTGGTGCTCGGCCGCGGGCCGGCGCTGGTGGCCCTGGCCGGCGGTCTGGTGCTCTTCCTCAGCCTCTGGGGCGCCTGGCCCTCGCTGATGCTGCGGCACCGGATCCCGCGGGACGAGCGGCGGGAACCGGCGGGACGCTAGCCGTTCAGCCGTCGGCCTGCCCGCGGGGCCGGTTGACGCCGACCCGGTCGGGGTCGTCGTAGGCCGTCGGCTCGTCCACCGCCCGGCTGAGCAGCGGCACCACCACCATCTTCGCCTCCAGCCCGTTGAGCGCCCGCCGGTAGGAGCCGACGTCGGCCCACCGGGTGGTGATGGTCCACAGGTCCGGCTCGTCGAGGTTGCGGCCGAGGTCGACGCCGAGGAACCCGGGTCGGGCCGACAGCACCGCGACCGCGGCCTCCGCCTGCGCCCGGAACTCCGCGGCGCCCTCGCCGGGCACCCGGAACCGCGTCAGCACGATCACGCCTCCTCCTCCGCTCCTCCACCCGGCCACACCCTACGGCTCCGCGACCGCGCCGGTTTGACTTCTCCGCACCACAAATTCGAGAATCATTCTCATGTCGAAGTCCCTGCGCGTGCTCGTCGGCACGCTGTCCGCATCGGCCCTCCTCCTGGTCGCCGGTTGCGGCGCTGGCACGCAGTCGCCCGAGTCCGAGCCTGGTCAGCTGCGGGTGGTGACGGCGCTCTACCCGTTCCAGTTCGTGTCCGAGCGCGTCGCAGGGGCTTCGGCGCAGGTCTCCAACCTGGTCGCACCCGGGTCGGACCCGCACGACCTCGAGCTCAGCCCCCGCCAGCTGATCGAGATCGCCGAGGCCGACGTCATAGTCTACCAGAGCGGGTTCCAGCCCGCGGTGGACGAGGCCGTCGCCCAGAACGCCCCGGACCTCGTGGTCGACGTCGCCGACCTCGTCACCCTGCAGGAGGTGCCGGGCCACGCGCACGACGAGGAGGAGCACACCGAGCCGGCGCACGCCGAGGAGGGCCACGACCACGGTCTGGAGGAGGCGGGACTGGACCCGCACACCTGGCTCGACACGGACAACATGGCAGCCGTGGCGACCGGGGTCGCCGACGCGCTGGCCACCGCCGCCCCGGAGCAGGCCGCGACGGTGCGCTCCAACGCCGAGGCCCTGCAGCAGGAGCTCCACACCCTCGACCAGGACTTCGCCGCCGGGCTGGAGACCTGCGAGCGGCGCGAGTTCATCACCTCCCACGCCGCCTTCGGCTACCTGGCCACCCGCTACGACCTGGAGCAGATCGGGATCAGCGGGATCAGCCCGGACGCCGAGCCCTCACCGGCCCGGATCGCGGCGATCCACGCCGAGGCCGAGGAGCACGGGATCACCACCATCTTCACCGAGACCCTGGTCTCCCCCGCCGTGGCGGAGGCCATCGCCGGGGACCTCGGCCTGACCACCGACGTCCTCGACCCCATCGAGGGGTTGACCGAGCAGTCCCGCGGGAGCGACTACATTGCGGTGCAGCGGGCCAACCTCGAGGCCCTGCGGACGGCGAATGGCTGCAGCTGAGGGGGTGCCGGTGGTCGCGGACCGGCAGCACCCCCCGACCCCGGCCGTCCCCGCCGACGCACTGGTCGAGGTCGACGACGTCACCGTGCTGCTCGGCGGCCGGCCGGTGCTGCGCGGCGTGCACGCGGTGGTGCGGGCCGGTGAGGTGGTGGCCGTGATGGGCGCCAACGGGTCGGGCAAGACGACACTGGTCCGGGCCGTGCTCCGGCTGCTGCCGGTCGCCGCCGGCACGGTGCGGCTGCTCGGCAGCACCGGGAGCCGCGGCACCGACTGGGCCCGGATCGGCTACGTCCCCCAGCGCTCGACGCTCAACCTGCGCAACGCCACCGTCGCGGAGGTGGTGACGTCGGGACGCCTGCCGCACCGCCGCCCGTTGCTGCCCGCCTCCCGGCGCGACCGGCAGCGGGTGCGGGAGAGCCTGGAGCGGGTCGGCATGGCCGCCCGGCGCAGCGACCAGATGGTGCACCTGTCCGGCGGCCAGCAGCAGCGGGTGCTGGTCGCCCGCGCCCTGGCCGGCGACCCCGAGCTGCTGGTGATGGACGAGCCGCTGGCCGGGGTGGACGCCGAGAGCCAGCAGGCGATCGCCGACGTGCTGGCCGGTCTGGTCGCCGACGGGCTGACCGCGCTGGTCGTGCTGCACGAGACCGGTCCGCTGCGGCCGCTGCTCACCCGGGCGCTGGTGCTGCAGGACGGTCGGCTGGTGCACGACGGCCCGGTGCCCGAGGTGGGGCTCCCGGGCGGCCACGAGCACCACGAGCTGCTGGGCTCCCAGGGTGACCACCGGCGGGTCTTCCGCGACCCGGCGGCGGAGGAGGAGGACTGATGCTGGAGCTCCTCGGCTACGACTTCATGCGCCGGGCGCTCCTGGTGGCCCTGCTCACCGGGGTGATGGCGCCGGCCATCGGCACCTACGTGGTGCAGCGGCGGCTCAGCCTGCTCGGTGACGGCCTCGGCCACATCGCCATCGCCGGGGTCGGCCTGGCCCTGCTCACCGGCACCCAGCCGCTGCCGGTCGCCGTGGTGGTCGCCGTGCTCGGCGCGGTGCTGGTGGAGCTGCTGCGCCAGCACGGCCGGGCCTCCGGCGACGTGGGGCTGGCGATCCTCTTCTACGGCGGGCTGGCGGCGGGCGTCCTGATGGCGGGGATCACCGGGGCCGGCGCGGGGGCGCTGTCGCAGTACCTGTTCGGCTCGCTGACCTCGCTCACCACCACCGACGTGGTGGTGGTCAGCGTGCTCACCGTGGTGGTGCTGGTGCCCGCGGTGGGGCTCAGCCCGCAGCTGTTCGCCGTCTGCGCCGACGAGGACCACGCCCGGGTGCTCGGGCTGCCGGTGCGGCTGCTCAACCTGCTCGTCGTGGTGCTGGCCGCGGTGGCCGTGACGGTGTCGATGCGCACCGTCGGGCTGCTGCTGGTGAGCGCCCTGATGGTGGTGCCGGTGGCGGCCGCGCAGGGTCTGGTCCGCGGGTTCACCGCCGGGCTGCTGTCCGCGATGGGCATCGGCGGGCTGGTCGCGGTCTCGGGCGCGGTCGGCAGCTTCTACGCCGACGTGGCACCGGGGGCGCTGATCGTGCTGCTGGCGATCGCGGTGTTCATCGTGTCCTGGCCGTTGAGCGCCGCCCTGCAGCGACGCCGCCAGCGCGGCCACGCGGTCGCCGACCCGCCGCTGCTGCCGCTGCCGCACGCGGCCGCCGAGCAGCACCTGCATCGCCACGGCGGCCCCGACTGCGACCACGAGCCGGTCCGCCACGGCGACCACACCGACTGGGTGCACGACGGGCACCGCCACGCCCGGCACGGGGACCACTGGGACGAGCACTGACGCGCGACGTGAGCCGTCGTCGGTCCCGGGTAGGGTCGGGGGCCGAGCACGACAGGAGGTGGACGTGATGGCGACCAGCACACCGCAGCGACGCACCCGCCAGCAGGCGGCCGTCGCCGACGTCCTGGCCCGGCTCGACGACTTCCGCAGCGCGCAGCAGATCCACGCGCTGCTCCGCGAGGGCCCCTCCCCCGTCGGGCTGGCCACGGTCTACCGCGCGCTGCAGTCGATGGCTGAGGCCGGCACCGTCGACACGCTGCGCACGGCCGAGGGCGAGCAGCTGTACCGGCAGTGCTCCACGGGGCACCACCACCACCTGGTCTGCCGCTCCTGCGGGCGCACCGTGGAGGTCGCCGCGCCGGAGGTGGAGGCCTGGGCCGCCCGGGTGGCCGCGGCCAACGGCTTCCGCGACGTCCGCCACGACCTGGAGATCTACGGCACCTGCGGCGACTGCTGAGGCCGGCTCAGCCCAGGCCGACCGCCGCGGTCCGCGGCGGGGCGGTGGTGCCGCTGATCCAGGCGTCGTACCAGGGGTCGAGGTCGGCGTCGGTGCGCGAGCGGGCCTCGGCGACGAAGTCCTCCAGGCTGGCGGTGCCGCCGCGCTGGGCCCACTCACGCATCAGGGTGGTGAACTCCGCCTCGCCCATCACGTTGCGCAGTGCCTGCAGCGCCATCGGACCGCGCTCGTAGACGGTCGCGAAGAGCTGCTCGGCGCCCGGGTCGTCCATCCGCACCCGCCAGAAGTCGGCCCGTCCGGCCAGGCCGTCGTAGTGGCGCTGCAGCTCCTGCTGGGCGGTGCGTCCGCCCTCGTCCTCGGCCACCACCCACTCCAGGTAGGAGGCCCAGGCCTCGTTGACGAAGATGTCGTCCCAGCGCTCCAGGGTGACGTGGTCGCCGAACCACATGTGCGCCAGCTCGTGCACCAGCAACGTGTCGGCGAAGTCGCGGTCGTCCAGGCTGCGCACGTGGTACACCGGCCTGGTCTGGGTCTCCAGCCCGCCGAACCAGAACGGGAACGCCGGCACCACCCCGCCCATCTCGGTGAACGGGTACGGGCCGAGGTGCTCCTCCAGCGCCGCCACCCACTGCGGCGTCTCGGCCAGCTCGGCGAGCAGCCGCTGCTGCTGGTCCGGCGGCAGGGCCTCGCTGACGGCGTACACGTAGGGGCGTCCGGCGACCTGGCCGGCCTCGAGGCGGTAGCGGCCCACCACCACGAAGTTGAGGTAGGTGGCCATCGGCTGGCTGGCCCGCCAGTGCCAGGTGTCCCAGTCGGCCTCGGTGCCGATGTCGCGGCTGACCAGGGCGCCGGTGCTGACGGCCTGGGTGCCGGCGCGCACCCGGATCTTCGACTCCATCAGGGCCGGGTCGCTGGGGTGGTCGTTGGCCGGGAACCACCAGGCCGAGCTCTCCGGCTGCCCCGCCGCGCCCTGCTCATCGCCCTGGCGGTACCAGGGGGTGCGGACGCCGCGGACCGGGGCGACCTCCAGCGGGTCGCCGGCGTAGGCGATCCGGACGACGAACGTCCGCCCCTCGGCGACCGGCCGGTCCGGGGTGATCTCGACGTCGTGCTCGGGCCAGGTCTCGACGTCGGCCTCCTCGCCGTCGACCCAGGCCGCGCTGACCGGCAGCGCCAGGTCGACGTGGATCTCGGCGAGCTCGCGGGTGGCCCGGGCGGTCATCTCGGTGACCCCGCCGACGGTGGTGCCGTCCACGGTGACGTCGATGAGGTAGTGCTGGGCGTCGTAGCCGCTGGCGCCGTAGGACGGGTGGTACGGGTCGCCGGCCCCGGCCAGCTCCTCGTCCCGGCTGGGACGGCCGATCCCGAGCACCGCGACCAGCACGACCACCATCACCACCGGCAGCGCGAGCGCCGGCGCCAGCGCCGCCCACCCGCCCCGGCCGGACGTCCGCGGCGCGACCTGCTGCCCGGGCGGACGGGTCAGCAGCGGCGGCCCGGCCGGCGGCTGGCTCACTCCCGCTCCAGGTGGGCCAGCGACCGCAGCCCGCGCTCCAGGTGCCAGGCCACGAACGCCGCCACCAGACCGCTGGCCTCCCGCTGCCGCGCCGGTTCGACGTCCCGGGTGGCCGGCCAGTCCCCGGTCAGCAGGGCGCCCATCAGCGCGAGGGTGGCCGGGGCCGGGACGGCCGTGCCGGGAGGCCGGCAGCGCACGCAGACCACCCCGCCGGCGGCCGGGGAGAACGACTGGTGCGGGCCGGAGACGCCGCAGCGGGCGCAGTCGGTGAAGCTGGGTGCGTAGCCGGCGGCGGCCAGCGCGCGCAGCAGGTAGGAGTCCAGCACCATGGTCGCCGGACGCTCCCCGTCGGTGGTGCCCTGGCTGAGCACCCGCAGCGCCCCGGCCAGCAGCAGGAACTGCCGCCGCGACGGCTCGCGCTCCTCCACCACCAGCCGGTCGGCGGTCTCCAGCATCACCTGACCGGCGGTCCAGCGCCGGTAGTCGCGGGAGAGCGGGTCGCCCCAGGCGTGCCGGCACTCCACCTGGGTGACGACGTCGAGGGTCCGCCCGGTGGCCAGCTGCAGGTCGACGTGGCCGAACGGCTCCAGCCGCGAGCCGAACTTCGAGGTGGTCCGGCGCACCGAGCGGGCCACCGCGCGGATCTTCCCGCGCTCGCGCGACAGCATCGTGATGATCCGGTCGGCCTCACCCAGCTTGTGGGTGCGCAGCACGATCGCCTCGTCACGGTAGGTCGGCACCCGCTCATTCTCCCCCGCCGGCCAACCACCCGGCGGTGCGGCACGCGGTCCGGTGCGGCCGGCCCGAGGGTCAGACCGTGAGCTGCCGCCCGCGGGAGGACGCACCGGGCCTGGTCAGCGCGTCGAGCAGCAGCTCGGCCTCCGCGGCCACCCGCTGCAGATCGGCGACGATGTTCTGTCGCCGACGCTCGGGCACCTCCGACCCGGCCCCGGCGGGCAGCCGCCGCGGGATCGTCATCAGCAGCCACCAGTACGCCTTGCGGACGAACCGGCTGCGCACCGCCAGACCGACCTCGTCCTCCCCGATCCGCACCCCGGCGTCGGTCAGGCCGTCGCGGTAGGCGCGGTGGCAGTCCCCGGCCAGTCCGGGCTCGCGGCCCAGCACCGGGTTGGGCAGCCCGATCAGGTCGGCCAGGTCGCGTCCGACCGGCGTCAGCTGCACCGCGGTGAGGTCGAACAGCACCAGCCGGCCGTCACGCACCGCGAGGTTGGAGCGGGTGGCGTCACCGTGGCTGGTGGTCAGCGGCAGACCGGCGACCTGGCGGGTCAGCTCGTCCTCGGCCTCCGCCAGCGCGGCCAGCTGGTCGGCGCAGCGGTGCCGGACGTCCCCGGGCACCCGGCCGGCCAGCACCCCGGCGCGGCGGCGCAGCTCGGCGAAGGGAGGCAGCGTCCACCGGCCGACCTCGGCCAGCCAGGGGTGCTCGTCGTGCAGGTCGCCCGCGGCCCCGGCCGGCACCAGGCGACGGCCGTTGAGCTCTCCCAGCGCGCGGGCCGCGAGCAGCAGCTCGGCCGGGTCCTGCAACGGGCGGACCTCCCCCAGGTCCTCCAGGAAGAGGTGCCAGCGGTCGGCGCCGTCGGGCTCGGCGTGCAGCAGGCGCGAGGGGCGGTAGCGCTCGCCGCCCTCCAGCAGGCCGCTGCGGTAGGCCAACAGCTCGCGCGGCACCGGCCCAGCCAGGGTCTTGCGGACCAGGCTGAGCGGCCGGGTCCGGCCCGGGCCGTCCAGCACCGTGCGGACGTCCGCGCCGGGCACCCGGTGCCGCACCACCGCCTCCACGTCGGAGCCCGAGCCGACCGCGATCGGCTCCTCCAGCCAGCGCCGCGGAGCCTGCCCGGCCAGCCGCTCGAAGGCCCGCCGCACCGCGGTCGGGTGGACCGGTCGGCCGGCCGCGAGCCGGCGGCGGGCGAGCACCACCGGCCGGGGCGAGCGTGGCACCAGCGCCGGGTGGTGCAGCAGCGCCACCGCCCACTGCTGCAGCCCGAGCCGGTGCGCCCGCTCGGCGACGGCGACCAGCTCCTCCACCTCGGCCAGGCTGGTCCGCGGACGCGGGTCGCGCAGCAGCAACCGGGCCTCGGCCGCGACCTCCCGCAGCGTCTCGGGTTCGCCCACCCATGCCCGCACCTGCCGGACCAGCAGCACCAGCCCGGGCACGCGGGCACCGAGGCGGCGGACGGCACGGGCACCTCGCGGGCCGGGCATCTGGTCACCTCCGTCCGGGTCGCCCCGGCGCACCGGAGGCGCCAGGAGGACGACGTGGCCCGGACGCTAACAACGCCAGATGAGAGGGGCTCTCATCGTCCCCGGCGTGTCACCGCGGGCTCAGCCGCAGCTGCCAGGCCCCCTCGGTGGCGACCCGCCGGAAGCCCATCGCCACGTTGATGGCGAGCATCCAGCGGTTCTCCCCCGCGTTCCAGGTGTGGATCCGACGGCTGGCGGGACGCTCGCGGAGCAGCAGGTCGAGGTTGGCCAGCTTGACCAGCAACCCGAGACGGTGCCCGCGGTGGTCGCCGTGCACGAGCGTGTCGCCCTGGTAGACCACCTCCGGCTTCTCCTGCGGCCCGAACAGGACGGTGAAGGCGACCAGCTCGCCGCTGGCGACGTGGCGGGCCACCGTGGTGAAGACGACGTAGCCGCGGCGGGCCATCCGCTCGTCGGAGCGGATGACGCGCTCGACGTCCCACCGCTGCTCCTCGATGTCGAGCCCGGCGGTGGGGATGTCGACGCTCATCCGCTGGTGCAGCCGCGCCATCTGCTCGCGGTGCTCCGGCGGGGTCGCTCCCTGCCAGGACAGCACCTCGTAGCCGTCGGAGGCAGCCAGCGCCATCTCCCGCAGCGGGTCAGCCACCGACGCCTCCACCGGCAGGTCGAGCTGGGAATGCCGCTCGGTCTGCTCCAGCACGAACCCGAGGCCGGTGGCGAAACGCACCGCGGGGTCGGCCACCGCCAGGGAGCCCACCCCGGTCGGGGCGGTCAGCGCCTCGTCCTGCTCGCCGGCCTCGTCGCGGTGACCCGACCAGGAGGTGGCGGTGGTGCGTCCGGCGTCCTCGGCGTACTGCAGCAGCGTCTGCGCGAGCGCCGAGCCGATGCCCCGCCGGCGGTGCGCGGGCACCACCTCGACGAACATCTCCGCCAGCGCGGTGTTGTCGTTGACCGGCAGACCCAGCTCACCGCGACCGACCACCTCCCCCTCGCCGGTGGCGTAGGGCAGACCGCGCTCGTCCCGCTCCCCCTCCGGGGCCCCGCCGAGCACCGCGACCAGGTGCACGTTGGCGTAGTCGGTGGCGTCCAGCAGCGCGACCCGGACCGAGGCCGCCGTCTCGACCAGGTCGGTGTGGCCGTAGAGGTCGAGGGCGCACGCGTCGGCGACCGCGGTCAGCTGGTCGAGGACGCGGTCCAGCGCCGCGTCGTCGGCGGCCCGCACCCGGGCCAGGTGGAATCCAGGAGTGCTCACGGGCTCATCCTGGACGGACGCCGCCGCACCCGGCCACGGCTTTTCCGCGGCGCCGTCGTGACCCCCTGCCCACGCGGGGCGGAGGTCCGTGAGAACGTGGGCAGGACACCTCCGCTCGAGGCCGGGCGCATCACCACCGCCCGGCCGCTCACCGCCGAGGAGGCCGCGCAGCCCGCGCTGAGCCCGGCGGGGGCCGTCCGGACGGCGGCGACGCTGGGTAGGGTGCGCCCGTGGCCCGCAGACGACGCACCCCGGCACCCCGGCCGCCGCGCCGCGGCCCGGACCCGCACCCCAGCGGCGCGCGGCCGCCGGAGATCCCCGCCGACCGGCTCCCCCAGCACGTGGCCATCGTCATGGACGGCAACGGCCGGTGGGCCAAGCAGCGCGGGCTCGCCCGCACCGAGGGCCACGCCCGCGGGGAGGCGTCGCTGTTCGACACCATCGCCGGGGCGATCGAGATCGGCGTGCGCTACCTGTCGGCCTACGCCTTCTCCACCGAGAACTGGCGCCGCTCGCCCGACGAGGTGCGCTGGCTGATGGGCTTCAACCGCGACGTCATCCACCGCCGCCGCGACGAGCTGGACGCGATGGGCGTCCGGGTGCGCTGGGCAGGCCGGCGGCCGCGGCTGTGGAAGAGCGTCATCGACGAGCTGGAGACCGCCGAGGAGCAGAGCCGCGACAACGACGTGCTCACCCTGCAGTTCTGCGTGAACTACGGCGGGCGGGCCGAGATCGTCGACGCCGCCCGCCGCATCGCCGAGCTGGCCCGCGAGGGCCGGCTCGACCCCTCCCGGCTCACCGAGGACCGGTTCCGTCAGTTCCTCGACGAGCCGGAGATCCCCGACGTGGACCTGTTCGTGCGCTCCTCCGGGGAGCAGCGCACCTCGAACTTCCTGCTGTGGCAGTCGGCCTACGCCGAGATGGTGTTCCTGGACCGGCTGTGGCCGGACTTCGACCGCCGTGACCTGTGGCAGGCGGTGCAGATGTACGCCGACCGGGACCGGCGCTACGGCGGCGCGGTGCCCAACGAGGTGCGTGCCGCCCGCGGCTGATCGCCCTTCGGCGAGCTCAGAACCTTGGGCTCGGCTCCGCTGCCCGGGACTCCAGCGGGGTCAGGCGCCGGTGCCGGGCTGGGCCGAGAACCCGCTGAGGGCGATGAGCAGCAGCACCCCCACGGCACCGGCGGCCAGCACGAGCCCGAGGACGGTCCGGGCGGCGCCGACCGGGGCCGTGGTGGCCCGCAGCAGGGCCCAGCCCGCGATCCCGACGGCGACGGCGACGAGCCCGACCGGGACGAGCACCACGGCCAGCCCCAGTCCTCCGGTGCGGTCGTCCATCACCACCAGCCCGACCACCGCCAGCACGGTGGAGAGCAGGACGGCCGCCCCCGCCCCGCCGGCCAGCCGACGCGGCCGGGGCGTGGCCGTCCCGGTGGTCACGAGGCCCGGTTCACCGCGGCGTTGATCGCCTTGAGGGTGGCCCGGGTGGTGTTGGCGTCGATGCCGACGCCCCACACCACCACGGCCTCGTCCGGCTCGCCGACCTCGCACTCCACGTAGGAGGCGGCCTGGGCGTCCCCGCCCGCCGACAGCGCGTGCTCGGAGTAGTCCAGCACCCGCACCCGGTGCCCCAGCCCGGACAGCGCGTCCACGTAGGCCGAGACGGGTCCGTTGCCCTCACCGGTGACGGTGCGCAGCGCGCCCTCGTGGTGGACGCTGACGGTGAGCTGGTCCTCGGCGTCACCGCCGGAGTGGGCCGCCACCTCACCCAGCGCGAGCGGTCCGGCCGGCTCCAGGTACTCCTCGCGGAAGACGTCCCACAGCACCTCGGCGGTCACCTCCCCGCCCTCGGTGTCGGTGCGCTGCTGCACCACCCGGGAGAACTCGATCTGCAGCCGTCGGGGCAGGTCGAGGCGGTGCTCACTCTTCATCAGGTAGGCCATCCCGCCCTTGCCGGACTGGGAGTTGACCCGGATCACGGCCTCGTAGGAGCGGCCGACGTCGTGCGGGTCGATCGGCAGGTAGGGCGCCTCCCAGGCGATGGTGTGCACGTCGGTGCCCTCGGCGGCGGCGCGGCGCTCGAGGTCCTCCAGACCCTTCTTGATGGCGTCCTGGTGGGAGCCGGAGAAGGCGGTGTAGACCAGGTCACCGGCGTAGGGGTGGCGCGGGTGCACCGGCAGGTTGGTGCAGTACTCGACGGTGCGGCGGATCTCGTCGATGTCGGAGAAGTCGATCTGGGGGTCGATGCCCTGGCTGAACAGGTTCATGCCCAGGGTGACCAGGTCGACGTTGCCGGTGCGTTCGCCGTGGCCGAACAGGCAGCCCTCGACCCGGTCCGCGCCGGCCATCAGCGCCAGCTCGGTGGCCGCGACCGCGGTGCCGCGGTCGTTGTGCGGGTGCAGCGAGATGGTGGTGTGCTCGCGGGCGTCGATGTGGCGGCCGAAGTACTCGATCTGGTCGGCGTAGGTGTTCGGCGTCGACATCTCCACCGTGGCCGGCAGGTTGAGGATGATCTCGCGGTCGGGCCCGGGCTGCCAGACCGCGCTGACGGCGTTGCAGACCTCGATCGCGAAGTCGGTCGGCGTCTGGGTGAAGATCTCCGGGGAGTACTGGTAGCCGAACTCGACCCCGTCCAGCTTCTCCTCGGCGTACTTCATCACCAGCTCGGTGCCGCGGGTGGCCAGCGCGATGCACTCGGCCTCGCTCATCTTGAACACCACCCGGCGGAACAGCTCGGCGGTGGCGTTGTACAGGTGCACGGTGGCCCGGTGGGCGCCGACCAGGGAGGCGACGGTGCGCTCGATCAGGTCCTCCCGGGCCTGGGTCAGCACCGAGATGGTGACGTCCTCGGGGACGCGGTCCTCCTCGACCAGCTGCCGGACGAAGTCGAAGTCGGTCTGGCTGGCCGAGGGGAACCCGATCTCGATCTCCTTGTAGCCCATCCGGACCAGCAGCTCGAACATCCGCAGCTTGCGCGACGGGGTCATCGGGTCGATCAGGGCCTGGTTGCCGTCGCGCAGGTCGGTGGACAGCCAGCGCGGGGCGGCGGTGATCTTGCGGGTGGGCCAGGTGCGGTCGGGGACGTCGACCGGCTCGAAGGCGCGGTAGCGGCCGAACGGCATCGGGCTGGGCTGCTGCACGGGGCGCGGCTGGACGCGGGTGCTGCGGGTGGGTGTGGTGCTCATGCGGGATGACTCCTCAGGTGGTCCGTGGTGACGGCACGACGAACTCCGCAGCGAGGAGGCCGGTCAGAGGGACTGAGCCTCGCTGCGGCAGGTGAGGAGGAGCATCCGTGCCACGTCCAGCACCTTAACCCAGGTCCGCGCGGTCCGCACCCCCCACTGTCCCCGCTGGGACGCGCGCCGGCGGGTACAGGGGGTGCCCAGCCACCCGAGGAGGAACCGTGCCGACATCCATCGCCCGCCAGACCGAACGGCAGCTGGGAGGCTCCCGCAGCGTCCTGGTCCGCCAGCAGCGCGACCACCAGGAGCTGGACCGGCTGGTGCACGCCATCGACGCCTCGACCGGCCGGGAGCGGCTGGAGCTGCTGGAGGACCTGGCCCGGCTGGTGTTCCCGCACGCCTTCGCCGAGGAGTCGGTGCTGTGGCCGGTGATCCGCCGGGTGATGCCGGAGGGCCCGGAGCTGACCCTGCAGGTGGAGCAGGAGCACCAGGAGATCAACGAGCTGTGGTCGCAGCTGGAGCGGACCACACCGGGCGACGGGCGCCACGAAGAGTTGTGGCCGCGGATCGTGGCGCTGCTGCGCGAGGACGTCCGCGACGAGGAGGACGAGATGCTGCCGCGGCTGCAGGAGCGGGTCGGACGCCGCGAGCTGGTCCGGATGGGGCTGATGTGGGAGGCGGTGCGCCGGATCGCGCCGACCCGGCCGCACCCGGTGGTGGCCCGCCGTCCGCCCGGTAACGCGGTCGCCGCCCTGCCGCTGACGGTGCTGGACCGCTCCCGTGACGCGCTGGACCGCACCAGCCGCCGGCGCGAGGGTCGGGTCTCCCGGGTCGCCGGCCGGCTCAGCTCGGTCGCCGCCGGGCTCGCCGGACGGCTGGAGCACGTCCCGCCGATGACCGTCGGGGAGGATCCGAGCACCCGGGCCGGGCGCACCGGACGCGGCTGAGCGGGTGCGGACCGGTGGCGACCCGCACGGTCCGGGGCCGCGCGGGGGGCAAGGCGATCAGTCGCTCACCCGACGACCTCCGGGTGCAGGTCGGGGCCGGAGAAGAGGTAGGCCACGAAGGGCGTCGGCCCCTCGTTGCGCACCGTCACCCCACGGACGGCGGTGTCGTGGACGACGACCAGCTCGTCCTCACCGGGACGCCGACCCCGCAGCCGGTGACCCGCCCACACCCCCTCCCCCGCCCAGGCGAACACGCTGTAGACGCCGGGCTCGACCAGCTCCGCGACCTGTCCGGGCTCGACCGTGATGCGCTGGCCGCTGAACTTGGGGCTGCCGTGGAACACCCACTCCCGCCGACCCCAGGGCACCGGCGCCCCGACCGGCCGCGGCGAGAGGTGGCTCAGCCGGTACAGGTCCGGCGCACCGTTGCGCTCCCAGTCGACGAAGCCCAACGGGAACCGCTCGCCGTCACGGCGCCGGTCCTCGGGCCGGACGTCCTTGAACAGCAGCTCCTTGCTGATGATCCGCCCGGCGTTGAGGGCCTGGAACATGGCCAGCACGTCGGAGTCCTCCTGCAGCTCCAGGGTGAGCGCCGTGCCCGGACCGTGCAGCACCCCCGAGGGCACCCAGAACCCATCCCCGGGCACCTGCAGGTAGGCCGAGGACGTCCGCAGCACCAGGTCGCTGTCCCAGTCGACGAGGTAGGGCAGCAGCGCCTCCTCCCGCAGCCCCGTGGCCACCGTCGGGTGCACGCCGAGGAAGGTCTCGGGGTGGGCGCCGAGGTCGGCCCCGTCGAGGAAGTGGTAGGCCTCGTCCTTGGGACGCCGCCCCACCAGCGCGGCATAGTGCTCGGGCGGGTGGATGTGGAACGGCAGCCGGGCGGCGTAGTCGAAGATCTTGGCCAGCCGTCCCAGTCCCTGCGGGTGGGTGCGGGCGTAGTCGGTCCCCAGCACCAGCTGCGGTGCGGCGCGGACGGCCTCGGCCAGCAGGAGCGGCGCCCCGTCGTCGGTGACGACGGCCGACAGGCCCTCGTCCGGCACGCCGACCCGGTTGTCGGCCGGTGTCGTGGAGGCGAGCCAGCGCTCGCAGATGGCACCGCGCTCGCCGCGGTCGTAGTCGTCCCCGGGCAGCCCCAGCCGGCGTCCCGGCGGGAGGAAGTCCCGGGCCACCCACGCCGGCTCGAGCGCGAGCACCCCACCGGAGTCGGCGAGCAGCCGCTCCACCCGGGCTGACGTGGCCTCCCCCGCGACCACGTCAGCCCTTCAGACCGCTGACGGCGATGCCCTGGATGAACTGGCGCTGGAAGATGATGAACACGACGATCATCGGCAGCGAGGCGATGACCGAGCCCGCCATCAGGACGTCCCACTGGGTGCGGTTCTCCACCACGAACAGCGCCAGACCGAGCGGGGCGGTGTACTTGTCGGGGCTGCTGACGATGATGAGCGGCCAGAAGAAGTCCTCCCAGGCCCCCTGGAAGGTGAAGATGCCGGTCGCGGCCAGCGCGGGTCGGCACAGCGGCAGCACGATCCGGGCGTAGATCCGCAGCTCCGAGGCCCCGTCGATCCGGGCGGCGTCGAGCAGCTCGTCGGGGATCGAGACCATGTACTGGCGGAGCAGGAAGATGCCGAAGGCGCTCACCGCCCCGGGCAGGATGAGCCCGTAGTAGGAGTCCAGCCAGCCCGACCCACCCTGGCCGAAGATGTCGTTGCCGCCGAACAGCGGGACGTGCTTGAGCACGAGGTAGTTCGGGATGAGCGTGATCTGGCCCGGGATCATCATCGTGATGAGGAACAGCGCGAAGATGAGGTCGCGTCCGGGGAACTGCCGCTTGGCGAAGACGTAGGCGGCCAGGGAGTTGAAGAACAGCTGCAGCACCGTCACCGAGGTGGCGACGAAGGCGCTGTTGAGGAACCAGCGCCAGGCCTGCGGGCCGCCGGCGAACTCCTGCCCGATGCCCAGGAACTGCCGGTAGCCGTCGAGCGAGGGATCCTGGGGGATCCACTGCGGCGGGTAGGAGAACATGTCGCCGATGCGCTGGAACGACGCGCTGACCAGCCAGGCGAACGGGGCGACGAACAGCAGCGCCCCGGGCACCAGCACCAGGTAGGCGAGCCACAGCCAGGTGCGACGCCGTCGCCGCGGCGGGATGCCGGGGTCGGGCAGCGCGGTCACGACCTCGACGGGCTGGGGCGGCTGCGGGGCGGTGGTCGTGCTCACTGCTCCCCCTTCCGGTACAGGTGCAGCTGGACGAGGGTGAACACGAACAGCAGGGCGAACAGCCCGAAGGCGAGCGTGCTGGCGTAGCCGAACTCGTAGAACTTGAAGGCCGCGTTGTAGATGAAGTAGACGACGGTGGTCGTCCGCTCCACCGGTCCGCCGCTGGTCATGATGAAGATCTGGGTGAAGACCTGGAAGGAGTTGATGATCCCGATGACGAGCAGGAACACCGTCGTCGGGCGCAGCTGGGGGATGGTGACGTGCCACAGCTGCTGCAGCCGGGTGGCTCCGTCCACGCGCGCGGCCTCGTACAGCTGGAACGGGACGGCCTGCAGCGCCGCCAGGTAGATCACCATCGAGAAGCCGACGCCGGACCAGATGCTCATCGCGATGACCGACGGCATCGCCAGGTCGGGGTCGGCCAGGAAGAGCAGCGGCGACTCGATGATGCCGGTCTGCATCAGGTAGTAGTTGAAGAGGCCGAAGTCGCCGTTGTAGAGCCACTTCCAGACGATCGCGATGACCACGAAGGGCGTCACCACGGGCAGGAAGTACAGCGTCCGGATGATGCCGCGCCCCCGCAGCGGCAGGTTGAGCAGCAGGGCCACCAGCAGCCCGATGGCCATCGTCACCGGCACCGAGACGCCGGTGAAGTAGAAGGTGTTGACGATCGAGCGCAGGTAGCTCTCGTCGGCCAGCATGTCTGAGTAGTTCTGCAGCCCGACGAAGGGCCGCTCGGGCTCGATGATGCTCCACTCGTGGAAGGTCAGGTAGAAGGCGAAGACCAGCGCGAACACCGTGAACACCATGAACAGCAGGAGCGGGACGGCCAGGAAGCCGTAGGCGCTGCCGTTGCGGCGCACCCGCCACCACAGACCGTGCCGGTGCCGGCCGACGGTGGTGGCGGGTGCGGTCGCGGTGGTCACGAGCGCAGCTTCTCCGCCTCCGCGGCGGCGTTGTCGAGCGCCTGGGAGGCGGTCTGCTCCCCGTACATCGCGCTGCCGAGCTGGGTGTTGAGCTCCTCGCTGATCCGCGGCCAGGCCGGATCGGTGATGTTGTAGTTGACCCCGCACTCCATCAGGTCGGCGAAGGTCTGCAGCACCGGCTTCGTCTCAACCAGCTCGGGCGAGTCGAGCAGGGACTGCCGCGGTGGCAGCAGCGTGCCCTCGGACCGGAAGGTCCACTCGGCCATGTTGTCGGGCTCGGAGAGGAACTCCAGCCACTTCCAGGCGGCGTCCTGCTCCTCGCCCTGGGCGAACATCACCAGGGCGTCGCCGGCGATGGTGGTCGCGCAGCCGGCCTTGCCCTCCGGCAGCGGCGCGCTGGCCCACTTGTCCTTGAGGTCGGGGAACTCCTCGTCGAGCACGCCGGCGAACCAGGCGCCGGCCATGTACATGCCCACCTGGCCGTTGGCGAAGGCCAGCCGCGCGTCGTAGGAGTTGGAGTTGAGGTAGTCCGGCGGCGCGTACTGCGTGAGCCCGACGTAGAACTCCGCGGCCTCCTTGGCCTCCGGGGCGTTGAACAGGATCGTCTGCTCGTCCTCCGACAGCAGGGTGCCGCCGTTCTGCCAGAGCCAGGGGTAGAAGTAGTACTCGGCCTCCGGTGCGAACACCGGGAAGGCGTACCGCTTGGCTGCCGGGTCGGTGAGCTTCTGCGAGACCTCCTCGAACTCCTCCCAGGTGGCCGGCGGCTCGCTGATGCCGGCCTCCTCGAAGAGGTCGGTGCGGTAGAAGAGCCCGGTCGACTCGCCGTCGAAGGGCAGCCCGTGCATGCCACCCTCCACCTCGGTGAAGGCCCTGAAGGCGGGCACGTAGTCGTCGGCGCTGACGACCTCGCTGCGGCTGATGTAGTTGTCGAGGTTGACCAGCGCCCCGCGGGAGGCGAAGTTGGCGACCGTGCCGGCGTCCACGTACGCGGCATCGGGCGGGTTGCCGCCGGCGATCTGGGTGGTGAGCTTCTTCTCCGACTCCTCCGCGGGCACGTTCTGGAACTCGACGGTGATGTTCGGGTGCTGCTCGCGGAACTTCGCGTACAGCCGCTTCATGCCGTCCTGCTCACCCACCCAGGACGAGAAGGTGATGGTGACGGGCTCGGCGGGCTCGGGCACCGGCCCGCTGGCCGTCGACCCACCCCCCGCCGGTCCACCACCCCCGCCGCCGCAGGCGGCCAGCAGGGTGAGCGCGGTCCCCGCGGCGAGGACACTCAGGGTGCGGGACGTTCTCCAGTTCCTCATCGAACTGCCTCTCGGGTCGTCAGGACCCCACGTCAGCGTCGGTCCAAATCGATTGGCTCCGGGTCCCGCTGCGGACACTGCTACACCGCTCCCGGGCTGTCAAGACCCCGGTGGAGCGGCAGGGACCGGCCGGTCCCGGCGTTCAGCCCGGCACGGCGACCCGGCGGAAGGCCTCCGCGTACCGGACCCCGACCCGCTCCCCGGCCCGAAGCATCGGCGGCTCGACCCGCTCGCCGAACAGCCAGTCCCGGTCACCGCGGGCCTCGCCGTTCTGGCTGTGGTGGCACCACACCGCGTCCATCTTCCGCTGCGCCTCCGAGGTGACGTCGACGTACCGGTCGGCCCCGCGACCGACCGGGAACCACACCTCCGAGACGGTGTGCGGCTGCAGACCCTCCCCGGCCAGCTCGGGGTGGATGCGGGGCATGATCGCCTCGGGGTAGACCGCCTGCAGCGTCGCCTCCCCCACCGCGATGTGGTCGCCGTGCGACCACTCCAGGGGCGCGTCCAGGTCGCGGAACGGGGTCATGGTGAGGACCAGCTGCGGCCGTGACCGCCGGATCTCGCGGACGATGTCGCGCTTGAGGGCGACGTCGACCCGGAGCTCGTCGTTGTGGCGACCCAGCAGCACCACCTCGGACACACCGAGCACGCGGGCGGCCGCCCGCTGCTCGGCGGCTCGGGTCGCGGCCAGGTCGGCGTCGCTGACGCCGAGGTCGACGCCTCCGCTCGCCCCGTCGGTGACGACCACGTAGTCGACCCGCGCACCCCGCTCGGTGAGACGGGCGACCGTGCCGCCGCACATCCACTCGGCGTCGTCGCAGTGCGCCACCACCACCAGCGCCCGCTCGACCTCGTCCAGGTCCATCCCACCCTCCCCGCCGTCCGTGCCGCGCTCTCGACCAATCGATTGGCACTCAACCACCGAGCGGTCGCCGGCGCCAGGGGCCCGACGGGTTGACCTGTGGCCGTCAGCAGTTACGCTGCCTCCGCGCACTCCGGTGCCGCACCCCCACGACCCCGGTCGGAGGCGTGCGACCCCGGGCAGGCACGCGGCCGCGGACCCACCCGACCGGGCCGGCCCCGTCGGAGCAGCGCACCCCGCGTGGACACCGTCCGCCCGCACCGGAAAGGCCCGACCTGACCAGCACCCCGCCGAGCACGGCCCGTGTGACCATCGCCGACGTCGCCCGCGCCAGCGGGGTGAGCACGACGACGGTCTCGCACGTCCTCACCGGCAAGCGTCCGGTCGCCGCCGCCACCCAGGAGCGGGTGCGCCACGCCGTGGCGGAGCTGGGCTACCGGCCGAGCCGGGTGGCCCGGCAGCTGCGGATGGGCAGCTCGCAGGTCGTGGCCGTCGTCGTCCCCGACATCACGAACCCGTTCTACGGCCAGCTCACCCGCGGTCTCGCCGACGCACTCGGCGCCCCGTGGGGCAGCTACGTCTGCAACACCGACGGCTCGGCCGCCCGCGAGCAGTTCTTCCTCTCCGACGCCGTCGCCCGCGGCGTCGACGGCATCGTCATCTCCTCGGCCGGGGCGACCGGTGAGCTGGCGGTGGGGCCGGACTGGCCACCGCTGGTCACCGTGGGCGGCGGTCTGGAGGAGGTGTCGGTGGACGGGGTGCTGCCCGCCGACCGCGAGGGGGCCTACGCGGCCGTGCAGCACCTGCTCGCCCGCGGCGCCCGGCACGTGGCGATGGTCGTCGGCTCCCGGGCGACCGCCAGCCACCGGCTCGAGGGGTACCAGGAGGCGCTGCGCGACCACGGGCTCGAGCCCGCCGACGACCTGGTCGTACCCGGCGACTTCACCCGCCAGGGCGGGCGGGTCGCGATGACCCGCCTGATGCGGCGCGACCCCCGTCCGGACGCGGTCTTCTGCGCCAACGACCTGATGGCCATCGGCGCCCTCGACGCCGCCCGGGAGCTGGGCCTGCGCGTCCCCGACGACGTCCGCCTGGTCGGCTTCGACGACATCGAGGCCGCCGCGATGGTCAGCCCCGCGCTGACCACGGTGGTCAACCCCGCCTACCAGAGCGGGTGGGCCGCCGGGGACCTGCTCAAGGACCGGCTGGTCCGTGGGGTCGAGGGCCCGCGCCGCACGGTCAGCCTGCCCTGCCGGCTGGTGGTGCGCGAGTCCGGCTGAGGGCCCGGGCGCCCTGTGCCGACGAATCCCCGGCGACCGCGTGGACCCGAACAGCTCGACCTCTTCCCAACACCGACGACGACGCGCTAGCGTCCCTGCCATGCACTGGCGCAAATCGATTGGCACCCGGATCGGCACCGAGCCTTCGGCGGCCACGACCCGCCCCGGCCAGACCGGCGGCGCGCTGCCGCGACGGACTCTCCTCACCGGTGCCGCGGCCCTGGCCGGCGGCACCGTCCTCGCCCCGACCGTCTCCACCGCCACTCCCCGGCACGACCCGGCGGAGGCCGCCGGCGTCCCGCTGTGGCGGCTGGCCGCCGACCGCGGGCTGGCCTTCGGCACCGCCGCCTCCACGCGGCTCTTCGAGGACGAGGCCTACAGCCGGCTGGTCGACGAGCAGGCCGCCGTGCTGTTCACCGAGGACGACCTGCTCTGGTACAAGCTCAAGCCCACGCCGCAGGCCCCCCTCGACTTCAGCTACGCCGACGCCCTGTTCGCCCGGGCCGCCGAGCAGCGCCAGCTGGTCGTCGCCGCGCACCTGGTGTGGGACGAGGGCTTCGGCGACGGCTGGGCCGAGGACGACCTGTGGGGGCTGACCCGCCGTCAGGCGCGGACCCTGCTGCACGGCACGGCCGACGCGATGGTCGAGCGCTACCGCGGCCGGGTGGCCGGCTGGATCGCGGCCAACGAGGTCACCGACCCCGAGGGCGACCGTGGCTTCCGCACCGACGTCCCCTGGTACCAGACCATCGGACGCTCCTACGTCCGCGAGGTCTTCGAGCGAGCCCGCGACCGCGATCCCGGGGCCACCCTGGTGCTCAACGAGTTCGGGTTCGAGACGGTCAACGAGTACGGCGACCAACCGCGGGACCGCCAGCTCGCGACGCTGCAGGTGATCGACACCCTGCTCGCCCAGGGCACCCCGGTCGACGCGCTCGGGGTCCAGGCCCACCTGCTGGCCGAGGACTTCGCCGAGCGGTTCGACCCCCGCGCCTACCGGCGCTTCCTCAGCGAGGTCGCCGACCGCGGGCTGGAGGTGCTGGTCACCGAGCTCGACGTGCTCGACGACGGGTTGCCGCCCGACGTCAGCACGCGTGACCGGGCCGTGGCCGACGTCTACGCCCGCTACCTCGACGCCACCCTCGACCACCACGCGGTCAAGGCGGTGCTGACCTTCGGGCTGTCGGACCGCCACACCTGGCTGGAGGAGGACTACCCCCGCGAGGACGGCGCCGCCCGTCGCCCCTTGCCCTGGGACGAGGACCTCCGACCCAAGCCCGCCCTGCGCTCCCTGCGCCGCGGGCTGCGCGCGGCCCGCCGCCGCCGTCCGCTCTGGACGGCGGGACGCCGGTGAGCGCCACCGTCGCGGACCAGGGCGCCGCGCGACCCGTGCTGCGCGTCGGCGTCATCGGCCTGGGCGAGGTGGCCCAGGTCGTGCACCTGCCGGTGCTCGCCTCGCTGCCCGACCTGTTCGAGGTGCGCGCGGTCTGCGACCTCTCCCCCACCCTGGTCCAGCAGGTCGGCGACGCCTTCGGGGTGCCGCACCGCCACGCCACCGCGACGGAGCTCATCGGCGCCGGCGACCTGGACGCCGTCCTCGTCCTCAACAGCGACGAGTACCACACCGAGTGCGCGGTGGAGGCGCTCGAGCACGGGCTGCACGTGCTGGTGGAGAAGCCGATGTGCCTCTCGCCCCGGGAGGCCGAACGGGTGATCGAGGCCCGCGACCGCAGCCAGCGGACCCTGATGGTCGGCTACATGCGCCGCTTCGCCCCGGCCTTCCTCGAGGCCAAGGCGCTGCTGCCCGAGCTCGGCGGGATCACCTTCGCCCGGGTGCACGACGTGATCGGGCGCAACCAGCTCATCGTCGACCAGACCTCGCACGTCATCCGCCCCACCGACCTGGGCCGGGCGGCCCTGGAGGAGCGCTGGGAGCGCGGGCGCCGGCTGGTCACCGAGGCGATCGGCGACGTCCCGGCTCCGCTGGCCGGGGCCTACCGCCTGCTCTGCGGTCTCGGCAGCCACGACCTGTCGGCCATGCGGGAGCTGCTCGGCCCGCCCGCGGGCGTCCACGCGGCCCGGATGTGGCGCGACGGCGGCTGGATCGCCGCCCTGCTCGACTACGGCGACCACGTCGTCTCCTACGAGACCGGGGTCGACGAGCAGGTCCGCTTCGACGCCCACCTGGAGGTCTTCGGCCAGCACGCCAGCCTGCGGGTGCAGTACGACACCCCCTACGTCCGCCACCTCCCCACCACGCTGCACGTGGAGCGCACCGACGGCGAGGCGCTCACCCGTTCGGTGCTCCGCCCCCACCTCAAGGACCCCTACACCTACGAGCTCGAGGACTTCCACGCCTGCATCACCACCGGGCGCGCCCCGAAGACCAGCGCCGAGGACTTCGTCGCCGACCTCGACCTCTTCGCCGAGCTCGTCCGGCACCTGCAGAAGTAGACCCGCACCCGACCACGGAGACCACCGATGACCAGCACCACCGACATCGACGTCGAGCGCTTCCGCCGCGAGGGCTACCTGCTCCCGCAGCGCCAGCTCTTCTCCCCCGAGAAGCTGGACGCCCTCGAGGCCATCTTCGACGAGCACCTCGCCGACAAGGGCGCCAAGCTCTCCGACGAGCTCGACACCCCGCACTTCCGCGACCCCAGGCTGCTGGAGTTCCTGCTCAGCGAGGAGGTCCTGGACACCGTCGAGCCGCTGGTCGGGCCCGACATCGCGCTGTGGACCAGCCACTTCATCTCCAAGGACCCCTTCACGGGCCGGGCCACCCCCTGGCACGAGGACTCCGCCTTCTGGAACGGCCGGCTCAGCGGCTACGACCGGATCGTCACGGTGTGGCTCGCCCTCGGCCCCAGCAACCGCGAGAACGGCTGCATGCGGGTCGTCCCCGGCTCCCACCTCGGCGGCGGCTTCTCCGAGGGCTACGTGGCCACCGACATGAGCGTGCAGACCTTCCACGCCCAGCTGGAGGGGGTCGACGAGAGCCGGGCGGTCGACTTCGAGCTGCGCCGCGGGGAGTTCTCGCTGCACGACGGGCGGATCGTGCACGGCGCGAAACCCAACACCAGCAGCATCCGACGCACCGGCTACACCATGCGCTACTTCCCCGCCTCGGTGCGGGTGCTGCCGGTGGAGCAGAACGCCGGCTGGAAGATCTGGTTGGCCCGCGGTGAGGACCGCGCGGGCAACCGCTACGAGAACGTCTGACCCGGCCAGCGCCCGACCGACCAGCCAGAGACGAGGTCCGCCCCGTGGAGCGCGGTGTCTACTTCGACGCGTGGTACCCCCGCCAGCACTGCTACCACCCGAGCCTGCCGCCACGGCGGCTCAGGATGGTCGACGACCTGGTCGACTACCGGGCCACGGTGCTGGTGTGGTCGGCCCTGGGCGGGGGCTCGCTCTCGCTGCCCTACCTGGAGCAGGAGGCCTTCGGCGACGTCGGCGCCCGCGCCCGCTTCTACGGGTTCGTCAACGACGCCGAGTTCATCGCCGCCTGCCAGGCCCGCGGGATCAAGGTGCTGGGCATCGTCTTCGAGGCCCAGGGCTGGGAGTTCCCCGTCGAGCTGGACGAGGACGAGACCACCGTGCTGGCGCTCAACGAGCTCCGCGGCGTGGGCCGGCGCGGCTGGCTGGGGCTGCGGGAGTTCTCCTCCGACCGCTACCCGCGGCTGTGGCCGTCGGTCTCGACCTACTTCCCCGACGGGCTGGTCAACAGCGACGGGGAACCGGTGACCGACCTCATCGAGGAGTGCGTGGCCCGCGACATCCACGGCAACCCCTGCCACGCCCGCTGGGTGGAGTGCCCCGACCGCGAGCACCAGTGCTTCTACATGGACCGCAACAACCCGGTGTGGCGGGAGTACCTCAAGGCCGTGATCAGGATCCAGGTCGACGCCGGGGTGGACGGCGTCCAGCTGGACGAGGCCGAGCTGCCGATGGGGGCCATGCAGTACGGCGCCTGCTTCTGCCGCGACTGCACCCGCGGCTTCCGCGAGCACCTGCGTGCCCTGCCGGCCGACCGCCGTCCGGGTGAGCTGGACGGTGTGGACCTGGCGACCTTCGAGTACGGGCCGTGGTTGCTGGAGCGGGGCCACGACTTCCGGACCGACCAGAAGGACGCGCCGCTGTTCGGGGAGTACTACGCCTTCCAGTGCCGCGCGATCGCCACCCACTTCGCCGAGCTGGCCGAGCACGCCCGCGCCTACGGTCGCGAGCGGGGCCGTGAGGTGCTCGTCTCGGGCAACTTCTTCAACCTCGACGCCCACTACCTCCCGCTGGCCGAGCAGGTCGACCTCATCGTCACCGAGATGCGCAACACCACCTACCGGCAGCCGGAGTGGTACCGCTACGCGGCCGGCTTCGCCCGGCTGGTCGGCGGCAAGGAGGTGGTGGTGGTCGAGAACCCCTACGGCGGGGTCGTCCCGGAGCTGGTGACGGCGTTGTCGCAGGGCCGCGGCCACGACCTGATGCGGCTCAGCCTGTGGGAGGCCGCCGCCTTCGGGGTGAACATGACCGTCCCCTACGGCTCGTGGATGGGAGCCACCCTGGAGGACTCCTTCTGGGCCCCGCACGAGCTGCTGGTGCAGGTGCAGGACTTCGTGGCCGCCACCGACGGGCTCCGCTCGGGCGCGGTCGGCGGGAACGAGCTGGCGGTCGTGCACAGCGTCCCGAGCCTGCGCGACCTGGTTGCGCGGGCCGACGCCAGCGACAACCTCCGCAACGCCCGCGACACCTCGGTGGTGGTGCCGTACCGGGTCACGACCGAGGCGCTCAGCCAGGCCGGGGTGCCGTTCGACGTGGTCGTGACCACCGACGGTGAGCTGCAGGCCGACCGGCTGGTCGCCGCCGACCTGGCGCCCTACCGGGTGGTCGTGCTGCCCGGGTGCTGGTGGCTGACCGAGCAGCAGGTCGACGTGCTCGTGGGCTACCTCGACGGCGGCGGACGGGTGGTGGTCACCGAGGAGCCGGCGCGCAACCTCCCCGACGCCCGCACCGAGGCGCTGCGCAGGCACCCGTCCCTCTCCCGCGCTGCCCTCGACGACACCGCGGCGATGCAGCCGGACGGGCCGCAGGTCCGCCTCGGCGCCCCGCTGGCGGTCAACCTGCACCTGCTCGCGGACGGGAGCCTGGCCTGCCACCTGGTCGACCACGGCTACGACGAGCGGGTGGACGCCGTCCCGGGCCACACCGACGTCGCGCTCGCCGTCCGGGTGCCGGCGCACCTGCGCACCGCCCGGCGGGCGCGGGTCGTCCGCCCGGGTGAGGCCGACCTGGTGGTGCCGGTCCGCCGCGAGGGCGACCACCTGTGCGTCGAGCTCCCCCGCACCGGGGTCTACACCGTCGTGGTGTGGGAGCTCGGGGAGGGGTCGGCATGAGACTGGCCGAGCTGCAGGCTGCCGGGCGCTTCGAGGTGCTCGACGTGCCGGTGCCCGAGCCGCGACCCGACGAGGTGCTGGTCGAGGTGGCCGCGTGCGGTGTCTGCGCCTCCGAGCTCAGCCACTGGACCGGCCGCTCCGGCTCCTACCCCGACCGGATCGGGCACGAGGTGGCCGGTCGGGTCGCCGCCGTCGGGAGCCAGGTGCGGGGGTGGACGCCCGGGGAGGCGGTCGCCGTGTGGACGACCGGCTCCGGCTACGCCGAGTACGTGCGGGTGCACGCGAGCTACTGCCGCCGGCTGCCTCCCGAGGTGCCCCCGACGCTGGGCCTGGTCGAGCCGCTGGCCTGCGCCGCCAACGCCGTCGAGCTGGCCGACGTCCGGCTGGCCGACGACGTGGTGGTGGTGGGAGCCGGGTTCATGGGGCTGCTGGTGACCCAGCTGGTCGCGCTGCGCGGCGCCCGCAGCGTGGTGGTGGCCGACACCCGCCCCGACGCGCTCGCGCTGGCGTCCAGGCTGGGCGCCACCCGAACCGTCGACGTCGGGCAGGAGCCGCTGGACCAGGCGGTGGCGGAGGTGACCGGCGGCGCCGGCGCCGACACGACCTTCGAGGTGACCGGCACCCAGGCCGCGCTGGAGACGATCGGCGAGGTCACCCGGATGAGCGGCTCGCTGGTGCTGGTGGGCTTCCACCAGGGCGAACCCCGCCGGGTGCCGCTGGAGCACTGGAACTGGATGGCGTTCGACCTCGTCAACGCCCATTTCCGCGAGGTGCGCACCATCATGCGCGGGATGGACGTCGGGATGGCACTGCTCGCCTCGGGCCAGCTGCGGATGGACCCGCTCGTCACCCACCGCTTCGAGCTCGCCGACATCGACGCCGCCTTCCGTACCGCGGTCGAGAAGCCGCCCGGCTTCGTCAAGGCCGTCGTCGAGGTGGCCCACCCGACCGCTGACCCGTCCTAGCCCCCGACCACCAGGAGGACACCGTGCCCGACACCGACACCGACCGCGACCTCACCGGGACCGTCGTCGCCGTCACCGGGGCGACCGCGGGCATCGGCCGCGCGACCGCCCGGCTGCTCGTCGCCGCCGGCGCCCGCGTGGCCGTGCTCGGACGCCGTCGCGAGCGGCTCGCCGCACTGGTCGAGGAGCTCGGCGAGGAGGCTGTGACCACCGTGGCCGGCGACGTGGCGGACCCCGACGTGAACCACCGGCTGGTGAGCGCGGCCCTGGACCGCTTCGGGCGGCTGGACAGCGTCGTGGCCAATGCCGGCGTCGGCGCCTACGGCGGGATCATGGACCTCTCCGACGAGCAGATCTCCTCGATGACCGCGACCAACTACCTCGGCACGGTGTGGACCGTCCGGGCCGCCGTCCCGGTGCTGCGCGAGCAGGGCAGCGGCGGGGACGTCGTGGTGGTCAGCTCGGTGGCCGGGCTGCGCGGTGGTGCCACCGAGGCGGTCTACGCGGGCACCAAGTTCGCCCAGGTCGGGCTGGCCGGTTCGCTGGACCGGGAGCTCCGGGCCGAGGGCATCCGGGTCAGCACGATCTGCCCGGCCGCGGTCTCGACCGAGTTCGCCCTGGGCGCCGGCCGGTCCGAGGGGGACGCCTGGCTGGAGGACGTGCTCACCGCCGAGGACGTCGCGGCCGCCGTGGTGGCGGTGCTGCGCCAGCCCCGGCGGCTGCGCACCCAGCAGTGGGTGCTACGCAGCATGGCCGAGGAGAGCTGACGTGGATGCTGGCCCGGGGCGTCCGCTGACGGTGGACGCCGACGTCCACCAGTCGCTGCCCGACCTGACGCCGCACCTGCCCCGGCACTGGCGCGAGCGCTGGGCGCAGACCGGGCTCGGGGTCGGCACCGGCTACCACAACCCGCGCGGGGTGCTCCGCCAGGACACCCTCCCACCCGACGGCGGCCCGCCGGCCAGCGACCCGCTGTTCCTCCTCAGCGACCACCTCGACCGCTACGCGATCGACTACGCCGTGCTGACCGGTCCGTTCGTGCTCCCGCTGGGCCACGACCCCGACTACCTCGACGCCGTCGCCCGCGCCGTCAACGACGCCACCGCCGCCGGCTGGCTCGGGGTCAGCCGCCGCTTCCGGGGTTCGGTGCTCGTCAACGCCGACGACCCCGAGGCGGCCGTGGCGGAGATCGAGCGGTGCGGCGATCGGGAGTCCGTGGTGCAGGTGCTGATGGCCACCACCACCCGAGAGCCCTGCGGCCGGCGTCGCTACCACCCCATCTACCGGGCCGCGGCCGAGCGGGGGCTGCCGGTGGCGCTGCACCCCGGGGCCGAGGGGGCCGGCGGCGCCGCCCCGCCCACGCCGGTGGGCTACCCCTCGCGCTACCTGGAGTGGCACAGCCTGCTCCCGCTGACGGCGATGGCGCAGCTGGCCAGTCTGCTCTGCGAGGGCGTGTTCGAGGCGTTCCCCGACCTGCGGGTGGTGCTGGTGGAGGGCGGGGTGTCCTGGCTGCCGTCCCTGCTGTGGCGCCTGGACAAGAACTACAAGGCGCTGCGCGACACCACCCCCTGGCTGCGCCGGTTGCCCTCGGAGTACGTCGCCGAGCACGTCCGGCTCACCAGCCAGCCGATCGAGGAGCCGCCGCACCCCCAGCAGCTGGAGCAGGTGCTGGCGATGGTGGACGCCGGACGGACGCTGATGTTCTCCTCCGACTACCCGCACTGGGACAACGACAACCCCGAGGTGCTCTTCCGCCGGGTCGACCCGGCGGTCCGGGCCCGGATCATGGGGGGGACGGCTGCCGAGCTCTACGGCCTGGACGGTCCGCCGCCGCCCGAGCAGCTGCCTCCACACCGCAGCGGTGGGGCTGCGGACGTCCTGCAGCCGACGGGGTACCACGAGTGAGTCGGGTGGTGGTGGCAGCAGAGGTGGATGTGCCCGGACGGGGTGTGCTGCTGGTGCAGGCGTCGGGGCTGGAGATCGGGCTGTTCCGCGTGCGCGGGCGGGTCGTCGCGTGGCGCAACCACTGCCCGCACCAGGCCGCGCCGGTCTGCCGCGGCCGGGTCACCGGGACGCTGCTGCCCTCGGCGGTGGCCGAGTACCGGCCCGGGCGCGACGGGGAGGTCCTGCAGTGCCCGTGGCACGGGTGGGAGTTCGACCTGCTGGACGGCCACCACCTCGCCTCCGGGTCGCGGGTGCGGCTGCGCGGCTACCCGGTCGAGGTCGAGGACGGGAACGTCGTGCTGCACCTCCCGGAGCGCCCTGCGCTCGACGCCGCGGGCCGAGGCGCCGCGACCCGGCCCCGACCCTGAGAACGTGTTCGTCGAGGGCGCCGGCGGGCCCGACACACCGCGCCACGCCGGACGTCACCGCAACGACATACGCGTTCTCAGGGGTTGGGCGGGTGGCCGTGCCCGCGCCGGACGCCTCGGGGGGACCGGCGTCAGAAGCCGAGGCGGTTGAGGGACTTCGCGTCGCGCTGCCAGTCCTTCATCACCTTGACCTTGAGGTCCAGGTGGACCGGGGTGCCGAGCAGGGCCTGGATCTGCATCCGGGCGGCGGTGCCGACGTCGCGCAGCCGCGAGCCCTTGTGGCCGATCATGATGCCCTTCTGGGAGTCCCGCTCGACCACCATCGAGGCGAAGACGTCGAGCAGCGGCTTGTCCTCGGGGCGTCCCTCACGCAGGCCCATCTCGTCGACGACCACCATGATCGAGTGCGGCAGCTCGTCACGCACGCCCTCGAGCGCGGCCTCGCGGATCAGCTCGGCCACCAGGGTCTCGTCGGGCTCGTCGGTGATCTCGCCGTCGGGGTAGTAGGCGGGGCCGGGCGGCAGCAGGCCGATGATCTCGTCGGCGACCACGTCGACCTGGTCGTCGGCGACCGCCGACACCGGGATGATGTGCTCCCAGCGCAGCCCCATCGACTCCTCCAGCGCGCCGATGGCGAGCAGGTGCTCGCGCATCCGCACCGGGGAGACCAGGTCGGACTTGGTGGCCAGCGCCACCAGCTTCGGCCGCCTGCGCAGCTCGGCGACCTGCTGCACGAGGTAGGTGTCGCCGGGGCCGATGCGCTGGTTGGCCGGCAGGCACACCCCCACCACGTCGACCTCGGACCAGGTGGCCCGCACCACGTCGTTGAGCCGCGCCCCCAGCAGGGTCCGCGGCTTGTGCAGCCCCGGGGTGTCGATGAGCACCAGCTGGGCGTCGGGGCGGGTGACGATGCCCTTGACCGCGTGCCGGGTGGTCTGCGGCTTGGAGGAGGCGATCGCCACCTTGGAGCCGACGATGGCGTTCGTCAGCGTCGACTTCCCCGCGTTGGGCCGGCCGACGAAGCAGGCGAATCCCGACCGGTGCTCGCTGCTCATCGCGCTCCTCCTCCGTGCTGGACGCCGTGGTCCGGCGCGTCGGCGATCCTAGTCCCCGCCCCCGCCGTCCGAGCTGCCGCCGTCCGAGCCGCCGCCGTCGACCCCGCTGCCGTCCGAGCCGCTGTCCGTCGTGGCCTCGGCCTCCCCGGCGTCGACGTCACCCGGCGCGTAGGCCTCGCGCAGGGTCTGCCGCCATCCCGGTGTGACGGCGTGGTCGACCAGGAGGAGCGCGGCGCCGGCGAGCAGCAGCACGCCCCCGACCAGCCCGGCGGTCGTCCACCAGGCCGCCACCTCGTCGGCGAGCGCGGCGACCAGCGGAAGCGGCGCCGCCGCGGCCCCCGCCACGAGCAGCGTCAACCCCAGCAGCCGCTCGGCGGTCGGAGTGGCGAGCACCCGCGCCAGGACATCACGGGGCACCCGCGGACGGCGCGGCGCCCGCGCGCCACGCTGCAGCACGGCCCGCTCGACCACGGCCACCAGCAGCAGGAGGACGCCCTGGGCCAGGCCCAGCAGCAGCCCGACCGCCAGCAGCGCGAAAGCGGTGGTCACCAGCCAGTCGATGGTGGTCTCCCCGGCCGCGCCGAGCGTGCGCGGGTCGCAGTCGCGGCAGGGCTGGCGCAGCACCAGCCCGGGCACCCCCGCCAGCACCGACAGACCGATCGCCGCGCCGGAGCCACGTCCCAGCCAGTACGCCACCCGGCGGGCCCGCCGCGGACCGACGGCGAGCACCTGCTCGCCCCCGCGACCGGCGCGCCGGCGGTCGCGGTCGGCGTGCACGGCCCGCGGGAGGCTGCTCAGCCACGCCCCGGACGCCGCCCCGGTGTGGTCGGGCCAGCCCCGCCCGATCCGGACCGAGACGACCAGCCCGACGACGCCCAGACCCAGCACCAGCAGCGAGACCGCCAGCACCGTGAGCCCCTCCAGGTCGGGGTCCTCGAACAGGATCCACACGCTGGCGAGCACCATGAAGGCCGACAGCCCGGCCGTCCAGCCCGCGGCCACCCCGAGCGTCCCGGACGGGCTCTTGGCCCGGACGGCCCGGCGCTGCGGGTCGGCCGGCACCCGGTGCGGGGCCTCGGCACCCCAGCGGCGCAGCACGCTCACCTCGAGCCAGCGGTGCGCGGCGAGGGCGTAGCCGCCGAGCAGCAGGGCGGCGGCCCCACCGCCGGCGTAGACGCCGACCGCCATCCGCGACACCCGGTCGATCCGCGACGCGACCGCCGGGTAGAGCTCGGTCAGCACCAGCATCGAGAACACCCCGACCAGGAAGACCGCGAGCCCCGCGGCCGCGGCGCACAGCAGCAGCCGGGTCAGCAGGTCGACCAGCCGCACCGACCAGGGCCAGCGGTGCTCCACGAGGGCAGGGGTCGGTGGAGGGGCGGTTCGGGTCACCCGCCGGAGGGTAGCGCCGCGGACGAGCCGACGACCGGTCAGGCGCGCAGGCGGGTGTCCTCAGGCCCCACCTCGGCCGGCGGGACGGACGCCACGTCCTCCTCGACGGCCGGGACGTCCTCCTCGGCCGGCGCCCGGGAGACCAGCACGGTGCCGATCCCCTTGCGCCGACCGGTGGCCCGCTCGGCGACCAGCTCCAGACCCTCGACCACCACCGTCGAGCCGTCGATCGGCACCCGGCCCAGGTGCTTGGCCAGCAGACCGCCGATGCTGTCGACGTCCTCGTCCTCCAGCCGCAGCCCGAACAGCTCGCCGACCTCGTCCACCGCCAGCCGCGACGTCACCCGGTAGCGGCCGGGCTCGAGCTCGGTGACCGGGTCGACCTCGCGGTCGTACTCGTCGACGATCTCGCCGACGATCTCCTCCAGGATGTCCTCGATGGTGGCCAGCCCGGCGGTGCCGCCGAACTCGTCGACCACCATCACCAGGTGGCTGCGGGTCAGCTGCATCTCGCGCAGCAGGGCGTCCACCGGCTTGGAGTCGGGCACCCAGACGACGTCGCGCATCACCTTCGACACCTTCTCCGACGTCTCCGCGCGCGGGTTGTCGAACTGTCGGCGCATCAGGTCCTTGAGGTAGACGACGCCGACGACCTCGTCCAGCCCTCCCCGGGTCACCGGGATCCGGCTGTAGCCCGAGCGCAGCGCCAGCGAGATGGCCTGCCGCAGGCTCTTGTCCTCCTCGATCGAGACGATCTCGGTGCGCGGCACCATCACCTCCTTGACGATGGTGTCGCCGAGCTCGAAGACGGAGTGGATCATCCGCCGCTCGCGGGCCTCGATCAGCTCGCTCGCCTCGGCCATGTCGACCAGCTCACGCAGCTCGGCCTCGCTGGAGAACGGCCCGTCGCTGAAACCGCGGCCCGGGGTGATCGCGTTGCCCAGCAGGATCAGCAGCTGCGGCACCGGCCCGAGCACGGTGGTCAGCGCCGAGAGCGGGCCGGCCATCGCCACCGCGACCCGGTCGGCGTGCTGGCGGCCGAGTGTCCGCGGCGCCACACCCCAGAGCAGGAACGAGACGACGATCATCACGCCGGCGGTGAGCAGCCACTGCAACCAGGCGGCGCCGATGAGGCCGAACACCACGTCGGCCACCAGCACGATGGCGGTGATCTCGCAGATGGTGCGGAGGAAGAGCGCGGTGTTGAGGTAGGGGGCCGGGTCCTGCAGGAGCTTCAGCAGCCGGGCCGCGCCGGCGCGGCCCTCATCCACCAGCTCCTGCGCGCGGGCCTTGGAGAACGCGGTCAGCGCCGACTCGGCGGCGGCCAGCACCCCGGCCAGCACGGTGAGCACACCGGCGACGACGAGCAGGACGACCGACGTCTGGCTCATCGCGGGCTCCCGGGAGCAGGGCGTGGCGGGCGGCCGGCGTCCGGGCCCGACCCCGGCGGGGTCGGCGGACCGGTGCGGCCGCCCGGCGTACTCGGGCCGGGGTCCTCGCCCGACACGGCGGTCACCGGCCCGACCGGACCGGGCGCTCGTCCGCCCAGGCGGCGAGGATGGCGTCCTTGAGGTCGAACATCGCCTTCTTCTCCTCCGGCTCGGCGTGGTCGTGGCCGAGCAGGTGCAGCAGCCCGTGCACCAGCAGGTACTCCGCCTCCTCCTCGGCGGTACGGCCGTGCTCGGCGGCCTGCCGGCTGGTCACCGCCGGGCAGAGGACGATGTCGCCGAGCAGACCCTCCGGCGGGTCCTCGTCGTCGGCCGGGGCCCGCAGCTCGTCCATCGGGAACGACAGCACGTCGGTCGGTCCGGGCTCGCCCATGAACCGCTCGTGGTAGGCCGACATCGTCTCCTCGTCGACCAGCAGGATGCTCAGCTCGGCCAGCGGGTGGATCCGCAGCCGGTCCAGGGCGAAGGTGGCCAGCGCCACCAGCGCCTCGGTGTCGGCCGGCTGGCCGGACTCGTTGTTGAGCTCGACCGTCACCGCTCGCTCCGCTCGACCCTCACCGCTCGCTCCGCTCGACCGTCACCGATGACCCCGACGCCGACCGGACCGCTGGTCCTGCTCACCCGGCAGCGACTCGAACTTGTCGTAGGCGGCGACGATCTTGCCGACCAGCGCGTTGCGCACGACGTCGTGGTTGGTGAGCTGGCAGAACGCGATGTCGTCCACGCCCTCGAGCACCCCCTGCACGGCGCGCAGACCGCTGCGGGTGCCGCCGGGCAGGTCGACCTGGGTGATGTCGCCGGTGACGACCATCTTCGCCCCGAAGCCGAGCCGGGTGAGGAACATCTTCATCTGCTCCATCGAGGTGTTCTGGGCCTCGTCGAGGATGATGAAGGCGTCGTTGAGGGTGCGCCCGCGCATGTAGGCCAGCGGAGCCACCTCGATCGTGCCCGAGGTCAGCAGCCGCGGGATCGAGTCCGGGTCGACCATGTCGTGCAGCGCGTCGTAGAGCGGACGCAGGTAGGGGTCGATCTTGTCGTTGAGCGTGCCCGGCAGGAAGCCCAGGTTCTCCCCCGCCTCCACCGCCGGGCGGGTGAGGATGATCCGGTTGACGTCCTTGCGCTGCAGCGCCTGCACGGCCTTGGCCATCGCCAGGTAGGTCTTGCCGGTACCGGCGGGGCCGATGCCGAAGACCACCGTGTGCTTGTCGATGGCGTCGACGTAGCGCTTCTGGTTGAGCGTCTTGGGCCGGATCGTCCTGCCACGGTTGGACAGGATGTTCTGGGTCAGCACCTCCGCCGGGCTGGTGCCGGACTGCTCGGCCATCATCGAGACCAGCCGCTCCACCGTGTCCGGGGCGAGGCCCTGGCCGGTGCGCAGCACGGTGATCATCTCGGTCAGCACGTCCGCGCCCTGGCTGATCGCCTCCGGGTCGCCGGTGAGCGTCACCTCGTTGCCGCGGACGTGGATGTCGGCGTCCAGCCGGCGCTCGAGGATGCGGAGGAACTCGTCCCGCGGGCCGAGCACGTTGACCATGTCGATGGAGGTCGGGACGGTGATCCGGCGGACGCCGGTGGGCGCCCCCTCGGCGTCTGGGTGCGCGGTCCCCGTCGTCGCGCCCTGTGGTGTCGTCAGGATCGTCCTCCGTGGCCTGGCGCCGGTGGCCCTCGGCCACCCGGCAGCTCGTGTCTGGTGCGCGCACCACTCTACGCCGCGACCCCGTCCCCGCCCACCGGCTTCTGCTCCCGTCCCGGCCGGGCCCGCTGGCGGAGGACCCGCGGCGTCTGACGCCGACCGGTGCCGAGCACGGCGGGGTCTTGACGTCGGCCGGCTGATACTGTTTCGTATTAGCCATCCCGGCCGGGAGGAGGTGGCGACGATGCGCAGGCCGAGTCAGCGAGACATCGCACGGCGGGCCAACGTGTCCCAGACGGCCGTCTCCCTCGTGCTCAACGGCAAGGCGGCCGAGCACAGCATCTCCGCCACCACCGAGGCCCGGATCCGCCAGGCGATGGCCGAGCTCAGCTACGTCCCCGACGCCGCCGCGCGCTCCCTGCGCGGCGGGCGCAGCGACCTGATCGGCGTGCACACCTTCGAGCCCGTCTTCCCGGTCGGGCCCGACGACTACTTCCACGAGTTCCTCGTCGGGATCGAGGAGCGGGCGGTCGAGCTCGGCCGCGACCTGGTGCTGTTCGCCTCCACCCAACGCCCCGACGGCCGCCGCAGCATCTACGGCAACGGCTCGAACCGGCTGCGGCTGGCCGACGGCACGGTGGTGATCGGGCTGGACCGTGACGACGACGAGCTGCGTCGGCTGAGCGCGGAGCAGTACCCCTTCGTCGTGCTGGGCCGGCGGGACTCCCTGCCCGGGGTCGCCTCGGTCGGGGTGGACTACGTCTCGGGGGTCACCCGTGTGGTCGGGATGCTCGCCGCCGCGGGCCACCGGGAGATCGCCTACCTGCGCGGGGTGAAGCACGAGACCCCGCAGCGGGACCGCCGCACCGCCTACACCGAGGCCCTCTCCTCCCTCGGGGCGACCCCCCGCTGGTACGACATCACCCGGCTCGGGCGCGACCAGGGCCCGGCGCGCTGGCGGGCCGACGGCGCCACGGCCGTGCTGGTCGAGGCGGCCGAGGACGCCGCGGCGGTGCAGGCCCGGGCCGACGCCGTCGGGGTGGCACTCCCCGCCCAGCTGTCGGTCGTCTGCCTGGACGGGGTCAGCGACCCGACCGCCACGCACTGGAGCCAGCTGCGGATCCCCAAGCGCGCGGTGGGCGCCCGCACCCTGAGCGTCCTCGCCGACATCCTGGACGGCCGGCTGCCGGCCGACCACCAGGAGCTGCACCCCTGCGAGGAGCGGGTGGTGCCGACCACGATCAGCGCCCCACCCGGCGACTGACCCCGCGACCCGACGCACTGCTCGAACAGGCCGTCCGCTAATACGAAACACCGATCGAAACAAAGGAGTTCCGATGAGTTCGTCCTCCAGCCGTGGAGCAGCCCGGCGGCTGCTCGCCCTGGCCCTCGCAGGCCCCGTCCTCGCCCTGTCGGCGTGCGGTCTGGGTGGCCCTCCGGCGGCCGACCCGGCCGAGACCGGTGGCGGCGGCACCCACCTGACGGTGTGGTTCCCCGGCACCAACGCCACCGAGATCGAGCTGGTCACCGAGACGATCGTGCCCCGCTTCGAGGCCGAGACCGGGGCCACGGTCGACGTCACCTTCCTGGACTGGCCGGACATGTCGACCAAGCTCAACGCCGCCTACGTCGCCGGCACCGCTCCCGACGTCTTCGGCCACGGTCCCGCGGCGGTGGCCGACTTCGTCGCCAACGAGCGCCTGACCGACCTGGGGCCCTTCCTGGAGCAGCTGGACCCCGCCGACCGGGAGGACATGGCCGCCGCGCTCCCCGGTGGGCAGGTCGAGGGCACCCAGTACCTGATGCCGCTGTCGCTGCAGGCCAGCCTGCTGGTCTACGACGCCGACGCCTTCACCGAGGCCGGGCTCGACCCGGACCAGCCCCCGGCCACCTGGGTGGAGGCCAAGGAGGTGGCACGGGAGCTCACCGAGCGGGACGGGGACCGGATCACCCGGGCCGGCCTGCTGCTGCCCAGCCACCCGATCGGTCTGCAGCAGAGCTTCGCCACCCTGCTCTACGCCGCTGGCGGCAGCCAGATCAGCCCGGACGGGACCCGTGCCACCTTCGCCTCCCCGGAGGGCACCCAGGTGCTGGACTACATCACCGACGCCTACTCCGGCGAGCAGGCGGTGGCCGGCTCGCTCGGCCACGACCTCAGCACCCTGCCACCGGCGCAGCAGCCCCTGGTCACCGGCGACGCCGCGATGATGATCGCCACCGCCCCTCAGGTGCAGCAGATGATGAGCGCCGACCCCGACCTCGACCTGCGGGTCGCCCCCGCGATGAGCTTCGACGGCAGCACCCCGCCGGCCGCCTTCGGCGGCGCCGGACCGGGCCTGATGATCAACGCCGACAGCCCCGAGCAGGAGCTCGCCTGGGAGTTCATCAGCTACCTGGTCTCACCGGAGGTGTCGGTGGAGTACACCGAGGGCATCGGCGCCATCCCGATGCGGGCCTCGGCGGCGGACTCCGCCTACGTCTCGGAGTCGCCCGTGCTGCAGGCCTTCCTCGCCGCCGCCCCGGACATGGTGCCCAACCCGAACGTCGCCGGCTGGGTGCAGGTGCGCGACACGATGGCCCAGCACCTGGAGCAGGCCGCCAACCGCAAGCTGCCGGCCGAGGAGGCGCTCAGCCAGGCCGCGGCCGAGGTGGACGACGTGCTCGCCAGGGCCCGCTGACGTGTCGACCCTCGAGCAGACCGCGGTGCGGGCCCCGGCCGCGCCCACCCCGGGGACCGCGGAACCCCGACGCCGCCGCCGGCTGCGCCCCACCCAGTGGATCGGCGTCCTCTTCGTCCTCCCGGCCACCCTCTACGTGGTGGTCTACCAGCTGGTGCCGGTGGTCTACGGGCTGGTGCTCAGCTTCACCGAGTACAGCCCGCTCAGCCGCTCCGGACCGGAGTGGGTCGGCGTGGCCAACTACCTCGCGCTGGTCGGTGACGACGACTTCGCCCGCGCGCTGGCCGTCACCGGGCAGTACGTGCTGATGGTCCTGCCACCCACCGTGGCGATCGCGCTCGGCCTGGCCATGCTGGCCAACCGGCCCTTCCGCGGGATCGGGGTCTTCCGCTCCGCGCTGTACGTGCCGCACATCGTCTCGCTGACCACGGTCGCGGTGGTCTGGCTGTGGATGTACTCCCCGAACGGGCTGTTCAACGAGGCCCTCACCGGCCTCGGGCTCCCTCCGCAGTCGTGGCTGCTGGAGGAGGACACCGCGATGCCGGCCGTCGCCGCGATGCGGGTCTGGAAGGCGCTGGGCAGCAACATGGTGCTGCTGCTGGCCGGGCTGCAGTCGATCCCCCGGGAGCTCTACGAGGCGGCCAGCACCGACGGGGCCGGCGCCTGGCGACGGTTCCGCCACATCACCCTGCCGGGGCTGCGGCCGATCCTCACCTACGTGGTCGCGATGGACATCATCTACCTGGCCCAGGGGTTCGCCGAGCTGTTCATCCTCACCGGTGGCGGACCGCTGGCCAGCACCACCACGGTCAACTACCTCATCTACACCGAGGCGTTCCAGTACAACAGCTTCGGCAGCGCCTCGGCGATGGCGTTCGTGCTGTTCGCCTTCATCGCCGCCTTCTCCTTCCTCTCCATCCGCGGGATCGCCGGGAGGAGGTCGTGAGCGCCCCCGTCGTCGCCGCCCCGGGACGGAACCGGGGCTGGCGCCGGGCCGTCCGCGGCGGCTGGCCCACCCGGCTGGTGCTGCTGGCCGCCACCCTGCTGGTGCTGGTGCCCTTCGCGTGGATGGTCAGCATCTCCTTCACCCCCGAGGAGCAGGCCTTCTCGTCGGTGTCGCTGCTGCCGGCCCAGCCCACGGCGGTCAACTACGGCTCCGCCGTCACCGACGCCAACCTCGGCCGGGCCATGCTCAACTCGCTGGTGGTCACCGTCGTCCCGGTGCTGACCAACTGCGTGGCCGCCGTGGCCGCCGGCTACGCCTTCGCCCTGCTGCCCTTCCGGGGCAGCACCGCGCTGTTCTACCTGCTGCTGTCCACCGCCGCCATCCCCGGCTCGGTGACCCTGATCCCGCTGTTCCTCATGGCCAAGGGGTTCCCGCTGGCCGGCGGGAACGACCTGGCCGGCTACGGCGGGACGGGGCTGCTGGACAGCCTGCCGGGGCTGATGCTGCCGCACCTGGTGATGACCATGAACATCTTCCTGGCCCGGCAGTACTTCACCACCGCCAACCCGGACCTGGCCGAGGCGGCCCGGGTGGACGGCGCTGGTGAGCTGCGCATCTTCACCGCCATCTACCTACCGCTGTCCCGACCGATCGTCGCGGTGATCGCCATCTTCACCTTCACCGGCGTCTGGGACGACTTCCTGTGGCCGCTGGTCATCACCCAGTCGCCGCAGGTGCAGACCGTCCAGCTGGCGCTGGCGCAGTTCCTGGCCACCGGCACGGTCCGCTACGGGACGTTGATGGCCGGTGCGGTGCTGGCCACGGTGCCGGTGCTGGTCATCTTCCTGCTCAACCAGCGCCACTTCGTCTCCGGCCTCGCCGACGGCTCCGTCAAGGGCTGAGCCGGCCCCCGTCCCCACCGATCCCCCACGAGAGGAACCCATGTCCACCCCTGCCAACGGCACCGCCACGCCGACCTCCCCCGCGCACCCGACCGACGTGCTCACCGCCGACCTGGTGGTGGTCGGCGGCGGCCTGGGCGGCGTCGCCGCCGCGCTGACCGCGGCCCGTCTCGGGCGCCGGGTCGTGCTCACCGAGCGCTCCCCCTGGCTCGGCGGCCAGCTCACCACCCAGGGCGTCCCGCCCGACGAGCACGCCTGGATCGAGACCTCCGCCGCCTCGCCGAGCTACGTCGAGCTGCGCGAGGGCGTCCGCGCGCACTACCGGCGCCACTACCCGTTGACCGCGGAGGCGGCAGCCGACCCGCACCTGAACCCCGGCGCGGGTTTCGTCTCCCGGCTCTGCCACGAGCCCCGGGTCGGCGCCCTGGTGCTGGAGGAGATGGTCTCACCGCTGCTGGCCTCCGGACGCCTGACCTGGCTCCGCGAGCACGAGCCGGTGGGTGCCACCCGCGAGGGCGGCGAGATCAGCTCGGTCGTCGTCCGCGGCCGGCGGACCGGCGTCGAGCGCCGGCTGGTCGGCGCCCTGGTGGCCGACGCCACCGAGCTCGGCGACCTGCTCCCGCTGGCCGACGTCGAGCACGTGATCGGGGCCGAGGCGCGCGCGGAGCACGGCGAGCTGCACGCCCCCGAGGTGGCGGACCCGCTGGACCAGCAGGCGATCTCCTGGTGCTGCGCGCTGGAGTGGGCGCCGGGGTGCGACCACACCGTCCCCCGGCCGGACCGCTACGACTACTTCGCCACCCAGGTGGCGCCGTTCTGGCCGGGGCCGCAGCTGTCCTTCGACGACGTCGAGCCGATCTCGCTGGCCCGGCGCACCCGGCCCGTGTTCGACGGCGACCCGGCCGAGGCGCCCACCAGCCTGGCCAAGGACCTGTGGCACTACCGGCGGATCCTGGCTCGCCAGCACCTGCGCCCGGACTTCCCCGGCGGGGAGATCACGCTGGTCAACTGGCCGCAGGTCGACTACTGGGAGGCGCCCCTGCTCGGTGTCGCGCCGCAGCAGCAGCACGAGGCGCTCGAGGACGCCCGCCAGCTGACGCTGTCCTTCGTGCACTGGCTGCAGACGGCGGCCCCCCGTGGCGACGGCGGCACCGGCTACCCCGAGCTGCGGCTGCGCGGGGACGTCCTGGGCACCGCCGACGGGCTGGCGATGGAGCCCTACATCCGCGAGTCGCGCCGGATCAGGGCGCTGTTCACCGTCCACGAGGGCCACATCGGCAAGCAGATGCGCGGCGAGGGCACCGGCTCGGAGCTGTTCGAGGACTCCGTCGGCACCGGCTACTACCGGATCGACCTGCACCCCTCGACCGCCGGACGCACCTACGTCGACATCGACTGCTTCCCCTTCCAGATCCCGCTCGGTGCGCTGATCCCCCGCGACGTCACCAACCTGCTCGCGGCGAACAAGAACATCGGCACCACCCACATCACCAACGGCGCCTACCGGCTGCACCCGGTGGAGTGGTCGATCGGGGAGGCCGTCGGGGCGCTGTCGGTGCTCTGCGCCGAGCGGGGGGTCCGTCCGGCCGACGTGCACGCGGACCCGGCTCTGCGTGGGGAGCTGCAGCGGCTGCTGTCGGAGGACCTGGGGGTGACGCTGGCCTGGCCCGAGCCGGTCCGGCGCAACCTGCCGGACCTGGACGCCCCGATCGCGGCCGTCGGCGCCCACTCGGGCTGACGCCGGGAGGACCGCGCGCCGGCCGTCAGCGGTCGGCGCCGGTCAGGCGCTCCTCGCTGGTGGGGTCGAAGCAGTGCACGGTGGCCCGCTCGGCCCCGAGCACCACCCGGTCGCCCACCGTCAGCTCGCTGAACCCGGGGACGCGGACCACGAACAGCGCGCTGCCCAGGTCGACGGTGACGTCGGAGACGTTGCCGAGCGGCTCGACCACCTTCACCTCGCCCGAGGCGTCCTCGCCGTCGGCGGCCCGCCGCAGCGAGCACTCCTCGGGCCGCAGGCCCAGCCGCACCTGCTCGGCGTCCAGCCCGGCCACGTCGACGGTGAACGTCGAGCCGCCGACGGCGTAGCGGCCCCGCTCCACCCGGGCCGACGGCAGCAGGTTCATCCGCGGCTTGCCGACGAAGGAGGCCACGAACGTGGTGGCCGGGCGGTGGTAGATCTCGTACGGCGTGCCGTACTGCTCCAGCTTGCCCCGGCTCATCACCACGATCCGGTCCGAGAGCGTCATCGCCTCCTCCTGGTCGTGGGTGACGTAGACCGAGGTGGCGCCGAGCTCGGCGTGCAGCAGCTTGAGCTCGCTGCGGGTCTGGTCGCGCAGCAGCGCGTCCAGGTTGGACAGCGGCTCGTCGAAGAGGAACACCTTGGGACGCCGGGCGATCGCCCGCGCCAGCGCCACCCGCTGGCGCTGGCCGCCGGAGAGGTTGCGCGGCCGGTTGCCCAGCACGTGCTCGATGTCCAGTCGCCGGGCGGCGTCGACCACCCGCCGCTCGGTCTCGGCCTTGTCGACCTTGCGCATCCGCAGCCCGAAGCCGATGTTGTCGCGGACGTCCATGTGCGGGTAGAGCGCGTAGTCCTGGAAGACGAAGGCCAGGTCGCGCTTGTCCGGCTCGAGGTCGTCCACCCTGGCGCCGTCGATGAGGATCTCCCCGCCGGTGATGTCCTCCAGCCCGGCGATCATGTTGAGCGTCGTCGACTTGCCGCAGCCCGACGGCCCCAGCAGGGACACGAAGTGGCCGTCGGCGATGGTGTAGCTCAGGTCGTGCACGGCCCGGACGGCCTTGCGGCCCCGCCCGTAGTCCTTCTGCACCCCGACCAGCTCGATCGTTGCCATCAGCCCTTCACCGCACCTTCGACGAGTCCTCGGATGATCCACTTCTGCGCCACCAGCGCCAGCAGCAGCACCGGCGCCGCCGTGATCACGCCGGCGGTGGCGGCCGACGTGTAGTCCATGGCGAACAGCCCCTGGAAGGCCGCCGTGCGCACCGGCAGCGTGGTCGCGCTGGTGATGGTCAGCACCTTGGCCAGGAAGAAGTCGCTCCAGGCCGTGATGAAGGCCAGCACCGCCGCGGCCGCCAGGCCCGGCGCGGCCAGGGGCACCGCGATCCGGGTCATGATCTGCAGCCGGTTGCAGCCGTCGACGACCGCGGCCCGCTCCAGGCTGGGCGGCAGCTCCTCGAAGAAGCCGACCATCATCCAGACCACCAGCGGCAGGATGAACGCGGTGTAGGTGATGACCAGCCCCAGCAGCGTGTCGTACTGGCCGAAGGCGCGCAGCAGGATGAACAGCGGCACCGCCAGCACGATCACCGGCACCGCCTGCACCGTCAGCATCCCCAGCAGCAGCACGCTGCGGCCGCGGAACCGGTAGCGGGCGATGACGTAGGCGCAGCCGGAGCCGAGCACCATGCACAGCACCGTGGTCGCCAGCCCCACCACCGCCGAGTTGGCCATCGGCGTCAGGAAGGAGGGGTCGCTGAGCAGCGCCGCGTAGCTGTCCAGCCGGATCTGGCTCGGGTCCAGGTCCGGGGTCAGCGTCTGCAACGCGGTCGCGGGGTAGAGGCTGTAGAGCAGCATCCAGGCGAACGGCGCCAGCAGGTAGACCAGCAGCAGCGCCACCAGCACCCGGTGCACGACGGTGCGGGCCAGCCGCGTGCGGGCTCGGCTCATCGGACTCCCTCCTTGTGCCGGTCGCGCAGCAGCAGCACCCAGAGCAGCGCGAAGGCCAGCACGAGCACCATGGACGCGACCGCGATCGCCGCGCCGTAGCCGCGGTCGAGGTTGCTGAAGCTCACCAGGTAGGTGAGGAAGCTCAGCGTGGTGGTGCCCTCGGCCGGCCCGCCCGAGCCGCCGGTGAGCACGAAGATGGTGTCGAACACCTTCAGCGACCACATCGTCTGCACCACCAGGGCGAAGAGGATCGGCCCGCGCAGGTTGGGCACCGTGACCCGGACGAACTGCTGCCAGGGCGAGGCGCCGTCGATCCGCGCGGCCTTGTAGACGTTGGCCGGGATGCCCTGCAGCCCGGCCAGCATCAGCAGGGTGAGGAAGGGCAGCAGCTTCCACATCTCGGCGAAGATCAGCACGTTCATGGTCAGCTGCGGGTCGGCCAGGAACTGCACCCGCTCGCGGAACAGCCCGAGCCCCAGCCCGACCGCGTTGACCACCCCGGTGGCGCCGTCGAAGATCAGCTTCCACATGATCCCGTTGACCACCGGCGGGACGGCCCACGGCACCAGCAGCAGCACCCGGGCCAGCGTGCGTCCGCGGAAGTCGACGTTGAGCAGCACCGCCAGCAGGACGGCCATGCCCACCCCGCCGAGCACCGTCACCGCGGCGAACAGCAGGGTGCGCCCCAGCGCCCGGTGCACCTGCCCGTCGCCGAGCAGGTCGACGTAGTTGCCGAGACCGACGAAGGGCCGGTCGCCGGGGATCTTGTCGTTCCAGTCGAAGCCGGAGACGTAGAGCGCGTAGCCCATCGGGTAGCCCAGCAGCAGCACGATGACGACCAGCGCCGGGGCGGCCATCAGCAGGGCGAAGCGCAGGTCCCGCAGCCGGCGGCGCCGGGCGCCGGCACCGGTGGAGCGCGGCTCCTGCGGTGCCGACGCGACCGGCGGCGTCGAGGTGGTGGTGGAGGTCATCGGCTCATCCCAGGTAGCGGCGGACCAGTTCCTCGGTCTGCGCCGCGGCGTTGTCCAGGGCCTCCTTCGGCGTGGTGGTCTGGTTCATCACCTCGCTGATCTGCACCGAGAGCAGCTGGTCCAGCTCGCTCGACCACGGCACGCCCCAGCGCTTGGTGGCGTACTGGGTGGACTCCTGGTAGGTCTGGAGCACCGGCAGCGCCTCGATGCTGGCCGGGTCGGTGAGCACGGGCTCCGACACCGGGAACCAGCCCTCGTCGGCGACGATCTTGCTCTGCACCTCACCGGTGGCCACGAACTGCAGCCAGGCCAGCGCGGCCTCCTTGTTCTGGGAGAACTTGCTGATCGCGAAGCCCTCCGAGCCGTCGATCGAGGCCGAGCGGACGCTCATCCCGGGGATCAGCCCGTTGCCGACGGTCGAGGCGTCGAGCTGGGACTCCTCGCCGGTGGCCACCGCGTACTGGAACGGCCAGTTGAACACGATGCCGGTGCTGCCGCGGGCGAACTGGTCGCCGAGGTCGGAGGCGTTGGTGGTCTGCAGCGAGGCCGGGTCCATGACCTGGTGCAGGGTGAGCAGCTCCTGGAAGCGGGTCAGCGCCTCCACCCCCTGCTCGCTGTTGAAGATCGGCTTGTAGTCGGCGTCGTACATGTCGCCGCCGTTGAGCAGCAGCACCCGCAGGAAGTTCTGGTAGGCGCCGGCGGCGTTGCCGATGTCGCAGGCGTAGCCCCACTGGCCCTCCCGCGTCATCGCCTTGGCCGCGGCCACGAACTCGTCCCAGTCCTGGGGCGCGGTCTCGGGGTCGAGGTCGGCGGCGGCGAACATCTCCTTGTTCCAGAACATCGTCTGCACGCTGGAGAACTTGGGCAGCCCGTACACCTTGCCGTCCCAGCTCACCGCGTCCAGCGCCGGCTGGATGAGGTCGGACGGCACCGCGGAGGCGTCCAGCTCCTGCAGCCAGCCGGCCTGGCCGAACTCCGCCGACCAGCCGGCCCAGGTCATCACCACGTCGACGCTGCTGTCCTGGGCGGCGAAGAGGGTGGCGAAGCGGTCGTGCAGGTCGTTGAAGTTGCCCTGGGTGTACGACTTGACCTTGATGCCGGTGGCCGCCTCGAAGGCGGCGATCGTCGAGGCCTGGAACGTGGTGTTGGTGTTGTCGTCGAGGATCGTGATCTCACCCGAGGGCGCGCTGCCCGGGCGCAACGGGCCGTCCTCCGGGGCGGCGGCACCGCCGGCGGAGGGGTCGTTGGCGCTGACGCAGCCGCCGAGGGCCAGGGACCCCGCGGTGAGCGCACCGAGCTGGAGCGCGCGTCGACGGGAGAAGCTGTTCACCATGGTTGTGCTCCTAGTGGTCGTTGGTCGGCCCTGATCGCGACATCGCGGTCAGGCGGGGATGCTCTGGGGGTCGGCCGGCGCGGCGTCGGCGGCGTCCGGGCCGGCGGGTCCGCTGCCGATCGGCACCGGACGTCCGGTCTCGAGGCTCTCGTGCACGGCGACGATGCTGCGGGTGACCAGCAGGCCGTGCCGGGCGCCGGGCAGGTCGAGGTCGGCCCCGCCCAGCAGGGCGACGAAGTCGTCGACCATGTCGATCGGCACGCCGCGCAGCCGCCCCGCCCGCTCGTGCACGCCGAACTGCAGCCAGCTGGCCCGCTCGGCGTCGTAGCGGGTGACCCCGCTGGGGCTGATGTCGACGGTGTAGCTGGTGGTGTCGGTGTGCACCTCGTAGCGGAAGTCGAAGACCGAGGGCATCGAGGTGGGCAGCACCCAGGAGGAGTTGAGCACCACGACCGAGCCGTCCGACATCGCGAAGGAGGCGGTGACGACGTCCCAGGTGGGCACGCCGCGCCCGGGCAGCACCCGCTTGACGCCGCGGGCGAAGACGTCGACCGGGACGGCGTCGGAGAGCCACATCGTCAGGTCGAGGGTGTGCGGCATGAGGAACCAGGCCGGGGAGCTCGCACCGGCCCAGGACAGCATCTGGGTGGGCACGAAGACGGTGTCGTTGAGGTTGGCCACCTGGTGCACGACCCGTCCCTGCCCGCCGCCGGCGAGCTGCGCCCGCACCTCGGCGAAGCGCTCGTTCCAGCGGTTCTCGAAGCCGACCACGGCGTGCACGCCGGCCCGCTCGGAGGCCAGGGTGATCGCCTCGGCGTCCTCCACGGTGGTGGCCAGCGGCTTCTCCACCAGCAGGTGCAGCCCGGCCTCGGCGCAGCGGACGGCGACGTCGCGGTGGGCGAAGTCGGGGGTGGCCACCACCACGGCGGTCAGCTCGTCGGCGAAGCGCGTCAGCAGCTCCTCGACGTCGGCGCAGACCGGGACGCCCAGCGCGGCGGCCGCCGCGGCACGGGTCCGCTCGACCGGCTCGCACACCGCCACCAGCTCCGCGTCCGGGTTCTGCTGCAGGGCCCGGGCGAACATCGAGCCGCGGATCCCCGCCCCGACGACCGCCACGCGGACCCTCCCCTGTGCTGCCATCTGCTCTGCTCCACTCCTCGGGCGGTATGTATGAAGTGGTAACTTACATAGTGGGATGGGGTCTTGCCAGACCCTGTCCGTCACGAAATGGTCAAGCCACGTAACGGTTGGACGACAGCCACGGGAAGGCGGCAGGTGACCACAGCCAGCAACGGCGGGCGGACCCGTCTGCTGAGCCCGAGCACCATGGGGCGCAGCAACCGGTCACGGGTGCTGCAGCTGCTGCTGCAGAACGGGCCGACCAGCCGGGCCGAGCTCGCCCGCTCCCTCGGCGTGAACCGGGCCACCATCGCCACCATCCTCCAGCCGCTGATCGAGGACGGCCGGCTGGTGGAGGGCGAGGCGGTGGCCGCCTCACCCGCCGGCGGCAAGCCCGCGCGTCCGCTGTGGTTCAACTCCCAGGGTGAGGAGCTGGGCTCGGTCCGGATCTCCTCCACCCGGCTGACCGCGGCCCGGCTCAGCATGGACGGCACCATCCGGGTCGCGGGGCAGCGCACCATCGACCCGTCCTGGCCGCTGCCGCGGATCTCCGAGCACCTGCTCGACCTCGCCACCGAGTGCTTCGACGGACGCCGGCTGCTCGGCATCGGCGTCGCCGCGGCCGGGATGGTCGACACCACCACCGGCACCATCCTCTCCCTGCACCTGGCCCCGGTGATGAACGGCTTCGCCGTCGCCGACCTGCTGAGCAGCCGCTTCGCCACCTCGGTCAGCGTCGACCACCACCCGCGCGTGCTCGCGCTCGGCGACCGGTGGTTCGGGCTGGGCCGCGGGGTGGACCACTTCGCCTCGGTCTACACCGGCGAGGCCCTCGGCATGGGCATCGTGCACGCCGGCGAGGTGTTCCGCGGCTCGCACGGGGCCGGTGGGGAGTACGGCCACATCGTCGTCGACCTGCGAGGGGCCACCTGCCTGTGCGGGCGCCGGGGCTGCTGGGAGACGGTGGCCACGGTCGGCTGGCTGCGGGCCCGGGCGCTGGAGCGGGGGCTGCCGGGCGGCGCGGAGGCCAGCTGCACCTCGCTGGCGGCCCTGGCCGCCGATGGGCACGACGGCGCCCGGGAGCTGCTGGCCGAGTACGCCGACAACCTCGCGATCGGGCTGGCCAACAACGAGCACATGCTGGCCTCGCAGACCTACATCATGCACGGCGACGTGGTGGGCGGCGGCGAGCTGGTCCGCTCGATGCTGGCCGAGCGGCTGGCCGCCACCGCCCCGCACCGCGACGAGCCGCCGACCGTGGTGCTCGACACCAGCGACGAGGACACCGTGCTGCTGGGTGGCGGCGGGCTGGTGCTGTCCAGCGAGCTGGCGACCAGCTACTAGCCCGCTCGGTCGGGCGTGCTCAGTCGGCGCTGAGCTCGGCAGCCTCCACGGGGCGCCACTGCTCCACCTTCGGCACCAGGTCGGCGATCGAGTCGACGATCCAGGTGGGCCGGTACGGGAACTGGCGGACGTCCTCGCGCCGGGTCGAGCCGGTGAGCACCAGGGCGGTGCGCAGCCCGGCCTCCAGCCCGGAGACGATGTCGGTGTCCATCCGGTCGCCGACCATGATCGTGGTCTCGGAGTGGGCGTCGATCCGGTTGAGCGAGGACCGCATCATCAGCGGGTTGGGCTTGCCGACGTAGTAGGGCTCGATCCGGGTCGCCCGGGTGATCAGCGCGGCGACCGAGCCGGTGGCCGGTAGCGGCCCCTCCTTCGAGGGCCCGGTGGCGTCGGGGTTGGTGGCGATGAACTTCGCACCGCCCGCCACCAGCCGGATGGCCCGGGTGATGGCCTCGAAGGAGTAGGTGCGGGTCTCCCCCAGCACCACGTACTCCGGGTCGGTGTCGGTGAGCACGAAACCGGCCTCGTGCAGCGCCGAGGTCAGCCCGGCCTCCCCGATCACGTAGGCGGTGCGCTCGGTGGCCTGCTCGGCCAGGAACGCCGCCGTCGCCAGCGCCGACGTCCACAGGTTCTCCTCGGGCAGGTCGATGCCGGAGGCGCTGAGCCGGGCCTGCAGGTCGCGGGCGGTGTAGATCGAGTTGTTGGTGAGGACCAGGAACCGCCGCGAGGTGCGCTGCAGCTCGGCGATGAAGTCGGCGGCACCGGGGATGGCGTGCTGCTCGTGCACCAGCACGCCATCCATGTCGGTCAACCAGCAGGCGGCCACCTCCTGCTCGGGACGGGCCGCCTGCTCCTCGACCGGCACCGCTCAGACCTCGGGGTCGTCGGGCAGGGTCACCACGTCGTCGTCCTCGACCACGTGGACGGCGGCCTCCTCGGCCCCCGCGGCGGCGTTGTCGATGCCGACATCGGTGGCGAGCAGCTCGTCCTCGGAGTCCTCCACGCCCATCCCCTCACCACCGGAGGTGGCGGTCAGCCGGCCGGCGCGCTCGTCGCCGACCTGGGAGTCGTCCAGCACGTCGAGCTCGGGCTCGATGATGTCCTCCTCGGTGGTGTCGGAGTCGATCGTCTGCGGACGCGGCTCCTCCTCCTCGACGCCGACGTCGGGCTCCTCCTGGGCGATGCGCATGTCGAGGGTCTCGCCCTCGCGCTGCTCCTGGACGGTGTTGCCGTAGCCCTCGGCGGCCGACCACTTGTCGGGGGCCACCCAGCCCTGGTCGAGCGGGTCCGAGCCCGGCTTCTCGCCCTCGAGCGTGCGGTGGAACTCGCCCTGGTCCAGCTGCTCCGACTCGTCCGGGGCGTCCTCGTGGTACTGGCTCATGGCTTCTCCTCCCTGGCGGCGGCCGTCGGGTGACGTCCGCTCGTCGTGTTCTCTCCGTCTGGGTGGCGCGAGCAGCTCGCGACCACCTGATGTTCCCCACCGAACCACATCAGCAAACCACTACGCTTCCCAGCCGTGCCACGACCCGCCGCGACCGAGGAGCCGAGCCCGCCCCGCCGCCCCGCCGGGCCGGCCCGGGGCAACTACGACCTCGTGGTCGCGCTGTTCGTCGGGCTGCTGCTGATCTCCAACATCGGTGCCACCAAGCTCATCCAGCTCGGCCCCGAGGTCGCGGTCGGGGGCTACCCGGTGCTCCCGGTCATCACCGACGGCGGCGCCTTCCTGTTCCCGCTCACCTACGTGCTCGGCGACGTGCTGGCCGAGGTGTACGGGTGGCGGCGGGCCCGTCGGGCGATCGTGGTCGGCTTCGTGCTGGCCGCGCTGATGTCGCTGACGTTCTGGGTGGTGGCCGCGATGCCGCCGGCCAGCGACTGGACGCTGCAGCAGGCCTGGGTCAGCGTGCTCGGCTTCGTGCCGCGGATCGTGGTGGCGAGCCTGTGCGGCTACCTGGCCGGACAGCTGCTCAACGCCCTGGTGCTGGTGCGGCTGAAGCGACGCACCGGTGGGCGCCGGCTGTGGCTGCGGCTGCTCGGCTCGACCGTGGTGGGTGAGCTGGTCGACACCGTGGTCTTCTGCACCCTGGCCTTCGGCTCACCGGGGAGCTGGCTGGGCGGCGACTCCATCCCGCTGGAGAGCCTCGTCAACTACGTCGTCACCGGCTTCGTCTACAAGGTGCTGGTGGAGGTCGTGCTGCTGCCGGTCACCTACCTGGTGATCCGGGCCGTCCGGGCACGCGAACCGGAGCCGGTCGAGCCGGGCTGACCACCAGCGCGGCTGTCAACATCGTTGACACGGTGTCCAATGTGTTGACACGGCTGAGAGAACCGGGCTAGTTTCCTCAGCAGACCCGGGAGGACCCGCTCTCCCCGACGGCCCCGGCCGCTGCCACGCACCAGGAAGGTCCGCCCCATGGAGCCCACCCCCACCCCGCGCCGCCGGCGCCGTCTCGGCCTCGGACTGCTCGCCGGCGCCGCGACGCTCGCCCTGGCCACCTCGTTGACCCCCGCCGCCGCCGAGCCCGACGCCACTGCCGCCGAGGAGGCGCTGGCCGCCTCCGAGGGCATCAGCGTCGCCGAGGCCCGTGAGCAGTTCCAGCACGAGGCCGAGCTGAGCCGCACCTCCGAGGAGGTCGTCGCCGATCTCGGCGAGCAGGAGCAGGCCGGCAGCTACATCGAGGGCGAGCAGCTGGTCGTCGCCGTCACCAGCGAGGCGGCCGCGGAGAAGGTGCGGGCCGGCGGGGCCGAGGCCCGGGTCGTGCAGCGCAGCCAGGCCGAGCTCGACGAGACGATGAGCGCCGTGGAGGCCGCCGCCGCCCCGGGCCTGGTGAGCTGGGGCGTCGACCCCAAGGCCAACCGCGTGGTGGTCGAGGTGGCGGCCGACGCCGACGACGCCGCCACCCAGCGGGCGGTCGCCGAGGCCGAGGCCGCCGGTGCCGAGGTGGTCGAGGTCGAGGGCCGCACCGAGACCACGGTCGGCATGGTGGGCGGTGAGCAGTACGAGTTCCGCGCCGACGGCGGCACCTACGTCTGCTCGGTCGGCTTCACCGCCACCGACGCCAGCGGGCGCCCGGCGATGGTCTCGGCCGGCCACTGCGCCGAGGGCGCCAGCAACTTCACCTTCAAGGGCACCGCGATGGGCACGCCGATCGGGGTCAGCTTCCCCGGCGACGACCACACCGCCTTCGCGCTGGCCGCCGGCGTCACGCCCAGCGCCGCGGTGAGCACCTACGACGGGTCGGCCACCCCGGTCGCCGGCTCGAGGGAGGCCGCCGTGGGCGCGGCCATCTGCAAGAGCGGACGCACCACCGCCTGGACCTGCGGCACCATCCAGCGCAAGAACGTCACGGTGAACTACGGCGGCACCGACACCGTCGGCGGACTGACCCAGCACAGCGCCTGCACCGAGGGCGGCGACTCGGGCGGTGCGAACGTCTCGGGCCAGCAGGCCCAGGCGGTCACCAGCGGCGGACGCCTCTACGGCACCAGCGGGGTGTGCGGGGAGAAGGTCGGCCAGCCGACCGTCTCCTTCTCCCAGCCGGTCAACGAGATCCTCACCGCCTACGACCTGGACCTGCTCACCAGCTGAGCGGTCCCTGCCCACCCCCGCGGACGTGCCGTCCGGCCCCCGGGCCGGACGGCACCTCCGTCTCCCGCCCTCAGCGGGTGCCGGCGTAGTAGCGGCCGAGGGTCTCCCGCTCCAGCTCGTCCAGGTCGCCGCGCTCGATCGCGGCACGGATGTCGTCGACCAGCCGCACGACGAACCGCTCGTTGTGCAGGGTGGCCAGCGTGGCCGCCAGGTGCTCCTTCGCGCGGAACAGGTGGTGCAGGTAGGCCCGGGTGAACCGGCTGCAGGTGTAGCAGTCGCAGCCGGGGTCCAGCGGCTCGAAGGAGCGGCGGTGCCGGGCGGCGGTGATGTTGTAGCGGCCGTCACGGCTGTAGATCGCGCCGTTGCGGGCCACCCGGGAGGGCGAGACGCAGTCGAAGGTGTCGGCCCCGTGGCGGACCGCGGTGAACACGTCGTCGGGCTCGGAGATGCCGAGCAGGTGGCGCGCCCGGTCGCGGGGCAGCTCCTCGGCGCACCAGCCCACGATCGTGCCGAGGTTCTCCTTCTCCAGCGCGCCGCCGATGCCGTAGCCGTCGAAGCGCTGGCCCTCGACCTCGAGGGCGGACAGGTCGCGGCAGGCCTTGCGGCGCAGGTCCTCGTACTGGGCGCCCTGGACGACGCCGAACAGGGCCTGCCGCGGCCGGTGCGGGCGGGCCGCGTGCTGGCGGACGTGCTCGGCCAGGCACCGCTCGGCCCAGCGCCGGGTGCGCTCCAGCGACTCCTCCTGGTAGCCGCGGCTGTGCGCCAGGGTGGTCAGCTCGTCGAAGGCGAAGATGACGTCGGCGCCGAGCTGGTGCTGGATCCGCATGGAGATCTCGGGGGTGAACCGGTGCCGGTCGCCGTTGAGGTGGGAGGTGAAGGTCACCCCGTCCTCGTCGACGGCGGCCAGCCGCTCCTTGCCCGGTGCGACCACCTGCTCCTCGGCCAGCCCGCTGACGTCCATCGCCAGCACCTTGCGGAAGCCCACCCCGAGGCTCATCACCTGGAAGCCGCCGGAGTCGGTGAAGGTCGGCCCGTCCCAGCCCATGAACGCGGCCAGCCCGCCGGCCTCGTCGACCACGTCGGGACCGGGCTGCAGGAACAGGTGGTAGGCGTTGGCCAGCACCGCCTGGGCACCGAGGTCGGCCACCGCCGCGGGCAGCACCGCCCGGACGGCGGCCTTGGTACCCACCGGGATGAACGCCGGTGTGCGGATGCTGCCGTGCGGGGTGTGCAGGATGCCGGTGCGGCCCAGCCCGTCGGCCAGCTCGACCCCGACCTCGAAGCCGCCCACCTCAGGCCCGTCCGGCCGAGCGCAGCGCGGCCACCGCGGCGAGCTGGGACAGCGCGACCACCCCGGCGGTGGACGTCCGCAGCACCGTCTCCCCCAGCAGCACCGGACGCCCGCCCGCACCGGTCAGCGCGGCCAGCTCGTCCTCGCTGATCCCGCCCTCGGGGCCGACCACCAGGGCCAGGCTGCCCCCGGCCGGCGGGGCCGCCGCGACCAGCGGCTCCGCGGCGTCCTCGTGCAGCACCAGCACGGCGTCGAACCCGGCCAGCCGGCGCAGCAGCTGGGTGGTGCTGTGCAGCGGGGCCACCTCGGGCACGCTGAGCCGGCGGGACTGCTTGGCCGCCGCCCGGGCCGCGGCCTGCCACTTCGCCCGCGCCTTCTCCCCGCGCTCACCCTGCCAGCGCACGATCGAGCGGGACGCCTGCCAGGGCACCACCTCCTCGACGCCGACCTCGGTCAGCACCTCCACGGCCAGCTCGGCGCGGTCGCCCTTGGGCAGGGCCTGCACCACGCTCAGCCGCCAGGGCCGGGGCTGCTCGTGCACGTGGGCCAGCACCCGGACGGCCAGCTCGGCCTTCCCGGCGCCGACCACCTCCCCGCGCACCCCGCGGCCGGCGCCGTCGGCGAGCAGCACCGGCTCGCCCACCGCCAGCCGCTGCACCGTGGCGGCGTGGCGACCCTCCGCGCCGTCGAGCACCACGCTCGCCCCGACCGGTGGGAACGGGTCGAGCGGGTGCAGGAAGAGCGGGTCAGTCATGCCCGCCGAAGGCCTCCTTGAGCCGGGAGAACATCCCGCGTCCGTGCTTCTGCACGCTGGGCTCGACGCTGTTCTCCCCCCGCAGCTCGGCCAGCTGGCGCAGCAGCTCGCGCTGCTCGTCGTCCAGCCGGGTCGGGGTCTGCACCATGAAGGTGACACCGAGGTCGCCGCGGCCGTTGGAACGCAGCCGGGGCACCCCCTGGCCGGGCACGGTGACCCGGGTGCCGGACTGGGTGCCCTGCGGCACCTCCAGCCGCACCTCGGGCTCGCCCAGGTCGTCGTCGGGCCGGTCGGCGGCCAGCGTCTGCACGGTGACCTCGGTGCCGAGCGCCGCTGCGGTCATCGGGATCTTCACCACCATCTCCAGGTCGTCGCCGTCGCGGCGGAAGACCTCGTGGTTGCGCACCACCAGCTCGACGAACAGGTCACCGGCCGGGCCGCCGCCGGGGCCGACCTCGCCGTGGCTGGCCAGGTGGATCCGGTTGCCGGTGGAGACGCCGGCGGGGATCTTGACGTTGATGCTGCGCGAGGCGCGGACCCGTCCCTCGCCGGAGCACTCGTGGCACGGGTTGGTGATCACCGAGCCGTAGCCGCGGCAGTTCGGGCACGGCTGGGTGGAGCGGATGTCACCGAGGAAGGAGCGCTGCACGGTGGTGACGTCGCCCTGCCCGTGGCAGGTGCTGCAGCGGGTCGGCTCGCTGCCGTCGGCCGAGCCCTTGCCGTTGCACACCGTGCACAGCACCGCGGTGTCGACCTTGACGGACTTGGTGATCCCGAAGGCGGCCTCGGCCAGGTCGAGCTGCAGCCGGACCAGGGCGTCCTGGCCGCGACGGACCCGCGAGCGGGGCCCCCGGGAGGTCTGCTGGCCGAACATCGCGTCCACCAGGTTGGTGAAGTCGAAGCCGGCCCCGCCGAACCCGCCGGCGCCCCCGAAACCGCCCGCACCGCCGAACCCGCCCATCTGGTTGGGGTCGCCGCCGCGGTCGTAGATGTGGCGCTTCTGGGGGTCCTTGAGGGTCTCGTAGGCCTCGTTGATCTGCTTGAACTTCTCGTGGGCGTCCGCGCTCTGGGCGACGTCGGGGTGCACCTTCATCGCCATCCGGCGGTATGCCTTCTTGATCTGCTCGTCGGTCGCGTCCCGGGAGACGCCGAGGACCTCGTAGTAGTCAGTGCTCATCGTCGTGTGGTTCGTCCTTCAGCCGTGGGCAGATTCGTTCGGTCGTGTGCGGGGCTCAGCCCTCGGCCAGGAAGCGGCCGACGTACCTGGCCACGGCCCGCACCGAGGCCATCGTCGAGGGGTAGTCCATCCGGGTCGGGCCGACGACCCCCAGGCTGGCCCAGATGTCGCCGTCACTGCCGTAGGCGCTGGCCACCAGCGAGGTGGTCTGCAGCTCACGGTAGGGGTTCTCGTGCCCGACCCGCACCGTGACGTCGCCGGGGGTGGCGGCCTCCCCGAGCAGCTTGAGCAGCACCACCTGCTCCTCCAGCGCCTCGAGCACGGGCTTGACGGTGGTCTCGAACTCGGCCCCGAAGCGGGTCAGGTTGGGCACCCCGCCCACCACCACCCGGGTGGAGGTGGAGGTGCCCAGGATCTCCAGCAGCGCGCTGCTGACCTGGGTGCCGGCCGCGGACAGCGGCGGGGGCAGCTGGTCGTCCAGCGTGCCGAGCGCGGCGGCGGCGTCGGCCAGGGAGGTCCCGGCCAGCGCGGCGTTGAGGATGCCGCGGAGCTGGGCCAGCTCGTCCTCGGTGATGCCGGGCACCTCGACCGGGCGCTGGTCGACCTTGCCGGTGCTGCTGATCATGATGACCAGCACCCGGTCGCCCCCGAGCGAGACCAGCTCGACGTGGCGCACCGAGGCCGAGCTCAGCACCGGGTACTGCACGATCGCGACCTGCCGGGTCACCTGGGCCAGCAGCCGCACGGTGCGGCCCACGACGTCGTCGAGGTCGAGGGCGCCGGAGAGGAAGGTGCTGATCGCGCGGCGCTCGGCCGGCGACAGCGGCTTCACCCCGGCCAGCCGGTCGATGAAGAGCCGGTAGCCCTTGTCGGTGGGGATGCGGCCGGCGCTGGTGTGCGGCTGGGTGATGTAGCCCTCGTCCTCCAGCACCGCCATGTCGTTGCGGACGGTGGCCGGGGAGACGCCGAGGTTGTGCCGCTCGACCAGCGCCTTGGAGCCGACCGGCTCCTGGCTGGAGACGTAGTCGGAGACGATGGCGCGCAGCACCTGCAGCTTGCGGTCGTCGAGCACGTGGCCTCCTCCCCGTGGGCCCGCGGTCGGTCTACCGCAGGACTGGCACTCGTCTGGGTCGAGTGCCAGTCTAACCGCTATGGCGAACAACGGGGACGTCCCGGGTGACGGGTCGGCGGCCGGGCCGGGCACCTGGGTCGAGGTGGCCGACCGGGTCTGGACGGGCGTGCTGGAGCCGGACGCCGTCACCATCGGGCTGGTGGCCGGCGGGGACGGGCTGCTGGTGGTCGACACCGGCTCCACCCCCGCGCAGGGAGCGGCGCTGCGGGCCTCGGCCGAGCGGCTGACCGGGCTGCCGGTGCGGGCGGTGGTGGTCACGCACGCGCACTCCGACCACGCCTTCGGGCTGGCCGCCTTCGACGACGTCGACACCTTCGGCCACGAGGGGCTGGCCGACGAGCTGGCGTCGGCCCCGGCGCGGGCGCGCGCCGCCGAGCTGGGTGTCGACCCCGGCGACCTGCGCACGCCCAGCCGGCCGTTCGCGCTGGCCGCCGGGGTCGACCTGGGCGCGCGCTGGGTGGAGCTGGCCCACCTCGGGGTCGGGCACACCCGCAGCGACGTGGTCGTGGTGGTCCCCGACGCGCGCGTGGTGTTCGTGGGCGACCTGGCCGAGTCGGCGCCCTCGCCGGTCGACGGCTCCCCCGCGCCCTGGTTCGGGCCGGACTCGGTGCCCGAGGAGTGGGCGGCCACCCTGGACGCGGTGCTCGGGCTGGTGGCCCGCGGCGACGTCCGCGCCGTCCCCGGGCACGGGCCGGTGATGACGGTGCAGGACCTCATGCTCCAGCGCGGTCAGGTGGCGGCCGTGGCCGGGGAGGTCGAACGGCTGGTGCGCGCCGGCGTCCCGGCGGAGCGGGCGGTGGCCGAGGGCCGCTGGCCCTTCCCGGCCGAGCACGTCGCCGAGGGGGTGCCGGTCGCGCACGCCCGCCTGGTCGCCGCCGGCGTCCGGCCGGACCCCCCGCAGCTCCCCCTGCTCGGGCGCTGACTCCCCTCCCCCCTGCGCGGTTCCACCTGGTCAGGCGGGCGAGCCGGCGTTGAGGGCGTCGACGGCAGTGGCGGTGAGGTCGACGTCGGCGCCGACCACCAGCGGGGCGCCGCCCAGACCCGGCCGGTAGGTCTGGCCGGTCAGCAGCGTGGCCTCGCCGCCGAGCTCACGCACCATCAGCGTCCCCGGGGCGTGGTCCCAGGGCTTGGGCGAGGCGTAGACGAGGTAGTCGATCTCACCGGTCAGCAGCTTGGGGTAGTCGATCCCGCAGCACCACCAGGTGTCCCCGATCGGGCCCAGCGGCGGGAAGTCGCCGTCGCGCCAGCGGCGCCGTGAGCTGACCCCGCGCCAGCCGGCCGGGTCGCCGCCGACCGTGCGCGGTGCCAGCGGGGTGCCGTCGAGGGTGACCCCCGCACCGCGCTCGGCCACGAAGGAGCGCTGGTGCTGCGGCTGGTGGATCCAGCCCCGGACGGCCTCCCCGCGACGCAGCTCGGCCACCATCACCGCGTGGTCGGCCGATCCGCGGACGAAGTTGCCGGTGCCGTCGATCGGGTCGATCACCCAGGCCTGCTCGGCCTCGGCCAGGCCGTCCAGCACCGAGGCGTCGGCCGAGACCGCCTCCTCCCCCACCACCAGGGCGCCGGGGTGGGCCCGCGACAGCGCCTCGGTCAGCGCCACCTCCGCCTCGTGGTCGGCCACCGTGACGTAGTCGCCCGGGCCCTTCTCCGAGACCTCGGCCTCGCCGAGGGCCCGCCAGCGGGGGGTGACCACGGTCTCGGCGACCCGGTGGATCAGCTGCAGCACCTCGTCGGTGTCCATGGCCCCCAGCCAACCAGATGTCCGCGGGGTGTTTGCGCCCGTGGACGCCAGCACCGACAATGCCGCGAGGCCCCGACCACGGAGGGAGGCCGATGGCCCGGATCACGATCCGCACCATCGCGGACGCCTGCGGGGTGTCCCCGTCCACCGTCTCCAACGCCTACAACCGTCCCGGCCAGCTGTCGGTGCAGCTGCGCGAGCGGATCCTCGCCACCGCCGAGGAGCTGGGCTACGCCGGTCCGAGCGCGGCCGGGCGGTCGCTGCGCTCGGGTCGGGCCGGGGCGCTCGGCGTCCTGCTGGCCGACCAGCTCTCCTACGCCTTCTCCGACCCCTACGCCATCGGCTTCCTCGTCGGGGTCAGCCAGGTGGCCGAGGCCGAGGGGGTCAGCGTGCTGCTGCTCAGCGCCACCGACCCGTCCGGCCACCCCGACATCGGGGCGGTCCAGCGGGCCAACATCGACGGCATCATCACCCTCTGCATGGACTCCGACCACGTGGTGCTCGACCACGCCAAGCGGCGCGGGCTGCCCGTGATCTCCACCTACGCCCGCTCCGGGGACTTCTCGGTGGCCATCGACGACCGGCTGGCCGGGCGGCTGCTGGGCGAGCACCTGCACGCGCTGGGCCACCGGCGGATCGCCTGCGTCACCGGCGGATACGCCCCCGACGGCTCGGGCGTGCGACGGGTCGACTCGCTGGCCGAGCTGTCCTACCCCGAGCGGCTGCTCGGGCTGGTCGAGGCGATGCCCGGGGTGGAGTCGGTCGTCTTCGCCGCCGACTACAACTCCTTCGACGCCGGGCGGCTGGCCGCCGCCGAGATCGCCGCCCTGGACCCGCCCCCGACCGCGGTGGTGGGGCTCAGCGACGTGCTGGCGATCGGCGCCCGCCACGAGCTGCTGGAGCGGGGGCTGCGGGTGCCCGAGGACGTCTCGGTGTGCGGTTTCGACGACATCGACGAGGCCGCCCACCACGGGCTGACCACGGTGGCGCAGCCGATCCTGGAGAAGGGCCGGCTGGCCGCGCAGATGCTGGCCGACCCGACCCACCGCGGCCGGGTGGTGCTGGACGTCCGGCTCGTCACCCGCAGCTCCACCGCTCCTCCGGCGTCCTGACCGCACTCACCGGCCGTCGACGACGACCACCCCGTTCTGGTAGGCCCACACCACCGCCTGCAACCGGGAGCGGACGCCGAGCTTGGGCAGGATCCGGGCCAGGTGCGACTTCACCGTGGAGACCTCGACCACCAGCTCGGCGGCGATCTCCTCGTTCGACATGCCGCGGGCCAGCAGCAGCAGGATGTCGTGCTCGCGGGCGGTCAGCTCCTCCGCGGCCCGGCCGGCGGTCACCGGCTGCAGGCTGCGGCGGCTGGCGAACTCGCGCAGCACCCGCCGGGTCAGCCCCTGGTCGAGGGTGCCCTGGCCGGCGGCCACCCGGCGGACCGCCTCGACGATGGTGGTCGGGTCGGCGTCCTTGAGCAGGAACCCGGCCGCTCCGGCCTCGAGCGCCCCGAAGACGTAGTCGTCGAGGTCGAAGGTGGTGAGCACCAGCACCGGGACGGGCCGCTCGCGCGCGGTCAGCCGGCGGGTCACCTCGATCCCGTCCAACCCGGGCATCCGGATGTCGAGGCACGCCACGTCGGGAGCCAGCTCGTCGGCCATCGCCAGCGCCGAGGTGCCGTCCTCGGCCAGCCCGACGACCTCGAGGTCGGGTTCGGCGTCGAGCAGGGCCGACAGACCAGCGCGCACCAGTGCCTGGTCGTCGGCCACCAGCACCCGGATCACCGGCTCACCCCCGTGGGCGCGGTGGACCGGTCGGCCCGGGGCATCCGCACCCGCACCTGCCAGCCCCCGTCGGCGGTGGGCCCGGAGTGCAGCTCCGCGCCCAGCAGGTCGGCGCGCTCGCGCATCCCGACCAGGCCGAACCCGGACGGCCCCTCGCGGTCGGTGCCGCCGGGGCCGTTGGTCACCGTCAGCACGAGAGCGCCGGGGTCACGGTCGTCGACCTCGACCCGGACCGGCGCACCGGCGGCGTGGCCGGCGGCGTTGGCCAGCGCCTCCTGGGCGATCCGGTACACGGCGAGCTGGGCCACCGGGCCGACACCCGCGGCCAGCGGAGCGTCGTCGGCGGCGGCCCGGGTGACGAGCTCGACCGCCGTCCCGGCCTCCCGACGCCGCTCGACCAGCGTCGCTATCGCGGCCACCGACTCCGCCGCCCGGATGGCCTCGGTGTCGGTGCGCAGCAGCCCGACCAACCGGCGCAGATCGGCCAGCACCGCGGTGGTCTGCTCGCGCACCTGCGCCACCGACCGCCGCGCGGTCGCCGGGTCGGTCTCGATCTGGCGGTCCAGGGCGGCGGCGACCAGCGCGATGCCGGAGAGGTGGTGGGCGGCGATGTCGTGCAGCTCGCGCGCCATCGCGGTGCGCTCCTCCGCGACCGCCGCCCGCACCAGCGCGTCCCGTTCCCGGCGGACGGCCCGCAGCTCCTCCCGGCGGGCGTCGCGGGCCTCCCGGCGTCCGACCACGGCGACCGCGAGCAGCAGCGGGGCGCCGAGGGCTCCCAGGGCCTGCACGACGCCGAGCCCGACGGCCGTCAGCGGACCGGCGGCACCGACCGTCAGCGTGTTGACCGCCTCCCCCGCCGTGACCGCCAGCCCGGCGAGCACCAGCGGCACGACCAGCGCCCGCAGCGGGCGGCGGAGCACGGCGAGGAAGACCGCGACGGCGACCGGGGTGCTGGTGAGGCTGAACAGCTCGCCGGTGCCGGCCAGCGCCAGCGGCAGCGGGAGCAGGGCCACGACCCCCAGCACCACCCGCGGGGACCGGCCGGCCAGCACCAGGGCGACGGCCTGGGCGGTGAGGGTGCCCAGCCCGGACCACCAGCCGGGTCCGCCCGGGGCGGGCAGCGGTGGCGTCCCCGGCTCGGCGGCGGCCAGCAGCGGCAGCGCGAGCAGCACCCCCACGACCACCAGCCAGCACCCCGCGGCCACCAGCAGGTCGGTGGCCCCGGGAGCCGGCCGGTCGGCGCGCACGACGCTCACGGCACGCACCCTAGTGCTGCGGGTCGGGCCGGTAGCCAAGCCGGCCGCGGGTGCCGACGAGCACCACCGCGGCGACCGCGACCGCGGCGACGGCCTGGGCGAGCAGGGTGGTGTCGGCGTCGAGGGCGGGGAACATCTCGCTCCACACGATCGAGGAGAAGTTGTTGACGCTGACGTGGGTGAGCATCGCCAGCGGCAGGCTCTGCCCGGTGCGGTTGAACACCCACGACATCACGAAGTTGAACGAGACGCAGAAGAGGACGAAGACCAGCGGACGGGTCCAGTGCAGGTCGGGCCAGCCGCCCCACTCGGTGAGGAACAGCGGCAGGTGCCAGACGGCCCACAGCGGGCCCAGCAGCAGGGAGGCGCCCAGCGGCCCGAACCGGTCCTGCAGCCGCGGCAGGGCGAAGTCGCGCCAGCCCGGCTCCTCGGCCAGACCGGTGGTCAGCAGCTGCAGCACCAGACCGGGCAGGTAGGCCACCAGCACCAGCACCGACGGCGCGCGGACGTCGCCGCCGGAGAAGACCAGTCCGGCCAGCGTGAGCACCGCCGGGACGCCGAGCAGGGCCACGGCGTACCAGGTCCAGCGGACCCGCCAGCGCCACAGCCGGCCGACCCAGCGGCGCAGCCCGGCCCGGCCGTCGGCCACCGCGGTGACGAGGAACGCGGAGAAGATCGGCCCGAGGTAGGCCCCGGGCAGCATGCCGAGGAGCTGGCTGGTGCCGAGCACCTCGGGGAAGCGGAACGCCCACAGGCCGAGGCCGTTCTGCGAGAGCACGTAGGGCGTCCAGGCCGCCCAGCTGAGCAGGTTGGCCAGCAGGAAGAAGCTCAGCAGCGGGTGCCGCCGGACGACGCCGGCGAGCCCGCCGGAGCGGGTGGTCGGAGGGTTGGGGTCGGTGGTGATCATGACCCCGACGCTAGGAACCGGGGCGGGGGTGCCACGAGAGCCGGACGACGGGTCCTCCCGACCTCCATCGAAGGATGGAGACGGGTCAGGCCCCTTCACACACCGTCGTCGGGCGGCACACCTGCTGCAGCAGGGGTGCCGGTGCACGAAGGTGTGTGCCGGTGCACGAAAGTGTGTGCCGGGGCGGGACGGGGCTCAGGCGGCGGGACGGTGGCCCGGGCCGGGCAGCCAGCGGCCGGCCCGCTCGGAGGTGACGGCGCCGTCGGCCCAGGCGGGACGTCCGGCCACCCACACCCGGGAGACGCCCTCGGCCAGCCGGTACGGCTCGGCGTAGGTCGAGCGGTCGGTGACGGTGGCCGGGTCGAGCAGCACCAGGTCGGCCACCGCCCCGGGACGCAGCACGCCCCGGTCCTCCAGCCCGAGCCGGCGCGCCGGCAGCCCGCTCATCTTGTGCACCGCCTCGGCGAGCTCCAGCACGCCGAGCTCGCGGACGTAGCGGCCGAGCACCCGGGCGAAGGTGCCGAAGCTGCGCGGGTGCGGCTGGTCGGTGCCCTCGGGGCGCAGCACCCAGCCGTCGCTGGCCACCGCCACCCGCGGGTGGCGCAGCACCTGCACGACGTCGTCCTCGGCCAGCGCGTGGTTGACGATGCCGACCCCGGCGCCGTGCGCGGCCAGCACGTCGAGCAGCACCTCGGTGCTGGTGCTGCCGTGCTCGGCGGCCAGCTCGGTCAGGCTGCGGCCCACCGCTCCGGCCCAGGGGCCGTCGCTGACCGCGGCGAGGACCACCCCGGCCGGGTCGAAGGCGCGCCCGCTGGCCTCCTCGACCTCGGCGGCCACCCGGCGCCGGGTGGCGGGGTCGCGCAGCCGCTGCTGCATCGCCTCCGGCCCGCCGTCCAGCGCCCAGCCGGGCAGCCGTGACATCAGGGTGGTCGAGGTCGCGGTGTAGGGGTAGACGTCGGCCTGCACGTCCAGGCCCTCGGCGACCGCCTCGTCGAGCAGGTCGAGGGCGGCGCCGACCCGTCCGTGGTGGGCGGGGCCGACCGACTTGAGGTGGGACAGCTCCAGCCGCACCCCGGTGGCGCGGGAGAGGTCGAGGGCCTCGGTGACCGCCGTCAGCAGGTCGGCCGACTCGCCGCGGATGTGGGTGCTGTGCAGCAGCCCGCGACCGGCCGCCACCGCCAGCAGTGCCCGCAGCTCGGCCTCGTCGGCGTAGCTGCCCGGGGCGTAGACCAGGCCGGTGCTGACCCCGGCCACCCCGGCGGTGGCGGCGGCGTCCACCAGGGCCCGCATCCGGTCCAGCTCCTCGGCGGTGGCCGCGCGCTGGTCGGCACCGACCACGGCCGCGCGCAGCGAGCCCAGCCCGAGCTGGGTGACGACGTTGACCGCGGGACGGGCCGCCTCCACCGCGGCGGTGAACCCGCCCGCGTCGGTCCAGCTCCAGCCGAGCTCGGTGCCGAGGAAGCGGGTGGCGCGGCGCACCCAGCCGGCGTCGTCGACCGGGAACGGGCTGAACCCGCAGTTGCCCACCACCAGGGTGGTGACGCCCTGGGCGAGCTGGGTGTCGGCGGCCGGGTGCGCCTCCACGGTGAAGTCGGCGTGGGAGTGCAGGTCGATGAATCCCGGGCACAGCACCAGCCCCTGCCCGTCGACGACCTCACCGCCCCGGTCGCGCCAGCCGGGGCCGACCGCGAGCACCCGGTCGCCGGCCACCGCGACGTCGGTCACGGCCGGCTCGGCGCCGGTGCCGTCGACCACCAGCGCGCCGGCGAGGACGAGGTCCGGACGTCCTGCTGCGGACACCGCTCAGTCCTCCCCGAGGTGGTCCTGGGTGACGAAGTCGATGAGCTTCTCGACCTCGGTGTTGAGCCGCGGGTCGAGGTCGTCCCAGCTGCGCACCCGGCCCAGCACGTGCTGCCAGGCGCGGGCGATGTCGGCCTGGTCGCGGTGCGGCCAGCCCATCCGGGCGCAGGTGCCCTTCTTCCAGTCCTCCCCGCGCGGGACGTCGGGCCAGGCGGCGACGTCGAGGCGTTCGGGGCGGACGGCCTGCCAGATGTCGATGAAGCGGTGGCCGGTGACCATGACGTAGCCGCCGAAACGGCTGGCGGCCACCTGCTCGGCGATCCGGGACTCCTTGGAGCCGGGCACCAGGTGGTCGACCAGCACCCCGAGCCGGCGGCCGCGGGCGGGGGCGAACTCCGCCACCAGGGCCGGCAGGTCGTCGATGCCGCCGAGGTACTCCACCACCACGCCGACGTGGCGCAGGTCGTCGCCCCAGATCTTCTCCACCAGCTCGGCGTCGTGGCGGCCCTCGACGTAGATCCGGCTGGGCAGCGCGACCCGGGTGACCTGGCGGGTGCCGACCCGGGAGCCGGACGCGGTGTGGGTGGCCGAGCGGGTCGCCCGGGCCTGGGTGGAGCGCGACGGTGCCCGCAGCGCCACCGGCTGCCCCTCGAGCAGGAATCCCGCCCCGAGCGGGAAGCTGCGGCGCGTGCCGCGGCGGTCCTCCAGCACCACGAGCCCGTTCTCCCAGTGCACCACCGCCCCGCAGAACCCGCTGCCGGCGTCCTCGACCACCAGGTCCTTGCTCAGCACGTGGTCGACCGAGGTCTTGCGCCCCTGCTGCTGCCAGCCGGGGCGGAGCACGTCGGTGCGGTAGCGGTCGGAGGGGGAAGGCACCCCGGGATGCTAGATCAGCCCTGCCCCGGAGGGCGGTGCGCCACGCCCACCGGCTGCCCGGGCGTACCCGCCTCGTCGAGACGGCGCAGCCGGCGGCCGAGCAGCAGGTCGACCACGGTGCCGAGCACCAGGGCCCCGGCGACCCCGACCAGGACGGCGTTGAGCGGGCGGTCGGTGAACCAGTGCCCGGCCAGCGCCCCGATCAGGGTCGAGTAGACGGCCCAGGTCAGCGCGGCCGCTCCCGACACCGCGGCGAAGCGGCCGCGGGGGTAGCCGGTGCTGCCGGCGGTGAGGTTGACCACCACCCGCCCGACCGGGATGTAGCGGGCGGTGAAGATCATCGCCGCCCCCCGCCGGTCGAGCCCGCGGGCGGCCCGCTCGCGCAGCGCCGCCCGGCGCGGACCGCGCAGGAACCGCGGCCCCCACCGGCGTCCCACCCCGTAGCCCAGGTTGTCCCCCACCCAGGCCCCGAGCGCGGCGACCGCCATCAGCGGCCACAGCGAGGGCTCACCGGTGCTGACCGAGACCGCCGCCAGCGCCACCACCACCGACTCGCTGGGCAGCGGCGGCAGCAGCCCGTCCAGCGCCGCCAGCGCGAGCACCACCAGCAGCACCAGCGGGGAGCCCGCCAGGGTGAGCACGGCGTCGAGGAAGGCGTCGAGGATCTCGGTCACACAGCCATCCCAGCGGCGCAGCCGCCCGGGGGCATCCGGCTCGGGACCCACCGCTCCCCGACCCGTCCCCGACCGTGGACCGAGGGACTGCGACCGGCGTCAGTCCAGCAGCTCGCGGACCACGCCATCGGCCAGCAACCGCCCGTCCAGGGTGAGCACCACCCGGTCGGCCTCCAGCCGCACCAGCCCGCGGGCCTCCAGCCCGGGCAGCCGGGCCCGCTCGGTGGCGGTCAGCCAGCGCTGCTCCAGGCCCTCGGACAGCCGGATGCGCAGCAGCACCTGCTCGACCCGCCGGGCTCCGGCGTCCAGCACCTCGCGGGCGTGGCCGGGTGAGCGTCCCGCGGCCAGCGCGGCGGCGTAGCGGGCCGGGTGCTTGACGTTCCACCAGCGCACCCCGCCGACGTGGCTGTGCGCGCCCGGCCCGACGCCCCACCAGCTGGTGCCCCGCCAGTAGGCCAGGTTGTGCCGGCAGCGGTCGGCCGGGGTGCGGGCCCAGTTGCTCACCTCGTACGCGCTGAACCCGGCGGCGGTGAGCAGCTCCTCGGCCAGCAGGTACTTGTCGGCCAGGTCGTCGTCGTCGGGCACCGCCACCTCGCCGCGGCGGATCCGTGCGGCCAGCCGGGTGCCGTCCTCGACGATGAGCGCGTAGGCGCTGAGGTGGTCGGGGCCGGCATCCAGCGCCGCCTCCAGGCTGGCCCGCCAGTCCTCCAGGGTCTCCCCCGGCGTGCCGTAGATGAGGTCGAGGGAGACGTGCTCGAAGCCGGCGGCCCGGGCCTCGGCGACCGCCTGCTGCGGGCGTCCCGGCGAGTGCACCCGGTCGAGCACCGCCAGCACGTGCGGGCGCGCGGACTGCATGCCGAACGAGACCCGGGTGAACCCGTGCTCGCGGAGCCGGGCCAGCCCGGCGGCGTCCACCGACTCCGGGTTGGACTCGGTGGTCACCTCGGCGTCGTCGGTCAGCCCGAACCGGTCCCGGACGCCGGCCAGCAGCCGGCCCAGGTCGTCCGGTGGCAGCAGCGTGGGCGTCCCGCCGCCGACGAAGACCGTGTCCACCGCCGGGGCGCCGGGGCCGAGCACCCTGGCGGCGAGGTCGAGCTCGGACAGCGCGGCGTCGACGTAGCCGGCCCGGCTGGCGCCGGGGGCGCTGCCGAGCTCGTCGGCGGTGTAGGTGTTGAAGTCGCAGTAGCCGCAGCGGGTGGCGCAGAACGGCACGTGCAGGTAGAGCCCGAGCGGGGTGCCGGGCAGCTCGGCCAGCGCCGACGGGGGCAGGCTGCCGTCGGCGGGCACGGGTTCGCCGTCGGGCAGCTGCGAGGGCACCGCGTCACTGTAGTCGCCGGTGCCGCAGCCCAGCCCGGTCGTCGGCTCGGGCGCGGGTGTGGCTGCATCCGCACGCGGGTACCGCGCCGGACGACGGGGTGGGCTGGGCGACCGCACGGGTGAGGAGAGGTCATGATCGACCGTCGGAGCTTGCTGCTGGGGGGTGCGGGTCTGGGGGCCGCCGCGCTCGGCGGGTGCGCGGGATTCACCGGGCAGGGTGGTGGTGAGGCCTCGCGGGGCCAGACCACGCTGACCTTCGTCAACTGGTCCGGGGACGCCGAGAAGGCCGCCTCCGACGCGCTGATCAGCCGTTTCGAGGAGGCCAACCCCGACATCCGCGTGGAGACCCAGACGGTCCCCTACGCCGACATCTCCACCAACATCGACTCCCGGTTCCAGGCCGGCGACCCGCCGGACCTGTTCCGGGTCTCCTACATCGACATCGGCCTCTACACCAGCCAGGGCGTGCTGCTCGACCTGTCGGAGACGATCGGCGCCCGCGCCGGGGAGTTCGTGCCCGGGCTGTACGAGGCGGTGGTGGTCGACCAGGTGCCCTACGGCGTCCCGCACCAGATCGACACCACCGCCGTGCTCTACCGCACCGACGCGTTCGAGGCAGCCGGCATCACCGACGTCCCGACCGGTCTGGAGCAGGCGTGGAGCTGGGCGGAGCTGGCCGAGGTGGCCGAGCGGCTCAAGGGTGTCACCGGCGCCGACCAGTACCCGTTCGTCTACAACTGGCAGGCGGCGGGGGCCTACCGCTGGCTGTCCTGGCTGTTCCAGGCCGGCGGTCGGCTGCTCACCCGCGGTCTGGACGCCGCCGCGGTCGCCAGCGACGAGGGCCGCCGCGCGGTCGAGTTCACCCAGCGCTTCTTCACCGAGGAGTGGGTGGCCCGCAACACCTCCACCCAGGCGACCACCTACGCCAGCGACGAGTTCGTGGCCGGGACGGCCGCGATGGCCTTCGTCGGCGACTTCTCGCTGCCGACGATCGACACGGGTGCTGACTTCGAGTACGGGGTGCTGCCGATGCCGCGCGACGTCGAGGCGGCCAGCGACCTCGGCGGGAACGCCGTGGTGGCCGCCGCCGACGGCCCGAACACCGGGGCCGCCGCGCGGTTCTGCGCCTTCATCGCCGAGGAGGAGCAGATGCGCCGCTACTGCGAGGCCACCGGCCAGCTGCCGACGCTGACCGCGCTGACCGAGACCGAGCTCGCCTTCGAGGTGCGGCCCGACCTGATGCCGACCTTCGTCGAGCAGGCCACCACGCTGACCGCCGAGCAGGTCCGCCAGGTGACGGTGCCGGCCTTCGGGCGGATCAACGCGCTGCTGGGCGAGGAGCTGGAGCAGGCCTTCCTCGGCGGCCGGGACGCCGCCGCCACCGTGGACGCCCTGGCCGCGGCCGTGGACGGGGCGCTGGGGTGAGCGCGCCGTCCGTCCCCGGCGTGCGCCGCCAGGGTCGTGGCGACCGGTCGGCGCCGCTGTTCGCCGGTCCGGTGGTGCTGCTGGCCGGGCTGTTCCTGGTGCTGCCGATGGGGCTGGCGCTGGTCTTCTCGCTGACCGAGATCGCCCCGCTCAGCGGTGAGGTCGGCTGGGTCGGCCTGGCCAACTTCGCCACCATGGCCGCCGACCCGACGTTCTTCCGCTCGCTGCTCAACACCGCGCTGTTCGCGCTGGTCACCGTGCCGGGCAGCATGGCGATCGGGCTGGCGCTGGCGCTGCTGATGAACTCGGTGCTGCCCGCGCGGCCGCTCTTCCGCACCGTCGTCTACCTGCCGCTGGTGATCTCCGGGGTCGCGGTCGGGCTGATCGGCAGCCTGCTGTTCAACGAGACCAGCGGGGTGCTGCGGGCGCTGGCGCTGGCGCTCGGGCTGCCGGTGGTGCCGTGGCAGTCCTCCGGCCCGGCCGCCTTCGCCTCGGTGGTGCTGATCACGCTGTGGGTCCGGGTCGGGTTCTGCATGATCATCTACCTGGCCGCGCTGCAGGCCGTCCCGCCGGAGCTGCACGAGGCCGCCCAGGTGGAGGGAGCCAGCGGGTGGCAGCGGTTCCACCACGTCACCCTGCCGCTGCTCGGCCCGGCCACCTTCTTCCTCCTGATCATGAGCGTCATCTACTCGTTCAACGTCTTCGACACCGTCTTCGTGCTCACCGGCGGCGGACCGGGGTCGGCCACCGAGGTGCTGGGCACCTACGCCTACGACACCGCCTTCGGCCCGGCCCGCGACCAGGGCTACGGCGCGGCGATCGGCGTGGTGGTGTTCGTGCTGACGATGGTCTTCACCCTGGTGCAGTGGCGGCGCAGCCGGGCGGCCCGGGACGGGGCGCTGTGATGGTCGCCACGGTGCCGACCCGCGGCCTGACGGTGGTGGACGCGCGGGCGCGCACGGCCCGCGCCCCCGGACGTCCCGGACGCCGGCGGGTCGGGTGGACGCTGCGGGTGGTGGCGGCGGTGCTGGTCGCGGTCGTCATGGTGTTCCCGCTGTGGGTGATGCTGGTGACGGCGTTCTCCTCCGGCTCGGCCTACTCCCAGACGCTGCGGCTGTGGCCGTCCGAGCCCACCCTGGACAACTTCACCCGGGTGTTCGCCGCCTGGCCGGTGGGGTCGTGGTTCGCCAACTCGGTGGCGGTGGCCGGGGTGACCACCGTGCTCAGCGTGACGGTCAGCCTGACCGGCGGGTTCGCCTTCGCCAAGCTGCGCTGGGCGGGCCGGACGCCGGTGTTCCTGCTGCTGCTGGCCACCATGATGATCCCCGCCCAGGCGATCCTCGTGCCCCAGTTCCGGCTGGTCAGCTCCCTCGGCCTGGTGGGCACCTTCTGGGCGGTGATCCTGCCCGGGGCGGCGGCCACCTTCGGCATCTTCCTGGCCCGGCAGTTCCTGATGGCGATCCCCACCGAGCTGGTCGAGGCGGCCCGGGTGGACGGGGCGTCGACGCCGCGGGTGTTCTGGAGCATCGTGCTGCCGCTGTGCCGGCCGCTGATCGCCGTGCTCACCCTGCTCGCGCTGATGTACCAGTGGAACGACTTCCTGTGGCCGCTGGTCGTGCTGCGCGACCCGGCGCTGTTCACCCTGCCGATCGGGTTGCAGTTCCTGCAGGGCCAGTACCTCACCGACCACGGCGCACTGATGGCGATGACGCTGCTCGCCACCGCGCCGCTGGTGGTGCTGTTCCTGGTCTTCCAGCGCTACTTCGTGCAGGGCCTGGCGACCACCGGGTTGCGCTGAGGCGCCGCCGACCACGCCGCCGCGACGGTGACGCCATGGCACGGCCGACCCCCGTCGACCACCGCGAGCTCTCCCTCGAGGGGGTCGTGGTCTCGTTCCCCGTCCCCGTGGCCTGCTCGCCGAGCGGTGGGGCCGGCCCGGACGGTGGGCCGGCACCCGGGGCACGGTGCTGACCTGGCACGAGCACGGCATCTTCGCCCACGCGGCCGACGAGGAGCACGTCACGACGCTCTGCCTGCAGCTGCAGCCCGAGCCCGACCCCCCGACCTCGCCCCACGCTCGACCTTCGCCGGCACCTTCCTGGTCGACGGCTCGCCCGCGACGGCAGGCATCGAGCTGTCGGGCGGCGGCACCGGCGCCGCCGCCCGTGCCGCGGGAGAAGTACCTCCTCCCTCCGGCCACCGGCCCGGTGCTGCGCTTCACCGACCTCAACCTCGAGCTGGCCGTCGTGGACGAGCTGATGTACCGGCAGCAGGAGCACACCCCGACCTTCTCGCTGGCCGAGTTCGCCCGCTGGTACGACGCCCGCACGACCGACCTCGAGCGGGAGGCCGGCCGTCCGGTGCCGGAGGTGCTGGACTACTTCGCGGGGTTGCCGATCGAGCAGGCGCTGGCCGACCGCGTCCGCGAGCTGGTGGTCGACGCGGGTAACGAGATCTACCAGCAGGTCGCCCCGTGGTGGGACGGCGAGGACGCGACCTTCGACATCGGCTCGTGGGACGACCTGGCGCTGCTGCCCGCCCTCGAGCGCCTCGCGTTCGTCTCGCTCACCCCGACGCGGCCACCCTCGTCGCGCTGCGGGAGCGGGGGCTGCGGGTCGACGCCTGAGCCGCCCTCAGCCGGCGTGCCAGAGGGTCTGCATGTCGCCGAAGTCGAGCCCGCCGGCCAGTGAGTCGAAGCGGCCGTGTTCGAGGATGTCGCGGGCGGAGGCCACCGCCGTCGCGTAGGCGAGGGAGGCGACGTCGTTGCCGACGCTGATCCGGCGGACACCGGCCGCCCGCAGCTGGGCGGCCGTCGGTCCGCCGGCGGCGGCGAGCACGTTGACCGGGGCGGCGATCGCGGCGGTGAGCCGGGCGAGCACCGCCAGGTCGAGCAGCCCGGGGACGAAGACGCTGCCCGCCCCGGCCGCCACGTACGCCGCGGCCCGCGACACCGTCTCGGCGAAGGCCTCCTCCCCCGTGCCGCCGAGCAGGTAGACATCGGTGCGCGCGTTCACCCACAGCCCGGTGCCGGCGGCGGCCGCCACCGCCTCGGCGGCCCGTCCTTCCTCGACCAGGGCGCCGTCCCGGGCGTCCTCGAGGTTGATGCCGACCACCCCGGCGTCGGCGAACCGGCGCACGGAGGCCGCCACCTGCTCCGGGCCGTCGGCGTAGCCGGACTCGATGTCGGCGGTGACGGGCACCCGCACCGCCGCCACCACCCGGGCCGCGGCCGCCAGTGCGAGGTCGGCGTCCAGGTGGTTGCCGTCGGGCACGCCGTGGACCCACGAGACCGCCGAGGAGCTGGTGGCGACCGCGGGGGCGCCCGCCCGCTCGAAGAGCCGGGCCGAGGCGGCGTCCCAGGCGTTGGGCAGCACCAGCAGGTCGTCGTGCAACGCAGCGAAGACGTCGAGCGGGGAGGTCATGGCGGCAGTCAAGCAGCCACCTCCGCCGGGCGCGGCCACGTCCGGCCGACGGTAGAAGTTTCAACTAGGGTCGCAGGGTGACCGCGCCCACCCCTTCCGCGCTCCCGGCGGGACCGCCGCCGGGGCGGACGCGTCGTCGCCGGAACCGCGACGCGCCGGTGGCCTGGGTGCTGCTCGCGCCCGCCCTGGCCGGCATCGTCGCCTTCCTGGCCCTGCCGATCCTCGTGGTGGCCTGGATCAGTCTGACCCGGTGGAACCTGCTCGCCCCGCCGACGTTCGTCGGCCTGGACAACTGGGTGCGGGTGCTGACCGAGCCCACCTTCGGCCACTCGATGCTCGTCACGGTGCTGTTCGTGGCGATGGTCATCCCCACCCAGACCGGGCTGGGGCTGCTGATGGCGGTGCTGCTCTCGCGCGGGCTGCCGGGCTCGGCCTTCTTCCGGGTGGTCTACGTGGTGCCGTGGATCTGCGCGCCGCTGGCCCTCGGTGTCGTCTGGAAGTGGATCTTCGCCCCCTACGGCGGGGCGCTCAACGCGCTGCTCGGCACCTCGGTGGAGTGGCTGACCTCACCCGCCCTGGCGCTGCCGGCGGTGGCGGCGGTGAGCATCTGGTCCCAGGTCGGCTACGTCACCCTGTTCTTCCTGGCCGGCCTGGCCGCCATCCCCGGCCAGCTGCTCGAGGCCGCGGCCCTGGACGGCGCCGGCGCCTGGCAGACGTTCTGGCGGATCAAGCTGCCGCTGCTCGGGCCGACCACCTTCTTCGTCCTCGTCACCGGCGTCATCGCCAGCTTCCAGGCCTTCGACCACATCTACGCCCTCACCCCCGACGGCGGACCGCAGGGCGCCACCGACGTGATCGCGGCCCGGATCTACCTCGACGCCTTCGGCAGCGGCGCCTTCGACCTCGGCCGGGCCGCGGTGATGGCGCTCTGCCTGTTCGCGGTGCTGGTGGTGGTGACGGTGCTGCAGCAGCGCTTCTTCGCCCGGCGGGTGACCTATGACCTCTCCTGACACCCGCGGCCGGCGCCGGAGCGAGGCCCTGCGACCGGCGTCCCTGCTGGCCTACCTGGTGCTGGTGGTCGGGGCGGTGCTCACCCTGGCGCCGTTCCTGCTCAGCTTCCTCACCGCGCTCAAGACGCCGCGCCAGTTCGCCTCGCAGTCCCCGCTGGCCTGGCCCGACCCGGTGACCGGGGAGAACTTCGCCGAGCTGTTCGGCGGCGGAGGCTTCATCTCCCCCGTCGTCGTCACCGCCCAGGTCGTGGTGGTGGTCGTGGTCGGCCAGCTGGTGTTCTCGATCATGGCCGCCTACGCCTTCGCCTGGCTGCGCTTCCCCGGTCGGGACGGGCTGTTCTGGCTGTTCCTGGCCACCCTGATGGTGCCGCAGGTGGTCACCGTGGTGCCGCTGTACACGATGTTCTCCGCGGTCGGGCTGAGCAACACCTTCTGGGCCCTGGTGCTGCCGTTCGTGCTCGGCTCGCCGTACGCGGTGTTCCTGCTGCGGGAGTACTTCCGCGGCATCCCGGCCGACCTGCTCGACGCCGCCCGGATCGACGGAGCCGGCACCTGGACGATCCTGTGGCGGGTGGTCGTCCCGCTGGCCCGTCCGATCGTCGCCACCCTGGGCATCATCACCGTGGTGACCCACTGGAACACCTTCCTCTGGCCGCTGATCATCACCACCGGCCCCACCTGGCAGACCGTCACCGTCGCCACCGCCGCCCTGCAGAGCCAGTACGACAGCAACTGGACGCTGGTGATGGCCGCGACCACGGTGGCGATCGCGCCCCTGCTGGTCGTCTTCGCCGTCTTCCAGCGCCACATCGTCAGCTCGATCTCGCTCACCGGTTTCCGCTGAGCCCGTCCCCCGACCGTCCACCCCGACCGACCCTGGAGGCACCATGACCCCGCCCGTCCCCCACCCGCTGACCCGACGCACCCTGCTCGGCTCCGCCCTCGGGCTCGGGGCCGCGGCCGCCGCCGGCTGCTCGCCGGCCGCCCAGCAGCAGCCCGGTGGCAGCGGCGCCCAGCGCACCGTGACCGTCCGGCTGTGGGACGAGCAGGTCGAGGCGGCCTACCGCAGCAGCTTCGACGCCTTCACCGCCGCCAACCCCGACATCGCCGTGCGCACCACGCTGGTGCCGTTCGCCGACTACTTCACCAAGCTGACCGCCGACGTCCAGGCCGGCAACGCCGACGACCTGTTCTGGCTCAACGGCTCCTACATCCAGCCCTACATCGACAACGGTCTGCTGATGGAGATCGGCGCCGACTTCGAGGCCCAGCGCCCGGGCTGGATCGAGCCGGCGGTGCAGCAGTACACCCGTGACGGCGCGCTGTGGGGCGTCCCGCAGCTCACCGACGGCGGCATCGCGATGTACTACAACGCCCAGCTGCTCGAGGCCGCCGGTGTCACCCCGGCCGAGCTGGCCGACCTCACCTGGGTCCCCGGCGGCGGCGAGGGCGACACCTTCCTGCCGGTGATGCAACGGCTCACCGTGGACGCCCTCGGGGTGCGGGCCGACGAGGACGGCTTCGACGGCGACAACCCCGGCACCTGGGGCTACTCCGCGGCCCAGGACCTGCAGGGCATCTACTACAACTTCCTCGGCTCGGCCGGAGGGGCGTTCCAGGACGAGCAGGGCCGCTTCGTCTTCGACTCCCCCGAGGGCCGCGACGCCTTCGGCTACCTGGTCGACCTCATCAACACCCACCGGGTCTCCCCCGATGCCGCCAACACCAACGACAACGGCGACTTCACCCGCGACCAGTTCCTGCAGGGCAAGATCGCGGTCTTCCAGTCCGGCATCTACAACCTCAAGAACGTCGCCGACGGCGCGGACTTCTCCTGGGGCATCGTGCCGATCCCGGCCGGACCGCGGGGTCGGGTGTCGGTGGTCAACAACGTGGTGGTCTGCGGCAACGCGGCTGCCGAGGACGCCGACGCCGTCACCCGGGTGCTGCAGTGGCTCGGCTCGCCGGAGGGGGCGGCCCCGATCGGGGCGAGCGGGGCCGCGCTGCCGGCGGTGACCGAGGCCCAGCCCGCCTTCGAGGAGTACTGGTCGGGCCAGGACGTCGACCCTTCCCAGTTCGCCGAGCAGGGCCGCCAGCCGTCCATCGGCGCTCCCACTGGGGAGCGCTACGGGGCGGCCCTGACCGCGTGGAAGCCCTTCTTCAACGAGATGTTCCTGGGCCGGCTGCCCGTGGAGGAGGCGCTGGCACAGGCCCAGCAGGCGGCCAACGAGGCGATCGAGGGCTGAGCGAGCGAACCCTTCAGGCGGTCAGGGGGTGCGATGACCTGACCCGTCGTCCCCGCACCGACCACCCGCGGCGAGGCCACCCGCTGGGGCGGGGACACGGTCATGCCGTTCGCCGCCGACGTGGCGTCGAGGGCCGGCGTCTGCGCGGTGGTGATCCCCGCGACAACCTCGACCGGGTGCTCGAGGAGGCCCGCCGGATCGAGGCCGAGGACCTGGACGTCACGGCGCGGATCCGTGCGGAGGGCCCTGCCGCCGTGGTCCGCGACGACACCTGAGCACTTGACCGTGTCCCGACCACACGGTCTTCACTACCGGCAGCGCCAGACCGCGCAGCACGTCCTCGCCCCGCCCCCGCCGCCCGGGCCCGGTCGGGTCGCCGACCTCCGCGACCGACCTAGGGGTCTTCCACCGACGCGAGGACGGTGCCGCCCGGTCGAGCGTGGGAGCGGGACCCGAGGACACCGCCTCCCCGGTCCGTCGACACGAAGGGATCACCATGCCGAGCAGCCCAGGGGGCGAGGTCGGACGACCCGACGCCCACGACGGCGACCTGACGAGCCGCGCAGGCGTCTCCTCCGCAGGGCGGGGGGTGGGGGTGTGCGCGCGACGCCGGTAGCGACGTTCGACGACCTCGTGGTGGACCAGCCCGCCTACGCGCTGGTGGGGAACACCGACCTGGTGGTGCTGCGTCACGCCGGTGACGAGGTCTCGGTGATGTACGGACGCTGCCGGCACCGTGGCGCACTCCTGGCGGACGGCCACGTGAGCGGCGGCCAGCTGGTCTGCGGTCTGCACGGCTCCACCTACGCCGCCCGTACCGGCGTCAACGTCCGCTACCGGGGCGCGGATCTGCAGAGGTTCGCCCACTGGACCGACGGTGGGCGGGTGTGGGTCGACGCCGACGCGATCGCGGACTGGGAGCAGCAGAGCCCCCAGCCGTACCAGCGCGACGCCTACCAGGGCCTCTACGCCGACCACACCGGGACCGAGGAGGAGCCGGCCAACGGGGCCATCCAGGCGCTGGCGACCCACGGCCTGACCCGGACCGGGCACCATGGACCGGTCGAGGCGATGGGGGTGCCAGGCCCGGCGCTGCCGAGCTGGGACGACATCCAGCTGCTGACCGCGCAGCTGCACCGTGCGCCGCTGCTCGACGGCGAACCCGTCGGCACCGAGGTCACCATCGGCCCCGGCGCCCGGCGTCCGGTGCGGCTCGCGATCCCGCTGCTGGTGTCCGACATGAGCTTCGGAGCACTCTCGGCGGAGGCGAAGACGGCGCTGGCGCGAGGTGCGGAACGGGCCGGCACCGCGATCTGCTCCGGTGAGGGTGGTGTCCTCCCCGAGGAGCACGCGGAGAGCTCCCGGTACTTCTACGAGCTGGCCTCGGCGCGTTTCGGCTACTCCATCGAGCGGGTGGCGCAGTGCCAGGCGTTCCACTTCAAGCTCGGTCAGGCGGCCAAGACCGGGACGGGGGGCCACCTGCCCGGCCAGAAGGTCAGCGGGCAGATCGCGGACGTCCGCGGACTGGCGGAGGGCCAGGACGCGATCTCACCGTCCCGCTTCCCCGACCTGACGACACCCGCCGACTTCCGGCGGGTCGCCGAGGAGGTCCGCGCGGCCACCGGTGGCATCCCGATCGGCGTGAAGCTCTCCGCCCAGCACATCGAGGCCGACCTCGATGCGGCCCTGGAGATCGGCGTCGACTACGTCATCCTCGACGGCCGGGGCGGCGGCACGGGGGCAGCGCCGCTGCTGTTCCGGGACAACATCTCGGTGCCCACCATCCCCGCCCTGGCGCGGGCGCGGAAGCACCTGGACCGGCGGGGTGCGGAGCAGGTCTCCCTGATCATCACCGGTGGGCTCCGCACGCCGGCGGACTTCCTCAAGGCGCTCGCCCTCGGGGCCGACGCGGTGGCGGTCTCGAACGCGGCGATGCAGGCCATCGGGTGCCTGGCGATGCGGGCCTGCCACACCGGCAACTGCCCGGTGGGCATCGCGACCCAGAAGCCGCACCTGCGCCAACGGCTCCCCGTCGAGGAGGCCGCGCAGCGGCTGGCACGGTTCTTCGACTCCTCGGTGGAGCTGATGAAGGTCATGGCGCGGGCCTGCGGCCACCGCAGCCTCGACCACTTCCACCCGGGGGACCTCACCGCCTGGAAGCGCGACGTCGCCGATCTGGCCGGGATCCACTTCGCCGGAGACGGTGCGGGCCCCTCCGGCGGGCCGGCCGATCAGGCGGTCAGCCGGTCAGCGGGTGCACGGTGACGCCTCGGACCACCCGGTTGACCTCGCCGGTGGGGAACGGGTTGTCCGGCACCAGGCCGAGGTCGAGCGAGCAGGCCTGACCGACCAGCTGGGCGACCAGCACCCCGGCCAGCCCCCAGCAGGGGTCCGGCAGCCCGGCCGTGCCGACCAGCCCGACCCGGGTGCCCTGCGGGGCGTCGGAGCCGCGGTCGTCGGCGTCCACCACGAGCACCTGCTCGGGCCCGAGCTGGGCCACCAGCTCGGTGACGATGTCGAGGTCGTAGCGGCGGGTGTAGGGGTCGTTGGAGAGGTAGACCACGACCAGCGTCCGCGGGGTGAGGATCGCCTTCGGGCCGTGCCGGAACCCCAGCGAGGACTCCGCCCAGGCCACCACCTGGCCGGCGGTGAGCTCCAGCAGCTTGAGCGCGGACTCCTCGGCCAGCCCGAGCAGGGCGCCACTGCCCAGGTAGACCACCCGCTCGGGACGGGCGGCCACCACGGCCTCGATCTCGCCGCGGCGCGCCAGCAGGTCGTCGGCGGCGGCCGCCACGGCCTCGACCTCCTGCGGCCCACCGAGGGCGACCAGCGCGGCCAGCGTCATCGAGGTGAAGCTGGACGTCATCGCAAAGCTCTGGTCGTTGCTGCCCTCGGGCATCACCAGCACGAACGACCCCTCGGCCCGCTCGTGCGCCCGGGCCAGGTGCCCGTCGGGGTTGCAGGTGATGATGAGGTGCCCGACCCGGGTCAGCACCTGCTCGGCGAGCTCGGTGGCCGCCACGCTCTCCGGGCTCTGCCCGGAGCGGGCGAAGGAGACCAGCAGCGTCGGCACGTCGGGGCTGAGGTGCTCGTGCGGGGCGGCGACCAGGTCGGTGGTGGCGATCGCCTCGACCCGGCGCTGCAGCCGGCGCGACAGCCAGGGCGCGAGCACCTGGCCGGCGTAGGCGCTGGTCCCGGCGCCGGTGAGGACCACCCGGGCGGTGGCGTCCTCCATCCAGGGGCGCAGGAAGGCCGCGAGCTCCTCGCGACGGGTGTCGAGGGTGACCGCCAGCTCGCGCCACAGCCGCGGCTGCTGGCGGATCTCGCGGTCGGTGTGCAGCCCCGAGGGCACCTGGTCGGTCATCCGCTCCTCCTCCGTCGTCCGGTCGTCGTCAGGCTAGAGGTCTGCTTGCGGTCTGGCAAAGCCGCCGATTGGTATGGTCTTGGTATGCCTGTCGAGCTGCCCCGGAGCCTGCTGAGCGAGGACGCGCTGCCGCTGTACGGACGCATCGCGCGGCGGCTCTGGGCCGATGTCGAGGCCGACCGGGCCGGGGCCGGCGACCGGTTGCCACCGGAGCGGGCGCTGGCCGAGCGTTACGCGGTCTCCCGGGTGACGGTGCGGGCGGCGCTGGCCGACCTGCAGGCCCGCGGGCTGGTGGAGCCGGTGCAGGGCCGGGGCTGGACGGTGCGGGGGGCGGGCGCACCTGCGACCCCGAACGTCCTCGGGTTCGCCGACTACGCGCAGCGGCTCGGGCTGCAGGTCGGCACCCGGGTGCTGCAGGTGCGGACCCGTCCGGCCGGCCACGACGAGGCCGAGCGGCTGCGGATGCTGCCCGGCGCCGACCTGTTCGAGCTCCGCCGGCTGCGCTACCTGGACGCCCAGGTGGTGGCGCTGGAGCACAACCGGGTGCCGCTGGCGCTCTGCCCCGGGCTGACCGCGGTCGACTTCGGCACCGCCTCGCTGTACGCCACCCTGCGCGCCGCGGACCCGCCGCAGCTGCCGGGCACCGCCGAGTACTCGGTGGAGGCCCGGACGCCGGACGAGGAGGAGCGCCGGCTGCTGGAGATCACCGGGGACGTGCCGCTGCTGGTGGCCACCCAGCTCACCGCCAACCAGCACGACCGGCCGCTGGAGCTCACGGTGCAGGCCTACCGGGGCGACCGCTACCGCTTCCAGGGTCGGATCACCAGCTGACCGGCGCGCTCAGGCCGGCGCACCGGGCACCAGCCCAGGCGCCCGCCGGGGTCGACCCCGGCGCGCCGCAGGTCACGTTGCAGCTCCGCCCCGCGCTCTGCCGTGCGCACCGCGGCGCGGACCCGGTGGCCCTGCTCGAGCAGGGCCGCCGTGGTGTGCGTCCCGAGGTAGCCGTTGGCGCCGGTGACGAGCACCGGGCGTTCCTCCGTCGTCAGGGTTCTCCCTCCGTGGTGTGCCAGGCCTCTGACGACAGAAGGTGCCCCGATGTCAGGAGGGTCCCCGGGCAGCCCGGGCGAGCGGCCGTGCCCCCGGCGCCTCACACCACCGGGGGCTGCCTCGTCACCCCGGGTGGCCGCCGCTGCGGCGCGTCATCCACGGCCCGACCGGGCCTGCTGACCGAGGAGACCCATGAGGATCGCGATCGCCGGTGGTACCGGCACCGTCGGACGACACGTGCGGGAGGAGGCCGCTCGCCGGGGCCACGACGTGGTCGTGCTCACCCGCGGGAACGGCGTGGACGTCCTGGCCGGCACGGGCCTGGAGTCCGCCCTCGCCGGGGTCGAGGTCGTCATCGACGTGCTGAACACCACCACGCTGTCGACGCAGAAGGCGGTCCGGTTCTTCTCCACCACGAGCCGGCACCTCCTCGCCGCCGGGGAGCGTGCCGCAGTGCGCCACCACGTCGCGCTGTCGGTGGTCGGGATCGACGGCATCACCACCTCCTACTACGCCGGCAAGCTGGCCCAGGAGCGGCTGGTGCGGACCTCACCGGTCCCCTCCACCATCGCGCGGACGGCGCAGTTCCACGAGTTCGCCGAGCAGGTCGCCGCCCAGACCAGCCTGGGGCCGGTGACGCTGGTGCCCCGCACGCTCACCCGGCCGGTGGCGGCCAGCGAGGTCGCCGCGCACCTGCTCGACGTCGCCGGGTCGGCCCCGGCCGGCCGGGCACCCGATCTGGTCGGCCCGCGCGACACCACCCTGGCCGACATGGTCCGGCAGCTGTACGCCGCCGACGGCACGACCCGCCGCGTCCTCGACCTCCGCCTCCCCGGGGCCTACGGCGCCGGTCTCGCCTCCGGCGCCCTGCGTGGGGGGGACGGGCCCCGACGCACCGGCCACCTGACGTTCGAGGAGTGGCTCGACTCCGACCACCGCCGCCGATGACCCGTCCGACCCAGCACCGGGGAACCCCCGTGCCCACCGACGTCCCTGCTCGCCCCGGCCGGCTCCAGCTGGCCTCCCTGATCGGCACCCTCGTCATCGCCGCCGTCGTCGGGACGTGGGCCTACGCCCGCCGCGGGAGTTCTACGACCACTTCCCCGCCGTCCTCGGGGAGTGGATCTCCCAGGACGGGCCGTACAACGAGCACCTCATCCGGGACCACGGCCCTCCTGCCGGTCTGCGCCGCCCGTCCCGGTGGGCCCGCCGGTGGGGCCGCGCAGGGCGACGAGCACGACGAGGGCCGCCATCCCGGCCGCCGCGACCCAGATCGCCTGCTGCCAGCCGAGGACGAAGGCCTCCTGCGCGGCGGTGAGGACCTGCTCGGCGTGGCCGCCCGCGTGCTGGCTGGCGGCGGCGGCGTTGGCGATGCCCTCCCTCGCGGCGGCGGCGAGGTCGGCCGGGACGCCGTCGAGGCGGCTGCTGATGGCGCGCTGGTAGCCGGCGACCAGGAGCCCGCCGAGGAGGGCGATACCCAGTGCGGCGCCGAGCTCGCGGGTGAGGTCGTTGAGCGCCGAGGCGACACCCTGCTGCTCCCGGGGCAGCGAGGAGGTGATGGCCTCGGTCGAGGGCGTCATGGCCAGGCCGGCGCCGAGACCCATGGCGACCAGCCCGGGGAGCACGGAGAGGTAGCCCCCGGTGACCGAGACCAGCGACGCCATCAGGGCGAGTCCGCCGGTCGTGATGGTGAGGCCGGCGACCATCGCTGCACGGGTGCCGATCCGACCCGCCAGCCGCGGGGCCAGACCCGAGGCGACCATCATCAGCAGCGCCATCGGCATCAGCCCGAGCGTGGCCAGCAGCCCGCTCCAGCCCAGCACCACCTGGAAGAAGGGGTAGAGCACCAGGGCGATGCCGCCCTGGACGCCGAAGAGCACGAGCAGCAGGGTGGTCCCGGAGGAGAGGCCGCGGGCGCGGAACCGCCGGACGTCGAGCAGCGGCGACGGTGCCCGCAGCTCCCGGCCGATGAACGCGGCGGTGGCGAGCACGGCCACCGCGAGGGTGACCAGGATGACGGGATGGCCCCAGCCGAGCGTGGGCGCCTCGTGCAGCGCGTAGGTGAACCCGACGGCGGCGACGACCGAGGTGAGGGCGCCGGGCAGGTCGAAGCGGCCCGGCGCCGGCTGACGGGAGTTCGGCACCGCGGCGAGAGCGATCACCGCCGAGAGGAGCGTCAGCACGGTCGGGAGCGCGAACAGCCACCGCCAGCTGGCCAGGTCGACCAGCAGCGCCGAGAGGTACATGCCGAGGATGCCGCCGCCCCCGGCGACCGCGGTCCACAGCCCGATCGCCTTGGAGCGGTCCCGGTCGGGGAACGAGGCCGTGATCACCGACAGGGTGACAGGCATGATCATCGCCGCGCCGATCCCGCTGAGCAGACGGGCGCCGAGCATGGTCTCGGTGGTGGGGGCGAGGGCCGCGGCGACGTTCGCGACGCCGAAGAAGACCAGGCCCGCGAGCAGGACGGGCTTGCGGCCGAGCCGGTCCCCCGCCCCACCCAGCGGCAGCAGGAGGGCCGCGAGGGTGAGGGTGTAGGTGTTGATGATCCACAGCACCTCCCCCTGGGAGGCGTCGAAGGTGGCGGCCAGCTGCGGCTGGGCGACGTTGAGCCCCGAGACGGAGGCGACGACCGCCATCAGGGCGAGGCAGACGGCCCAGAGGACCGCGCGCTGGCGTCGCGGGTCGTCGATGATCGGCGCGGCCGGAGGCGCGCCATCCGATGCGGTGGTGGTCATGGTCGAGAGTCCTTCCGGGTCGTCGCGCCTGGCGGTGCCGGCACGGTGGGCAGGGTGGGACGGCGTCGCGGCACGACCGCGACGCAGGTCGGGGAGACGGTGGGGTGATCAGGCGGTGCGGCGGGCGCGGACGACCACGTCGTGCAGCGGTACCGCCCGGCCGCCGGCGTGGACGGTGCGGGTGTTCTCGTAGCGGGCCTCGATGCGCCAGTCCGGGGCGGCGAGGACGTCCGTGATGCCGGTCGCCGTGGCCGTGGCGCCCTCGGGGTGGGCGTGGCCGTGGTGCTGGCCGGGGAGGTGCCCGACGACCAGCAGGGTGCCGTCCGGGGCGACCCAGGACGCGATCCGGCGGTAGAAGCCGACCTGGTCGGTGTCGGGGTGGGCGTAGCTGGTGACCACGAGGTCCCACCGCCGCCCCGGCTCCCAGCGGGCCAGATCCGTCTGGACCCACTCGACCCGGTCGTCGAGGCCGGCAGCGCGGGCGTGGTCGGCGGCGCGCGCCAGGGCGGTCGCGGAGATGTCGGCGGCGGTGACCTGCCAGCCGTGCTCGACCAGCCACAGCGCTTCGCTCCCCGTGCCGCAGCCCGCGTCCAGCGCGGTGCCGGCGGGCAGGTGCTGGGTCTCGGCCTGCAGGTACGGGTGGACCGGGAGGCCCCCGCCCGGAGCGGCCCGCCTCCAGTGCTCCTCCCAGTAGGACCCGTCGAACCGGTGGGTCATCCGCCGCCCGCCTCCTCTTGTCGTCCCTGCTTCCTCGACCAGGGTGCTGCTACCCGTGCGCGTTGGCAATCTTTGTTGCCGGATGGAAAACTGCGGGATGTGGATGCCACCACCGACCAGACGCTGGACGCCGTGGGACCCCGGCTCAAGCACCTCCGCCTGCGCCGTGACGTCACGCTGACCACGCTCGCCGCCGCGACCGGGATCTCCGTCAGCACGCTGTCCCGGCTGGAAGCAGGGCTGCGCCGGCCCACCCTGGAGCAGCTGCTGCCGCTGGCCCGCTACCACGGGGTCACCCTCGACTCCCTCGTCGATGCACCCCGCACCGCGGACCCCCGCATCGACCTGCGCCCGCTGCAGTGCCGCGACGGGTCCGTCATCATCCCGCTCACCCGCCGTCCCGGCGGCATCCAGGCCTACAAGTTCGTGCTGCCGACCGGCGACGACGCGGCGGTGCCCGACCTGCGCTCCCACGAGGGGTTCGACTGGGCCTACGTGCTGAACGGCACCCTGCGCCTGGTCCTCGGCGACCACGACCTGCGCCTGCGGCCCGGGGAGGCCGCGGAGTTCGACACCCGGACCCCGCACTGGTTCGGCGCCACCGGCTCCGGCCCGGTGGAGTTCCTCAGCCTCGTCGGGCGCCAGGGTGAACGGGCCCACGTCCGGGCGACGACCGACGGGCGGACGGGGCCAGCAGGACGACCGTGACCCGCCCGGCAGGGGGCGTCCCACCGGTCACTCCCCGGGGTCGAGCGCGACCCGCTCGGCCGGCGCCGACGCAGCGGACGGATCGGCACGACGGCCTCCTCCGGGCGGGACTCCCCGATCATCGCACCCGGTCGACCGGGTCAGCGCCCCCAGTCGGTGACCACGCTGCCCCAGACCAGGGCGGCGTCCTCGGCGGCCAGACCCTCGTCGCCAGGTGCCGGCTCGGCCAGGGAGCGCAGCACCACCGCACCACCCGGACGGACCGCGTGCCGCACCGCCACCCGCAGCCGGACCGCGTAGTCGGCCGAGGCGCCGTCGAGCACGTTGGACAGCGAGACCGCGTCGTAGTGCCCTTCCGGGACGCCGGCCAGGTGCTCGGCGACGTCGCCCGCCACCCACTCGACGTCCTCGGACTCGACCGCGGGCAGACGCCAGCCCGGCAGCTCCTCCCCCGACAGCACCCGCCAGGCGAACCGGTTGTCCCGCATCCCGTGCCGGGCCAGGCCGCGGGCCAGGCGGGCACGCAGGATGTCGTCGAAGCGGCGCGGGATGAAGCGGGCGAACTCGCGGGTGAGCAGGCGGATGGTGAACGAGCTGGGGCGGACCAGACCCGCCAGCGTCCGGCGGGCCATCCTGGTGTCGAGATAGGCGTGCCAGTAGGCGGCGGCCTCCGCCGGCCCGGCCTCGGCCAGCGGCCGGGTGAGCCGGCTCAGCCGCCAGCCCGGCACCCCGGCCCGCAGCAGGGTGCGACCCACCGTCAGCAGGTGCTCGGCGCTGCCCCGCACCGGAGGTGCGCCGGCCAGGCGACGCCGGGCGTAGGCCAGCTGGTGCGGGTTGATGTCGACCGCGGTGACCCGGTGCCCGGCGGCGACGCAGGCGGCGGCGAGCTCACCCGGGCCCGCGATGACGCAGACCCGGCCGGGCGCTCCGAAGGCGGCCAGCTCGACCCGCTCGTCCTCGTGGCTGCGGCCGAAGAGGACCTGCGGCGGCCCGAACCGGGTCAGCCGACCGTGCTGCCACGGGGTGCTGACGACGTCGGGCTCGAGACGCCGGCCCACCCCGGCTACTTCTTCTCGGCCTTGGGCGGCTCGGTGGTGGAGAGCGCGGCCACGAAGGCCTCCTGGGGCACCTCGACACGGCCGACCATCTTCATCCGCTTCTTGCCCTCCTTCTGCTTCTCCAGCAGCTTGCGCTTGCGGGTGATGTCACCGCCGTAGCACTTGGCCAGGACGTCCTTGCGGATGGCGCGGATCGTCTCGCGGGCGATCACCCGGGCCCCGATCGCGGCCTGGATGGGCACCTCGAACTGCTGGCGCGGGATCAGCTCCTTGAGCTTGCCGGCCATCATCACGCCGTAGGCGTAGGCCTTGTCGCGGTGCACGATCGCGCTGAAGGCGTCCACCGGCTCGCCCTGCAGCAGGATGTCCACCTTGACCAGGTCGGCGGCCTCCTCACCGGCCGCGTCGTAGTCGAGCGAGGCGTAGCCCTTGGTGCGCGACTTCAGGGCGTCGAAGAAGTCGAAGACGATCTCGGCCAGCGGCAGGGTGTAGCGGATCTCCACCCGGTCCTCCGACAGGTAGTCCAGCCCCTGCTGGACGCCGCGGCGGGCCTGGCAGAGCTCCAGGATGGTGCCGATGTGCTCGGCCGGGCTGAGGATCGTCGCCTTCACCACCGGCTCGAGGACGGTGGCGATCTTGCCGTCGGTGGGGTACTCGCTGGGGTTGGTGACGGTCAGCTCGCGACCGTCCTCCATCCGCACGCGGTAGACGACGTTGGGTGCGGTGGAGATGAGGTCGAGGCCGAACTCGCGCTCCAGCCGCTCCCGGACGATCTCCATGTGCAGCAGGCCGAGGAAGCCGATCCGGAAGCCGAAGCCCAGCGCGCCGGAGGTCTCGGGCTCGTAGGTGAGGGCGGCGTCGTTGAGCAGCAGCTTGTCCAGCGCCTCGCGCAGCTCGGGGAAGTCGGCGCCGTCGATCGGGTAGAGCCCGGCGTAGACCATCGGGTTGGGGTGGCGGTAGCCGCCCAGCATCTCGGTGGCCGGCTTGCCGACGGTGGTGACGGTGTCGCCCACCCGGGACTGGCGGACGTCCTTCACTCCGGTGATGAGGTAGCCCACCTCGCCGACCCCGAGGGCCGCGGTCTTGACCGGTTCGGGTGAGATGACGCCGACCTCCAGCGTCTCGTGGGAGGCCTTGGTCGACATCATCAGCACCCGCTCGCGGTGGCTGAGCTCGCCGTCGATCACCCGGACGTAGGTGACCACGCCCCGGTAGGTGTCGTAGACGGAGTCGAAGATCAGGGCCCGGGCCGGCGCGTCGGCGCGACCGGTGGGCGGCGGCACCTGCAGCACGATCTCGTCGAGCAGCTCGGCGACACCCAGGCCGGTCTTGGCCGACACCCGGAGCACGTCGGAGGGGTCGCAGCCGATGATCCCGGCCAGCTCCTCGGCGAACTTCTCCGGCTGGGCGCTGGGCAGGTCGATCTTGTTGAGCACCGGGATGATCTGCAGGTCGGCCTCGAGGGCGAGGTAGAGGTTGGCCAGCGTCTGGGCCTCGATCCCCTGGGCGGCGTCGACCAGCAGGATGGCGCCCTCGCAGGCCTGCAGCGACCGGGACACCTCGTAGGTGAAGTCGACGTGGCCGGGGGTGTCGATCATGTTGAGCACGTAGTGCTGCTGGCCCTCACCGACGTCGCTGGCGTAGGGCATCCGGACGGCCTGGGACTTGATGGTGATCCCACGCTCGCGCTCGATGTCCATCCGGTCCAGGTACTGCGCCCGGGCGGCCCGCTCGTCGACCACCCCGGTCAGCTGCAGCATCCGGTCGGCCAACGTCGACTTGCCGTGGTCGATGTGGGCGATGATGCAGAAGTTGCGGATGACCGAGGGGTCGGTCGCACCCGGGGCGGGGGCGGACGCGGCGGTCGCAGTGGTCGGGCTCAAGGACGCTCCAGGCTCGGGACGTTCGCGGGCGGGACCCGCGGCGGTCCGGGTCGCACGACGCCCACCGGAGGCGCGCCTCCGAGGATCGCCGGGTGACCCGGACGGTCAGGTGTTCGGCCCATCATCCCACTGCGGACCGGCACTCCCAACCTGCGACGCCGCCGCTCAGGCGCCGCCACCGCCGGTCTTGCGGCGGAAGCCGCCGCCCGAGGTGTGCCCCTGCACCCCGTGCAGGTGCTCGGTGCCGTCGGTGCGGGCCCCCTCGGCCGTCGGGTGCTTCTGCTGCCGCTTGCGCTCCAGGGCCTCGCGCATCTTCTGCTTGAGGTCGTCGGCGCCGCTGCCGCTCTGCTGGGCCATGGGTCCTCCTCCGGTGGGTGGTCGGGCCTACTGTGCCGTCGCCGCCACGCCGGCGCCAGGGGTTTGCGCCGTCGGGTCGGCGATCCGCCTCAGCCGCCGAAGCGGAAACGGGTGACGTCGGCGGGGAAGCGGAACCAGGCCAGGGCCGTCCGCGGCCGCAGCACGCAGAGCCCGCCGGCGTCCTCCCCGGACCAGGAGTCGGGGCCGGGCTCGTAGCCGTCGGCGGCGTACTTGGCGCGGAACGCCGCCGACAGCCGCTCCCCCAGCTCGCCGACCACCGGCTCCGACGGACCGGAGGTGCCCTCGACGATGACCGCCTCCTTGCCGCTCTCCAGGTGCAGGGTGCAGGCCGGGTTGGTGCGCAGGTTGCGGGCGTGCACCGTCTCCGGGGAGCCGTCGTAGTGGTAGCACCCGTCCAGCCAGACACCCCACCGGGGCACCACGTGCGGACGTCCGTCGGGACGGGTGGTGGCCAGCCAGACGTGGGCCGCGTCGACGAGCCGCTGCTCGACGACGGACCACTCCAGCAGGCCGTCGGTGGTCTCGGGCACGCCGTAGCCGTCGGGCATCTGCGGCCGGTCGATGTGCCGGGGCGCTGCCGGGTCGTCGCTTCGTCGCGTCGTCATGCCCAGAACCCTAGGACCGGCCACTGACAAGATCCGCGGGCGCGACCCGGAGCTCGCGCAGCCGACGCTCCCGGACCGCGAGGAAGAGCGGCAGGGCGAAGGCGAGCGCCACCACCGGCGCGAGCACCAGGTAGACCCAGACGTGGCGGATCCCGAGCCGACGGGCCTCCACCAGCATCAGCACCCAGCAGGCGAGCAGCACGACCACCACGTCGACCACCAGCGAGGAGACCGACGGCCCGCTGCCCAGCCAGTCGCCCAGGTAGTCCCGCCCGGCCGCGATGGACAGCACGTTGAACGTCCAGGTGCCGACCAGCCCGACCCCGGCGAGCACGAACCACAGCACCTCCGCCGCCCGGCCGGTCACCGCACGCTCCCCGCGACCCGGTCGACCTCGGCCGACCGGCGTCCCCGCAGCAGCACTCCCACGGCGGCACCGAGCGCGACCACGCCGACCGCCACCGCGGCCAGCACCGTCCAGGCGTCCGGTGCCACCACCGACTGCCCGCGCAGCGCCTGCCAGGTGAGCAGCCCGGTGACCGCCAGCCAGGCCGCCGCACCGACCAGCACGAGGTCGCGACGGACCCGGACGGAGCGCAGCACCGCGACCCGGGTGGCCGCCAGCTCCAGGGCGACCAGCAGCAGCGGCACCGCCTGGAGCGCGTGCATGCCGACGAAGTGGCCGATCCTCAGGTCGCCGGCGACCGTCGACCAGCCGAGCAGCGGCAGCCCCGGACCGCCGTCGGCCACACCCACGGTGTGCGCCCCGATGACCCCCTGCGGGTCGGCCAGCTGGTGCGCGGTCGGCGAGGTCATCAGGAAGGCCTCGGCCATCCCGACCAGGGCGACCGCCAGACCTGCCCGCAGCGCCGCGGCCCGGGCCGGGTCGGCGATCCGGGCCCGCAGCAGCAGCACGCCGAACACCAGGGCCACCACCCACAGCCCGGTGATGGAGGTGCCCATCACGCCCCACAGCGCGGCGGCGGTCGGGCTGCTGACGTTGAAGTGGCTGGTGGTGCCCGCGACGGCCGCGCCGACGATGATCACCTGCTCGACGACCAGGAACAGCGCGGTCAGGGTGCCGAGCCACCACAGCACCCGGCGCCTGGGCACCAACGCCAGCATCCAGCTGAGGGTGAGGGCGTAGAGCGCGATCGAGACGAAGAACTTGATCGGCTTGGCCCACAGCGGCGCGCCGGTCACCAGCCGCGGGTCGGCGACCAGGCCGATGCCGGCCACGGCGGCGCCGACCAGGCAGGCGGCGGCGACCGCGAGCAGCGGTCGGTGCCAGGGGGTGGCGCCCCACAGCCCGGCCGGGGGCCGGGTCGGGGCGGGTGCGGTGGTCAGTGTCATGACTCCTCCTCGGGCTGGGTGCGGGTGAGCTGGGTGCGGGTGAGCTGGGCCTGGGCGACGCGGCGCAGGCCGGCGAGCAGGACGTCGCCCATCGAGGTGCCGACGGCGACGAGGCGGACCCGTTCGGTGGTGCCCGGACGGCGTCCGACCTCCTCCAGGTCGGCCCGGGCGACGAGCTGGGCGGCCTCCCAGTAGGTGCGGAGCCAGGTCTCGCTGGGGACGCGGTCCCCGGCGGCGAAGCCGTCCAGGGCGCGGGCGGCCATCGCGGCGCCGACGTCGGAGACCGGCTGGGAGTCGCCGCTGGTGAGCTGGACGACCCGGGCGCTCGACTCCTCGGTGGCGGGCTGGCCGCCGGCGGAGACGAGCCGCTGGGCGACGCCGAAGACCTCGCCCAGCGGCTGGCCGGCGTCGAGCACGGCGGTGAGCTCCTTCACGCCCGCCACGCTGACCCCGGCCACCTCGACCAGCGCCCGGACGAGGGCGAGCCGCTCCACGTGGTGCTCGCCGTAGACGGCCTGGGTGGCCGAGGTCCGCTCGCCGGCGGGCAGCACCCCCTCACGCAGGTAGTACTTGATGGTGGCGACGGGCACCCCGGTGCGGGTGCTGAGCTCGGAGATCCTCACTTGGATAGTTTAACTATCGGATAGTGCTGCTGTCCACTGGTGCCCGGCGTGGACCGGTGTGGCATCGTCGGGGTGGGAGGTGGTGTCGAGGATGACGCGAGCCCAGCGGACGGGGCGGCTCGTCGCGGCGGCGACGGTCGCGGTGCTGACCGCCTGCACCGAGCAGGAACCGCTCGTGACCGAGCCCCCGCCTCCGATCCCGCCGGAGACCGAGCTGTGGGCGCACGGGATGCTGCTCCAGCAGGGCACCGACGCCCCGGTGCTGTGCGTCGGCGGGGTGATGGAGTCCTACCCGCCGCAGTGCGGTGGGCCGGAGGTGGTCGGCCTGGACTGGGCCGACGTCGCCGAGCACGAGGACGCGTTCGACGTGCGGTGGGGTGAGGCCTACGTGGTCGGCACCTTCGACGGGCGGCGGTTCACCCTCACCCGGCCGCCCAGCACGACGGTGCCCACCGGCGTCCCCACCCCGGCGCCCGAGCCGGAGCCCGACTTCCCCCAGCTGTGCGACGACCCGTTCCGCGGCGGCAGCCAGGAGGCGGGTGAGGACCTGGACGCCCAGGCCGCCCTGCAGGCCCGGCTCATCGACTACCCCGGCTACGTGGCGTCGTGGGTCTCCAACGGGCGGAACCTGTTCAACGTCACCGTCACCGGCGACCCGGAGCAGGCCTGGTCGGACTTCCGCGAGGTGTGGCGGGGCGGGCTGTGCGTGGCCCAGCGCGACTCCCCTCCGCAGAAGGACGTGCTGGCCGCGCAGGAGGCGGTGACCGGCATCGCCGACGAGGTCGGCGTCCTCGGCGCCGCCGGCACCAGGACCGGGCTGCTGGAGGTGGACGTCCTGCTGGCCGACCAGGCCACCGTGACAGCGGTGCACCGGGCCGTGGCCCCCTGGCTCTCCCCCAAGCAGGTCGAGGTCACCGGCGCGCTGCAGCCCGTCCCGGGGTGAGCATCAGGATCCCGTCAGGACGCGGGTGCGCCGAACCCGGCACCGGCCGCGCGGCGGTTAGCCTCCTGCGGGGCTGCACCTGCGCGTGATCTGCCCACCCGATGCCACTCCCGAGGTGCTGGCCCGGTTGCGCGACTGCCCCGGGACGGCCCATCTGGTGCTCAGCCGCGGGGTCGCGCTGGAGCCGGCCGGCGACCTGGTGGAGGCCGACGTCGCCCGGGAGAGCGCCGATGAGCTGCTCGAGGCGCTGGGCATCGACCACAGCGGCGGGATCACCCTGGAGCCGTTGGACACCGTGCTCTCCGACGCGGCCGACACCGCCCAGCGCGAGGCTCCGGGCGACCCGGCCGACGCCACCGTCTGGGAGGAGCTGATCGCCCGCACCGGCGACGACTCGCGTCCCACCGTCACCTTCCTCGCCTTCCTCACCCTGGCCTGCCTGATCGCGGTGGTCGGCATCGTCACCAACTCCCCGGTCACCGTGGTGGGGGCGATGGCGGTCGGACCGGAGCTCGGCCCGCTGGCCGCGCTGGCGATCGGTGTGGTGCTGCGCCGGCGCGACCTGGTGCGCCAGGCGGCCCTGGCCCTCGGCGTCGGGTTCCCGCTGGCCATCCTCGCCACCACGGCCGGGGTGCTGCTCTGCGAGGCGACCGGGCCGATCTCGGTGACCGCCCTGGACACCGCCGACCAGGTGGCTTCATCGACCAGGTGGAATCGTTCTCCCCGATCGTGGCGCTGCTCACCGGGGCCGCGGGGATGCTGTCGCTGACCTCGGCCAAGTCCGCCGCCCTGGTCGGGGTGTTCATCTCGGTGACGACGGTGCCGGCCGCCGCGTTCGCGGTGGTGGCCGCCACCACCGGGGACTGGGCCCGGGCCGGGGAGTCGCTGCTCCAGCTGGGGCTCAACCTCGTCGGCATCGTGGTCGCGGCCGCCGCGGTGCTGTTGCTGCGCACGCGCCGCTCGGCCGGGTTGCGGCGTCTGCCGGTCGGAGGCTGACGGGCCCGACCGCGGACTGCCGGCGTCCGTTTGGCCGTGGTGGCCGGTCGTTGGTAGAGTGCACTGTCGCTCCGGAGCCGACCTCCCCGGGTGCTCGCACCTGACGGGTCGGACGCGTCCGGGGCCTCCGAACCCGAAACCAGCTCGACCAGACCAGAGGCTTGCCCAGTGGCGAACATCAAGTCCCAGATGAAGCGGATCAAGACGAACGAGAAGGCTCGTCTGCGCAACAAGGCCGTCAAGTCCGGCCTGAAGACGTCGATCCGCCGCTTCCGTGAGGCCGTCGAGGCCGGTGACACCGCGAAGGCCCAGGAGGCCGCTCGCGTGGCGTGCCGCAGCCTGGACAAGGCGGTCTCCAAGGGAGTCATCCACCGCAACCAGGCCGCGAACCGCAAGTCGGCGATCGCGTCCAAGGCCGCGGCCCTCAGCTGACCCGCTCGCGCTGACTCGCCGGCCCCGGCCGGTGCGGAGCCCGATCACCTCTGGTGGTCGGGCTCCTTGTCGTCCCCGGGATCAGCGCCGGCTGCGGCAGCGGGTGACCTCGAGCACCGCCGACTCGATCGCGTGGTCGGGGTCCTCGGCGGCGCCCTTGATCTCGCCGTCGGCGCGCGCGACCACGGAGATGGCGCGGGCGAGACCGGCCTGGTCCCAGCCGCGCAGCTGCTGGCGCATCGACTTCACCTTCCACGGCGGGACGCCGATCTGCTTGCCGACGTCGGCGTCGCGCATCCCGGTGCCGGGCAGGCTGGACAGCTTGCCCAGCCCGCGCAGGCCGGAGGCGAGCGCGCTGCTCACCAGCACGTGGGCCACCCCGGTGCTCAGCGCCCAGCGCAGCTGCTCCATCGCCTGGTCGGTGCGTCCCGCCAGCGCGGCGTCGGCGACGGCGAAGCTGGTCACCTCGGCCCGGCCGCCGAAGTAGCGGCGGACCAGCGCCTCGGTGATCTCGGGTCCCTCGGCGTCGGCCACCAGCTGCTGCACCGCCGAGGCCAGCGCCCGCAGGTCGTGCCCGACGGCGTCCACCAGCAGCGCCGCGGCCGGCGGCTCGATCCGGGCGCGGACGCGGCGCGCCTCCGCGGTGACGAACTGGGGCAGCTCCCAGATCTTGGGCGTCGGGCAGTCGACCACCTCGGCCCTGGCCTTCTTGATCTTGTCGAGCAGCGCCTTGCCCTTGTTCCCTCCGCCGTGCACGAGGACGACCGCGCACTCGGGCTCGGGCGCGGTGGCCAGCTGGGCCACCTGGTCGGCGAGGTCGGCGGGCAGGTTGGCCAGGTCGCGCACCACCGCGATCGACCGGCTGGCGAAGAGCGAGCCGCCGACCATCTCCGAGAGCTGGCCGGCGTCCAGGCCGGAGGACTCCACGTCGTGCTCCTCCGCCTCCGGCGACTCGGCCAGGGCGGCGTTGACCAGCTCCTGCACCGCCCGGTCGGCCAGCAGACCGGACCCGGTGACCAGCACGACCCGTCCGAACACCGACTCCCTGACCGCCACGGGCCACATCCTGCCAGCCCGCACCGACAGCACGGGGGCCGTCGACCTCAGCGCTGGCTGGTCACGCTGATTCCGGCGGCCGAGCCCGAGAGCACCACCGCGCCCTGCTCGTCGGTGCGCAGCACCCGCATCCCGGCTCCGTGCAGCACGTCGAGCGTGCGCGCGGCGGGGTGGCCGTAGTCGTTGTCCCTCCCGGCGCTGACGACCGCCAGCCGGGCCCCGGTGCCGGTGAGGAGGTCTGGGTCCTGGTGGCCCGAGCCGTGGTGTGGCACCTTGAGCACGTCGGCGGGCAGCGGGCCGTAGCGGCGAAGCAGCCGGCCCTGCCCCGGCGGCTCGACGTCGCCGGTGAGCAGTACCCGTACCCCGGCGACCTCGGCGTAGCCGACCACACTGGCGTCGTTCTCCCCGCCGGACTCCCCTCCGCCCTCGGTCACCGGCTCCGGGGGCGGCAGCTCGACCGGTCCGAGGGTGGTCCAGGTGACGTCCCCGACGACCCACTGCTGGCCGGGCTGGGCGAGCACCGGCACCGCCCCGGCCGCGTCCAGGGTGGCTGAGGCGGCGCGGTGCTGGTCGGCCGGCAGCGGGAGCGGTGAGACCAGCACCGTGCCGACGCCGCGACCCTCGAGCGCCCCGGCCAGCCCGTCGACGTGGTCGGCGTGGAAGTGGCTGAGCACCAGCAGCGGCACCTGCTGCACCCCGAGGGTGGTGAGGCAGGCGTCCATCGCGGCCGGGTCGGGGCCGACGTCGACCACCACCGCCGACCGCGGCCCGGCCCGCAGCACCACCCCGTCGCCCTGCCCGACGTCGCAGGCCACCAGGAACCAGTCCGGCGGCGGCCACCCCGGCTGCACGGGGGGACGCAGCAGCGCCGCCACCAGCGCGAGCGCCACTCCCGCCGAGCACCACCAGCGGGCGAGGACCACCGGAACCACCCGCAGCAGCAGCACGCAGGCGCCGGCCAGCACCGCCAGCGACCAGGCGTGCACCGGCCAGGCCCAGACCGCCCCGGGCAGGGCGGAGCCGAGGTGGGAGACGGTGATGATGCCCTGGGCGCTCAGCGCCGAGCCGAGCGCGACGAACTCGGCCAGCGGCGGCCACAGCAACGACGCCCCGGCGGCCGCGAACCCGGTCACGGTGGCCGGGCCGACGAAGGGCCCGGCCAGCACGTTGGCGGCCAGCCCGGCCACGCTCACCTGCTGCGAGATCGCCGTCACCACCGGTTGGGTGGCGAGCTGGGCGGCCAGCGGCACCGTCACCGCCTGGGCGGCCCAGGACGGGAGCCAGGACATCCGGGTGGCCCAGGGCCCGGCCCACAGCACGATCCCCGCCGAGGCCAGCACCGACAGCGCCATCCCGGCCGAGCGGGCCAACCAGGGGTCGAGGAGCAGCAGCACCACCACCGCCGCCCACAGGTGGCGCAGCCCGCGCCGTCCGCCGCGTCCGCCCCATCCCAGCGCGGCGAGCGCGACCAGCCCCATCGCCGCGGCCCGCAGCACGCTGGGCTCGGTGCGGCACAGCGCCACGAACACCCCCACCCCGACCAGCCCGACCAGCCGCAGCCACCACCCACGCACCCCGGCCATCCGGGCCGCGCCGAGCAGGAAGGCCAGCAGCAGCGTCAGGTTGGCCCCCGACACCGCTGTCAGGTGGGTCAGCCCGGTGACGGTGAACCGCTGCTGCAGCTCCTCCCCCATCAGCGACGTGTCGCCGAGCACCAGCGCCGGCACCAGCGCCCGCTGCTCCTCCCAGCGCGGCGCCACCGCCGTCCGCAGCCCCGCCCGGACCCGTTCCACCAGCTGCTCCCCCGCCCCGGCCGGCGCCACCAGCGCACGATCGCCGCGGACGCGGACGACGGCGGCCACGTCGGAGCCGCGGTCGGGCGGGGCCAGCCGGGCCAGCACCCGGACCCGGTCACCGGCCACCCCCTGCTGCCACTGCCCGACCCGGTCGCCAGTGACGATGACGACGACCGGCTGGGCGGTGGCCACGTGCGTGCCGCGCCCGTCCACCCGCACCAGCTCGGCGCGGAGCCACCCCAGCTCCCCGCCCCCGGCCCCGGACGTCCGCTGCAGGTCGGTGCGGGTGACCACGTCGACCTCGACCACCGCCTGCTCCCCGGCCAACCCGGCCACCGGACCGCTGCGCACGGCGTGCACCCGCACCAGACCCACCACGCTGGCCCCGACCAGCAGCACCGCGACCGCGCCGACCAGCCAGGACCGCCGCCACAGCGCCACCCCGCCCAGCAGCACCGCCGCCCCGACCACCAGCGCCACCGCGAGCGACTGCTCTCCGGTGGCCACCCACTGCGCGCCCCACACCGCCCCGGCCACCGGCAGCAGCCGCCAGTCGTGCGCCGGCGGGGCCCGGTCGTCGGGGACGTCGCTCACGACCCAGAGGTGGCCGCCCGGTCACCCGGCCGTCGGCGCCCGACCCGTCCCTGTGGACGACGCGTCGCCGGCGCCGACGCCTGTGGACGACTCCGCCCCGGGCAGCACAGCGCCCCCGAGCCCTGCGGCTCGGGGGCGCTGTGCGTCAGCGGGTCAGCCGCGGCGGCGGGACGCGACCACCGTGGCGCCACCGGCGAGCAGCAGCACGGCGGCCAGGGCCACGACCGCCATCAGGCCGGCGTCGGAGCCGGTGTCGGCCAGGTCGCCCGGGCCGTCGGTGTCGTCGCCCGCGTCGTCACCGTCCGGGGCCGGGGTCGGCTCCGGCGTGGGGTCCTCGCTCGGGGTGAGAGTGGGCTCCGGCGTGGGCTCGGGGGTCGGCTCCGGGGTCGGCTCGGCCGCGGCCGCCTCGACCTCGAGCGTGATGCCGACCAGGCTGCCGGTCTCGGTGGCCAGGAACAGCTGGTGGGTGCCGCTGAGGTCGGCCGGGATCTCCACCGACACCTGCGCCTCGCCGTCGACCACCGCGACGTCGCCGAGGTAGACCCCCTCGTCGGGCGCCTGGGCCCGGGTCTGGACGCCCTCGTCGGCGGAGCCGTCGTCGAGCGCGCTCAGCACGGCCATCGGCTGGCCGCTCTCGGTCACCTCACCGCCGCCGGCGAGTGCGTCGCCGTAGGCCTCGAGCAGGTCGGCCAGCGCGCCGCCGTCCTCGGGCAGCACCCCGACCGCGGCCTCGGTGACCTGCGGGGCGCCGATGCTGGTCTGGTCCAACCCGCCGACCGTGAGCTCGAGGGACTCCCCGGCCGTCACCTCGACCGGGGCGTCACCCGGGTAGACCGCCGAGCGCTTGGAGAAGTCCGGCGTCAGCGGCGCCTCCGCGGCCTGGAAGGCGGACAGGTAGGCGAACCACGCGTCACGGTCCACCAGACCGGAGTCGCGCAGGTCGGTGCCCTCGGTGAAGACCCGGAAGTTGTCACCGCCCTGGGCCAGGAAGGAGAAGGTGCCGATGCGGTACTCACCCGCCGGGTCGATCGGCACACCGTCGACGAAGACCTGGGTGATGTGCTCGCCCTGCGCGGCGTCGGGGTCGAAGGTGTAGCTGACGTTGGCCGACAGCCCCAGCTGCAGGTAGGCCCGCGACGGCACCTCGCCGAACTCGTCGGTCTGCCACTGCTGCTCGAGCAGGGTGGTGAACTGCTCACCGGTCAGGGTGACGGTGTTGAGGTTGTTGAGGAAGGGCAGCACCGCGTTGGCCTCGGCCACGGTGATGTCACCCGCGTCGAACTCCGAGCGCAGACCGCCCGGGTTGACGACGGCGATCTCGGCGCCACCGCGCTCCTCGGGAGCCAGGGAGGTCAGCAGCGCATCGGCCACCAGGTTCCCCATGGCGGACTCGCTGCCGCGGTCGTCCCGGCTGGCGCCGAAGTCGTCGGAGGCGAAGTCGGTCGGGTCGGCGGGCTCGCCGTCGTAGTCGCCGTAGCCCTGCTCGCCGTAGCTGCCGTCGGTGAAGGCGGTGGTGATCGGGGCCTCGGCCTCGGCCAGCACGACCTCGCCCTCCTCCTGCGCGAAGGCCAGGGCGTCGTCGATGATGCCGTCGATCTCGGCGATCCGCGGGTACTCCGCCGCCAGCTCCTCGGTCAGGGCCTCGATCTCGGGGCCCAGGTCCTCGTCGCCGTCGTCCTCGACCGCGATCGGGTCGACGATCTCGGCGGTGGCGGCGACCGCCGCCGGGCCGCCCTCGGCCGCGTCGTCCACGGTGATGGTGATCTGACCGATCCCCGAGGCGTACTCGCCGGCCTGGATGACCGGGCGGGTGCCGCCCTGCAGACCCTCGACCGGGCCGTCGTAGTCGTAGGCCTGGTGGCTGTGGCCGGTGATGATCGCCGAGACGCTGTCGTCGGTGTCGTTGACGATCGCGTCGAAGATCTCGCTGGAGCCGACGGCGTCCTCGAGCCCGTCACCCTCGGCGCCGTAGCCCTCGTGGTAGGCCGCGACCAGGACGTCGGCCTCGCCGTTGCCGTCCTCGCCGTCGGTCAGCTCGCCGGCCACCCGGTTGACGGCCTCGACCGGGTCACCGAAGTCGATGTCGGCGACCCCGCCGGGCGAGACCAGGGTTGGCGTCTCCTGGGTGACGGCACCGATGACGCCGACGGTGATGCCGTCGACCTCGAACAGCGCGTACTCCTCGAGGGCGGCGTCGGTGGTGCCGGCGTCGTAGACGTTCGCGCCGAGGTAGCTGAAGTCGGCGGCCGGACGTCCACCGTTGGGGTTCTCCCCGACATCCTCGCCGGCGATGACGTCACCGGTGAGGTCGTCGAAGCCCTGGTCGAACTCGTGGTTGCCCACCGCCGAGGCGTCCACGTCGAGGGCGTTGAGGATGTCGATCGTCGGGTCGTCGTCGTCGACCGCGGACTCGAACAGCGAGGCGCCGATGTTGTCGCCGCCGGAGACCAGCAGGGTGCTGTCCTCGCCGGCCTGCTCGCGCAGCTGCTCGATCTGGCCCGCGAACGGGATGGTGAGGTCGGGGGTGATCCGGCCGTGGTAGTCGCTGAACGACAGGATGGTGATGTCGCGCTCCGCCGCCTGCGCCGGCGTCAGCGGCAGCACCGACGCCGTCAGCGCCAGACCCGCCCCCGTCACGGCGGCGATCCGCCAGGTCCTTGTGCCCATGTCCGTCCTTCTGTCTCGCAGTCGAGTGACGCTCGGACGCTACCGGAGCCCTCCCGTCGGGTCGATGGCCGCGAGGTGAACAAAAGGGGTTGACGGTCCCCTCGGTCTGAGTAAGGTCGCTCCTCGCCCCTCCACCCGTCCCGAGTGCATCGGAGCTCTTGGCATGCCCTCTCCCCCGACCGCCACCGAACCGCAGCTGGACGCCGAGCGGCGCCACCTGGACGACTCCCGACGGGCACTGGCAACCATGCGGGCGCGCACCGAGGCGGCCGAGGCCTCCGGCGGTGACTCCGTCTCGCTGCAGTACGTGAAGCAGGTCCTCTACCGCCGGATGAAGGCGCTGGAGGACGACCCGTCCGTGCCGCTGTTCTTCGGCCGCCTGGACTACGACACCGCCGTCGGCGCCGAGCACGACGAGCGGCTCTACATCGGACGCCGCCACGTCACCGGCGAGGCCGGCGACCAGCCGTTGGTGATCGACTGGCGCGCCGGCATGTCCCGACCCTTCTACCGGGCGTCCCGGACCGAGCCGATGGGCGTCCGGCTGCGCCGCCGCTTCGGTTTCGACGCCGGCCGCCTCACGGCGTATGAGGACGAGCGGCTCGCCGACGACACCGAGCCGTCGACCGACGCCGCCTCGCAGATCCTCCAGAGCGAGATCGAACGCCCCCGCACCGGGCCGATGCGCGACATCGTCGCGACCATCCAGCCCGAGCAGGACGTCCTCGTGCGCGCCGAGCTCTCCCGCTCGCTGTGCATCCAGGGTGCACCGGGCACCGGCAAGACCGCGGTCGGTCTGCACCGGGCCGCCTACCTGCTCTACGCCCACCGCCACCAGCTCTCCCGCTCCGGGGTGCTGGTGGTCGGGCCCAACGACTCCTTCCTCGGCTACATCGGCGACGTGCTGCCCGCCCTCGGCGAGATCGACGCCCGGCAGGAGACCGTGCAGTCCCTGGTCGCGGCCGCCACCGGGCAGGAGGTCCGCGCGGTCGAACCGGTCGAGGCCGCCGTGCTCAAGGGCGACGCCCGGATGGCGACCGTGCTGCAGCGGGCGGTGTGGTCGGCCCTCGGCACCCCGGACGCGCCGCTGGTGGTCCCCCGCGGGTCGCGCCAGTTCCGGGTCGCCGCCTACCGGCAGGAGGAGCTGGTGGTCGAGCTGCGCGGACGCGGCGTGCGCTACGAGGCCGGCCGCGCCATGCTCGCCCAGCGGCTGGCCCACGAGGTGCTGCTGCGGATGGAGGCCGCCGGCGACTCCCCCGACGACCGGGTGCAGGCGGCGGTGGCCCGCAGCAAGCCGGTCCGCGACTGCGTCGCGGCGCTCTGGCCGGCGCTGCAGCCGGCCCGGGTGCTGCACCGGCTCTACACCGACCCCGACCACCTGGCCGCCTGCGCCGAGGACGTCCTGGACGCCGACGAGCAGGCCCTGCTGCGTCCCGCCCGGGCCGCCCGCAGCGCCGCCGGCCTCCGCTGGACCGCCGCCGACCTGGTGCTGCTGGACGAGCTGGCCGACCTGCTGCAGCGCACCCCCAGCCTCGGCCACGTCATCGTCGACGAGGCCCAGGACCTGTCGGCGATGCAGCTGCGGGCGGTCGGACGCCGCGCCAGCACCGGCTCGGTGACCTTGCTCGGCGACCTGGCCCAGGCCACCACGCCGTGGGCCTCCCGCTCCTGGCAGGAGTCGCTGCGCCACCTCGACCAGCCGGAGGCGGAGGTCGCCGAGCTGGTGGCGGGCTTCCGGGTGCCCGCGGCGGTGATCGACTTCGCCGCCCGGCTGCTGCCCACCATCGCCCCCGGGCTCCGGCCGCCGCACTCGGTGCGCCGCGGCAGCGGTGACCTAAAGGTGCGCCCGGGCGGGCTGGAGGAGGTGGTCGACGCCTGCCGGACCGCCCTGGACCGCGAGGGCACGGTCGGTCTCATCGTGGCCGACGCCGCCGCCGACGAGGTCGGCGCGGCGCTGCGCGGGGCCGGCCTCGAGCACGGGGTGCTCGGCGAGGAGCCCGCCGGGACGGAGTTCCGGCACCGTCTGGACGTGGTGCCGGCCGGCCTGGCCAAGGGTCTGGAGTTCGACCACGTGGTGCTGGTCGAGCCGGCGGCCGTGGTCGCCGGGGAGGCCGACGAGACCACCGGGCTGCGCCGGCTCTACGTCTGCCTCACCCGGGCGGTGACGTCCCTGGCCGTGGTGCACCGGCACCCGCTGCCGGCCCAGCTCGCCGGCTGACGCCGTCGGCGGGTCTTGCCGGACCCCGGCGGCCGGGCGAGAATGGCCACGCACCGGATACCCCGGGCCGCCGTCTCGAGGGGGGACGCGATGGTCGAGGTGCTGCTCGTCACACCCGTGCGGATGCTGCGCGACGCCCTGACCGCCGCGCTGACCGCGAAGACCGAGCGCGTGGTCGCCCGGCACGCCGGCACGGCCGACGAGGCGCTCGCCCAGGCGGTGGTGCACCCGCCCGACCTCGGCCTGCTCGACTACGCGGTCGGACGTCCCGGCGACCTGGTCGAGGCGCTGGGACGGCTGGTCCCCCGCACCCGGTGGATCGGGCTGGGGATCCGCCCGGTCGACCACGACGACGACGTGCTGCGCTGCGCCGAGGCCGGGATGGTGGGCTTCGTCGACTCCGAGCAGGCCTTCGCCGACCTGGAGCAGGCGGTGCGGGTGGTGCTGGCCGGCGGCGCCTGCAGCAGCCCCCGGACGTCGGCCCTGCTGCTGCGTGGTCTGCGCCGGCGTCCGCTGCCGCCGCGCGTGGTGCGTCCCGGACCGGACTCCCGACCCGCCCTCACCCCGCGCGAGCAGGTCGTCGCCGACCTGATGTCGGTCGGTCTGACCAATCGCCAGATCGCCGCCCGGCTGGTCATCGGCGAGGCCACCGTGAAGACCCACGTGCACTCGGTGCTGGCCAAGCTGGGGCTGCGCTGCCGCGCCGAGCTGACGCCCTCGCCCTGACCCGCTCTCCACCGGTGGAGTGGGGTGGAGTCCCGGCTCCACCACCAACCTCCACCCCGGCTCGCCCGCCGCGGTGGATCCGCCGCCGACGCCGCCCCGCGATGCTCGCAGTGACCGCAGCGACGAGCAGGGAGGCCCCACGATGGACGTCAAGGATCTGATGGGCAAGGTCGTCGACGCCTTGTACGACGGCCTCACCGGTGGCAGCGCGGAGCTGCCGCTACCCGACGACGTGATGATCAACTGGATCCAGCCCGGCATCCCGTTCCACGAGAGCGCCTTCGACTTCGCCATCGCCGGACCCTTCTCCGGCCCGACGCCGCTGACGCTGCCCTACTTCCGGGAGCTGGTCGAGACGTTGATGGGCCCGCAGGGCGGTGAGGGCGGGGAGGGCGGGGTGAGCCGCGAGGAGGCGGTCGAGCAGGCCAAGCTGATGTACCAGCAGCACCTGCTCGGCACCTGGGAGCAGTGGTCGCGGCTGGTGGACTTCATCCCGCTGCCGACCCCGACCCCGCAGCGCTCCCGCTGGCTGGCCACCGGCGGCCAGGGCAAGTACAAGCACGTCTCGGTGGTCTACGGCCAGGCCGGGCTGCGGCTCAGCGAGCTCTACGAGGACACCCTGCGCCGGTGCGAGGTGGCCGACGAGCAGCTCACCGCCGAGCAGCAGGCCATCGTGGACCGGATGCGCGCGCTGCTGATGGAGACCGTGGAGGTCGAGGACTTCCTCACCGGTGAGAAGACCCAGGAGTCGCGCGACAGCCGGGCCATGACGGCCTACAAGGCGAAGAAGAGCGCGTACGAGAACGCCGTCACCGACTACGCCTCCCGCCTGGCCCGCGCCAACGGCGGCAGCGCCCAGGACCTCATCGAGTGGCAGCGCTCGGGCGGCATCTACCGCCGGCGGGCCACCGAGGCGCTGCGCGACTGGGAGGCCACCGGCTACAAGCTGGACGTCGAGCGGGCCCAGTCCACCCTCAACCACATCCTCGGCAGCTCGATGGTGCAGTGGAAGACGCGGCTGCTGGAGAGCATCGACGACATCAACAACAACACCACCGGCCAGTTCGGCTACCCGTTCTTCCCCGCCACCGTGCTGCCCGGCTCCTTCGCCCGCTCCGACGGCTGGTCGGAGTACGACGAGCGCCACATCTCGCGCCGCTCGACCTCCTCCTCCTCCAGCCACTCCGGCTCGGGGGCGGTGGGCTTCAGCCTCGGCTTCTTCAGCATCGGCGGCGGTGGCGGGCACAGCGTCACCGAGCACCAGTGCCAGGTGGACGCCTCCGACTTCGGGATGCACTTCTCCTACACCACCGTCGAGATCTCCCGGCCGGCGTTCAACCCCGGCTTCTTCTCCTCCCGCGGCTGGCGGCCCACCACCGAGTTCGTCGCCGACCACGGCCCGCAGCACTCCGACGGTGCGAAGCCGCCGAAGGGCGCGATGATCGGCTACGCCACCAGGGCGCTGTTCGTGCGCGACCTCACCATCTACTCCTCCGCCTTCGCCAGCTTCGTGCGCTCCATGCAGTCCCAGACCCAGGGCGGCGGGATGATCGGCATCGGGCCCTTCTGCATCGGCGGGAAGTACCAGCAGACCAACCGCGAGGACGAGTCCAACCTGCAGGTCGACACCGCCTCGATCACCGTGCGGGGGCTGCAGCTGGTCGGGTTCCTGTCGGCGCTGATCCCCAAGGCGGCCGACCCGAACCCCGACGTCACCGCCTGGATCTGACGGCCGACGACGATGGACGCCGGTCTGCACCTGGCGCTGGCCGCCTGGGTCCACGCCCGCTCCGGCGGGCAGGGGTTCCTGGCCTGCCCCGAGCTGCCCGTCCCGCTGCAGCTGGTCGACCTGTCCGCGCCCGGGTCGATGACCGACCTGGGTCGGGCCTGGGAGTTCGCCCAGCTGACCAACGGGGACGTCCGGCGCGGGCAGCCGGCGCGGTCGGCGGCCGTGCACCCGCCGCTGTGGGTGCGCCACCGGCAGCTGCTGCAGCGGATGCAGTTCGCCACCCGCAGCTGGTCCGCGGCGGAGGAGGCCCAGCTGCAGGCCGCCCGGGCGGTGCTGTTCAGCGACGGCCCGGGCGGGTTCCCGGTCCCCTCGCCGGCCTTCACCCTCTACCAGGAGTACCGCTCGGTGCACGACGACCTGCAGACCCAGGGCGCCGCGCCGGAGGAGCTGACCGCGCTGCTGGCGGAGTGGCTGGTCGTCGGGCACAAGTCGGCCGTGGAGGCGGCCCTGGCCACGGTGTCGCGGCTGGCGTCCCGCTCGACCCTGCCGACGGCGGAGCGGCAACGGCTGATGCTCGCCGACGACCTGCTCCCGGCCAGCGCCGACGGGTCGTACGCGGCCACCACGTTCACCCCGCTGTCGGCGGTCGACCCGGGCACCTGGCTGGTCGCCCGGGTCGGCCTGGACGACCTCGACGCAGCCCTGCCGGGCGACCTCCCGCGGGCGGCGTGGGACGGCTGGCGGAGCAACCGCGGCGGCCACCTCGACCTCCGCTTCACCGCCCTCGAGCTGCACCGGGCCTGGTTCACCGCCGAGCAGTACGCCGCCTCGGACTGGCGGGTCCCCGACGGGGTCAGCGCCTCGGCCGGCGACGGCGTCCACGGCGAGGTGCCGGCCTACGCGGTGCGCGCGTACCTGGTCGAGGTGACCGGCTCGGCGCTGCCGGGTCGGACGGTCGACCCGCCGCCACCGCCCGACCCGTACCGCCCGGCCGGCCGGCCGCGCGTCCGCGCCGGGAAGCTCGGCGGCGTCCTGCCCGAGCTGCAGGTCTCCCGCGCGGTGGCGTCCCCGCTACGGCCGGCGACGTCGCTGACCGTCGCCCCGTTGCGCCGGGTCCAGCTCGACGTCTCCGCGGCCGGGGCCGTCGAGCCGACCGTCCAGCTGCAGCACTTCCCGCTCGGGCAGGTGCGCCAGCTGGAGCAGCCGGCCGTCCGGCGCCGGCTGCGCCTCACCGCGGAGCTGGTCGCCCTGCCCGACCTCGTCCACCCGAGCACTCCTCCCCCGCCGCCGGCGCCCGCCGGTGCGTTCCTCGTCGGTCTCGGCTGCGTGCCGGTCCCGCTGTCGCCCAACCCCGACCCCACCTACACCTGGGCGCCCTGACGCGCCGGAAGGAGACCGTCATGTTCCAGTCGCACCGCTTCACCCGCGTGGTCACCGCGAGCACGCACCAGCGGCTGCTCGCCGCCGAGAGCAACCAGCGTCCGATCAGCCGGGGCGAGAGCCACCGGGGGGCGGTGGTGGCCGTGCAGGAGGCGCTGAGCTCACTCAACGCCGGCTACCTGACCGGCAACGAGGTGGACGGCTACTTCGGCCCACGGACGTTCGCCGCGGTGGACGCCTTCCAGCGCGAGTACGGGTTGGTCGCCGACGGCATCGTGGGGCGCCAGACGCTGGGCCAGCTCGACAGCCTGTTCTGCGGCACCGTGGCGCGCGACCCCATCGGGATCGCGCTGCACTTCGGCGTCGACCGGGTCGATCCGGCCCACTACGGCTCGGAGATGCTGCTGCCCTCCTGCGGCAACGACGCCCGGGCGATGGCCGACCTGGCCGGGCGGCTGGGCTACGACACCGCCGTGCTGATCGACTCCGAGGCCACCACCGAGGCGCTGTACGGGCTGGTCGGCAGCGCGGCCGAGCAGCTGCAGGCCGGGGACGCGCTGCTGATCAGCTTCTCCGGCCACGGCAGCCAGATCCCCAACGAGTCCGCCGACGCGGAGGCCGACACGATGGACGAGACCACCTGCTTCCACGACCGGATGCTGGTCGACGACGAGCTCTACGCGCTGCTCCGCAGCCTGCGCCCGGGGGTCCGCGCCCACGTCGTCTTCGACAGCTGCCACTCCGGCACCGCCTTCAAGGACCTGGTGGACGGGCGGTCGGCCGACGACGTCGCCGCCGCGCACGCCGTCCGGGTGAAGTCGGTGATGGCCGCCACCACACCGACCAGCAGCCAGTCGCTGGGCACCACCACCGAGGACGACGTCACCCCGATCTCGACGGCGTCGCTGGACCGGGCCCTCGACGGGGAGGCACCGGAGAAGGGCGCCGCCCCGGTCGGTGAGGAGGGCCGCGACGAGGCGGTGGCCGAGCTCTTCGGCGGGCTCTACGCCGACGGCCTGCTCGGTGCCGACAAGTTCACCGAGGGCGCCCAGGTGTACGCCACCCACAAGCAGCTCTACGACGCCGTGCGCTCCGCGGCCTGCACCGTTCCCGAGGGCGAACCGCTGCCGTGCACGGTGACCACGCTGTCGGCCTGCGCCGACCACCAGACCACCCCGGCCGGCAACCCGCTCTCGGCGTTCACCTTCAACCTCACCTCGGTGTGGGCCGGCGGCGGGTTCCCCGGCTCCTACGACGACCTCTCCCGGGCACTGCGGGGCCGGGCCACCCCGGACGCCACCCCGCAGCTCAACAGCTACGGCTCCGGCGGGGCCGTCGCCCGGGTGGTGGAGCGGCCGTTCGCCTTCTGAGGATCAGCGCACCTGGAAGTCCGCCAGCCCCTCCGGGTCGACCGGCTCCCGGTCGACCTGGCTGACCGAGGCCAGCAGCGGCCCGCGGCCGCACCACCCGACCATGTGCTCCACCTGCTCGGCCGGCCCCTCGAAGTGGGCCTCCACCGTGCCGTCGAACACGTTGCGCACCCAGCCCGCGACCCCGGTGCGCTCGGCCTCGCGCCGGCAGGACGCCCGGAAGGTCACGTCCTGCACGCGCCCGTGCACCACCACCCTGACCGCCACCACCCGGCGACGGTACCGCGTCGGCCGTCGCGGTCAGGCGCTGGCCCGTGGCCGCACCTCGGCGTCGACCAGCCTCCGCCAGGACCGCACCATGGCCGCGTCCACGTAGGCCTTCCAGGACCGGTCGGGACGGGCGTCCCGGTCGATGCGGTAGGCCCGGACACCGGCGCGGGCCAGCCACGGCACGTGGTCGGGGTGCAGGTCGCCGCCGGCCATCACCAGCCGCGCCACCCGCTCGTCGGCGCGGGCCCGTCCGATCAGCTCGTCCAGCCCCTGCTCCACACCGCGGGCCGACCCGGCGGTGAGCACCTGGTCGAGCCGGGGCAGGGTGAGCAGCCGCCGCCAGGAGCGGTCGGAGTCGAGCGCGGCGTCGATCGCCCGGTGGCACGTCCAGGGCCAGTCGCCCCACTCCAGCAGCGCGCCGAGCACGTCGATGTCGATGTCGCCGTGGCCGTCGAGGAAGCCCATCACGACCCCCTCGGCACCGGCGTCACGGTAGGCCGAGGCCAGCCCGCGCAGCCGCACCAGCTCGCCGCCGTCGGTGCCGTAGCCGTCCCGCAGCCGCAGGGTCACCCGGACCGGGACCTCGACCGCCCGGCAGACCTCCTCGACCAGCTGGGGCTCGGGCGAACCGCCGTCGGGGTCGGGCTCGCCGACCAGGTGGAGCCGGTCGGCCCCGCCCTCGACCGCGCGCACCGCGTCGGCGGCGTGCAGCACCAGCACCTCGAGCAGTCCGGACATGGCGGCCCCCTCCCTGGGCGTGCGTCTCGACACATCGTGGCCCAGCGGCGGCCGTCCGCGGCGTTCCGGCGCGCCGGTCGCCGCCGACATCCTCCGACGCCGCGCTCAGCGGGACGCGGCGGGGAGCGGGAGCCCGTCCGCCAGCTCCTGGAAGGCCTCGGTCAGCAGCTCGGGCAGACGCTCGCGCGGAGCATCGGCGTGCACCCACGACGCCACCGCCACGCGCAGGGCGCCGGTGACGACGGCGGCCACCAGACCCGGGTACAGATCCGTCGCGAGCTCGGTGCCGGTGCGCGCGGCGATGCGCTCCCCGATCGCGGTCTCGAACGCGTCGTACCGCGCGGCCTCGTAGGGCTGCATGGCCGGGTACCGCTGGCTGAGCCGGAGCTTGCCCGCGGTGACCGCCAGCTGCTCGTCGGTGCGGTCGCGGACCGCGTCCACCACCAGCTCGCCGAGCGAGTGCAGTGGCGGCTCGTCGGTCGGACGCTCGTCCAGGGCCTCGAGGATGCCGGAGAAGACCGGGCTGCCGGCGGCCACGACCGCCTCCTCCTTGCAGCTGAAGTAGTTGGAGAACGTGCGTGGGGAGATGAAGGCGAGCTGGGCGATCTCGTCGATGGTGACGTTCTCCAAGCCCTTGTCCAGCACCAGCTGGTACGCCGCGTCGGCGATCGCCTCACGCGTCAGCTGTTTCTTGATCTCCCGCAGCCCGGTCCCCGATCCAGTCATGATCAGCAGGCTAGCGCAGACCGTGCAGGTGAGGCGTACTTGCCGATTCTGCAGGATTTCGCCGGGGCCCTGCGGCTGCACCCGTAGTAGACCCTCTGACACGGTGCGGCTCTCTTGTTGACGGCGGCACGGCTGTCAAATCCCTTGACGGGTGGTCTCCTGTTCTGACTGGCAGGTGTCGGCAAAGTTACGACATTGACCATCTTGCGCAATTGGCAAACTTCTGCGACCGTTCTCTCCGACGCGGTGAGCGGCTCTGCTCACCGGCACCGGGACCGAATCGGGGCGGACCCACCCACTCAAGGAGACCAGCATGACCACCTTGTTCGTCCGTCTCGGCCTCGTCCTCGGCCTGCTCCGTGACCGCCTGGACACCCGCAGCGACCGCGGCGCCACCGCCGTCGAGTACGGCCTGCTCATCGGCATCATCGCGATCGGTCTGATCGCCATCCTGGGAGTGTTCAACACGGCGATCAGCGGGTTCTTCGTGGACATCGCCGCCCAGTTCAGCGGGGCCGTCGACGGCGAGTGAGTCACTGACCAGCGCCCATGCTCCCGGTGCGTCGCCCAAGCAGCGGGCGGCGCACCGGGACACCTCTCCGGGACGGGAAGGACCTGCGATGCGCCGAGCGCGTCGGGACGACCGTGGGGCCGCGGCGGTCGAGTTCGCACTGGTGGTGCCGGTGCTCCTGCTCATCGTGCTCGGCATCGCCGAGCTCGGCCGGGCCTACCACGTGCAGACCACCCTCTCCGGAGCGGCCCGTGCCGGCGTCAGGGTGATGGCGCTGGAGAACGACGACCGCGCGGCACGGACGGCGGCCCGCTCGGCCGCAGGTGGCCTGGCCCTCACGAACACCCAGATCAGCGTCACCCCCACCTCCTGCGACCGCACCGGCTCGGCGCCGGCGCAGACGGCCACGGTGACCATCACCTACCCCCTGGACCTCATCGGCGGAGTCCTCGGCGACTCGATCACCCTGACCGGCACGGGAGTCATGCGATGCAACGGATGACCCCGCACCCCGGGCGCGACGAGCGGGGCGCTGTGAAGGTGATGTTCGCGCTGCTCGTCGTCCCGCTCCTCGGCTTCGCAGCGATCAGCCTGGACATCGCCGCCATGTGGCACGCCAAGCAGCAGCTGCAGAGCGGGGCCGACGCCGCCGCCCTGGCCATCGCGCAGGACTGCGCGCGCGGCGGCTGCGGCAACGCCCCCTCCACCGCCGGCACCCTCGCTGACGCCAACCTCCTCACCTCCGACGCCGACGCGGCCGTGCTCAACCTGACCAGCAGCAGCGTCACCGTCCGCACGAGCACCATGCAGCGGCACGTGTTCGCCCCGCTCCTCGGGTTCGACGAGGACGATGTGGTCGCCCACGCCACGGCGGCCTGGGGGGCACCGTCGGGCGGCACCACGGTGCTGCCGCTCGCCTTCTCGCTGTGCGAGTGGGACGCGCAGACGGGAGGCGGCCAACCGTCGGGCACCACGCAGTACACGATCTACCAGACCAAGTCTTCCGGAACCGACTGCACCGGACCCTCGGGCAACCTCGTCCCAGGCGGCTTCGGCTGGGTGGACTCCGACCCGGGACGGTGCGGGGCCACCAGCACGATCGGACAGCGGCTCTCCTCCGACCCGGGCAACAACGTGCCGAGCGGCTGCGGCGACGTGCTGCGCAGCCTGGTGGACGAGACCGTCCTGCTGCCCCTGTTCGACCAGTACGGCGGCAACGGCACCAACGCCTGGTACCGGGTGCACGGCTACGCCGCCTTCACCCTGACCGGCTACCACCTCTCCGGGCACGACGTCGGCACGCCGTGCGGCGGCAGCGAGCGGTGCATCCAGGGCTACTTCACCCGCTACGTCGACCTGGACGACGACTTCGACTCCTCCCCCAGCGCGCCCCGGCTCGGGGCGTCCCTGGTCCGCCTCACCGACTGACCCGAACGAGAGAACCCCTGATGAGACGTCGTGTCGTCGCCGCGGTCGCCGCGGTGGTGCTGGCCGCCCTGGGCGGCGCCCTGGTGCTCAGCTACGTCAGCACCGCCGACCAGCGCGCGCTGGCCGGCGTGCAGGCCGTCGACGTGTTGGTGGTCACCGACCCGGTAGCCGAGGGCACACCGGTGGAGGACCTGGGGTCGTCGGTCGAGGTCCGCTCCGTGCCGCGGGTCGCAGTGCCCACGGGTGCGTTGGGCAGCCTCGGCGACGTGGCCGGTCTGGTCGCCGCCACCGACCTGGTGCCCGGCGAGCCGCTGCTGGCGGTCCGCTTCGTCGACCCCGCCGCCCTCGCCACCCCCGGCGAGGTCGAGGTGCCCGCCGGGCTGCAGGAGGTGTCGGTGCTGCTGGACTCCCAGCGGGTGCTCGGCGGCCACCTCAGCGCCGGCGACCACGTCGGCGTCTTCCTCACCCCCGAGGAGGGACGGACTCGGCTGACGCTCGACCAGGTGCTCGTCACCCGCGTCCAGGGCGGCCTGCCCGCTCCCGAACCAGGGCCGGAGGCCGCGGCGTCCGACGACCCGGCCAGCTCGGCTGCCCTGCCCGAGAGCGGCGCCCTGGTGACCCTGGCGCTCGACCACCGCGACGCCGAGCGGGTCGTCTACACCGCCGAGCACGGCACCCTCTGGCTCTCCCTCCAGGACGACGAGACCACCGAGGCCGACTCCGGGATCACCACCGCCGAGGAGGCGCTGCGATGACCCGCACTCTCCTGCTCAGCGGCGACGAGCCGCTCGTCCGGACGGTGCGGGAGGTCACCGCCGGCGACGTCGTGGTGCTGCCCGGTCGCCCGCTTGCGGCCGACCCCGGACCGCTCCGCGCCGTCCTCGACTCCTCCGCCGCCGAGGTGCTGCTGCTCGACGCCCGCGACGAGCCCGGCCCCGCCCTCGGGCTGGCCAGGGCCGTGGTCGACCAGCACCCGGGGGTCGCCGTCGTGCTGGTCGCCGAGGCCTCGGCCGAGCTGGCCCTTGCCGCCCTGCGGGCCGGGGTCCGCGACGTCGTCGCCCCCGACGCCGGGCTGCCCGAGCTCGCCGCGGCCCTGGAACGGGCCGGTCGCGCGGCCAGCCCGGGCCCGGCAGCCGGCGGGTCGCCGCTCGAGCCGGGCACGGCCGGGCGGGTGATCAGCGTCGTCTCACCCAAGGGTGGCGTCGGCAAGACCACCGTCGCCACCAACCTCGCGGTCGGGCTGGCCCGGCGCTGGCCGGGCTCCACCGTGCTGGTCGACCTCGACATCCAGTTCGGTGACGTCGCCAGCGCGCTCGACCTCGAGCCGGAGCACTACCTCGGCGACGCCGTCACGGGCCCTGCCCGGCGCGACTCGATGGCGCTCAAGACCGTGCTGACCCGCCACCCCACCGGGTTGCACGTCATCTGCGCCCCCGACTCCCCCGCCGACGCCGACGCGGTCACCGAGTCCGACGTCACCCACCTGCTGCAGGTGCTGGCCACCGAGTTCCGCTACGTCGTCGTCGACACCGCCCCCGGGTTGTCGGAGCACACGCTGTCCGCGCTCGACCAGACCACCGACCTGGTGCTGCTCGCCAGCATGGACGTCCCCGCGGTCCGCGGGCTGCGTAAGGAGATCGACACCCTGGCCCGGCTCGAGCTGCTCCCGCCGTCGCGCCACGTCGTCATCAACTTCACCGACCGCCGCTCGCTGCTGACGATCGCCGACGTCGAGTTCACCATCGGCACCGCGGTCGACCTGCAGCTGCCGCGCTCGAAGGCCGCGCCGGACTCGGTCGACCAGGGCGTCCCGCTGCTGCAGAGCGGGGTGAAGGACCCGATGACCACGCAGCTGCACAAGCTCCTCGAGCGCCTGGCCGGGCCCGACGGCGCCGCGCCCGTGCCCGTCCAGACCGATCCCGCTGCCCGCAAGGGCAAGCGCGCCGCCTCCCGGTGGCGCCGCACCCGGGCGGCGGTGGCCTGATGCGTCTGTCCGAGCGGCTCGGGCGCCGCATCGACGCCCCATCCCCCGCCGAGCGCGAGCCCGCGCCGGTGTCCACCGCCACCGCGGCCGCCCCCACCCGTGAGCCCCAGCGCCCACAGGTCGAGGTGGTCGTCGACGTCGACCCGCTCGCCCGGCTCAAGGCCGACGCCGCCGAGGCTCTCTTCACCCGCCTCGGCGCCCGGCTCAACGACCCGAGCCTCAGCGAGGACCAGCTGCACGCGATGGTGCGGACGGAGCTGGGTGAGGTGGTCGCCGAGCAGCAGGTGCCGCTGACCACCGAGCAGCGCCAGCGCCTGGTGCACGACGTCCAGGACGAGGTGATCGGGCACGGACCGCTGCAGCGGCTGCTCGACGACCCGACCGTCACCGAGATCATGGTCAACGGGCCCGAGACCATCTACGTCGAGCAGCACGGACGGCTGACCCGGGCCAGCGCGCGGTTCGCGTCGGAGGAGCACCTGCGCCGGGTCATCGAGCGGATCGTCTCCCGGGTGGGCCGGCGCATCGACGAGTCCTCGCCCCTGGTCGACGCCCGGCTTCCCGACGGCTCCCGGGTCAACGCCGTCATCCCGCCGCTGGCCTTCAGCGGCTCCTCCCTCACCATCCGCAAGTTCTCCCGCGACCCCTTCAAGGTCGACGACCTCATCGAGTTCGGGACGCTGACGCCGGAGATGGCCGAGCTGCTGCGCGCCTGCGTCGAGGCCCGGCTCAACGTCATCGTCTCCGGCGGCACCGGCACCGGGAAGACGACCCTGCTCAACGTGCTCTCCTCCTTCATCCCCGAGGGTGAGCGGATCATCACCATCGAGGACGCCGTCGAGCTGCAGCTGCAGCAGGACCACGTCGTGCGCCTCGAGAGCCGGCCGCCCAACATCGAGGGCCGCGGCGAGATCAACATCCGCGACCTCGTCCGCAACTCGCTGCGGATGCGGCCCGACCGCATCGTCGTCGGCGAGGTCCGCGGCGGGGAGAGCCTGGACATGCTGCAGGCGATGAACACCGGCCACGACGGCTCGCTGTCCACCGTGCACGCCAACTCCCCACGCGACGCCATCGCCCGCCTGGAGACCCTGGTGCTGATGGCCGGGATGGACCTGCCGCTGCGGGCCATCCGCGAGCAGATCGCTTCCGCCGTCGACGTGGTCGTCCAGCTCACCCGGCTCCGCGACGGCACCCGCCGGGTCACCGCGGTCACCGAGGTGCAGGGCATGGAGGGCCAGACGGTCACCCTGCAGGACGCCTTCCTCTTCGACTACGCCGCCGGGCTGGACGCTGACGGCCGCTTCCTCGGCCGGCCGGTGCCGACCGGCGTGCGGCCCCGCTTCACCGACCGGTTCGAGCAGCTCGGCATCCAGGTCTCGCCGCAGGTGTTCGGCCTGGCCCGGACGGGGCGGCTGCGGTGACCTGGACCGCGACGCTCGGGGTGGCGGCCTGCGCGGTGGCGCTGCTGCTGGCGGTATGGGCCCTGCTCGCCCCCGGCCCGGCCCGGCTACCGCTGGCGCGCCGGCGTCCCGGTGCGCAGCCCGACCCCACCCTGCTCAGCGCGGCCGCCACCCGGGCCACCGGGCTGGTCGAGCGGCCGCTGCGCAGCCGCGGGCTGCTGCAGTCCGGCGCGGCCGCCCTCGAGCAGGCCGGGGTGAAGATGCGCCCCCAGGACGCCGCCGTGCTGATCGTCGTCGGCATGGTGGTGGCGCTGGCGGCCGGTTCGGCCCTGGCCGGACCGCTGCTCGGGCTGGCGCTCGCGGTCGCGGTGCCGCTGGTGACCAAGGCCGTCCTCGGGATCCTGGCCGGACGCCGGCAGAAGGCCTTCGCCGACCAGCTGGAGGACTCGCTGCAGCTGATGGCCGGCAGCCTGCGCGCCGGGCACAGCATGCTCCAGGCGCTGGACTCGGTCTCCCGCGAGGCCGAGCACCCCACCTCGGAGGAGTTCGCCCGGATCATCAACGAGAACCGGGTCGGCCGCGAGCTCGGCGCGGCCCTGGAGGACACCGCACGGCGGATGGGCAGCGAGGACTTCGACTGGGTCACCCAGGCCATCGCCATCAACCGCGAGGTCGGCGGCAACCTGGCCGAGGTGCTCGACCAGGTGGCCGGAACCATCCGCGAGCGCGCCCAGATCCGCCGCCAGGTGCGGGCCCTGAGCGCTGAGGGACGGCTGTCGGCCTACGTGCTGATGGCGCTGCCGGTGTGCATCGTCGCCTTCCTCTCCGTCGCCTCCCCGGGCTACCTCGCCGGGTTCACGTCGAATGTGCTCGGCTACGCCATGATCGCCGTCTCGGTGGTGCTGATGGGGGTCGGCGCCCTGTGGCTCCGCAAGGCCACCAGCATCACCTTCTGAGTCTGAGGAGATCCGTTGCCCCCCGTGCTCGCCCTCGGCACCGCCGCCATCAGCCTGGCGCTGGCCCTGCTGACCTGGGCCGTCCTGGCCTCCCCGGACCGCCGTCGCCGCGTCGTGCTGGCCAACCTGCAGCGCGGCAGCCGCCGCGCCGTCTTCGCCGACCCCGCCGCGCCCGCGCCGCGGCAGGCACCCAGTGGGCTCGTGCAGCTGGCCCGGCGGCTCACCCCTGCGGCCGCCGTCGCCCGGCTGGACCGGCTGCTGTCCCAGGCCGGACACCCTCCGGCCTGGCCGCTGGGCCGGGTCGTCGCGGCCAAGATCGTGCTCCCGGTGGTGCTCGGCTCGCTCGGCCTGCTCTACGTCACCGCCCAGCCGACCGCTCTGTCCATGGGGCTGGCACTGCTGGTGACCGTGGTGGCCTACTTCGTCCCCGACCTGCTGCTGCAGAGCCGAGCGCAGGAGCGCAACCAGCAGATCACCCTCGAGCTGGCCGACACGCTCGACCAGATGACCATCGCGGTCGAGGCCGGACTCGGCTTCGAGGCCGCGATGGCCCGCGCGGGTCGGAACGGCAAGGGCCCGCTGGCCGAGGAGCTGGTGCGCACCCTGCAGGACGTCCAGATGGGCCGGTCGCGGCGTGAGGCCTACGAGGCGCTGGCCGCGCGCACAGACACCCCCGACCTGCGTCGCTTCATCCGCGCGGTGCTGCAGGCCGACGCCTACGGCATCGCGATCTCCGACGTGCTGCGCACCCAGGCGGCCCAGATGCGTCTCAAGCGGCGCCAGCGCGCGGAGGAGCAGGCCATGAGGATCCCGGTCAAGGTGCTCTTCCCGCTGATGCTGTGCATCCTGCCCGTGCTGTTCATCGTGCTGCTCGGCCCGGCCGCGATGGACATCATGGCCGCGTTCAGCTGAACCGGTGGACGCCTCCGCGGTGCTGGTCACCGCCGTGCTCGCCGGTGCGTCCGCGGCGTTGCTGACGCCCTGGGTGCGCTCGGTGGCACGCAGCCGTTCCCGCTGGCTGGCCCGTCCCGCGACATCGCTGCTGGCGGGGACGGCCGGAGCCGGGGCGGCCGCGCTGGCGTCGGACTGGCCCGAGCTGGTCGGGTTCGCCCTGCTCGGGCTCGGCGCGGCGCTGCTGGTGCTCCTCGACCTGGCGGTGCTGCGGCTGCCCGACGTCCTGGTCGCGCCGCTGTACCCGCTGCTGCTCGGCCCGCTCGCGGTGGCCGCCGCCCTGGACGGCGACCCCGGGCGGTGGGTGCGCGCGGTCGGGGCGGGGCTGCTGCTCGCGGGGGTGTACCTGGTGCTCGCCCTGGTCTCGCCGTCGCAGCTGGGGGTCGGCGACGTCAAGCTGTCGGGGGTGCTCGGCGCCTTCCTCGGCTGGCTGGGCTGGCCGCACCTGGTCCTCGGCGGGCTGGCCGGCTTCGCCCTCAGCGCGGGGGTCTCGCTGGTGCTGCTGGTGGTGGTGCGCGCCGACCGCCGCACCGCCTTCCCGTTCGGGCCCTGGATGGTGCTGGGCGCCGTCCTGGGCGCGGTGGCGGGACCCGTCGTGCTGCCCGTCCTGGCCTGACCGCGCCCCGTCCCGTCCTTGCGGGCCGACCTACCCTGGGCGCGTGCGGAGGATGCTGACGGTGGTGGCGACGGCCCTGGCCGGGGTCGCCCTGGTCGCCTGCGCGCCCGCCGCCGAGCCCACCCGGACGCCGGCGCCGACACCCCCTCCCGCCGAGCGGACCACCGGGCAGGGCGAGCGACTCGACCCCGAGCGCCGGTCCCCGCTGCCGGACGCCCGCGGCTTCGACGTCGTGGCCCTCGGCGAGGACGGCGAGGTCGTCGTCCACCACGTCGGCGACCGCTGAGCCCCGGCCCCGGGGGGAGGTCAGCCCCGCCGGCGCCGCACCGCCAGCGCTGAGCCGGAGAGGACCAGCGCACCTCCGAGCAGGGCCAGGCCGGCTCCCGGGCCGCCGGTGTCGGCGAGGTCGCCCTCACCCGACGACGGGTCACCAGGCTCGGCCCCACCCGTGGGCTCCTCGTCCGCCCCGCCACTGGCCGGCTCGTCCGAAGGTTCCGCGGTCGGCTCGGACGTCGGGTCCGCGGTCGGGGTCGGCTCGGGCGTCGGGTCCGGGGTCGGCTCGGGTGTCGGGTCCGGGGTCGGCTCGGTCGTCGGGCCCGGGGTGGGCTCCGGCGTCGGCTCCGGGGTCGGCTCGGTCGTCGGCTCCGGCTCGGGCGTGGGCTCCGGCTCGGGGGTCGGCTCCGGCTCGGGGGTCGGCTCCGGCTCGATGAACTCGGCTGCCGCACCTCCCAGGAAGGAGGTGGGCTCCGCGTCGTCGTCGGTGGCGTAGCTCACCGGGTCCTGCCGCGAGGCGGTCACGGTCTGCGGCAGCTCGGCGTGCTGCTCCTCGAACTCCTCCCGGGTGAGGTTCTCCCGCGGGGACGCGGCGAAGTCGACGCCACCGCCCACCGAGAAGGTGTAGGTCACGGGCTGACCGTCCACGGTGTGCTCCCGCTCGACCGTGAACTGCACGGTCTGGAAGTCCTCGACGTAGTCGTCGTAGACCTCCTGCGGGTCCCAGTCGGTCCGCGCCGGCCACCGGCTGACGTCCCCGCTGCCGATGATCTCGTCGAAGGAACCGGGGCGCTCGGCATTGCGCTGGCGGACCCACTCGGCCGCCACCCGGCTGAGGTAGACCCGCCGCAGGTCGGCGAACTCGGGTGCGGTGTTGACGGCCTCCTCGGTGGCCGGCACCACGTGCTCGCGCATCACCTCGAGGTTGCGCTCGAGCTCGGCCTCCGGGGCGGTGCAGCCGACCTGCCCACCGGGACCGGGGCCGGTGATGTCCATCCGCTCGATCTGCACCGCCAGCGGGGCGTCGAGGATGTACAGCTCGCCGTCCTGCTCGCGGACGGTGGCGGGTCGGGGCTCGATCCAGGTCCGGTAGGAGTCCCAGCACGGCTGGTTGTCCTCCCCCGCCTCGAGCGCGTCCCAGAACCTGCGGCCGGCCTCGGTCTTGGCCGGGTTCATGTTGTCGACGTTGGTGCGCTTCAGCTGGAGGTCGGCCTCCAGCAGCACCCGGCCCGCGTCGGTGCTGGCCAGCTCCTCGTCGATCACCGTCTCGGGTTGGTCGGGGTTGAGGTTGACCCAGAACGTGCTCGGCTCGAGCGCCAGCCAGGTGAACAACGCGTCGGAGCTGAGCTGGGTGGCCGCGAGTCCACCGAAGGAGGGGTTCTCCTCCTCCTCGGCGGCGTCCTCGGCCGAGAAGGCGTAGCCGAGCTCGCCGTCGGCGTCCTCGGACAGGTAGCGCAGCTCCATCGAGGTCCAGTCGATGCCGCCGGGCCGACGGAACCCGTCGAGCCGGTTGCCGGTCTGGCGCTGCAGCTCACGGGTGTAGCGGGCGGCCTCGCGAGCCTGGTCGGCGTTGCTGCCCGACCCGACAGCCAGCCGGTTGGCGGCGCCCTGCGAGCCACGGTCGGGGTTGGTGGCGAACAGTCCGGAACCCGGGCCGCGCGGGGCGACCGCGTTGGTCGCCCGGGCCTCCACCCGCACCGGGTTGGAGATCATCCCACCCTGGCGGATGGCCGTGGCGGCCGCGCGGGAGGGGGTCTGGCCGTGCACGTAGGCTCCGCGCCCGCCGTCGGCCCGGTTGGCCGCCTGGATCGCCCGCAGCTGGGGCCGGTCGTAGCCCGGCCCGGACTTGATCTCGAGCTTGTCCCCGGTGCGCCGGTTGTAGGCGTCGACGACGACCTTGCGCCGCTGCCCGTCGACGTCGACCTCGATCTGCACCTGGCACAGCCAGTCGTCGTCGTAGAACCCGAGCCGCTCGATGACGAGCTTCTCGTAGGCTTTGCCGCGGGCGTTGTTGTCGTGGACGCGCACGTAGCTGGCCAGCCAGGCGTCCCAGCTCAGGACGACCGGGCGGCGGCCCTGCGGGTTGGCGTCCCACTCCTGCTGCTTGCGCAGCTGGCCGTTCACGTAGCGGTTGCGCGCGGAGTAGAGGTGGTCGGTGGTGCCGACCTCCTTGCCCCTGGTGTCGTCGTCGTACTCGGCGAGCTCGTCCGCGTCGGGCCTCGGCCAGACCCTCCACCGGGGCTGCCGGGTTCAGGTACTCCAGCACCAGCTCGCCGAGGTCGACCGCGTCGTCGAAGACCGGCAGCCGGTCCCGCTTCGGCGGCACCGGCGCGGTGACGCCGTACACGTCCCGGCACAGGCGGCCGGTCGGAGCCGCGGCGGCCCCCGGGGACGGGGCGGTCAGCAGGGCGACGGCGGTGCCGGCCAGCAGGGCCAGCACGGCGACCAGGCTGACGCCTCGTCGCGGACGGGTGGAGGGCATCGGGAACCTTTCACGGCTGGGCTCGCTCGGCACAGGAGATCCTCGGGTACGTCGACGGCGACGACCGCGCCGCACACTACGGTGGCAGGGTGTCAGCCGACCAGCCTCCGCTCGACCTCTTCGTGGACCGCCTGCCGGTGGTGCTGGCTCGGCTCCGCGACGTCGAGCTGCCCGACCACTTCCCCTTCGACCTCACCCCCGCCTCGGTGGCCGAGCTGGACCGGTCGACGGCCGGGCAGGGCGAGGACGGGGCCGACGTGGTCGCCCTCGCGGCCTACCTCGGCGAGGTGCTGCTCCGGGTCGGGGGTGGGGGCTGGCGCTGGGACGAGCGCGACGGGCCGGTGGTGGAGCTCGACCCGGGCCTGGGGCTGGACGCGGTCCCGGTCGTCCGGGCGGTGCGGGAGCACCTGGGGGCCGGGCGTCCCCTCCGCGGCGTGGTCGAACCCGTGGAGCAGGCGGTGGCGCAGCGGCGGCGGGACGAGCCGGACTGGCGACCACGGGCGGAGCAGCGCCCCGCGGTCGGCGACCTTCGGGTCGAGGACCTGCCGCAACCGGCCTGGTTGGCCGGCTGGCTGGCCGAGCGCTCAGCCGCCTTCGCCGGCTGGGCGGAGCAGCACCGCGGCAGCTGGGACTTCAGCACGGCCTCGTTGGACGCGCTCGAGACGCTGCTGCTGGAGCACCTCGGCTCCCCCGAGGCCGTCTCCGCCGCCGCTCGGACGCCGCTGGTCGATGGCGCCGTCTGGTACCTCGGGGAGGTGCTGTGCCGGACCCGCGACGCCCGCTGGCACTACTTCGAGCCCGACCCGGCCAACCCGCCCAACGCCTTCGTCGGCCGCCCGCACGTCACCCAGGACCGTCCCGACGGGGCGTCGGTGGTCCCGCTCGGGTTGCTCCGGGCGGCCGTCCGGGCCCGTCGCCCCGGTGAGCTGAGACGCCGGGCGGAGGCCTTCGGCGGCGGCTGAGCGCAGACGCCACGAGGGCGGCCCCCCTGCTGGGGAACCGCCCTCGGAGCGCTGGCGCGAGGCCTCAGAAGTCCATGCCACCCATGCCGGGGTCACCGGCGGGAGCGGCCGGGGCCTTCTCCGGCTTGTCGGCGATGACGGCCTCGGTGGTGAGGAAGAGGCCGGCGATCGACGCGGCGTTCTGCAGCGCCGAACGGGTCACCTTGGCCGGGTCGATGATCCCGGACTCGACCATGTCGACGTACTCGCCGGTGGCCGCGTTGAGGCCCTGGCCCGACGGCAGGTTGGCGACCTTCTCCGCCACCACGCCACCCTCGAGACCGGCGTTGACGGCGATCTGCTTCAGCGGAGCCGCGCAGGCGGTGAAGACGATCTGCGCACCGATCTGCTCGTCACCGGACAGCTCGACCTTGGCGCCCTTGCTGGCCTGCAGCAGGGCCACGCCACCACCGGCGACGATGCCCTCCTCGACGGCGGCCTTGGCGTTGCGGACGGCGTCCTCGATGCGGTGCTTGCGCTCCTTGAGCTCCACCTCGGTGGCCGCACCGACCTTGATCACCGCGACGCCGCCGGCCAGCTTGGCCAGCCGCTCCTGCAGCTTCTCGCGGTCGTAGTCGGAGTCGCTGCGCTCGATCTCGCCACGGATCTGGGAGACCCGGCCGGCGATCTGGTCGGCGTCACCGGCACCGTCGATGATGGTGGTCTCGTCCTTGGTGACGACCACCTGGCGGGCCTGGCCCAGGTCGTCCAGGGTGACGGCGTCCAGCTTGAGACCGATCTCCTCGCTGACGACCTGGCCACCGGTGAGGATGGCGATGTCGGCCAGCATGGCCTTGCGGCGGTCGCCGAAGCCCGGGGCCTTGACGGCGACGGACTTGAAGGTGCCACGGATCTTGTTGACGATCAGGCCGGCCAGCGCCTCGCCGTCGGTGTCCTCGGCGATGACGACGAGCGGCTTGCCCGACTGCATGACCTTCTCCAGGACCGGCAGGACGTCCTTCAGGCTGGAGATCTTCTGGTTGGCGATGAGGATGTAGGGGTCGTCCAGCACCGTCTCCATGCGCTCGGCGTCGGTGACGAAGTAGTGGCTGGTGTAGCCCTTGTCGAAGCGCATGCCCTCGGTGAGCTCGAGCTCCAGGCCGAAGGTGTTGGACTCGTCGACGGTGATGACGCCTTCCTTGCCCACCTTGTCCATGGCCTCGGCGATGATCTCGCCCACGGCCGGGTCGGCGGCGGAGATGGAGGCGGTGGCGGCGATCTGCTCCTTGGTCTCGATGTCGACCGCGGCCTCGCTCAGCTTCTCGCTGATGGCGGCCACGGCCTTGTCGATGCCGCGCTTCAGCCCCATCGGGTTGGCGCCGGCGGTGACGTTGCGCAGACCCTCGCGGACCATCGCCTGGGCCAGCACGGTCGCGGTGGTGGTGCCGTCACCCGCGACGTCGTCGGTCTTCTTGGCGACCTCCTTGACCAGCTCGGCGCCGATCTTCTCGTACGGCTCCTCGAGCTCGATCTCCTTGGCGATCGAGACGCCGTCGTTGGTGATCGTGGGGGCGCCCCACTTCTTCTCCAGCACGACGTTGCGACCCTTGGGGCCAAGGGTGACCTTGACCGCGTCAGCGAGGGTGTTCATGCCCCGCTCGAGGCCGCGACGTGCCTCGACGTTGAATTCAATGAGCTTTGCCATGTGTTCCGGGAGTCCTCCCGCGTCAGGGGCCGTCAGCCCCGTGGGTTGATGTCGGTCGTGTGCTGTTCGTCAGGCGGTGCCCGCGACGGACGGGGCCCGCACAAGACCCCTCACCGGACTGACGGTGGCACTCGAGCTGGCCGAGTGCCAACTCAATGTTTAGCACTCGCCCCTGGTGAGTGCAAACAACTGGTGGACGCTGTCGATCCTGGACCTGCTCCGACGTCAGGGAGGTGAGGCAGGCTGGACCGCAGCCGCCGGAGGAGGAGAGGACACACCATGAGCGTCGAGTACGCAGTGCTGCTGCCAGGCGACGAGCGCCCCTGGGTCGAGGCCGACCAGGCCACCCGGGACGCCGTCTACGCCCGGCACACCGAGTTCGCCCGGCTGCTGACCGAGCGCGGCCACACCATCACCGGCGGCGCCGAGCTGGAGCACTCCAGCCGGGCCCGCGTGGTGCGCGGCGAACGCGGGTCGGTCACGGTCACCGAGGGCCCCTACGCCGAGACCGTCGAACAGCTCACCGGCTTCTACCTGGTGCGCACCGACGACCTGGACGACCTGCTCGACCTCTGCGGGCTGCTCGCCGGCGGTGGGGCGGTCGAGGTGCGGACCGTGGTGCCCGACCCCCAGCCGGCGACGGAGGCCGGCGCGGCCGGGCAGGCGGTCGGCTCGTGAAGTACGTGGTGTTGCTGTACCAGGACGAGCGGGTCTGGGCCGAGGCCGACGAGGCACTGCAGCGCGAGACCATCGCCGCGCACGAGGCGTTCTCCCACCGAGTGGAGCAGCACCCCGCTGCGGAGGTGGTGGCGGGCGAGGCGCTGCGGGTGGTGGCCGAGGCGACCACGCTGCGGCGGCAGGGCGGCCGCACGGTGCTGACCGACGGGCCGTTCGCGGAGACCGCCGAGCAGCTCGGCGGGTTCTACGTGGTGGAGGCGCCCGACCTCGACACGATGCTGGAGCTGGCCGAGGCGCTGCCGGGCGACTACACCCTCGAGGTCCGGCCGGTCGACGACGGGATCTGACCGGGTGGACGCCTCGACCACGGCCGCGCTGGAGCTGGCCCACCGGGAGCACTGGGGCCCGTTGATGGCCCTCCTGGTCGGCCGGTTCCGCCGGCTCGAGCTGGCCGAGGACGCGCTCGCCGACGCGTTCGAGCAGGCGAGCCGCCACTGGCCGCGCGACGGCGTCCCGGACAATCCGGCGGGCTGGCTGCACACGGCGGCCCGCCGGCGGGCGGTGGACGTGCTGCGGGCCGAGGCGGTGCGGGCGCGCCGGGTGCCGGAGCTGGTGGGCGAGCAGGTCGACCGCGAGGAGCGTGCCGGCCGGGCCACCGCCGAGCGGCTGGCCGAGGTCGAGGAGGAGGTGCTCGTGCGCGACGACGTGCTCCGGCTGGTGTTCCTGTGCTGCCACCCCGCCCTGGCGCTGGAGGCGCGGGCGGCGCTGACGCTGCGGCTGGTGCTCGGCCTGCCGACCGCCGAGATCGCCCGGCTGTTCCTGGTCAGCGAGCCGACGATGGCGGCCCGCCTGACGCGGGCGCGCAAGAAGCTGGTCGGCGCCGGGGTCGCGCTGCGGCTGCCGCCCGGGGAGCGGCTGGACGACCGGGTCGAGGACGTGCTGCGGGTGGTCTACCTGACCTTCACCGCCGGTTACGCCCCGGGCGCGGAGCCGGCACCGGTGGAGGGTGGCGCGGCGGAGGAGGCGGTGCGGCTCGGCCGGCTGCTGGACGCCCTGCTGCCCGGACGCGCGGACGTCCGGGCGTTGCTGGCGCTGATGCTGCTGCAGCACTCACGGCGGGAGGCCCGGGTGTCGGCGTCGGGCGAGCTCGTGCTGCTGCCCGACCAGGACCGGGCGCGCTGGCACCACGACGAGATCGCGGAGGGTCTGGGCCTGCTCGTCGACCTGCCGGTGCCGAGGGGCGGGACCGCGCTGGAGCTCTACCTCCAGGCGATGGTGGCGGCCGTGCACGCCGGGGCCCCGACCGCGGCCGACACCGACTGGGGTCTGGTCGCGGGGCTGTACGCGCAGCTGGAGGAGCTGACCGGGTCGGCCGTGGTGCGCCTCAACCGGGCGGTCGCCGTGGCCGAGGCTGACGGGCCGGCGGCCGGGCTGACCCTGCTCGACGGTCTGGAGGATCAGCTGCCCCGCAGCCACCGGCTGCCCGCTGTCCGGGCGGAGCTGCTCTGGCGTCAGGGCCGGACCGGGGCTGCGGCGGCGGAGTTCGAGCGGGCGCTGCAGCTGTGCCCCAACGAGGTCGAACAGGCGCACCTGCACCGCCGGCTCACCGAGGTGCGCGCTGTCTGATCGGTGATGGCTCGTCGTCGTCCACAGGACGGCAGCACCGCGAAGCGTTGTCCACAGGTTTCGTCTGTGTGTTCGATTCGGTCGGTGGATCGCCCTAGCGTGGAACCATGCTCCAGGCCAGGGACGACCAGGTGGCGCGGAACCTCCGCGCCACCGCCGACGCGTCCACGCTGGGCTCAGGCAGACGCACGACCCCGGTGGCCGGCGATCTGGGCACGCTGCCGGTCGCGGAGCTGTCGGACCTGGTCGCTGAGCACACCCTGGTGGTGCGCCGCTGCGAAGCAGCCGTGCTCGACCTCGCCTGCGCCTGGGCCGACCGCTTCCCCGCCCCACACCCCGGACGCCGCCTCACCCGGCGCCAACGCGACGCCGCCACCGACCACGCCGACACCCTCACCCCACCAACCGGCCCCGACCCAGCCCGACCGCTCGA
>NZ_QOUI01000005.1:0-313505 GCF_003327535.1 Desertihabitans brevis | reverse complement strand
GTTGAGTTCTCAAGAATCACCCACACACCTCGAACCAGCTCACCGCCAGCCCTCGGGGCAACTCGCCTAACGTTACCTGCCGTTCTTCTGCGAGTCAAACCCGCGTCATCCGGCCGGTCACCGCCCACACCCCAGCGGTGCATCCTCGTGCCCGGAGGCGCCAAGATCCACTGCTGATCGGAGAGAGGTGGTCGCTGTCCGTTGGCCGGGCTCCTGGCCCGTGCCCCCGTCCTGGCGACTCGGAGAACATTACGCACGACCGGGCGAGGACGCAAATCCCAGCGGTGTGACCCGCGCCGCACTCCTGGCGGTGGTCGTCGCCGGGCGGCCAGGGGCCGTTGCGACACAATGGCCGGCATGTCTCTGGACACCAGCGGGGAGACCAACGGGCCCTACGTGCAGCGCAGCCGCCGGGACTGGGCGCAGCTGGCGTCCAGCACGCCGATGACGCTCGACGAGGAGGCGCTCTCCCGGCTGCGTGGCATGAACGACCCGACCAGCCTGGAGGAGGTGGTCGAGGTCTACCTCCCCCTGACGCGGCTGCTCAGCCAGTACTTCGAGCACACCGGCCACCTCTACCGCGCCACCCACGACTTCCTGCAGCTCTCCGTCGAGCGCACCCCCTTCGTCATCGGGGTCGCGGGCTCCGTGGCCGTCGGCAAGTCGACCACCGCCCGGCTGCTCAAGGAGCTGCTCTCCCGCTGGCCCCAGCACCCCCACGTCGAGCTGGTCACCACCGACGGTTTCCTCTTCCCCAACGCCGAGCTGGAGCGCCGTGGGCTGCTGCAGCGCAAGGGCTTCCCCGAGTCCTACGACCGGCGCAGCCTGCTGCGCTTCGTGATGGACGTGAAGTCGGGCAAGCCGCACGTCACCGCACCGGTCTACAGCCACCTGTACTACGACATCCTCCCCGGCCGGCAGATCGTGGTGAACCAGCCCGACATCCTCATCGTCGAGGGGCTCAACGTGCTGCAGCCGGCGCGGCAGCGCGCCGACGGCACCAGCGGCCTGGCCGTCAGCGACTTCTTCGACTTCTCCGTCTACGTCGACGCCCTCGAGGCCGACATCAAGACCTGGTTCCTCGAGCGGTTCGCCACGCTGCGCCAGACCGCCTTCCGCAAGCCCGAGTCGTTCTTCCACCGCTTCACCAAGCTGAGCGACGAGGACGCGATGGCCTACGCCGACCGGGTCTGGGACACCATCAACGGTCCGAACCTGGTGCAGAACGTCCGCCCCACCCGCGGCCGGGCCACCGCGATCCTGCGCAAGGGCGCCCACCACGACGTCAGCTGGGTCCGCATCCGCAAGGTCTGACCGGCCCGGATCAGAGGCCGCGCCACTGCGGCAGCAACGCGGCCACCTCCTCCAGCGTGTCGCGGGTGCCGACGTACGGCGGCTCCGGGCGCGGCCAGTGCGTGACGACGTCGGTGAAACCGAGTGCGGCGGCACGCTCCACGCACTCGGCGAAGGCCGAGGCGCTCTGCAGCGCGTAGCGGTGACCGGAGTCGACCGACAGGTAGCGACGCAGGGTCGCCCCGGTGCGGGCGCACTGCTCGTCGAGCCGGGCCGACAGCTCGGCCAGCGAGCGCCACCACCCCTCCTGGTCGTCGGCGCGCCCGCCCGTGGTCACCCATCCGCCGTCGGGGCTCGTCGACCCGTGCTGGACGGCCAGCCGCAGCGAGCGCGGCCCGTTACCCGCCACCACGAGCGGGAGGTCGGCGGCCTCACCCGGGTTGGACCGGGCGTCGACCGCGGTGAACCACTCCCCCTGGTGGTCGACGTGGTCCTCGCCGAGCAGCCGGCGCAGCAGGGCGGTGAACTCGGCCAGCCGGTCGACCTTCTGCCGCGGGGACAGCGGGGGTGTGCCGAGGACGCGGTCGTCGGGCGTCCCCCCGGCGCCGAGCCCGAGCAGCAACCGGCCCTCGGAGACGTCGTGCAGGGAGAGCAGCTCCCGGACGAAGGAGGCCGGGTGGCGGTAGTTGGGCGAGACCACGAAGGTGCCGAGCCGGATCCGGCGGGTCACCATCGCCGCCGCGGTCAGCGTCGGCACGGTGCCGTACCAGGGGACGTCGGGCAGCCCGCCCCAGCTGAGGTGGTCGTAGGTCCAGGCCGAGTCGAAACCCAGCTCCTCCGCCTCGCGCCACCGCGGCCCGGCCTCGCGCCAGGGCAGCTCGGGCAGGATGACGATGCCGAAGCGCACGACGGGTCCTCGTCTCAGTCGGTCCCGCGCGGGGCGGGAGGCCCAGGATCAGCGGCCGAGCCGGACCCGTACCACCTCGGAGAGCTCACGGGCCACCTGGTCGGCGCGGTCGTGGGTCTCGGCCTCCACCATCACCCGCACCAGCGGCTCGGTGCCGGACGGGCGCAGCAGCACCCGTCCGCTGCCGTTCAGCTCCGCCGTCGCGCGTTCGACCGCGGCGGTGAGCTCGGGGTCGGTGGTGGCGCGGCTCTTGTCGACGTCGTCGACGTTGACCAGCACCTGCGGCAGCCGCGTCATCACGGCGGCCAGCTCGGCCAGCGACCGCCCGGTGCGGGCCATCGTGGCCATCAGGTGCAGCGCGGTGAGCGTGCCGTCGCCGGTGGTGGCGAACTGGGAGAGCACGACGTGGCCGGACTGCTCCCCGCCGAGGGCGAACCCACCGGCCTTCATCGCCTCCAGGACGTAGCGGTCGCCGACCTTGGTCTGCTCGACGGTGATGCCCTGGTCGCGCATCGCGTGCACGAAGCCGAGGTTGCTCATCACCGTGGCGACCACCGTGTCGGAGGGCAGGGTGCCCGCCTCCTTCATGGCGCGGGCGAGGACCGCGAGGATCTGGTCGCCGTCGACCAGCGCACCGGAGGCGTCCACGGCCAGGCAGCGGTCGGCGTCACCGTCGAGGGCGATGCCCAGGTCGGCGCCGTGCTCGACCACCGCGGTCTGCAGGTCGCCCATGTGGGTGGACCCGCAGTTGTCGTTGATGTTGATGCCGTCCGGCTCGGCGTGGATGGCGATGACGTGCGCACCCTGGGACTCGAAGGCGGCCACCGCGGTCTGGGAGGCGGCCCCGTTCGCGCAGTCGACGACGACGGTCAGACCGTGCAGGCTGGCCGGCGCCTGCTCCCGGTCGGGGCCCTGCAGGCTGGCCACCAGATGGGCGACGTACCCCTCGATCAGGGCGTCGTCGGTGCTGGTGCGGCCCACCCCGGCCCCGGTCGGACGCTGCCACGGCTCACGCAGCCGGGCCTCGATCGCGTCCTCGATGGCGTCGTCGAGCTTGACCCCGCCACGGGCGAAGAACTTGATGCCGTTGTCCGGCATCGGGTTGTGGCTGGCCGAGATCATCACGCCCAGGTCGGCCCCGGACGCCTTGACGCACCAGGCCACCCCGGGGGTCGGGACGACACCCAGGCGGACGACGTCCACGCCGGCGCTGGCCAGCCCGGCGACCACCGCGGCCTCGAGGAACTCCCCCGAGGCCCGCGGGTCGCGACCGACCAGGGCGCGCGGACGGGCGCCGCCGAAGGCACCGACCTCTCCCAGCACGTGCGCCGCCGCCACCGACAGGTCGAGCGCGAGCTCGGCCGTCAGGTCGGCGTTGGCACGGCCGCGGACACCATCGGTGCCGAACAGACGACGCCCCACCGGATCAGCGCTTGCTGTACTGGGGAGCCTTACGCGCCTTCTTCAGACCGGCCTTCTTGCGCTCCTTGGCGCGCGCGTCGCGGGTCAGCATGCCGGCCTTCTTCAGGGCGGGACGGCTGGCCTCGGCGTCGACCTCGTTCAGCGCCCGGGCCACCCCGAGACGCAGGGCCCCGGCCTGACCGGTGACGCCGCCGCCGTGGATGCGGGCGATGACGTCGTAGGAGCCCTCGACACCGGCCGTGCCGAACGGCTCGGAGACGATCTGCTGGTGCACCTTGTTGGGGAAGTAGCCCTCCAGCGGACGGCCGTTGATGGTCCACTGCCCCGAGCCGGGGACGATCCGGACGCGGGCGACGGCCTCCTTGCGGCGGCCGGTGGCCTGGCCGGGGGCGACCACCGCGGCGCGGCCGGTCGAGGCGGCCTGCGAACCGGTGGCACCGCTCTCGGAGCGGTAGGCGATCTCGCGCTCGCCCTCGGTGAACGGAGTGGTCTCGACGTTCTCTTCTGCGGTCTCGGTCACTTCTGGTCCTCGGGTGCTCACTGGGCGATCTGGGTGATCTGGAAGTCCGACGGCTGCTGCGCCGTGTGCGGGTGCTCGGGGCCGGCGTAGACCTTCAGCTTCTTCAGCTGCTGGCGGCTCAGCTTGTTCTTCGGCAGCATCCCCCACACGGCCAGCTCGACGGCCTTCCGCGGGTCGGTGCGCAGCAGGTCACCCTGCGCGATGCTCTTCAGCCCACCCGGACGGCCGGAGTGGCGGTACTGCACCTTGTCGGTGGCCTTGTGCCCGGTCAGGGCGATCTTGGCGGCGTTCACCACCACCACGAAGTCGCCGGTGTCGACGTGCGGGGCGTACTGCGGCTTGTGCTTCCCGCGCAGCAGCGTCGCCGCCTGGACCGCCAGGCGACCCAGCACGACGTCCTCGGCATCGATGACATGCCAATTCCTGGTGACCTCGCCAGGCTTCGGAGTGTACGTAGACACGCTGGGACCATCTTCCGTGAGTGTGCTGCCGGCCGCGGCCGACAGGGTGGAGCTGACATCTGTGGACGCACCGAGGGCCACCACGGGCGGCTGCAGCTCACCACCAGGGTGGGCACGCCTCAGCGCAACAGCGCCTCACACTACTCGGCGGCACCGGTCGGGTCAAAACGGCCGGACCGCCCAGGGGCGATTCGCCCGCCCTCCACGACACCCCTAGATTGAAGCCCATGACCGACTCCCTCACGATTCGCGACAACCGGACGGGCGAAGAGCACGAGATCGAGATCGTCGACGGCACCATCCGGGCCGCGGACCTGAAGAAGGTGGGCGGTCTCGCCACCTACGACCCCGGGTTCGTCAACACCGCCTCCTGCCGCAGCGCGATCACCTACATCGACGGCGAGCAGGGCATCCTGGAGTACCGCGGGTACCCGATCGAGCAGCTGGCTGAGCAGTCGAGCTTCCTCGAGGTCTGCTACCTGCTGCTGAACGGCGAGCTGCCCACGTCGGACCAGCTGGCGCAGTGGACGCACGACGTCACGCACCACACGTTCCTGCACGAGAACATCAAGAGCCTGATGACCGGGTTCCGCTACGACGCGCACCCGATGGGCATGATGATGTCCTCGGTGAGCGCGCTGAGCACCTTCTACCCCCACGCGAGTGACATCTCCGACCCGGAGAACCGCTACCTGCAGATCACCCGGATGATCGCGAAGATGCCGACCATCGGGGCCTTCGCCTACCGGCACAGCCAGGGCAAGCCGTACATCTACCCCGACAACGAGCTGTCCTACTGCGCGAACTTCCTGTCGATGCTGTTCAAGATGAGCGAGCGCGACTACGCGGCCGACGAGCGGCTGGTCAAGGCGCTGGAGGTGCTGTTCATCCTGCACGCCGACCACGAGCAGAACTGCTCGGCCAACGCGGTGCGCTCGGTGGGCTCCTCCCAGGTCGACCCCTACTCCGCGGTCGCCGCCGGCATCGGCGCCCTCTACGGCCCGCTGCACGGCGGGGCCAACGAGGCGGTGCTGAAGATGCTGCGCCGGATCGGCTCGACCGACAACATCCCCAGCTTCATCGAGGGGGTCAAGGCCGGCAACGAGCGGCTGATGGGCTTCGGCCACCGTGTCTACAAGAACTACGACCCGCGGGCCACCATCATCAAGAAGGCCACCGAGGACGTCTTCGAGGTGACCGGGGTCAACCCGCTGCTCGAGATCGCCCAGGAGCTGGAGAAGATCGCGCTGGAGGACGAGTATTTCGTCTCCCGCAAGCTCTACCCGAACGTCGACTTCTACTCCGGGCTGATCTACGAGGCGCTGGAGTTCCCGCCGGAGATGTTCACCGTGCTCTTCGCCATCGGCCGCACGCCGGGCTGGCTGGCCCAGTGGCAGGAGCTGGTGACCGACAAGGAGCAGAAGATCGCCCGGCCCAAGCAGATCTACACCGGGGAGCGGCAGCGCGAGTTCGTGCCCATCGACCAGCGCTGAGCAGCCGGCCACCACGGGGGAGGACGTCGCCGACGTCCTCCCCCGTCGCCGTCTGGGACCTGTCGCAGCGCCCCGCGGGGTCTTGGCCCCCAGGTCACAGTTTGGTAACGTCGCCGCCGCAGGTCTGCCCCGGCGTCGCCCCGAGGGCGAGGATCGAGGGCAACCAGACGTGCGATCCGCGTCCGCTCAGCCCTGCACCCCAGGGTCACCCTGCACCACCGGAGGAAGGCAGCACCGTGCCGAAGAAGCCACCGTCGAGCGCCCCCCGGCGCCCACCCCGGACCCTCGCCCCCCTCGTCCTGGGCGCCTCGTTCGCCCTGGTCCTGGGCGGCGTCGCGGCCACGGGCACCCCGCAGGCGAACGCGGAGCCGGCGCCGGTCACGGAGTCCACCGGGCCCAACCCCTACGGCCCCGACGACGCCTACATCAACTACGTGGCGCCCACCGTCGACCTCGAGGACGACGACGCCGAGGTCGGCGAGGACGAGGAGGGCCGGAGCGAGGAGCAGTCGGCCCGCGAGCAGGCCGAGGCCTTCAACCGCAAGCACGCCGAGGGCAACCCGCGGGCCGCCGAGCAGCTGGCCCGCGCGGAGCAGAAGGCCGTGAAGACCGGCCAGAACCCCCGCCAGTTCAAGCAGGCCCCCAGCACGCAGGAGGCCCGGCTGCTGACCATCCTGGTGGAGTACGACGAGGACGTCACCTACGACTGGTCCGGCGTGATGGTGCCGCGGACGGTCACCGGTGACCGCACCTGCGTGCCGGCCACCGACGTCCCGTCCGGTCCGCTGCACAACAACATCCCCGACCCGGCCAGCTGGCCCGAGGAGGACAACAACTCCTTCTGGGTCGAGGACTTCTCCTCCGAGCACTACAACACGATGCTCTACACCGACGAGGGCATCACCGAGCGCGTCCGCACCGACCTCACCGGCCCCGACGGACAGCCCGGTTTCGACATCTCCGGCTACACGATGAAGGCGATGTACGAGGAGATGTCGAAGGGCGCCTACACCGTCACCGGTGAGGCGACGCCGTGGATCAAGCTCGACAACTCCGAGGCCTACTACGCCGCCGACCGCTGCTTCCAGAACGAGGAGGGCGAGTGGGAGGCCGGCCGGATCCAGGACATGGACGGCTACCCCGGCTCCGGCGGCCCGCAGCAGATGGCGCTGGACGCGGTCAACAAGCTCTACGAGACCGACCCCGACTTCCCCTTCGCCGACTACGACATCGAGGACCAGGGTGACGTCGACGGCGACGGCGACTTCCACGAGCCGGACGGCGTGATCGACCACCTCGTGCTGGTGCACGCCGGTGAGGACAAGTCCGGCGGCGGCGGGGCCGAGGGCACCTACGCCATCTGGGCGCACAGCTCCGCGCTGCCGAACGCCCCGGAGATCGGCGACACCGGGATCCGGATGAGCAACTACATCGTCCAGCCCGAGGACTCCGGCGTGGGCGTGTTCGCCCACGAGTACGGCCACGACCTCGGCCTGCCCGACCTCTACGACGTCACCAGCGGCGGCGACTCCGACGTCGACTTCTGGGACCTGATGTCGTCTGGCAGCCACGCCGGCCCGATCTTCCAGACCATGCCGACCCACATGGGCCTGTGGGACAAGTGGGTGCTGGGCTGGGTCGACCCGCTCGAGTTCAACCCCGGCGACCGGCGCCGCACGGTGCAGGTCGGGCAGACGTCACGGACGCCGCAGGGCACCGAGGACGGCCTCATCATCAACCTGCCCAACAAGCGCCAGGTGCTGGGCGAGCCGCACAGCGGCGACTCGATGTGGTGGAACGGCGCGAGCGGCGACTGGGCGGACTACACCCTGACCCGCACCATCGACGTCCCCGCCGCCGACCCGCGGTTCTGGATGTGGAACAACTACGTCATCGAGCAGGACTGGGACTTCGGCTTCGTCGAGGTCTCCACCGACGGCGGCACCACCTGGACCGAGCAGAAGGTCTTCGACACCAACGGAGTCGAGGTCAGCACCCCTGACGGCTACCCCGACCCCAACGGCAACCTCGCCACCTTCGGCGACAAGCGCTACGGGCTGACCGGCAGCAGCGGCGGGTGGCGCCACGACTACGTCGACCTCTCCTCCTACGCCGGGCAGCAGGTGCAGATCCGGCTCCGGGTGGCCACCGACGCCGCGTTCCTGGAGCGCGGCTGGTTCGCCGACGACTTCTCCCTCACCTCCGGCACCGACATCGTCTGGAGCGACGACACCGAGAACGGCGAGAACGGCTGGACGCCCCGGGTCGGCACCTTCCAGCCGGGCAGCGCCTCCGGGCAGGGCTGGCACCTGTTCAGCGGTGAGCTCGACCAGGCCCAGTACTACCTGGCGGAGTGGCGCAACTACGACGGCTTCGACGAGGGGCTGAAGTACGGCTACGACACCACCTACTCCAGCCACGGCCCGTGGAAGGTGGAGCACATCGCCTACAACGCCGGGCTGCTGGTCTGGTACCGCGACACCCTGTACGGGGAGAACAACCCGGTGCTGGCGACCACCCTCGACCTGCCCTCGGTGGGCACCAAGGGCGGTCTGCTCATCGTCGACAGCCACTTCGACCCGCTGCGGCGCAGCGGCGAGGCGGCCGCCAAGGACCCGACCACGCTGAAGAACCTGCCCTCGCGGGCCCAGTCCTCCAACGCGGCGTTCGGCTCGCCCACCGTGCCGTTCACCGAGTGCCTGGCCGAGGTGCCCGGCGAGGAGTGGTCGACCGAGTACTGCACCGACTTCGGCTCGCTGCCGGCGGTCAGCACCTTCGACGACTCCCAGGGCTACTACCCCGGTATCGAGGTCCGCGGCAACCAGCTGTTCTACCGCGACCAGGACGCCTCGGTGGTCATCCCGAACGAGGACAACGCGCCCTACCCGGTGCGGGTGGTCGACGCCGAGGGCAACCCGGTGCCCGAGCTCTACGGCGAGGACGTCGGTCTGCCGGTGCCGCTCGGCGACGGCAACCCGACCCAGCCCTACGGCGTCCGGCTGGACGTCGGCAAGACCCGGGCCGGGAACCAGATCGCCCAGATCCGGGTGACCCCGCCCGAGGCCGACCGGTGACCGGTAGGTCCTGATCCGCCCACCCGGGGCGGTCGTCGCAGCCGCGGCGACCGCCCCGTCGGCGTCTCCGGCCGCGCACCCGGTGTCGACCCCCAGGTTGACCCCTGACCGGCCGTCTAGTAGACCGGTCCGGCTGGCACCCCAGCACCTCGTCGTGCAGACAGGAGCACCCCGTGACCGAGATCCGGCTCGACGCCGCCTGGATCGACTACCTGTTGATCGCGCTCTACTTCCTCTTCGTGCTCGGCGTGGGCTGGTTCGCCAAGCGCGGCGTCTCCAACTCGATCGAGTTCTTCCTCTCCGGCCGCTCGCTGCCGGCCTGGGTGACCGGGCTGGCCTTCATCTCGGCCAACCTCGGCGCGGTCGAGGTGATGGGCATGTCGGCCAACGGCGCCCAGTACGGCTACCCGACGTTCCACTACTTCTGGGTCGGCGCGGTGCCCGCCATGCTCTTCCTCGGCGTGGTGATGATGCCCTTCTACTACGGCTCCAAGGTGCGCTCGGTGCCGGAGTTCATGCGGATGCGGTTCGGCACCGGGGCCCACCTGGTCAACGCCATCTCCTTCGCGCTGGCCCAGATCCTCATCGCCGGCGTCAACCTCTACCTGCTCGGCACCATCGTCAACCGGCTGCTCGGCTGGCCGCTGTGGGTGGGTCTGGTGGTCGCCGCGGCGATCGTGCTGGCCTACATCACCCTCGGCGGGCTGAGCGCGGCCATCTACAACGAGGTGCTGCAGTTCTTCGTCATCGTGGCCGCCCTGCTGCCGCTCACCCTGATCGGTCTGCACCGCGTGGGCGGCTGGCAGGGGCTGGTCGACCGGGTCACCGCCGACTCCGAGGCCGGCGGTGCGGAGCAGCTCAGCACCTGGCCGGGAGCCGCGCTGTCGGGCTTCGAGAACCCGGTGCTGAGCACCATCGGCATCGTCTTCGGTCTCGGCTTCGTGCTCTCCTTCGGCTACTGGACGACCAACTTCGTCGAGGTCCAGCGGGCGATGGCGTCCAAGGACATCACCTCGGCCCGGATGACCCCGATCATCGGCGCCTTCCCGAAGATGTTCGTGCCCTTCATCGTCATCATCCCGGGCATGATCGCGGCCGTCCTGGTCGGCGAGCTGACCCGGTACAAGGAGGTCTACGCCGCCGAGGGCGAGGCGGCCGCCACCGCGGCCACCGGCGTCACCTACAACGACTCGCTGCTGCTGCTGATGCGCGACGTGCTGCCCACCGGTCTGCTGGGCCTGGCCATCGCCGGTCTGCTGGCGGCGTTCATGGCCGGCATGGCGGCCAACGTGTCGGCCTTCAACACCGTCTTCAGCTACGACCTGTGGCAGCAGTACGTGAAGAAGGACCGCCCCGACGACTACTACCTCAAGGTCGGACGCATCGCCACCGTGGCGGCTTGCGTGATCGCCATCTTCAGCGCGCTGATCGCGGCGAACTTCTCCAACCTGATGGACTACCTGCAGACGCTCTTCGGCTTCTTCAACGCCCCGCTGTTCGCCACCTTCCTGCTCGGCATGTTCTGGAAGCGGGCCACCCCGACCGCCGGCTGGGTGGGTCTGGTGGCCGGCACGCTCTCGGCGGTGGTGGTCTTCGTGATGTCGGAGACCGGCGTGTTCAGCCTGCCCGGCCAGGGCGCGGCGTTCCTGGCCGCCGGGGTGGCCTTCGTGGTCGACATCGTGCTGATGGTGGTGGTCTCGCTGGCCACCCAGCCGAAGCCGGTGGGCGAGCTGCGCGGGCTGGTCTACTCCGAGACCCCGCGCGCCGACCTCGTCGACCCCGACGAGAAGAGCCTGCCGATCTGGCGCCGCCCCGTCCCGATGGCGATCCTGGGCCTGGTGCTCGTGATCGCCCTCAACGTCGTCTTCGCCTGACGGCCCGACCAGCACACACAAGGAGCCGGACATGAGTGAGAGCACCGTCCCCGACGGCCACGTCGAGAAGGTCGGCGGGTTCGACATCCGCAACTTCATCGGTCTGCTGATCGGCATCTACGGCCTGGTGCTGACGGTGATGGGCCTGTTCTTCTTCGACGAGGCGGCCCGGGCCAAGACGGCCGACCTCAACGCCAACCTGTGGACGGGGCTGGCCATGCTGGCCTTCGGCGCGCTGTTCGTGCTGTGGGCGCGGCTCCGCCCGATCCGCATCGTGGTGAAGGAGAACGAGCCCGGCGCCGAGGAGCGCCGCGACATCGCCCCCACCGACTGAGGACCGGGCCCGCTCCGGTGTGCCGCCGCGGCGGGCGGGTAGCGTCGCAGCACCTCGACCTCGACCGAGAGGACCGTCATGTGGGCCTTCCTCAGCGCCCGGCTCCGGATGTGGCTCGTCTTCGCCGTGGTGGTGCCGCTCGTGACCGCCGTGCTGGCGGTGGTGCGGCGCCAGCTGGAGAAGCGCTACGGACCCGACCACGCCGTCGTGCGGAACCTGGCCCGCCTCGAGCGGTTCGGACGACGCCGCCGGCGCTGAGGACCGGATGAGGCGGCTCTCACCGGCGCCTCATCACCCCATCACCCCTGGTCGGGACGCTGCTGCCATCGGGTCCACCGAGGACCCGCCCAGCAGAAGGACACCCATCATGAAGCGTCTCCCAGCCCTCGTCGTCGCAGCCGCGGTCGTCGCGCTGCCGCTCACCCTGTCCGTGGGTGCCGCTCCGGCCTCGGCCGGGGAGCGCACCTGCCGGGGCACCCTCGGCGCGGTCACCGTCGACGACATCCGCGTGCCCTCCGGCGCCACCTGCAAGCTCAACAAGACCAAGGTCAAGGGCAACATCAAGGTCTACAAGGGCGCCCGGCTCGAGGCCCGCTCCGTGCGGGTCGACGGCAACATCCAGGCCGAGCGGCACCACAGCGTGCTGGTGCTGAGCAGCGTCGTCAAGGGCAACATCCAGCTCAAGCAGGGCGGCATCGCCAGCGTCCACTCCAACACCGTGGACGGCGACATCCAGCTGTTCTCCAACCGCGGCCGCCAGCACCTCAACAGCAACCGCGTCGACGGGAACCTGCAGTGCAAGTCCAACTCCCCCGCTCCCACCGGCAAGGGCAACCGGGTGGAGGGCAACAAGGAGGACCAGTGCCGTCGCCTCTGAGCTGACGCGCACCCATCCCCCGCGCGGCGCGTGGCCGGTCCCCGGTCACGCGCCGTCGCCGTCCCAGGAGGGTCGCCCTCAGCGGGCCCGCGCCACCCGGCCCTCGTCCCAGACCGGCTGCTCGGAGGGGTAGACGGTGCCGTCGGCCCCGAAGACCAGGAACCGGTCGAACCCGCGGGCGAACCAGCGGTCGTGGGTGACCGCCAGCACCGTGCCCTCGAAGGAGGCGAGCCCCTGCTCCAGGGCCTCGGCCGACTCGATGTCGAGGTTGTCGGTGGGCTCGTCGAGCAGCAGCAGGGTGGCGCCGGAGAGCTCGAGCAGCAGGATCTGCAGCCGCGCCTGCTGCCCGCCGGACAGCGTCTCGAACCGCTGCTCGGCCTGCCGGGCCAGCCCGTAGCGGTCCAGGGCGCGGGCCGCCGGCTCCTGCGGCATCCCCTCGCGGTGCTCGTCGCCGCGGTGCAGCACGTCGAGCAGGGTCCGCCCGAGCAGCTCGGGGTGGTGGTGGGTCTGGGCGAACCAGCCGGGCCGCACCCGCGCGCCCAGCCGGGCCGAGCCGGTGTGGGCGACCGGGGCGATGTCGAGCCCGCCGACCGGGCGGTGCTCGGCGTCCGGCAGCGAGCCGCCACGGGCCAGCAGCCGCAGGAAGTGCGACTTGCCCGAGCCGTTGGAGCCGAGCACCCCGACCCGGTCGCCGAACCAGATCTCGGCGTCGAAGGGCCGCATCAGCCCGGTCAGCTCCAGGTTCTCCACCACCACCGCGCGCTTGCCGGTGCGGCCGCCGGACAGCCGCATCGTCACCTGCTGCTCCAGCGGGACCGCCTGCGGCGGCCCAACCTCCTCGAACTTCGCCAGCCGGGTCCGGGCGGCCTGCAGCCGGCTGGCCATGTCGGAGTTGCTGGCCGCCTTGACCTTGTACATCAGCACCAGGTCCTTGAGCTTCTGGTGCTCCTCGTCCCAGCGCCGGCGCAGCTCCTCGAACCGGGCGAACCGCTCGCGGCGGGCGGCGGCGAAGGTGGCGAACCCGCCGCCGTGCACCCACAGCGTGTTCCCCGCCGCCCCCAGCTCCAGCGCCGCGACCGCCGTGGCGGCCTCGGCCAGCAGCTCGCGGTCGTGGCTGACCAGCAGCACGGTCTTGCGGGTCGCCTGCAGCTGTCCCTCCAGCCAGCGCTTGCCCGGGACGTCGAGGTAGTTGTCCGGCTCGTCCAGCAGCAGCACCTCGTCGGGCCCCCGCAGCAGGTACTCCAGCGCCAGCCGCTTCTGCTCACCTCCCGACAGCGTGTCGACCGGACGCCAGCGGGCACGGTCGTAGCCGACGCCGACCGCGGCGGTGCAGCAGGCGTCGAAGGTGACCTCGGTCTCGTAGCCGCCGGCGTCGGCGTACTCGGCCAGCACCTCGGCGTAGCGCAGCTGCAGGGCGTCGGACTCGTCCTCCATCAGGGCCAGCTCGACGGCGTCCAGCTGCTCGGCCGCCGCCCGCACCCGGGCCGGGGCGAGCGAGAGCAGCAGGTCGCGGACGGTGGAGCCGTCGCGGATCGAGCCGATGAACTGGCGCATCACCCCCAGCCCGCCGCTGCGGCTGACCGTCCCGGAGTCCGGGGCCAGGTCGCCGGCGACGATGCGCATCAACGTGGTCTTCCCCGCGCCGTTGGGACCGACCAGGGCCACCACCGCGCCGTCGCCCACCCGGAACGACACGTCGTCCAGCAGCACCCGCCCGTCGGGCAGGGAGTAGCTGACGTGGGAGAGGTCGACGTGGCCCATGGCGCGGATGCTAGGCCCCACCACCTCGTCCGGCGAGGGGTTTCCCGACCGCCGGGTACAGTGCTGTGTCGGCCTCCCCCTCGTCGGAGGAGGCGGCATCTGGCGTCGGGACGAGGATGGGCAGCTCTGTGGCGGCACGTTCGGTGATGCCATGGCTGGTCGGCCTCCTCGCCACCGCCGTGGCGCTGTGGGGGGCGATCTCCTGGCAGGCGGGTCAGCCGCCGCTGCTCGGGCACGAGGACGCCGACCCGCTCACCACCGAGGTCACCGGCGCGCTGCGGCTGCTGGTCACCTTCGCCGCGGTCGGCACGGTCGCCGCGCTCGCCCGGGTCGTGCTGACCCGGCGCCGCCGCGGCCGAGGCCCCCAACGGCTGGACGAGACCGCGCTGGACCAGCTGGCGGTGGCCCGGCACTGGGCCCTCGGCTGGTGCGCCGCCGCCCTCGCGCTGGTGCCCTTCGACGCCGCCGACACCAGCGGCATCGCCGTCGGCGTGGCCGTGGGGAACCTGCGCGACTTCCTGCTGGCCACCCAGACCACCCAGGCCTGGCTGCTCACCGCCGTGGTGGCCTTCGTGCTGGCCGCGGTGCTGCCGTTCGTGCGCACCTGGCGGACCGGTGTGCTGCTGCTGGCGGTGGCGGTGCTCGTGCACCTGCCGCCGGTGGTGACCGCCCAGGTCTCGGTGGGCGCCGACCACGACCTCGCCTCCGACGCCGCCATCCTCGCCACCCCGCTGCTGGCGCTCGCCACCGGCGCCGCGGTGGCGCTCACCGGCCGGGACCGGGCGCGTGGCGACCTGCTGCGGCGCTACCACCGGCTGCTCGGGGTGACGCTGCTGGTGGCGCTGCCGGCGCGCGTCCTGATCGGGTGGTTCGAGCTGGCCGGCGAGCCGTGGCTGGCGCCGGGCTACGGGCTGTCGGTGGTGGTGGCGGTGGCGCTGCTGGTGCTGCTGGCCGGGTCGTGGGGCGTCCGCGCGGTCGCCCTGCGACAGGCTCAGGGCGCCGGGGTGACGGCTCGGCTCGGGCTGGCACGGCTGACCACCGTGGTCGACGCGGTGCTGCTGCTGCTCGTGGCCGGTACGACGGTCGTGCAGTCGCAGCTGGTGCCGCCGCGGTTCCGGGTGCCGCAGACCCCGCAGCAGAACTTCCTCGGCTACGAGGTGCCCGACGCGCCGTCCTTCCTCGCCCTGGTCCAGCCCGGCCGGGTCAACCTGCTGCTGCTGGTGGTCAGCCTGGCGATGATCGGGCTGTACCTGCTCGGCGTCCGGCGGCTGCGCCGGCGCGGGGACGCCTGGCCGCGCGGACGCACCGCCGCCTGGGTGGCCGGCTGGCTGACCATCACCTACGTCTCGGTCAGCCAGGTCTGGCAGTACGCCTCCACCAGCTTCGACTGGCACATGGTGGTGCACATGGTCTTCAACATGGGCGCGCCCGCGCTGATGGTGCTGGCCGGCCCGCTCACCCTGCTGCTGCGCGTGCGGGGGGCCGCGCGTCCCGGCCAGCTGCTCTCGCTGCGTGACACGGTCAACGCCGGGCTCAACGCCCGGGCGCTGCACGTGCTCGGCCACCCGCTGGTGATCTGGGTGCTGTTCGTCGGCTCCTTCTACGCCCTCTACCTCACCGGGCTGTTCGGCACCGTGATGAAGTACCACTGGGCGCACCAGCTGATGAACGTCCACTTCATCGCCGTCGGCTTCCTCTACTACCTGGTGGTCATCGGGGTGGACTCCCCCGGACGCCCGATCCCCCACATCGCCAAGCTCGGCTACATCCTGGCCGCGATGCCGTTCCACGCCTTCTTCGCCGTCGCGGTGCTCAACAGCCAGGTGATCGGCGCCGACTACTACTCGGGGCTCGACCTGCTCTGGCGCCCGGTCAGCGGCGCCCCGGACGGGCCGTCCGCGCTGGCCGACGTCCAGCAGACCGGCGGTCAGCTGGCCTGGGGCATGGGCGAGCTGCCGCTGCTCGGGGTGACGATCGCGCTGCTCTTCCAGTGGTTCCGCTCCGACGAGCGGGCCGCCCGCCGCTTCGACCGGGCCACCAGCGCCGGTCACGACACCTCCCTCGACGCCTACAACGAGATGCTGGCCGAGCTGGCCCGCCGCGAACGGGAGACCGAGCAGCGGAGCGGACGCCCATGACCACCACGACCCGTCCGGACGCGGGACTGCCGAGCACCCGCACCCGCGAGTACGACCTGCAGGGGATGACCTGCTCGGCCTGCGCCAACCGCATCGAGCGGAAGCTCAACAAGCTCGAGGGCGTCAGCGCGGTGGTGAACTACGCCACCGAGCGGGCCGTCCTCAGCGGCCCGGCCGACGGCCTGGACGAGCGGGTGGTGCAGGCGGTGCGCGCCGCCGGCTACGACGCCACCGTGGTCGACCGCGACGCCGATCCCGACGACACCTCCCACCCCGACCGGCTGGCGCCGCTGCGCCGCCGGATCGCCCTCGGCGCGGTCACCACGGTGCCGCTGGGCAGCCTGACGATCATCCTGGCCCTGGTGCCGGAGCTGCGCTTCCCCGGCTGGGAGTGGCTGGCGGTGGCCCTGGCCACCCCGACCGTGCTCTGGGGCGCCTGGCCCTTCCACCGCGCCACCCTGCGCAACCTGCGGCACGGCTCGTTCAGCATGGACACGCTGGTCTCGCTCGGGGTGGTCTCGGCCTACCTGTGGTCGGTGCTGGCGATCGTCCTCGGCTCCGACGAGCCCGGCTACTGGCTCGGCTACGGCGTCACACCCGAGGGGGCTGATGCCATCTACCTGGAGGTGGCGACCGCCGTCACCACCTTCCTGCTCACCGGCCGCTACGTGGAGGCCCGCTCCCGGCGGGCGGCCGGGGACGTGCTCGGCGCGCTCAACCAGCTCGCCGCCACCACCGTGCGGGTGGTCCGCGACGGCGTGGAGAGCGTCGAGCCGGTGTCCGCGCTGGCCCGCGGGGACGAGTTCGCGGTGCGGCCGGGCGAGACGATCGCCGCCGACGGCGTGGTGACCGCAGGCGCCTCGGGGGTGGACACCTCGATGATGACCGGGGAGCCCGCACCGGCCGAGGTGGCGGCCGGCGACCGGGTGCTGGGCGGCACCATCGCGCTGTCGGGCCGGCTGGTGGTGCGGGCCGAGCGGGTCGGCGCCGGCACCCAGCTGGCGCAGATGGCGACGATGGCCGAGCAGGCGCAGGCCCGCAAGGCCCGGGTGCAGACCCTCGTCGACCGGGTGGTCGCGGTGTTCGTGCCGGTGGCGCTGGGGATCGCCGTGCTCACCCTGGCCGGCTGGCTGCTGGCCGGCGGCGGCGTCCGGGACGCCTTCAACGCCGCGGTCTCGGTGCTCATCATCGCCTGCCCGTGCGCGATGGGGCTGGCCACGCCGACGGCGCTGATGGTCGGCGTCGGCCGGGCCGGGCAGCTCGGCATCGTCATCAAGGGACCGGCCGCACTGGAGTCGTCCGGCGCCATCGACACCGTGGTGCTGGACAAGACCGGGACGCTGACCACCGGCGAGATGCAGGTGGTGGGCGTCCACGCCTGCGGGTCGGACACCGAGGAGGTGCTGCGGATCGCCGCCGCGGTGGAGCAGCACTCCGAGCACCCGATCGGACGGGCCGTGGTGCACCGGTGGGGTGCCGAGCCGCTGCCCGGCGCCGACGACTTCACCGCGCTCGGGGGGCTGGGCGCCCGCGCCCGGGTCGGCGGCCGCGACGTGCTGGTCGGCAACCGGGCGCTGATGGAGCGCGAGCAGGTGTCCCTCTCCCCCGCCGACGACTGGGTGGCCGCCGCCGCGGAGGCCGGCCGGACGCTCGTCCTGGTGGCGGCGGACGGGCGGCTGGTCGGGGGGTTCGAGCTGGCCGACACCCTCAAGGACTCCGCCGCCGGCGCGGTCGCCCGGCTCAAGGGTCTCGGGCTGCGCACCGTGCTGCTCACCGGGGACGCCCCGGCCGCCGCCGAGCAGGTCGGCGCCGCGATCGGCGTCGACGAGGTGGTCGCCGGGGTGCTCCCGACGGAGAAGGTCGCCCACGTCGAGCGGCTGCAGTCCGGGGGCCGCCGCGTGGCGATGGTCGGCGACGGCATCAACGACGCCGCCGCGCTCGCCACCGCCGGGCTCGGGCTCGCGGTCGTCAGCGGCACCGACATCGCGATGAAGTCCGCCGACATGATCCTCGTCCGCCCCTCCCTCGGGGTGGTGCCGGACGCGATCGCGCTGGCGCGGCGGACGCTGGGCACCATCCGCGGCAACCTGGTGTGGGCCTTCGCCTACAACGTGGCCGCCATCCCGCTGGCCGCCTTCGGGCTGCTCAACCCGTTGATCGCCGGTCTCGCGATGAGCCTCTCCTCGCTGTTCGTGGTCGGCAACAGCCTGCGGCTGCGCGGCTACGACCCCGCCCGCGCCGGGCTCCGCACCCGCTGACCGCTCCGCGTACCCTGTCCCCCGTGCCAGCCGACCCACCCGAGCGCCGCGACCTGCGCTCCGCCCTCGCCAAGGAGGGACGGCTCTACCTGCTCGCCCTGCTCTGCGCCGTTCCCGGCGCGCTCGCGGTGTGGTGGACCGACTCGTTCTGGGTCGGCGCCCTGGTCTGCCTGACCTTCCTCGGCGTCCTCGGCAGCGCGCTGTTCGTCTACGAGCGCCGGCGCCAGGAGCGGGACGGCCGATGACCGCGGGTCCCCGCCCTGCCGGCGGCCCGCGTCCCAGCACCGGCCACCGCAGGGGCATCGTCTCCTACGTCCGCCGCACCACCCGGCTCACCGAGACCCAGCAGCACGCCTGGGACCGGTTCGCCGACCGGTGGGTGGTGCCGGTGCCGGAGGGTCCGCGCGAGACCTCGGTCGACCCGTCGGCCGAGCCGTTCGACCTGGCGGCCCTGTTCGGCCGCGACGCCCCGCTGGCGGTGGAGATCGGCTCGGGCTCGGGTGAGTCGCTGGTGGCGATGGCCGCCGCCCGCCCGGAGCTGGACGTGCTGGCCTTCGAGGTCTACCAGCCGGCGGTGGCGAGCACGCTGAGCCGGATCAACCGGGCCGGGGTGGACAACGTGCGCGTGGTGATGGCCGACGCCGTGGAGGGGCTGACGCTGCTGCTCGGGCCGGACGCGCTGAGCGAGCTGTGGCTGTTCTTCCCCGACCCCTGGCACAAGCTCAAGCACCGCAAGCGCCGCCTGGTCACCTCCGCCTTCGCCGACCTGGTGGCCGCCCGGATGCGCCCGGGCGGGCAGTGGCACCTGGCCACCGACTGGCAGGACTACGCCAACCAGATGCTGCGGGTGCTCACCGAGCACGAGGCGTTCGAGAACCTGCACGAGCAGTGGGCGCCGCGCTGGGAGGCCCGTCCGGTGACGAAGTTCGAGGCCAAGGGCACCGCGGCCGGCCGCACCATCCGCGACCTCACCTTCCGGCGCCGATGACCCCGGCCCCGATGACGCCGGAGACGCGGCGGCTGCGGATCGACCTGGCATACGACGGCACCGACTTCACCGGCTGGGCCGTGCAGCCCGGCTACCGCACGGTGCAGGGCGAGCTGGAGCTGTGGCTGACCCGGGTGCTCCGGCTTCCGTACGCCGCGGCCATCACCTGCGCGGGCCGGACCGACGCCGGCGTGCACGCCCGCCACCAGGTGGCCCACGTCGACCTGCCGGCGGGCACCGACCCGGCCCACGTCCTGCGCCGGCTCCGCCGCGCCCTGCCGGCCGACGTGTCGGTGCTCGACGTCACACCGGCCCCGCCCGGCTTCCACGCCCGCTTCTCCGCGCTGTGGCGGCGCTACGTGTACCGGATGGCCGACGACGTGCCCGACCCGCTGCACCGCCGCTTCGTCGCGCCCGTGCGGCACCGGGTGGACGTCGACGCCTTCAACACCGCCGGGGCCACCCTGCTCGGGCTGCGCGACTTCGCCCCCTTCTGCCGGCACAAGGCCGGCGCCACCACCATCCGCACGCTCACCGACGTGGAGGCCCGCCGGGTGGACGACCTGCTCGGCAGCCGGGTCGAGGTGATGCTGCGGGCCGATGCCTTCTGCCACTCGATGGTGCGCTCGCTGGTCGGTGCGCTGACCGCCGTCGCCACCGGCCAGCGCGACCTGGACTGGCTGGCGATGGTCGCGGCGAGCCCCCGGCGGCACTACCAGGTGCATGTGATGGCGGCCTGCGGCCTCACCCTGGAGGAGGTCCGCTACCCACCCGACGCCGAGGTCGCCGCGCGGGCGGAGGCGTCCCGGCGGATGCGGGCGAGGTCGGAGCTGGGGCTGGAGCCGGACGAGGAGGAGGACGAGGAGTGAGCCACTACTTCGAGACCCCCGAGGGCCCGGAGCGCCGGCGCCCGCTGCAGGTGGAGCTGTGGGGGCATCCGTTGGCGCTGCAGACCGCCTCGGGGGTGTTCTCCGCCGACCGGGTCGACCTGGCCACCGGCGTCCTGCTGCGGACCCACCGGCCCGACCCCTCGGCGCGCCGGGTGCTCGACCTGGGCTGCGGCTGGGGCCCGATCGCGCTGGCGCTCGCGCTGGAGGCGCCGCGGGCCCGGGTGGACGCCGTGGACGTCAACGAGCGCGCGCTCGCCCTGTGCCGCGACAACGCCCGGGCCGCCGGCGTCGGTGACCGGGTCACCGCGCTGCGGCCCGAGGAGGTCGACGCGGACGCGCGCTACGACGAGGTGTGGTCCAACCCGCCGATCCGGATCGGCAAGGAGGCCCTGCACGACCTGCTGCTGCAGTGGCTGCCGCGACTCACCGACGACGGCGTGGCCCGGCTGGTGGTCGGGCGCAACCTCGGCGCGGACTCGCTGCAGCGCTGGCTGGTCGAGCAGGGCTGGCGGTGCGAGCGGACGGCCAGCGCCAAGGGGTTCCGCGTGCTCGAGGTCGCCCGGGCCTGAGCGGGAGGTCGCTCAGCCGTCCATCGCCGCGGTCGCCCGCTGGATCTCCTCCGGGCCGAGCCGCAGCGGCGTCTGCACCAGCCACTGGTGCCCGTGCGGGTCGGCCACCCGGCCGCCGCGGGCCCCGTAGGGCTGGTCGGCGACCGGGAAGACCACCGAGCCGCCGGCCGCCACCATGGCCTCGGCCAGGGCGTCCGGGTCGTCGGTGGTGACCGACAGCAGCACGCCGGGACGGCCCGGGGTGGCGAGCTGGTCGAACTCGTCGGCGTCCTTGAGCTCGAGCAGGGTGCCGAGCAGCTCCAGCTGGGCGTACACCACCCGGTCGCCGGAGGTGTAGCGCTGGCGGAGCTCCGCACCGAAGACGCGGCGGTAGGTGTCGATGGCGGCGTCGGCGGAGGCGACGACGAGCTTGGCCGAGATCTGTGGCGTCATGCGGTCAGTCTGCGCGAAGCCCGTCCCCGCCGTCTTGGACGTTCCGGAACAGTCCGGAGACGCCGAGGGGACCCGGCTCAGGAGCGGCGCAGCCGGACGTGCTCGGGGCGCAGCTCGTCCACGCGGGAGACCCCGACCAGCGACATGGTCCGCTCCATCTCGGAGGTGAGGATCTCCAGCACCCGGTCCACCCCGCGCTGGCCGCCGACCATCAGGCCGTACAGGTAGGGCCGCCCGATCAGCACCGCCCGGGCGCCCAGCGCCAGCGCGGCCACCACGTCGGCCCCGCTGCGGACCCCGGAGTCGAGGTACACCTCGGCCCGGTCCCCCACCGCGTCGACCACCTGCGGCAGCAGCTCCAGCGGCACCGGCGAGCGGTCGAGCTGGCGTCCGCCGTGGTTGGACAGCACGATCGCGTCGGCGCCGGCGTCCACCGAGCGCACCGCGTCGGAGAGCGAGAGCACGCCCTTGACCACCACCGGCCCGCCGAACTGCTCCTTGATGGTGGTGACGTCGGAGGGCCGCAGCCGCTGCTCGCGGTGCTGGTTGGACATCCCCCACAGCCCGTAGGGCGAGCCGGCCGGGAAGGTGGCGAACCGCAGCGGCTCGGTGGTGAGGATGTTGGCCACCCAGCCGGGGTGGCGGGCCATGTCGGCGAAGGTGCGCAGGGTGAGCTGCGGCGGGATGGCGAAGCCGTTGCGCAGGTCCTTGCGCTTGAGCCCGGTCACCGTGGTGTCGATGGTGATCATCACGGCCTCGTAGCCGTGCTCGCGGGCCTCGGCCAGGTGCTGGTCGGTGACCGCGCGGTCGCGCATCACGTAGAACTGGAACCAGTTCCGCCCGGTGGGTGCGGCCTCGGCCACGTCACCGATGGAGGTGGTGCCGTAGGTCGACAGCGTGTACGGCATCCCGGCGTAGGCGGCGGCCGCGGCGACCGCCCGCTCCCCGGTGTGGTGGCTGAGCCGGCTGTAGCCGGTCGGCGCGAGGACGATCGGCGCGGCGGCCGGGCGTCCGAGCAGGGTGGTGCTGGTGTCGGGGTCGCCGACGGCGTCCCAGGCGGTCGGACGCAGCTCGACGTCGGCGAAGGCGTCCCGGTTGCGCGCCAGGGAGACCTCTGACTCCGCGCCGCTGTGCACGTAGTCGAACACCGCGCCCGGCACCCGGCGCCGGGCCAGCCGCTCCACGTCGTCGACGGTGACGCAGCGGGCCAGCCGGCGCTCGACCGCGTCGGCGTGCCAGGGCCGGGTCTTCAGGAAGGGCTCGAGGTCGCGCCAGCGCGGCAGCCGCCGGGGCGGTGCGGGGATCGCCGGCGACCGGCGCGGCGGCGGTGCCGGGGCGGGTTCGGCCGCGATCTGCTCCGGCTCGGTGCGCCCAGCAACGCCTGGCGGCGCGGGTTCTCCGAGCGCGCCTGGCGGCGCGGGTTCTCCGAGCGCGCCTGGCGGCGCGGGTTCTCCGAGCGCGCCTGGCGGCGCGACCGGGGTGTCGGGCGGGTCGGCTGCGGACACTCTTGTCCCTCCCCTGCTCATCGGATAAGTTCCGAACTCATCATACAAGTCGTCCGACCAGACGGGATGCCCATGTCCGACTCCATCGCCTCGATCTCCCTGTCGCACGTGGTGCTGCCGCTGCAGAACCCGGTGAGCGACGCCAAGGTGCTCACCGGCCGGCAGAAGCCGCTGTCGGAGGTCGTCCTGCTGTTCGCCGAGGTGACCACCGCCGACGGCGTGGAGGGCATGGGCTTCAGCTACTCCAAGCGGGCCGGCGGCCCCTCGCAGTACGCCCACCTCAAGGAGATCGCCCAGGTCGCGATCGGGCAGGACCCCTCCGACACCGCCAAGGTCTACGACAGCCTGCTGTGGGCCGGCGCCTCGGTCGGCCGCTCGGGCGTGGCCACCCAGGCGATCGCCGCCCTGGACGTCGCCCTGCACGACCTCAAGGCCCGCCGCGCCGGTCTGCCGCTGGCCAAGCTGCTCGGCGCCTACCGCGACTCCTGCCGGGTCTACAACACCTCCGGCGGCTTCCTGCAGGCCAGCGTCGAAGAGATCAGGGAGAAGGCCGACGCCTCGCTGGCCAGCGGGATCGGCGGGATCAAGATCAAGGTCGGCCAGCCGGACTGGCGCACCGACCTGGAGCGGGTGGCGGCCGTCCGCGAGCACCTGGGCGAGGTGCCGCTGATGGTCGACGCCAACCAGCAGTGGGACCGCGCCCGCGCCCGGCGGATGTGCCGCGAGCTCGAGGCCTACGACCTGGTCTGGATCGAGGAGCCGCTGGACGCCTGGGACGCCACCGGCCACGCCGACCTCAGCCGCACCTTCGACACCCCGATCGCGACGGGGGAGATGCTCACCTCGGTGCCCGAGCACATGGCGCTGCTGGAGGCCGGCTACCGCGGCATCGTCCAGCCCGACGCCCCGCGGATCGGCGGCATCACCCCGTTCCTGCGCTTCGCCACGCTGGCTGCGCACGCCGGGCTGGCGCTCGCCCCGCACTACGCGATGGAGATCCACCTGCACCTGGCCGCGGCCTACCCCACCGAGCCGTGGGTGGAGCACTTCGAGTGGCTCGACCCGCTGTTCGAGGAGCGGATCGACATCTCCGACGGCCGGATGTGGCTGCCGGAGCGTCCCGGGCTGGGCTTCACGCTGAGCGAGCAGATGCGCGCCCTGACGGTCGAGACGGCCCGGTTCGGCGCGTCCGCGACGTGACGACCACGCTGGCCGCCAGGGTCGTCGACGGCATCCGCCGCCAGATCCTGTCCGGCGAGCTCGGCCCGGGGGCCAAGCTGCCGTCGGAGGCCGCGCTGGTGGCGGAGTTCGAGGTGTCGCGGACGGTCGTGCGCGAGGCGGTCTCGCGGCTGCAGGCCGAGGGGCTGGTCGAGACCTTCCAGGGCCGCGGCTCGTTCGTGCTCGCCGTCCCCGAGCCCTCGTCCTTCCGGCTCGAGGAGTCGGCGATCCGCAGCCACCGCGACGTGCTGGCGATGATCGACTTCCGGATCGGGGTGGAGGGCGAGGCCGCCGCGCTGGCCGCCGGCGCCCGCACCGAGGACGCCGCCGCCCGGATCCGCCAGGCGGTGGAGACCTTCGGCCGGGCCCGGCCGGCGGAGATGGTGGAGGCCGACTTCGCCTTCCACCGGGCGGTGGCCGAGGCCAGCCGCAACCGCTTCTACCTCGAGCTGCTCGACGCCCTCGGACCGATGATGATCATGCTGCCGCGGACCCGGCTCGGCGAGGAGTACTCCCTCAGCGACGCCCGCCACGTCGAGCGGGTCCGCCAGGAGCACGACGCGGTGGCCGCGGCGGTCCTGGCCGGTGAGCCGGAGACCGCGCGGGCGGCGATGCGGGTGCACCTGGCCGCCACCCGCCGGCGGCTGGTCCCCGGCTGAGCCGCCGCTCGATGCTCGGGGTCGGCGAGGCGTCCGAGCGATACCTTGCGGGCATGGCCATCACGCTGGACCAGATCCGGTGCTTCATCGCGACGGCTGAGGAGCTGCACTTCGGCCGGGCCGCCGAACGGCTGCAGATGACCCAGCCGCCGCTGTCGCGCCAGATCCAGCGGCTGGAGCGCAGCGTCGGCGCCCGGCTGCTCGACCGGGACCACCGCCGGGTGGCGCTGACCCCGGCCGGGACGGCGTTCCTGGAGGACGCCTACCGGATGCTGGCCGCGGTCGACGCCTCGGTCCAGCACGCCCGGCGGGTGGAGGCGGGCTCGGCCGGCACCGTGCACCTCGGGGTCACCGCGGTCTCGGCGATCGGCGTCCTCGGCCCGCTGCTCGGGCTGCTCGACCGCGAGCTGCCCGAGGTGGACGTCGTGCTGCACGAGAGCGCCAGCGGCGGTCAGGTCGACGGGATCCGCCGCGGCCAGATCGACCTCGGGCTGGCGCGCCCCCCGTTCGACACCGCCTCGCTGTCCTCCCGGCTGGTGCTGCGCGAGCCGCTGCGGGCGGTGGTGCCGGCCGGGCACCCGCTCGCCGGCCTCGACCGGCCGCTGGCGCCGGAGGACTTCGACGGGCAGTCGGTGATCAGCTACCACCCCACCTCCGCCCGCTACCTGCACGAGCTGACCGTCCGCTTCCTGCTCAACGGCCACGCCCGGATCGAGCAGCACGTGCAGCAGGTGCTCACCGCCGTGCTGCTGGTGGCCGCCGGCCAGGGGGTCGCCTTCGTGCCCGCGGGCGTCGCGGCGCTGCACGTGCAGGGGGTGCGGTTCCAGCGGCTGACCGAGGTGCCCGGCGCGCACGCCGACAGCGACCCGGCCCGACCGGTGGAGCTGCACGCGATCTGGGCGCGCGACGGCCTCACCCCGCTGCTGCGGCGGGTGCTGCAGCTGGTGGAGCGCTCGGTCGAGGAACCAGGCGATGCAGCTGGGGTATGACCGAATGCCCGATCGGTCCTGGACGGGTATCAGGCCGGTCCCTAGGGTGGGGCCACCGGGCGGCGGACCGCGCCGCCGGGCCGAGTGCTGAGGAGCCGCCACCGTGCCTGCCGTCACCCCGTCCGAGCTCGCGACCGTCCTGGGCAGCGGGCTGCTGTCCTTCCCGGTGACCGCGTTCACCGACGACCTCGAGCTGGACGTCCCCGGCTACCGCGAGCATCTGGAGTGGCTCAGCGGCTACCCGGTGGCGGCGCTGTTCGCCGCCGGCGGCACCGGCGAGGGGTTCTCGCTCACCGCCGAGGAGACCGACCAGGTGGTGCGCGCCGCCGTCGACGGGGTGGCCGGCAAGGTGCCCGTGCTGGCCCCCGCCACCGGCTCGACCCGCAACGCGATCGCCCAGGCCCGGGCCGCCGAGGCGGCCGGCGCGAGCGGCATCCTGCTGATGCCGCCCTACCTCACCGAGGCCGACCAGGTCGGGCTGGTGGAGCACGTGAGCGCCGTCTGCGCGGCCACCTCCCTCGGGATCGTCTACTACAGCCGCGCCAACGCGGTGCTGCACGACGAGGCCGTGGAGCGGGCGTGCGAGCGCAGCGCCAACCTCGTCGGCTTCAAGGACGGCGTGGGCAGCATCGAGCAGATGACCCGCACCTACGCCCGGATGGGTGACCGGCTGACCTACGTCGGCGGGCTGCCCACCGCCGAGGTGTTCGCGCTGCCGCTGCTGCAGCTCGGGGTGACCACCTACTCCTCGGCCATCTTCAACTTCGTGCCGCAGTTCGCCGTCGAGTTCTACGAGGCGGTCCGCCGCCAGGACCGCGACGAGGTGTACCGCCGGCTCAACCAGTTCGTCATCCCCTACACCCGGCTGCGCGACCGCACCAAGGGCTACGCCGTCTCCATCATCAAGGGCGGGATGCGGGTGATCGGACGCCCGGCCGGACCGGTCCGGCCGCCGCTGAGCGACCTCACCCAGGACGAGCTGGCCGAGCTGACCACCCTGGTGCAGGGCATCGGGGCCACCGCCTGATGAGCGTCACCGTCGCCCGCGTCGAGGTGGTCCCGGTCGCCGGTCACGACTCGATGCTGCTCAACCTCAGCGGCGCCCACGGCCCGTTCTTCACCCGCAACATCGCCGTCGTCACCGATTCCGACGGCCGCACCGGGCTGGGCGAGGTGCCCGGCGGAGAGGCGATCCGGAGCACCATCGCCGAGGCGGGTGAGCTGCTGGTCGGCCAGCCGGTGCTGCGCTACCGCTCGCTGCTGCGCCGCGTCGCCGCCGCCTACGCCGACCGGGACGCCGCCGGTCGAGGCGGGCAGACCTTCGACCTGCGGACCACGGTGCACGCGGTGACGGCGCTGGAGTCCGCCCTGCTCGACCTGGCCGGCCAGCAGCAGGGGGTGCCGGTGGCCGAGCTGCTCGGCGACGGCCAGCAGCGTGAGGCCGTCCCGATGCTCGGGTACCTCTTCTACGTCGCCGACCCCGACCGCACCGACCTGCCCTACGTCCGCGGGGACGCCGTCGGCGCCGGGGAGCAGGACCGCTGGTCGGCGCTGCGGCGGGAGGAGGCGATGACGCCGGAGGCGGTGGTGGCGCTGGCCGAGGCGGCGCAGGAGCGCTACGGGTTCAGCGACTTCAAGCTCAAGGGCGGCGTGCTGGCCGGGGACGAGGAGGCCGCCGCGGTGACCGCGCTGGCCGAGCGCTTCCCCGAGGCCCGGATCACCCTCGACCCCAACGGCGGCTGGCTGCTGGCCGACGCGATCCGGATCTGCTCCGGCCTGCACGGGGTGCTCGCCTACGCCGAGGACCCGTGCGGCGCCGAGCAGGGCTTCTCCGGCCGGGAGACGATGGCGGAGTTCCGCCGGGCCACCGGCATGCGCACCGCCACGAACATGGTCGCCACCGACTGGCGCCAGCTGGCGCACGCCGTGCGCAGCGCCGCCGTGGACATCCCGCTGGCCGACCCGCACTTCTGGACGATGGCCGGCTCGGTCCGGGTGGCCCAGCTGTGCGCCGAGTTCGGGCTGACCTGGGGCTCGCACTCCAACAACCACCTGGACGTCTCGCTGGCGATGTTCACCCAGGTCGGGGCGGCCGCGCCGGGCGAGATCACCGCGCTGGACACGCACTGGATCTGGCAGGACGGCCAGGGCATCACCACCGCACCGCCGGTGATCCGCGACGGCGCCGTGCAGGTGCCCGACACCCCGGGCCTCGGCGTCCAGCTCGACCGCGAGCGGCTGGCCGAGGCGCACGCCCGCTACACCGAGCACGGCCTCGGTGCCCGCGACGACGCCACGGCGATGCAGTACCTCGTCCCCGGCTGGACCTTCGACCCCAAGCGCCCCTGCCTCGTCCGCTGACCCGACCCCAACGCCCTGAGCCTGTCGACGGGCGATCGAGCCGGCCGGTCGACTCTGGGGGCTGGTGCGGGGCGCTCGCGCTCCGACAGGCTCAGCGCGCTGAGGTCAGGCCGGGCGGGACGTCCAGGTCGTCCGCCGGACCTGGGGCGGGCGTGCCAGCATGGGCGGTGACCCGCAGCGCGGAGGAGGAGGTCGCGATGGACGAGGTGGACCGACGCTCCCAGGAGCCGACCGGCGACGACGCACCGATCGGGCGCCTGCCGCAGGACCTCGCCGACCGGCTCCGCGACCGGGACACCACCGCGGAGGCCGGCGAGCAGAGCCGGATCGAGCAGGTCGACGACGCGATCGCCGACGCCCTGGGCGACGACCCAGCCGACGACAGCTGAAGGGTGCCTCGCGACGGCCGGCCACGCGGCCTGCCGTTGTAAGGTGCCGACACATCCAAGGTGGTGCCCTGCCGGGCGCCACGGAGGTGGTCGCAGGGGAAGTCGGTGGGAGTCCGACGCTGGCCCGCAACCGTGTGCCCCACCCCGGTGGGACGAGTCGGATCGCCTGCCTCCACCTCGGCTCACCACCACCCGCCGTGGCCCGCGGGCGAGCCGGTCGGGGGGCACCGGCCGGGCGTCCGCCCGCGGCTGACAGGACGCTCCCCGATGCCGACCCCGCCACCGACCGCCCCGACGGGTGCGCCCGCCGACGTCGCGCCGCGGTCGGGCGGTGCCGCGCGGTGGTCCCGGCTGCCGCGGTCGCTGCACCCGGTGGCCTGGTGGGTGTGGGCGGTCGGCGTCGCCGCCGCGGCCAGCCTGACGACCAACCCGCTGCTGCTCCTGCTGCTGGCGGCCGCGGTCACCCAGGTGGTGCTGCTGCGGCGCGGCAGCGGACCCTGGGCGCGCTCCTTCCGGCTCTACCTGGCCCTGGCCGGCGCCGTGGTGGTGCTGCGGCTGCTCTACCGGGTGGTCTTCGGCGGCCAGGACGGCGGCACGGTGCTGCTCGCACTCCCCGAGGTCCCCCTGCCGCACTGGTTCACCGGGCTGCGGCTGCTCGGCGACGTGACCTCCGACGCCGTGGTGGCCGCGCTGCAGGACGGGCTGAGGCTGGGCACCGTGGTGCTCTGCGTGGGTGCGGCGAACTCGCTGGCCGACCCGCGCCGGCTGCTGGCCGCGCTGCCGCCGGCGCTGTACGAGCTCGGCACCGCGCTGGTGATCGCGGTGACGGTCTTCGCCCAGCTCGCCGACTCGGTCCGCCGCGTGCAGCGGGCCCGGCGACTGCGCGCCCCGGCCGCCGGCGTCCGACGTCCGCGCCGCCAGCTGGTCCGCTCGGTGGTGGTGCCGGTGCTGACCGACGCCCTCGACCGCTCCCTCGCGCTGGCCGCGGCGATGGACGCCCGTGGCTACGGCCGCGCCGGTACCGGATCACCGGCCCGCCGTGCGCTCACCGCGGGCACCGCCCTGCTCGCCCTGGCACTGCTCGCCCTCGGCGCCTACGCCACCCTCGCGGCCGCACTGCCGGGGGCGGGCGGCCCGCTGGTGCTGCTGGCCGGGGTGCTGGTGGCCGGCGTCGGGCTGTGGCTGGCCGGCCGGGACGTCCGGCGCACCCGCTACCGCCCCGACCGGATGCGGCCGGCGGAGTGGCTGACGGTGGTCTGCGGGGTGCTCACCTTCCTGCTGGTGTGGCAGACGGCCCGGGGTGCTGACGCGGCCGCGGTCGTCCCCTCGCTGCGCGAGTGGCCGCCGCTGACCCTGCTGCTCGTGGCCGCCGCCGTCGTCGCCGCGCTGCCCGCCGTCCTCACTCCCCGGCCGGAGGTGGCGTCGTGATGCTGCGCATCGAGGGGCTCACCGTCCGCTACTCCGCCGACGGCCCGGCCGTGCTGCGCGACGTCGACCTGACCGTGGACGAGGGCGAGCTGGCGCTGGTCACCGGGCCCACCGGCAGCGGCAAGTCCACCCTGCTCGGCACGATCAACAACCTGGTGCCGCGGTTCACCGCCGGCGTCCGCACCGGCCGGGTCACCCTGGCCGGGGAGGACGTCACCACCCGCCCCCCGCGCGAGCTGGCCGACCGGGTCGGCTGGGTGCCCCAGGACCCGCTGACCGCCTTCGTCACCGACACCGTCGAGGACGAGCTGGCCTACCCGATGGAGCAGCAGGGGCTGCCGCCCGCGCCGATGCGGGTGCGGGTGGAGGAGACGCTGGATCTGCTCGGCATCGCCCCCCTGCGCCGCCGCTCGCTGCGCACCCTGTCCGGCGGGGAGCAGCAGCGGGTCGCCATCGGCAGCGTGCTCACCCTCCGGCCACCGCTGCTGGTCCTCGACGAGCCGACCTCCGCCCTCGACCCGGTGGCGGCCGAGGACGTCCTGGCGGTGCTGCGGCGGCTGGTGCACGACCTCGGCACCACCGTGCTGGTGGCCGAGCACCGGATGGAGCGGGTGGTGGAGTCGGCCGACCTGGTGGTGCGGGTCGGGGCCGACGGCACCGTCGAGCAGGGCCCGCCGGCGGAGGTGCTGGCCCGCGCCGAGCTGGTGCCGCCGGTGGTCGAGCTGGGCCGGCGGCTGGGCTGGTCCCCGCTGCCGCTGTCGGTGCGGGACGCCCGGCGCCGGGCCGCGCCGCTGCGCCGCACCCTCACCTCACCGGTCGACCCACCGCTGCCCGACACCCCCGGTGGGCTGCGGGCCCGGCGGCTCACCGTGCGCCACGGCTCGGCCGTCGCCGTCCGTGAGGTCGACCTGCACCTGCCCCCCGGGCAGCTCACCGCCCTGGTCGGCCGCAACGGCTCGGGCAAGTCCTCGCTGCTGTGGGCGCTGCACGGCGCCGGGCCGCACACCGGCGAGGTCACCCTGGACGGGCGTCCGGTCGACGGGCGGGCCGCGCTGGTGCCGCAGACCCCGGCCGACCTGCTCTACCGGGAGACCGTGGCCGCCGAGTGCGCCGACGCCGACACCCGCGCCGGACGCCCGCCCGGCTCGACGCTGGCGCTGGCCCGTCGGCTCGGCGGCGACCTGCGTCCCGGGCAGCACCCCCGCGACCTGTCCGAGGGCCAGCTGCTCGCCCTCGTGCTGGCCCTGCAGCTGGCCCCCGACACGTCGGTGGTGCTCCTCGACGAGCCGACCCGCGGGCTGGACTACCGCGCCAAGGCGGAGCTGACCCGGACGCTGCAGACCCTCACCGAGCAGGGACGCACCGTGCTGGTCGCCACCCACGACGTCGAGTTCGTCGCCGCCACCTGCCAGCGGGTGGTGGTGCTCGCCGAGGGCGAGGTGGTCACCGACGGCCCGGTCCGCGAGGTGCTGCCGTCCTCCCCGCTGCTGGCACCGCAGACCTCCCGGGTGATGGCTCCCCTCCGCCACCTCACCCCCGACGAGGTGGTTCCCGCCGACCCCGACCTGCCGGCACGCGACGGCGGGCTGCCCGGCGGGCCCGGGCGGAGGACGCGATGAGCGCGCCGGCCCCGCCGGTCGAGCCGCTGCCGGTGGTAGCGGTCGGCGCGGGTGCCACCGGCGTCCGGCTGCGCGGATGGTCGGCGGCGGTGGTGGCACTGGCCAGCGTGCTCGGCCTCGGGGCGCTCACCTGGCCGCTGTGGGTGCCCGCGTCCGGGGCCGACGAGGGCGCCGGGTTCCTGCTGGTGGCGCTGGTGCCGCTGGTGCTGCTGCTGGCGCTGGCCCAGCTCACCGAACGCGGCCTCGACTCACGCACCCTGGCCGTGCTCGGGGTGCTGTCGGCGCTGAACGCCGCGCTGCGCCCGGCGCTGAGCGCGGGCACCGCCGGGGTCGAGTCGGTGTTCTTCCTGCTCATCCTCAGCGGACGGGTGCTCGGACCCGGGTTCGGCTTCCTGCTCGGCTGCACCTCGTTGTTCGCCTCGGCGCTGCTCACCGCGGGGATGGGCCCGTGGCTGGCCTACCAGATGATCTGCGCGGCCTGGATCGGTCTGGGCGCCGGCCTGCTCCCCCGGGCGCGCGGGGCGGCCGAGCTCGCGCTGCTGGTCGGCTACGGCGTCGTCTCGGCCTACCTGTTCGGGCTGCTCATCAACCTGTCGGTGTGGCCCTTCCTCACCGGGATCGCGATGCCGGGCGAGCCCACCGGCGCGCTCGACCTCGTCCCGGGCGCACCGCTGCTGGACAACCTGCGCCGGTTCGCGGTGTTCACCCTGCTGACGTCGACCGCCACCTTCGACACCGGGCGCGCGATCACCAACGCGGTCGCCCTGCTGCTCCTCGGCGCACCCGTCCTCGCCGTGCTGCGCCGCGCCGCCCGGGTGAGCTGACCCCGCCGCCCTACCATCGGCGGGTGCGCTGGACACGGCAGCTGACCGAGGACGTGGTGCTGCGCCCGGTGACCCTCGACGACGCCGCGGCGCTGGCCACCGCCTACGCCGACAGCTGGCTGCACCTGGCCCCGTGGGAGCCGGAGCGGCCGGCGTCCTGGTTCACCGCCGAGGGCCAGCGCCGCGAGGTCGAGGCGCACCAGCGCGCCACCGGCGAGGGAGCTGGGCTGTGGCTGGTGCTGGTCGAGCAGACCACGGTGGTCGGCCGGGTCAGCCTGACCGGCATCGTCCGCCGGGCCTTCCAGAGCGCCAACCTCGGCTACTGGACCGCCGCCACCCACACCGGCCGCGGGCTGATGACCCGCGCAGTGGACGCCGCCGCCGCGATCGCCCGCGACGAGCTCGGACTGCACCGGCTGCAGGCCGGGACCCTGCTGCACAACGTCGCCTCCCAGCGGGTGCTGCGGCGCTGCGGGTTCACCGAGATCGGGGTCGCCGAGCGCTACCTGAGGATCGGCGGCCGCTGGCAGGACCACCGGCTCTTCCAGCGCATCCTGCACGACTGAGGGCGCCCGCCCCGGCGCTCAGTACTGGGCGCGGCCGTGGCGCCAGTAGCCGACGAAGGTGATGCGGTCCTTGGCCAGCCCGGCCTGCACCAGGTGCCGGCGGGCTCCGGTGGCCAACGCGGACTCCCCCGCCACCCAGGCGTAGCAGCGGGCGTCCGGCGTCGACAGCTGCTGCACGGCGGTCAGCGCCAGCGCGCCGGGGACCGCGTGCGGGTCGGTGCGCGGCAGCCAGCGCAGCTCGACACCGGCGGGTGCGGGGAGCTCGCGGACGTCCTCGGCCGAGCCCACCTCCAGCAGCGCCGTGCCGCGCGCGTCGGCGGGCAGGCTGTGCAGGATGCCGGCGATCCCGGGCAGGGCCGTCTCGTCGCCGACCAGCAGGAAGGACGCGACGTCTGCGGGCGGGGCGAAGGTGATGCCCTCGTCGATCAGCGCCACCGGGTCGCCCTCACAGCAGCCGAGCGCCCAACCGATCGCCGGCCCCGGCTGCTGGCCGTCCGGGGCCTCGTGGACGGCGAAGTCGATGTCGAGCTGGGAACCGCCGTCGCCGTGGCGCAGGTCGGCGATCGTGTAGTTCCGCAGCACCGGACGCCGCGCCGCCGGGAGGGCGCGGTAGCGGGCGTAGGAGAGCAGCCCCATCGAGCCCGGCAGCCGCTCCAGCGAGCCCTCGCCGGCGGGCAGGAAGAAGCGGACCCAGTGGTCGTGGCCCATCGGCTCGATCGCCGCCAGGTCGTCTCCGCCCAGCACGACGCGGACGAATCCCGGCGACACCCGGTGCCGGTCGAGTACCCGGGCGTGCACCAGCCCCTGGCTGGCGGGCTTGGTCCGGCTGACGGCCATCGGTCCTCCTCGAGCGGGTAAGGCGAGCCTAACCGAACGGAACCCGCGGGGCACCACCCCGCGGGGAGGTGGGACGCCGCCCTCGGTACAGTCGCAACGGCATCTGAAGCACTCCAACCGAGGAGGAACCCATGGGGGTTTACACCCTTCCTGACCTGCCCTACGACTACAGCGCCCTCGCACCGCACATCGCGCCGGAGATCATGGAGCTGCACCACAGCAAGCACCACAACACCTACGTGACCGGCGCCAACACCGCGCTGGAGAAGCTGGCCGAGGCCCGGGAGAAGGAGGACTTCGCCAACGTCAACAAGCTGGAGAAGGACCTCGCGTTCAACCTCGGCGGTCACGTCAACCACTCGGTGTTCTGGAAGAACATGTCGCCCGACGGCGGCGGCGAGCCCGACGGCGAGCTGGCTGCGGCGATCGAGGAGTTCTTCGGCGGCTTCGCCGGCTTCAAGGGCCAGTTCGCGGCCAACGCGGCCGGCATCCAGGGCTCCGGCTGGTCGGTCGTGGCCTGGGACGTCCTCGGCCAGCGGCTCAACATGTTCCAGCTCTTCGACCAGCAGGGCAACCTGCCCGTCGGGCAGATCCCGGTGCTCCAGCTCGACATGTGGGAGCACGCCTTCTACCTGCAGTACAAGAACGTCAAGGCCGACTACGTCACCGCCTGGTGGAACGTCGTCAACTGGGCCGACGCGACCGAGCGCTTCACCAAGGCGCGCAGCGCCACCCCCGGTCTGGTCTGAGTCCGACCGCACCGGCGAGAGCCGCGTCCCGCCCGGGACGCGGCTCTCGCGCGTCCGGGCCCACCCTCGACCCCGCGCCGACCGGGTCGGCATGATCGGGGCCATGAGCGCGCCGTTCCCCACCGACTGGCAGCGGGCCGTGGTACTGGTGGCCCATCCCGACGACATCGACTACGGCACCGCCGCCGCGGTCGCCCGCTGGACGGCCGAGGGCCGCACCGTCGGCTACGTGCTGGCCAGCCGCGGTGAGGCGGGGATCGAGGGTCTGGCGCCCGAGCAGGCCGGTCCCCTGCGGGAGGCCGAGCAGCGGGCCGCCGCCGCCGAGGTCGGGGTGGACGACGTCGAGTTCCTCGGCTTCCCCGACAGCGCGCTGCACGACACCCCGGAGCTGCGGGCCGCCCTGCGCGAGGCCGTCACCCGCCGCGGCGCCCACCTCGCCGTCGTCGGCTTCTTCGGCGCCGCCTGGGACGACGACTCCCCCAACCAGAGCGACCACATCGAGCTCGGCCACGCCGCGGTCGGCGCGCTGGCCGGCAGCGGCGTCCCGCTCTACCAGCAGGACCCCCGCGGCGACCTGCTCGTCGACGTCGAGGACCAGGTGGTGGCGTGCGTCCGCGCCGTCGCCGCCCACGCGACCTACTTCGCGGTGCTCGACCCGCAGACCCCGGTGCCCGAGCAGGCGCGGGCCGTGGTCGAGATGTGCTGTCCGCCGCACGAGGACCTCGGCGGCCGGCACGCGATGGTCTTCAGCCGGGTCTGAGGCTCAGGACGCCCGCCGGCGTCGGAGCGGGCGGTGCGGCACCTCCTCGGCCAGCCGCCCGTGCAGCGCGAGCATCCGCTCCACGCTGGCCGACCAGGCGTAGCGTTCGGCCCGGCGGCGGGCGCCCTCGCGGAAGGGCCGGCGGGGCTGGGCGGCCAGCCGCAGCACCGCGTCGGCGATCCCCTCGGTGGTCGGCTCGCCCCAGGCCCCGGAGCGCTCGTCGACCAGCTCGCGGGCCCCGCCGCGGTCGGCGGTGACCACCGGCGTCCCCGAGCCCAGGGCCTCCAGGACGGCCAGCCCGAAGGTCTCCACCGGGCACACCGACAGCGAGATGTCGGCGCGGGCGAAGGCGGCCGCCACCTCGAGCCGGGAGCCGACGTAGCCGTGGAAGTGCACGGGCGCGTCCCCGGCGATCTCGACCAGCTCCTCGGAGTGCGGGCCGGTGCCGTAGACGTCGAGCCGGACCGGCACACCACGCCGGTGCACCTCGACCGCGGCGGCCACCGCCAGGTGCGGGCTCTTCTCCCGCGACAGCCGGCCGATGTGCACCAGCTTGAGCACGCCGTCCTCGGCCGGCTCACCGCGGCTGGGGTGGAAGGTCTGCAGGTCGACCCCGAGCGGCACCCGGACCAGGGACGCACCGGTCGGCGCCCACTCGTCGGCGGCGTAGTCGGAGGTCACCACCACCGCGTCGAAGGCCTTGGCCAGGCGGTGGTAGAGGGTGGTGAGCCCGGGGACGCGGCGGGCCGGGCGCTTGAGGAAGAGCGACAGCTGGGCGTCCAGCCGCTCGTGGCTGAACAGCACCGAGCCGATCCCGCGCCGGCTGGCCCAGCCCGCCACCGGCGACAGCGTCCACTTGTCGGAGACCTCGACGCTGGTCGGGTGGAACTGGTCGAGCACGTCGAGGGCCCGCCAGGGCTGGGCGATCATCCGGTACCCGCCGGTGAGCCGCGGCGCCCGGACCCGCACCACGATCCCGGCCTCGGTCTCGGTGACCTCGTCCTCGCGGCCCGGCACCACGAGGATGCGCTCGGCGCCGGCCTCGACGTAGCCCCGGCCCAGGGCGTCGACGGCGGTCCGCATGCCGCCGGAGACGGGCCCCACGAAGTTGGCGAGCTGGGCGATCCGCAGTCTGCCGGGGTCGGTCACGGTGCTCCTGTCCGGGGAGGTCCGGCGGCCGGAACGACCGACGCGGTGCCCACCAGGTGGTGGGCACCGCGTCGGAGCGTAGCCGTTGGCCGGACGATCAGGCGTTCTTCGAGGTGTCCTCGGTGCCGGCGTCGTCGGAGGCGGCGGCCTCCTCGTCACGGGCCTCGGTGACCTCCTCCGACGCCGTGTCGGTGGTGGTCGGCTCCGGCTGCAGGTCCTCGGCCGGGGCCTGCTCCTCGACCTCACCCCCGGTCTCGTCGGCGGGGGTGACCTCCGCCGGCTCCTCCTCGGTCGACCCGTGCTGCGGCGCGCTGGCGGCCGGTGCGGCGGCCTTCGCCTTCGGCTGGACGGCCGTGGTGATGACCTCGATCACCGCCATCGGGGCGTTGTCGCCCTTGCGCGGGCCCACCTTGGTGATCCGGGTGTAGCCGCCGTCGCGACCGGCCACGGCCGGGGCGATCTCGGCGAACAGGACGTGCAGCACGTCCTTGTCCCGGATGTGGGTGGCCACCTGCCGGCGCGCGTGCAGGTCACCCCGCTTGGCCTTGGTGATCAGCTTCTCCGCCAGCGGGCGGACGCGCTTGGCCTTGGCCTCGGTCGTGGTGATGCGCCCGTGCTCGAACAGCTGGCTGGCCAGGTTGTCGAGGATGATGCGCTCGTGGGCCGGGCTGCCACCCAGGCGCGGACCCTTGGTCGGTGTCGGCATGTCAGTTCTCCATCAGGTGCGGTGCTGCGCGGTGGGCACCGGCAGCGCTCGGGCTGGGCGTCAGTACGTCAGGTACTGCCCGGTTGTGCTCAGTACTGCTCGGTCTCGGCGTAGTCGACCTCGTCCTCGGCGCCCTCGTCGTAGCGGGCGGCCATCGGGTCGTAGCCCGGGGCGCTGTCCTTGAGCGACAGACCCATCTCGACGAGCTTCTCCTTCACCTCGTCGATGGACTTGGAGCCGAAGTTGCGGATGTCGAGCAGGTCCTGCTCGCTGCGTGAGACCAGCTCGCTGACGGTGTGGATGCCCTCGCGCTTGAGGCAGTTGTAGGACCGGACGCTGAGGTTGAGGTCCTCCACCGGCAGCGCCAGGTCGGCGGCCAGCTGCTCGTCCACCGGGGACGGGCCGATCTCGATGCCCTCGGCCTCGACGTTCAGCTCGTGGGCCAGACCGAACAGCTCGACCAGGGTGCGGCCGGCCGAGGCCACCGCGTCCCGCGGGGTGATCGCCTGCTTGGTCTCGACGTCGACCACGAGGCGGTCGAAGTCGGTGCGCTGCTCGACGCGGGTGGCCTCCACCTTGTAGGTGACCTTGAGCACCGGGGAGTAGATGGAGTCGACCGGGATGCGCCCGATCTCGGCGTCGACGTTCTTGTTCTGCACCGCCGAGACGTAGCCGCGGCCGCGCTCGACGACCAGCTCCATCTCGAGCTTGCCGTTGTCGTTGAGGGTGGCGATGTGCAGGTCGGGGTTGTGCACCTCGACGCCCGCGGGCGGGGCGATGTCGGCGGCGGTCACCGCACCGGCACCGGCCTTGCGCAGGTACATCGTCACGGGCTCGTCCTCCTCGGAGGAGACGACGAGGCCCTTGAGGTTGAGGATGATCTCGGTGACGTCCTCCACGCAGCCCTCGATGGTCGAGAACTCGTGCAGGTTGCCGTCGATCTTGATGCTCGTCACCGCCGCGCCCGGGATGGACGACAGCAGGGTGCGACGCAGCGAGTTGCCGAGGGTGTAGCCGAAGCCGGGCTCCAGGGGCTCGATGACGAACCGGGAGCGGAAGTCGGCGACGACCTCCTCGGTCAGGGTGGGGCGCTGTGCGATCAGCATGGTGTCTTCGTTCCTTCCCCACGTCCACCGCTATCTGAGGACGTGGAACCGCACCTGCATCCGGCAGGTGCGGGGTGCCCGCCGCAGCGGGCCGGGGCCGTCGCAGGCCGGACGGACCGGCCTGCGACGGCGTGGCTCACTTGGAGTAGAGCTCGACGATCAGCTGCTCCTGGACGTCCACCGTGATCTGCTCGCGGACGGGCAGGGAGTGGACGAGGATGCGCATCCGGTTGGGACGCGCGTCCAGCCAGGCCGGCACCTCGCGCTCGCCGTGGGTCTCACGGGCGACCACCAGCGGGTGCAGGTTGAGCGACTTCGGCTTGACGTCGATGACGTCGTGCGCGCTCACCCGGTAGGAGGGGATGTTCACCTTCTGGCCGTTGACCAGGAAGTGGCCGTGCACGACGAGCTGGCGGGCCTGCCGGCGGGTGTTGGCGAACCCGGCGCGGTAGATCACGTTGTCCAGACGGGACTCGAGGATCTGCAGCAGGATGTCGCCGGTCTTGCCCTCCTGGCGGTTGGCCTCCTCGTAGTAGCGACGGAACTGCTTCTCCATCACGCCGTAGGAGAAGCGCGCCTTCTGCTTCTCGCGCAGCTGCAGCGAGTACTCCGAGTCCTTGGTGCGGCCGCGGCCGTGCATGCCCGGGGGGTACGGACGGCGCTCGAAGGCCTTGTCGTTGCCGACGAGGTCGGTCCCGAGACGACGGGACTTCTTGGTCATGGGGCCGGTGTAACGGGCCATCTCTCAGTCCTCTTCTTCTTCTCGGGCGGTCAGATGCGACGCCGCTTGGGCGGGCGGCAGCCGTTGTGCGGCACCGGGGTGACGTCGGAGATGGCCCCGACCTCCAGCCCGATCGCACCCAGCGAGCGGATCGCGGTCTCGCGGCCCGGGCCGGGGCCCTTGACGAACACGTCGACACGCTTCATGCCGTGCTCCATCGCGCGACGCCCGGCGGCCTCGGCCACCATCTGCGCGGCGAACGGGGTCGACTTGCGGGAGCCCTTGAAGCCCACCGTGCCCGACGACGCCCAGGCGATGACGGCGCCGGTGGGGTCGGTGATGGTGACGATGGTGTTGTTGAACGAGCTCTTGATGTGCGCGTGGCCGGCGACCACGTTCTTCTTCTCCTTGCGGCGGACCTTCTTGGCGCCGCCGCGACCTGCAGTAGCCATGTTTCTCTCTCCCTGGATCTGGTCTCAGCGGGCGCGGGTCAGCGCGCCTTCTTCTTGCCGGCGACGGCCTTGCGCTTGCCCTTGCGCTGACGCGCGTTGGTGCGGGTGCGCTGGCCGCGGACGGGCAGACCCATCCGGTGGCGGCGGCCCTGGTAGGAGCCGATCTCCACCTTGCGGCGGATGTCGGCGGCCACCTCGCGGCGCAGGTCACCCTCGACCTGGTAGCTCGCCTCGATGTGGTCACGCAGGGCGACCAGCTGCTCGTCGTTCAGCTCGTGGACGCGGAGATCGCCACTGATCCCGGTGGCGGCCAGGGTCTCCAGGGCGCGGGTGCGTCCCACCCCGAAGATGTAGGTGAGGGCGACCTCGAGGCGCTTGTCGCGCGGGAGGTCGACTCCGATCAGACGTGCCATCTGGCAGTTCCTCTCAGCTCCGGTCCTGGCCGTGGAGGCCGGCGAGTTTCCAGCTCTGGGACCGCGAAGGTGTCTGGCGTGACGCGTCCCCGTGGGCCCCGCCGGTGCGGCGGGAGGGGCCTCGGCCTTCGTCCGAGGGTGGGCCCGGCTGCGAGCAGCCGGGGTACGTCCACGCTTTTCGTGGCTCCGTCCGGAGCCGTGTGCAGTTGTGGGCGCCGGTCGACAGGGTGTCGGCCGGCGGGCGGCGCCTGGGTCAGCCCTGGCGCTGCTTGTGCCGCGGGTTGTCGCAGATCACCATCACGCGCCCGTGGCGGCGGATGACCTTGCACTTGTCGCAGATCTTCTTGACGCTCGGCTGGACCTTCATCGAGCAACCTTCTCAATCAGCGCGAGCGCGCCTCGGGCGTCCCGGGGACGCGGCGGGGCACGCCTGCGGTCGGTGGATGTGGGTGGTGCGGCTCAGCTCACTTGTGCCGGTAGACGATGCGTCCACGATCGAGGTCGTAGGGCGAGAGCTCGACGACGACCCGGTCGCTCTTGAGGATGCGGATGTAGTGCTGCCGCATCTTGCCACTGATGGTGGCGAGCACCGTGTGGCCGTTCGCGAGCTCAACCCGGAACATCGCGTTCGGCAACGCGTCGACGACGGTGCCCTCGAGCTCGAGCGCGCCTTCCTTCTTCGCCATTGACCTCTCGATCTCCCCACGCGCACCGCGGAGCGCAGACACGTGGATGGTGGTTGGACAGGATGATCCCCCGGCACGGGTGACCGACGATGTAGCCTACGCCATCCGCCGCACCGACCCAAATCGCCGCCGGCCGCGACCGCGACGGCTCAGGCGGTGGCGGCGCCGAGACCCTTCTCGGTGTACAGCTCCACCGACTCCCGCAGCGCCTTCAGCACGTACTGGGGGAACTCCAGTCCCTGCCGGTGGGCCCACAGCAGCTTCGCCTCCAGCCGGCCGACCTCGCGGGCGTAGGCGTGCAGGTCGGCGTCGAAGCCCATGGTGTGCATCAGCCCACCCATCTGGGCCTTGTAGCGCTCCATCGCGTTGGTCCCGGCGAGGTTGTAGGAGAGGCTGCGCAGCTGACGGGCCAGATACATCTGCCAGGGCTTGAGCCGCCCGCTCTGCACCAGGGCGGTGGCTGACATCTTGTAGAAGGCGAAGTGGCCGGGCTCCTGCTGCTTGATCGGGCCGACGATGGTCTTGGCGATGGCGTCCTCCCCCATCTCGACCAGACCCTTGGTGAAGCTGTTGTAGGCGATCACCGCCTGCCGCTCGGTGCTCGCACCGGTGAGGTAGTAGAGCAGCCGGGTGATGTCCTGGATGGGACGCAGGTGCGACAGCGCGCCGAGGATCTTCATCTTCATCGACACCTCCAGCACCGGCTCGGCGGGCGGCTGCCCGAGGTCCTGCTGGAGCCGGTCGAGGATCAGCCCGTGCTGGATCTCCTGCGGCTGCCAGACGTCGGCGTAGAAGACCCGGTCGACCTCCTCGACGTCGGGCAGCAGCACCAGCAGCTCGAGCACGTTGCGGTCCACCTCGAGCTCGACGCGGGCCAGGTAGTCGAGCACGTGGCCGAAGCGACGACTCACCTCGGCGGGGTTCTTGACGGTGCGGTCGACCGAGCCCAACGGGATCGGCGGGTACAGCTCGCCCAGGCGCAGGACGTGATCCATGATCTTCTGCTGGGTGATGACGGGTCCTGCCACGGCGGTCATGCTAGTCCAGCAACGGCGGGGTTTGGAGCGAGATCTGCAACGGTTCTGTTGTGTTAATCACGGCGTCGCCACCCATCCGTCGGAGGGTCGGCTACGGGACACCCGCACGGCCGGCGACGAGCCCGTCGCCCGCCCCTGGCGAGATCCTCAGAGCAGCAGGAGCGTGAGCAGCAGCACGACCAGCACGACGCCGGCCACCACCCCGCCGGTGACGACCAGGGCCAGCCCCCCGGGCCGCCGGGACTCGGTCAGCTCGCCGGGCGCGGCCCGTCCGCTCTCCACGATCGCCGGCGTCTGGTGGGTGGGCCGCGGGCCGAGCGCGGTCACCACCGGCACCAGGTCGCCCAGCCGGGTGGCGGAGAAGAGCACGTCGAGCTGGCGGTGGTACTCCTCGGAGTCGATCCGCCCCTCGGTGTAGGCCGCGTTCAGCTGCTCGCTCAGGCTGGCCCGCTCCTGCTCCTCCACGGGCGCGTCGGGACTGCTGCGGTACTTCGACGAGATCGGCAGCTGCTCCACGACCTCAGCCTAACCGCGGGAGGTCCGCCCGCCCCGCCGAGCGGATCGGTCGAGGGGTCGTCGCGGACGGAGAACCCCTCCGACGTTCCGCTCGCTGCGGCTCGCCCCGCTGGGCGGCGTCCAGGGCCGCCTCGACCGCCTCCTCGCCGGGAGGTGGTGGCGGAGGCTCGTCCCCGGCCCACCAGGCGGGTTCGAGGAGGGTCCAGGTGTCCCTGCGGCGGTCGCGGGTCGAGCCGCGGTGGTGCCCGGAGCGCAGGCGGCTCACGAGCCGCTCCGCGTGGTCGAGCAGGTCGAGGCTGTCCGCACGCACCACGGTCAGACCGGCCGCCTCGAACCGCTCCTCCCGCTCGTTGTCGGCCCGGTGCTGCCTCCTCCCCCGGTGGTGCTGGCCGTCGAACTCGCTGACCAGGCCCGCCTCAGCGTCCAGCAGGTCGGCGATGCCCAGCAGCTGCTCGTCCGCGCCGAACACGGGGACGTTCACCCGTGGCCGTGGTAGCCCGGCGGTCAGCTGGTAGAAGAGGCGGAACCGGCTCTCCCAGGCGCTGCGGCTGGCCGGGTCGACCAGGGTCAGCGCCATGCGCAGCCGACGCACGCCCCGGCCGCCGCCGATGAGTCCGAGGTGGCCGTGCAGCGTGACCGGGGACACCCACCCCGCGTGCAGGCAGCCGTCGGCGAAGGCCACCGCCTCGGCGAGGTCGCCGGCGGTCCGCATGGCGTCGATGGTGGCCTGGGCCGGCGTCGCGACCGGCAGCGCGATGGTGACCGTGCCGGTGCCGACGGCGTCGCGGGCCCGGACCTCGACGACCGTCCGACCGACCAGCCGGCCGCGGGAGAACGACACCCCGGAGGCGGGACGGCGCCGGGTGGCCGGGCCCGCCAGGCAGATCGGCACCGGCTGCTCCTCCGCGGTGAACGGGTTCCTGCCGTCGAGACCGGGGACGCCGGCGAGCAGCGCCGCCGCCCAACCGGTGAAGGCGCCCTCTGCGGGCACCAGCGCCGCGGCGTCGAGGACGCGCTGCAGCGGCGGCAGGGACGGGCCCGACCCACCGGTCCGGTGGTGGCCCCGGCTGGTGCGTACCCAGGCCCGCGAGCGCACCATGTCCTTGGTGATGCCGAGTCCGCGCAGCGTCGCACCGTCCTGCGGCACCCGGGCGGTGGTGGTCCGTACTGGTCGCACCGCTCCACCCTGTCGGCCTGGCGCCCCGCGCGCCCGCCGGAAGCGGGACCGTCCACAAGCCTCTTCCTGCCGCGAGCGGAACGCTGGAGGGGCCCGAGCGCCCGTCGGACCCCTCGGACGTTCCGCTCGACGACTCAGGCGGTGGGAGGCGGGACCAGACCGGTGTGGAAGGCGGCGAAGGCGAGCTGGTCGGCCCACTCCGCGGCCACCTTGTGCCGGGGGCGTCCGGCGCCGTGGCCCGCGCTGGTGTCGATCCGGGTCAGCACCGGCGCCTCGCCGCGGGTGGCGTACTGCAGCTGGGCGACGAACTTGTGCGAGTGCAGCGGCACCACCCGGTCGTCGTGGTCGCCGGTGGTGACCAGCGTGGCCGGGTAGCGGGTGTCGACGGCCACGTTGTGCAGCGGGGAGTAGCGCCACAGCACCTCGAAGTCCTCGGCGACGTCGGGGTCGCCGTAGTCGGACTTCCAGGCCGCGCCGATGGTGAAGCGGTGGAACCGCAGCATGTCGAGGACGCCGACCGACGGCAGCGCGACGGCGGCCAGGTCGGGACGCTGGGTCATCACCGCGCCCACCAGCAGGCCGCCGTTGCTGCGGCCGTGGATGACCAGCTGGCCGGGCCCGGTGACGCCGGTGGCGAGCAGGTGCTCCCCGACCGCGATGAAGTCGTCGAAGACGTTCTGCTTGGCGGCCAGCCGGCCCTGGTCGTACCACTCGCTGCCGTACTCCCCGCCGCCGCGGAGGTTGGCGATGGCGACGGTGCCGCCCGCGGCCAGCCAGGCCGACCAGCCGGGCCGGTAGTCCGCCGCGACCGGGATCTTGAACCCGCCGTAGCCCCACAGCAGGGTCGGGGCCGGGCCGTCGAGGTCGCGCCGGCGGATGACGAAGTACGGCACCTCGGTGCCGTCGGCGCTCACCGCGCGCTGCCGCGTCGTCACGACGTCGAGGCGGGGTGCGGAGGAGTCCGGACGCGACAGCGCGGTGACCGTGCCGGTGGCGGCGTCGACCACCCAGCTGCGCTGCGGGTCGGTCACCGTGGACAGCCCGACGAAGCCCTCGGGGTTGCCGGGGTCGCCGTCGAGGGCGAGCAGCGAGCCGCCCTCGACGCTTAGCCGACCGAGCAGCTTCCCGCCCAGCGACCAGCGCTGGAGCACCGGGGTGGCGTCGACGAGGTGCTCGGTGACGACGACGTCGCCCATCACCACCGCCGCGGCCAGGGCGTCCTCGCCCTCGGGCACCACCTCCACCCAGACCGCCGGCGCCCCGTCGACCGCGTCGACGAGGTCGACGGCGGTGATCCGGCCCAGCGGTGCGCCGGCGTCGGTGTGCACCAGCAGCCGACCGTCGGCGACGGCGACCGGCTCGTACTCGGCGTCGGCGGTGTCGACGAGGCGGACCGGGTCGCCGATCACGGTGCCGTCCTCGCCCGCGGTCAGCGGCCAGACCCAGAGCCGGTTGGTCCGCTCGGTGCCGACCGAGAAGGTGGTGACCAGCCACCGCTCGTCGTCGCTCACCTCAGCGTGGATGGACAGCCGGGGCTGGTCGGGGTCGGTATGGACGAGCTCGTCCTGGGCGGGGTCGGTGCCCAGGCGGTGCCGCATCAGGTGGGCCCGGCCGACGTCGCCGGTCTCGGTGCCCGCGGCGTCGGCGCGCTCGGCCTCGGGGTAGGCGAGGTAGAGGTAGGAGCGGCCGTCGGGCAACCAGGTGGGCACGCAGAACTTCGTCATCACCACCGGTTCGTCGGCCAGCGGTGCACCGTCGAGGTCGGCGACCCGGATCTCCTGCCAGTCCGAGCCGCCGGTGCTCACCGTCCAGGCGACCCGCTGCCCGTCCCGGCTGACCGCCACCGACCCGATCGAGGCGGTGCCGTCCTCCGACAGCGTGTTCGGGTCGACCAGCACCCGACCGCCGCCGGAGACCAGCTCGGTCAGCGAGTCCGCGACGTACCAGACGTCCTGGGCCTGGCTGCCGTCGTTGCGGGTCTGCAGGTAGCGCCCGGCGCGGCGCAGCGGCGTCCCGAGGCGGGGCTGGTCGACGACGGCGCGCATGGTGGCGGTGAACCAGTCGCGGTGCGGCAGCGCCGACAGCGCCGCCTCGGTGGCCTCGTTCTGCTGGCGCACCCACTCCCGGGTGTCCTCGCTGTCGGGGTCCTCCAGCCAGCGGTAGGGGTCGGGCACCAGCCGGCCGTGCAGCAGGTCGGCGGTCTCGTCGCGGCGGGTGGTCGGCGGTCGGACGGCGGGGGTCTCGCTCACCGGCCCGACCCTACCGAGGCGTCCCGACGCCCGGGGACGCTCCTCCTGCGGCAGCCGCGTCGTTCAGTCGGAGGAGTGGCTGAGGTCCCTCGCCCGGAGCAGGGCCTGCAGCCGTCGCCGCGGCAGGAAGGCCAGCCGGGCGGTCTTGTCGGGCAGCCGGATCTCCGGCCCGAGCTCGAACCCGGTCCGCTCCAGGCGGGCCAGCGCCCGGTCGTTGCGGCTGTCGGGTTCGACGACCAGCCGCTGCACCCCCGGGTCGGCGAAGAGGTGGCCGGCGAGTGCGGTGCCGAGCAGCTCGGTGAACCCGGGCACCGGTGCCGCCCCGGACTCGGGTGGGGCCTGCAGCAGGTGCATGCCGAGGTCGCCGGGCTGGACGTCGTAGCACTCCCCCACCGGGTCGTGCTCGGGCTGGTAGGTCTGCAGCAGCGCGACCGGGCGGCCGTCCAGGCGCACCCAGAAGGCGTGGTGGGTCTCCAGCGAGTCGAGGTAGCGGTAGATCGCGTCCACCTCCTCCGCGCTCTTGCCGACCATGCCCCAGAACCGGGCCCGCTCCTCCCCCACCCAGCCGTGCAGCACGGCGAGCTCCTCGCTGCCGGGTGAGACGTCCAGCGGCGCGACGGTGACCACGCCGAGACCCGGGACGACGGTGCGGGACACGGGTCCGCTCACGGGTGCTCCTCCTGCGTCGGGACGTCGTCCCACTCGACCAGCGGCACCAGCTGCCCGGCCGTCCAGAGCGGCAGCTGGTCGTGGTGGTGCGCCGACGACGGGTCGCCGGCCGCGCCGAAGGGCACCACCCAGCCGCTGCGCGTCCGGTCGGCCAGGTCCCACACGTAGCGGGCCACCGGGCCGCGGGAGCAGCGGTCGGTGACGCCGGGGACGCTGCTGGTGGCCAGCACGCAGTTCCCGTCGCCCGACAGCGCCACCTCGGGGGTGGCGGGGTCGTCCAGGCCGTGCAGCGGGACCAGCCGGTGCCGCTCACCCCACGGTCCGGTGGTGCCGGCCGCCTCCTCCAGGGCGGCGCGCACGCCGGCGAGGACGTCGATGCCGAGCTCGGAACCCCGGGTCAGGAGCGTCTCCCAGGCCAGGCCGATCCGTGCGGGGAGGTCGAGCCAGCGGTCGAAGAGCGGGGAGTGCCCGGTCGGGGTGCGGAGCGGGGCCAGCGGCTCCTGGTCGGCGAGCCAGTGCACCAGCGCGGTCCGCCAGGCGGCGAAGGCGGCGGCCTCCTCGCTGTCGGCGTCGACGTGGGCGTCCCAGGCCAGCAGCCGGTCGCGGAGGGCGGCCGCGGCCCCGTCCACGGCGGCGGTCGCCAGGTGCGGACGGGCCACCTCGACCGACCCGAGCCGGGTGTCGGTGGCCCAGCCGCGGGCGACCTCGGGGGTGACGGGACGGCTGGCCAGCACGAGCTCGCGCAGCCGTCGGGCGCGTTGCGGCGGGGCGTACTCCGGGCCGAGGCCGCCGCCGCTGGCCCGGTCGTTGGCGTTGACCTCGACGTCGGGGACGTCGCGGCGGGGCATCTCGCGCCAGCCGCGCCAGGCGTCTCCGGCGACCCAGGCCCGTCCGGGGTGGAGGGTGAGGGCGTCCTCGCGGTCCGGGACCTTCCCCGCCAGCAGGTGGCGGGCGCCGTCGGCGTCGGCGACCACGACGCTGTTGACCGGCTCCACCCAGTGCTCGAGGGCGGCCTCGACGTCGGCGACCGTGCGGGCCCGCAGCAGCGGCAGCAGCGCCTCGAATCCGAGGTCGGCGAGCACCTGCCCGGGCACCCGCAGGGACAGGGTGGGAGCGCCGTGGACGTCGAGGGCGGGCGGCTCCAGTCCGGTGACGACCGGGCCGCGGGAGGTCCGCAGGCAGGTGACGGTGACCGTGGTCGCGCTCGGGGTGGAGGGGTCGGGGGTGCGGACGGTGAGGGTCTCCTCGTGGGCGTCGACGGGTTCCCAGCCGTCGGGGCCCTCGGCCTCCCAGCGGTCGTCGACGCGGCGCAGCCGTTCGGCGTAGAGGTCCTGGTAGTCGGCCATCGCGTTGGTGATGCCCCAGGCGACCGGGCCGGCGTGGGCGAAGTGCTGGACGCCCGGGACGCCGGGGAAGGTGAAGCCGTGCACGTCCACCCCGGGGCAGCGCAGGTGCACCTGGGCGTAGACGCCGGGGATCTCCAGCAGCCGGTGCGGGTCGCCGGCCACCAGCGGACGACCGCTGGTGGTGTGCCGGCCGGCGACGGCGACGGCGTTGCTGCCGCTGCCGGTCTCGCCCTCGACGCCGAGCAGCCCGACCGCCTCGGGACCCAGCCGTTCGGCCACCGTGGCCCGCCACAGCTTGGTGGGGAAGCTCGCGAACAGCACGTGCGCCACCCAGAAGAGGCCCAGCGACGTCCACGGCTCCCAGGCCCGGACGTCGGTGGCGCCGAGCCGCCGCAGCTCCGTCGAGCCGGCCGCGGCCGCCGGCAGCCCCTCGTTGACGCCCTCGACGTAGGCGTCCACGAAGGCCCGGGTCTCCGGTCCGAGCCGGTCGTAGGCCTCGCGCGCGGTCGCCTCCAGCCGCACCTGCCGGGCGAAGACGTCCCAGGCCAGTCCGGCCTCCCCCAGCCACTCGGCGGTCCGGCCCTCCATCCGCCACCGGTCCAGCTCGATCTGCCAGACCCGGTCCTCCGCGGTCACCCGGCCCTGCAGCCGGGCCAGCGCGAGCACGTCGGGAGCCTGCAGGTGCGGGATGCCCCAGGCGTCGCGGCGGACCTCGGTGATCACCGGGCCGCCGCCCGCGCCACCGGGTTCGCCAGCGTCCCGCTCATGATCAACGAGCTCGCCTGGTCCGTCAGGTCGACCATCTGCAGAGTATTGCGCAGCTGCAGCCGGTTGAGGCAGGAGTGGGCGAAGCGCGGCGCGCGCAGATCGAGCCGTCCGGCCAGCTCGGGGTGGTCGGCCTCCCACTCGTCCAGGCAGTCGGCCACCAGCGCCCAGAAGCGGTGCACGTCGAGCAGCCCGTCGACGTCGAGGACGGCCGCCACGAAGCGCAGCACCCCGTCGAACACGTCGGTCTGCACCGACAGCGCCGCGACGTCCTCGCCCACCGGTGCGCGGACCCGCTCCACCTGCGGCGGCAGCGGCCGGTCGGCCGACAGCACCGCCACCTCCTCGCCGATGTCCTTCATGATCATCCGCGCCGGGGCGTGGTCGCGGAGCACCATGATCAGGTTCTCCCCGTGCGGCATGAACGCGAGGTCGTGGGCGAGCAGGCAGTGCGCCACCGGACGCAGGTAGACCCGCAGGTAGCGGCGCACCCACTCCGCCGCGTCCAGCCCGGACCCCCGCACCAGCGCCGCCAGGTGGGACCGGCCGTCGGCGTCGCGGTGCAGCAGCGAGGCCATCGTGGCCAGCCGCTCGTCCGGGGCGAGCCCCGGCACCGGCGACTCCCGCCACAGCGCCGCCAGCATCTTCTGGTACGGCGAGCCGGCCGGGAGCCGGGTGTAGACGCTGCCGGTGTAGCCGATCGTGGCGTGCTCGCGCAGCACCGAGAACCCGCAGCCGCGCAGGGTCGCATCACCGCGGACGAGGTCGGCCACGTAGTCGTTGATCGCCGGGGTGGCCCGCATGTAGCGCGCCGACAGTCCGCGCAGGAAGCCCATGTTCTGCACCGCGAGCGCGGTCTTGACGTAGCTGCGGTCGGGACGGTCGACGTCGAAGAAGGTGCGGATCGACTGCTGGGCCTGGTAGCGGTCCTCGGTCTCGCCGAGGTGGACGAGGTAGCGGCGGGCCACGTCGGCGGCGAAGGTGATCGCCACCCGGGTGTCCCACTGCCAGGGGTGGACGGGCAGCAGCCGGTAGTCGGCCGGGTCGAGGCCCAGCCGCTCCAGCCGGTCGTGCAGCAGCTGCAGACCCTCCGCGCCGACCTCGTCGCGGTAGTGCTGCTCCTCGGTGACGTCGCGGGCGGCGGCGAAGTGGCTGAGTGTGCGGCGGGCCGCCACCCAGACCAGGCGCTGGGGACGTCCGGCCTCGGGGGACCAGGTGTCGTGGGCCCGCCGGCCGAACCCGATCCGGCCGTTGTTGGCGAGGAAGGCGGGATGCCCCTCGGTCATCGCGGCCTCGATCTGCTGGAAGCCGGCCCCCAGCAGGTCGTCGGCGCTGGCCGCGGCGGAGGTCCACTTGTAGGCCAGGCTGGCCAGCGTGCTGCTGACCTCCTCCAGGTAGGTGCCGAGCAGGGTGTCGGGGATGCCGAGCACCGGGGCCAGCTCGACCACCAGCTCCAGGACGTCCAGCTCGCGCGGCTCGCCGTCGACGGTGCGGCCCACGGTGGCGGCCTCGACCACCCAGTGCTCCAGCGGGTGATGGACCGCGGCGAAGGTGTAGCGCACCCGGCCGCCGTCGACGTCGACCGCCCACCGGTCCTCCCCCAGCCGCCGCGGCGCGAGCAGGCGCTCGTGGCTGAACTCGGCCAGTGCCTTGGTGACCAGGTGCCGGTGCGCGCGGGCGGCCACCCCGGGCTCGAGGTGCGGCGCCGAGTCGTCGGGACGCTCCGCGGGCTCGGGGCCGAGCGCGCTGGTGCGGAAGGCCTCGCGGGTGCAGAAGGAGAGCGCGGCGGTCTTGTCGCTCAGCCGCACCAGCCGGTCGACCACGAACCCGGCGGCGGCGTTCTTGGCCGCCACCAGCCGGTTCCCGACATCGGGCTCCACCACCACCCGCCGGACGGCCGGGTCGGCGAAGCAGAAGTCCATCACCGCCGCGAACACCGCCGAGGTGAACCCGGGCACCCGCCGCTCGGCCGGGCCGACGAGGACGTGCATGCCGAGGTCGCCGTCGCGGACCGGGTAGTGCTGGGCCAGCTCGGAGCGGGCCGGGTCGTAGGTCTCGGCGAGGAAGGCCGGCGCGCCGGCGACCGAGCCGAGCCAGGCGGAGTGGGAGGGGTCGGCGTCGATGGCGGCGTAGGCGGCGCGGACCGTCTCGAGGTCGGCCTCCTGCATGCCCCAGAACCGCGACCGCGGGGAGGTGACCCAGCCGTGCAGCAGCGCGGCGTCGCGGTCGGGGTCGAGCGGCTCGATGGTGATCGGGCCGAGGTCGGTGCCGGGACGCGGGGGCGCGGTCCAGGGAGATCCCGCGTCGACGGCGTCGGGGCGGTGGGGTCGGGTGGTGGTGGTCATCGGGGGTCCTCGCCGTTCGACAGGCTCAGGGTGTTGTGGTGGGAGCCCGGTGCGTGGTGGTGGGAGGTGGGCGCGCTGGCGTCCGGGCGGAGGGCGCGGCGGGGACGCGGGTCGTCGGCAGGCGGCCGGGCCGGCACGGGCGGGCGGGGGTCGCCGACGGCGAGGTCGGCGGGGACGCCGAACTCCTGGAAGGCGATCCGCTCCTCGATCGGGTAGACCTCGCGGCCGAGCATCTGGGCGATGATGACCGAGTTGCGGTAGGCGCCCATGCCGAGGTCGGGGGCGCTGAGGCCGTGGGTGTGCTCCTCGGCGTTCTGCACGAAGATCTCGCACTGGCCGTGGTCGACGGCGTAGCCGCGCCCGACGTCGAGGCGGCCCTGGGCGTCCCAGCGGATCCGGTCGGCCAGCGGGATGAGGAAGGCCGGCACCCGCGCTGCGTACCCGGTGGCCGCGACCAGACCGGCGGTGGACGTCCGCAGCGGCTGGTCGGTCTCCAGGTGGTGCAGGTCGAGGGCGAAGCGCTGCCCGTCCCAGGACGCGCCCCGCAGCTCGGCGCCGGTGAGCAGCCGGGTCGGCACCGGGCCGTCGACGCTGAGGCGGTACAGGGTGTCGAAGATGGTGTCGACGAGGTCGCCGCTGATCCCCTTGTAGAGGTGGCGCTGCTCGCGTCCCAGCCGGTCGCGGGTGGCCGGCGGCAGGGCGTGGAAGTAGGAGGTGTACTCCGGGGAGGTCATCTCCAGGGTGAGCTTGGTGTACTCCATCGGGAAGAACCGCGGGGAGCGGGTGACCCAGTCCAGCCGGTAGCCGCCCTCCCGGATGCCCTCGAGCAGGTCGAGGTAGATCTCGGCCGCGCTCTGGCCGCTGCCGAGCACGGTGATCGACTCCCCCGCGCGCAGCCGGTCGCGGGCGGGCAGGTAGTCGGCGCTGTGCACCACCGGGGCGCCCAGCCCGTCCAGCGGCCACGGCAGCGAGGGCTGGGTGCCGACGCCGAGCACGATCCGCGGGGCGCGGTGCACCTCGGTGCTGCCGTCGGCCAGCACCGCCTCGACCCGGTAGCCCCCGCCGTCGTGGGTGATGCTGCGGACGGTCCGGCCGAAGCGGATGCTGGGCAGCCGGGTGCTGACCCAGCGGCAGTAGGCGTCGTACTCCGCGCGCAGCGGGTAGAAGCTCTCGCGGATGTAGAAGGGGTAGAGCCGGCCGTGCTGCTTGAGGTAGCTGAGGAACGACCACGGCGAGGTGGGGTCGGCCATCGTCACCAGGTCGGCCAGGAACGGCACCTGGATGGTGGCGCCCTCGAGCATCATCCCGGGGTGCCAGGAGAAGGCGTCCCGGGCCTCGAGGAAGACGCCGTCCAGGTCGTCCAGCGGGTCGGTGAGGGCGGCCAGCCCGAGGTTGAAGGGGCCGAGCCCGACGGCGACGAAGTCGTGCTCGCCCGCCTCGCGCACGCCGCTCACCCGGCGTCCCCGACCAGCTCGAGGACGTCCTGCTCGGCCGGCGCGGGACCGCCCAGCGTCCGCCCGTGGTCGACGAGCAGGTCCAGCACCTCGCGCAGGTGGGCGGGGGTGGTGGCGGGGTTGAGCAGGGTCAGCTTGAGCCAGGCGTGGCCGTCGACGGTGGTGCCGGCCACCATCGCCCGGCCGGAGGCGAACAGCCGGCTGCGGATGAGCGGGTTGAGCCGGTCCGCCTCGGCGACGGTGACCCCTGCGGGGCGGTAGCGGAAGAGCACGGTGCTCAGCCGCGGCGGGCAGAGCAGCTCCAGGTCGGGGTCGGCGGTGACCAGGCTGGCGGCCTCGGCGGCCAGGTCGATCACGGTGTCGACGTGGCGGCCGATGGTCTCCGCGCCCATCACCCGCAGGGTCAGCCACAGCTTGAGCGCGTCGAAGCGCCGGGTGGTCTGCAGGCTCTTGTCGACCTGGTTGGGCTCCACCGCCTGCCGGGGGTTGAGGTAGTCGGCGTGGTAGGTGACGTGGCGCAGGTCGGCGCCGTCGCGCACCAGCAGCGCGCTGGAGGCCACCGGCTGGAAGAAGCTCTTGTGGAAGTCGACGGTGACCGAGGAGGCCCGCTCGATGCCGTCCAGCCAGTGCCGGCGGGTCGGCGAGACCAGCAGCCCGCAGCCGTAGGCGGCGTCCACGTGCAGCCAGACCCCGGCGGCGGTCGTCACGTCGGCGACCTCAGCGATCGGGTCGAGGACGCCGCGGTCGGTGGTGCCGGCGGTGGCCACGACCGCCATCACCACGTCACCGGCGGCGCGGACGGCCTCCAGCTCGGCGGCCAGCGCCTCGGGCGACATCCGGCCGGACGCGTCCACCGCCACCTCGCGGACGGCGTCGGTGGACAGCCCCAGCAGCCGGGCCGCCTTGGTGACGCTGAAGTGGCTGTTCGCGGTGGCGAGCACCCGCAGCCGGCCCAGCTCGACCGGCAGCCGGTCGCGGCAGTCCTCGCGGGCCAGCAGCAGGCCCTGCAGGTTGGACTGCGTGCCGCCGCTGGTGAACACGCCGTCGGCGGTCGCGCCGAACCCGATCCGCTCGCAGGTCCACCGCACGAGCCGGCGCTCGACCAGGGTGCCGCTGGTGCTCTGGTCCCAGGTGTCGACCGAGGTGTTGATGGCGCTGGCCAGGGCGTCGGCGGCGACCGCGGGCACCGCCACCGGGCAGTTGAGGTGGGCGAGGTAGTGGGGCTCGTGGAACCACACCGCGTGGTCGACGTAGATCTCGGCGGCCTCGGCCAGCGCCGCCTCGACGGTGCCGACCGGCCGGTCGAGGTCGACCGCGTCGACCAGACGGGTCAGCTGCTCGAGGCTGGCACCGGAGTACGGCCGGTCGACGGTGGTCAGCCGGCTGGCCACCAGCTCGGTGGCCTGCGCCATCGCGGAGCGGTAGGCGTCGGCGGAGGCGGCGTCGAGGAGGTGAGTGGCCGCGGGGGTGGGCTGGCGCACCGGTGGTCCTTTCTTAGGCATCCCTTAGCAAGGTTAGCCTCACATGACCTGACGTCCCGCTGTCAACCGGGGCGGAAGGTGAGACGCGTCGCACCGTCACGCAATCGCAACGCCGGTGATGCTTGGCAGCGGGCGGGTAGGGCGTGATCATGAGGTGATCATCGGCTCGTGCTGGAGGTCGACATGGAGGGGTACCGCGCACCGGCGGTCGAGGTCTCGCCGCTGCAGTCGGAGGGTGTGCTGTCAGGGTTCCTGCTCAGCGGGCGCTGGCCGCAGGACCTGGTGGAGTGGTCGAAGGTGCTCTGCCTGGCCGTCCGGATGGCCGCGGTGCCGGGGCTGCTGCCGAGCAGCACCGTGTTCCGGGTCTGCGAGGACCGCGTCGAGGAACCACCGCCGGAGATGGTCGGGCTGGTGGTCGCCGAGGGCACGCTGGTCGGTGAGGAGGCGCTCGGGCCCGGGTGCATCGAGCCGCCGGTGCCGATGGGGCTGCTGGTGCTGCACCCGCCCTCGACCACGGTGCCCAGCGTGGCCGACCACGAGGTGGCCTCGGGGTGCATCTTCCTGCCGGGGCTGCCCTACCTGGGCCTGGACCACCGGGCCAGCTGGGTGGAGTCCGACGCCGCGGGCACCGTGACGCGGCTGGTCAACCGGCAGGACCTCGATCCCTACTCCGACGCCGACACGGCCGCGCTGTCGGTGCTGCTGGCGGCCTGAGCGCCGGGGCGGGTGGCCCGCACTCCGGCAGGCCCAGGGCGGCTGTGGTGGGTCGGCCTCAGGAGGCGAAGCCGTCCGGGTTCTGCTGCTGCCAGCGCCAGTGGTCGGCGGTCATCTCGTCCAGGGACTTGGTGGCGACCCAGCCGAGGTCGGTCAGCGCCTGGGAGGCGTCGGCCCAGAAGGCGGGGATGTCGCCGGGACGACGCGGGCCCACCTCGTGCGGGATCGGACGTCCGACCGCCTTCTCGAAGGAGCGCAGCACCTCCAGCACCGAGTGCCCGCGGCCCGTGCCGAGGTTCCAGATGTGCACCCCGCCGTGGTCGGCGAGGTAGTCCATCGCCCGCACGTGGCCGTCGGCGAGGTCCATCACGTGCAGGTAGTCGCGCACGCAGGTGCCGTCGGGGGTGTCGTAGTCGTCGCCGAAGACCACGAGCTTCTCCCGGCGTCCGACCGCCACCTGCGCGATGAAGGGCACCAGGTTGTTCGGGATGCCCTGCGGGTCCTCCCCGATCCGGCCCGAGGGGTGGGCGCCCACCGGGTTGAAGTAGCGCAGCAGCGCGATCCGCCAGCGGTCGTCGGCCGCGCCGACGTCGGTGAGGATGTCCTCGATGTGCTCCTTGGTGCGGCCGTAGGGGTTGAAGGCGTCCCGCGGCATCTTCTCCAGGTACGGCGCGACGGCGAGCTCGCCGTAGACGGTGGCCGAGGAGGAGAAGACGATGGTGCGGACGTCGGTCGCCTCCATCGCGCGCAGCAGCGACAGCGTCCCCGCGACGTTGGTCGAGTAGTAGTCCAGCGGCACGCGGGTGGACTCCCCCACCGCCTTCTTGCCGGCGAAGTGGATGACGGCGTCGATGCCGTGCTCGCGCAGCACCCGCTCGACCAGCGCCTGGTCCAGCATGTCGCCGCGGACGAAGGTGTGGCTGCGGCCGGTGATCTCCTCGACGCGGCGCAGGCTCTCCTCGCTGGCGTTGCTGAGGTCGTCCAGCACCACGACCCGGTGCCCGGCCTCGAGCAGCACCACCGCGGTGTGGGATCCGATGTAGCCGGCTCCGCCGGTCAGCAGCACGTCCATGGGTGTCGATCCTCCCTCTCCGCTGCCCGATCCTGCCACGGGAGCCGGTCGAGGCGGAGGCGACGGTCGGCTCAGAGGTGGGCGGCGCCCTCGTCGGGCTCGCTGAGGACGCGGATCCCGTCCTCGGTGACAGCCACCATGCTCTCCCAGTGGCAGGCGTCGGAGCCGTCGCGGGTGGCCACGGTCCAGCCGTCGTCGAGGGTGCGGGTGTCCGCGGATCCGGCGGTGAGCATCGGCTCGATGCACAGCACCATGCCCGGCACCAGCCGGGGGCCGCGGCGTCCGCCGGGCCACGGGCCGCGGGCGACGCTGTTGGGCACGTCGGGCTCCATGTGCATCTGCGAGCCGATGCCGTGGCCGACGTACTCGGCGACGATCCCGTAGCGCTGCGGCTCGGCCTCGACGCTGGCCTGGACGGCGGCGGAGACGTCGCCGACCCGGCCGCCGGGGCGGACCGCGCGGATCCCGGCCCACATCGCCCGCCGGGTCGCCTCCGACAGCGCCCGGCGCGCGTCGCTGGGCTCGCCGACGGGGACGGTGCGGGCGGCGTCGGCGTGCCAGCCGTCCACCACCGCACCGCAGTCGATGGAGAGCAGGTCACCCTCGGCCAGCACCCGCGTCCCGGGGACGCCGTGGACCACCTCGGCGTTGACGCTGAGGCACACCACGCCGGTGAACCCGCCCCGGCCGTCCTCGTCGGCGCCGTAGTGCAGGAAGTTCGACGTCGCCCCGGCCGAGGCGATCACCTCGGCCGCGACGGCGTCCAGCTCGGCGGTGGTGACACCGGGGCGGACGGCGGCGCTGGTGGCCTCGAGCGCCTCGTGCACCACCATCGCGGCACGGCGCATCGCGTCGACCTGCGCCGGTGTCTTCAGCTCGATCCGGCTGCGTCCGAGCACGTCAGCGGGGCAGCCGCTCGAAGATCCGGTCGGCGACCTCGCTGACGCCGCCCAGCCCGTCGACCTCGACGAGCAGGCCCCGCTCGCGGTAGACGTCGAGCAGTGGCGCGGTCTCCTCCGCGTACACCTTCTGGCGCACCCGGATCGCCTCCTCGGTGTCGTCCTCGCGGCCCTCGGTCTCGGCGCGGCGGAGCAGCCGGGCGACCAGCTCGTCGGTGTCGGCGGTGAGCACCAGGACGGCGTCCAGGGCTGTCTGCTGCTGGGCGAGCAGGGCGTCGAGGGCCTCCACCTGGCCCAGCGTGCGCGGGTAGCCGTCGAGCAGGAACCCGTTGCGGGTGTCGTCCTCGGCGAGCCGGTCGGCCACGATCGCGTTGGTGATGTCGTCACCGACGTAGCCGCCGGAGGCCATGATCTGCTGCACCTGGCGGCCGAGCTCGGTGCCCTGGCTGATGTTGGCGCGGAAGATGTCGCCGGTCGAGATGGCCGGCACGCCGTAGTGGGCGGCCACCCCCTTGGCCTGGGTGCCCTTGCCGGCTCCCGGCGGGCCCATGATCAGCATCCTCATCGCACTCTCCTTCTCACCGGTGCTCCCGACCTCATCGCAGGAAGCCCTCGTAGTTGCGCTGCTGCAGCTGGCTCTCGATCCGCTTCACGGTGTCCAGACCCACCCCGACCACGATGAGCAGCGAGGTGCCGCCGAGCGGGAAGTTCTGGTTGGCGTTGAGCAGGATGAAGGCGATCGAGGGCAGCAGCGCCACGACGGCGAGGTAGATCGAGCCGGGCAGGGTGAGGCGGTTGAGCACGAAGGAGAGGTAGTTCTCCGTCGGCCGGCCGGCCCTGATGCCGGGGATGAACCCGCCGTACTTGGCCATGTTCTCGGCCACCTCCTGCGGGTTGAAGGTGATCGAGACGTAGAAGTAGGCGAAGAAGACGACCAGCAGGAACAGCGTGACCATGTAGAGGGGGTGGTCGCCGCTGACGAAGTAGCGCTGGATCCAGGAGCTGATGCCGCTCTCGGGCTGGAACTGGGAGTACAGCACCGGCAGGTACATCATCGAGGAGGCGAAGATGACCGGGATGACGCCGGCCTGGTTCACCTTCAGCGGGATGTAGGTGGTGGTGCCGCCGAGCAGCCGGCCGCCGACCATCTTCTTGGCGTACTGCACCGGGATCCGGCGCTGACCCTGCTCCATGAAGATGACCGCGGCCATCACCACCAGGCCGACCGCGACCACCAGCAGCAGCACGATCCAGCCGCTGGCGCCCGGGCGGGCGGCCTTGATGGCCCACAGCGCGGTCGGGAAGGTGGCGGCGATCTGGGTGAAGATGAGCACCGACATGCCGTTGCCGACGCCGCGCTCGGTGATGAGCTCGCCCAGCCACATCACCAGACCCGTGCCGGCGGTCATGGTCAGCACCATCACCACGACCGGGAAGATGTCCTTGCTGTACACCACGCTGTTGGGGCAGCCGAGGAAGAGCTGGTCGTTGACCGCCAGGGTGACGAAGGCGGTGGAGTTGAGGACCGCCAGCACCAGCGTCAGGTAGCGGGTGTACTGGGTGATCTTCGCGGTGCCGGACTGGCCCTCCTTCTTGAGGGCCTCCAGCCGCGGCACCACCACGGTGAGCAGCTGCAGGATGATGCTGGCGGTGATGTAGGGCATGATGCCCAGCGCGAAGATCGCCAGCTGCAGCAGCGCACCTCCGGAGAAGAGGTTGATCAGGGAGTAGAGCCCGGCCTGCTCACCCGTCTCGGCGAGCCGGCGGCAGGCGTCCACCTGCTGGATGTCGACGTTGGGGACGGGCACGACCGAGCCCACCCGGAACAGCGCGACGATCCCCAGGGTGAACAGGATCTTCTTGCGCAGGTCCGGTGTCCGGAACGCGTTGGCGAAGGCGGAAAGCACTTCCGAGCCCTCTCTTCTCTGTGGTGCGGAGTCGGATCGCCGTCAGGGCAACCCTCGGGACCCTATCAAGCGCAGGAGGGGGACGGCTCCGTCTGGAGCACGTCCCCCTCCGGAGTCGCGGTGGTGCTTACAGCTCGGTGGTGCTGCCGCCGGCGGCCGCGATCTTGTCCTTGGCCGAGGCCGAGAACTTGTGCGCGCTCACCTGCAGGGCCACCGACACCTCGCCGGTGCCGAGCACCTTGACCAGCTGGCCGTCGCGGACGGCACCCTTGCTGACCAGGTCCGCCACGCCGACCTGCCCGCCCTCGGGGAACAGCGTCGACAGCCGGTCCAGGTTGACCACCTGGTACTCGGTGCGGAACGGGTTCTTGAACCCGCGCAGCTTCGGGGTGCGCATGTGCAGCGGCATCTGCCCACCCTCGAAGTTCTCCGGGGTGTTCTTGCGCGCGCCGGTGCCCTTGGTACCGCGACCGGCGGTCTTGCCCTTGGAGCCCTCACCGCGACCCACACGGGTCTTGGCGGTCTTGGCACCCGGGGCGGGACGAAGGTGGTGCACCTTCAGTGCCATGTCAGTCGACCTCCTCGACGGTGACCAGGTGCGTCACCGTGGTGATCATGCCTCGGATCTCGGGACGGTCCTGCACCTCGACGGTCGCGCCGATGCGGCGCAGGCCGAGGCTGCGCAGGGTGTCCCGCTGGTTCTGCTTCGACCCGATGTCGGACCGGGTCTGGGTGACCTTGAGGGTCGCCATCAGGACGCCACCTCCTGCTTGGCGCGCAGCAGCGCGGCCGGCGCGACGTCCTCGACGGCCTTGCCGCGGCGGGCGGCGACGGCCTCGGGCTGCTCCAGCATCTGCAGGGCCGCCACGGTGGCGTGCACCACGTTGATCGAGTTCGACGAGCCGAGCGACTTGGCGAGCACGTCGTGCACGCCGGCGCACTCGAGCACCGCGCGGCAGGCGCCGCCGGCGATCACACCGGTACCCGGGGAGGCCGGACGCAGCATGACGACACCGGCCGCCTTCTCGCCCTGCACCGGGTGCGGGATGGTGCCCTGGATGCGGGGGACGCGGAAGAAGTTCTTCTTCGCCTCCTCCACGCCCTTGGCGATCGCCGCGGGCACCTCCTTGGCCTTGCCGTAGCCGACACCCACCATGCCCTCGCCGTCACCGACGACGACCAGCGCGGTGAAGCTGAACCGGCGACCGCCCTTCACGACCTTGGCGACGCGGTTGATGTCCACCACGCGCTCGAGGTACTGGTTCTTGTCCTGCGCCTGGCCACGACGGTCGTCCCGGCCGCGACGCTCTCCCCCGCCGCCTCCGCGGCGCTGGGTTCCACTCATCGCTCTACCTTCCGTTCTGTCGTGTCAGAAGCCGAGACCGGCCTCGCGGGCCCCGTCGGCCAGCGCAGCGATCCGACCGTGGTACTTGTTCCCGGCGCGGTCGAAGACGACCTGGGTGACGCCGGCGGCCTTGGCCCGCTCGGCCACCAGGGCGCCGACCTGCTTGGCCTTGTCCGACTTGTCGCCGGTGGCGGTGCGCAGGCTCGGCTCCATGGTCGAGGCCGAGGCCAGGGTGTGGCCGCGGGTGTCGTCGATCACCTGGACGAACAGGTGCCGGGAGGACCGGGTGACGACCAGGCGCGGGCGGTCGGCGGCGCCGAACACCTTCTTGCGCCCGCGGACCTGGCGACGCAGCCGGGAGGCGCGCTTGGGCGCCGTGTGCTTGGGAGCGGACAACGAGATGCCCATGGTCACTTACCAGCCTTTCCGACCTTGCGGCGCACGTGCTCGCCCGCGTACCGCACGCCCTTGCCCTTGTACGGCTCGGGCTTGCGGATCTTGCGGATCCGGGCGGCCGTCTCGCCGACAGCCTGCTTGTCGATGCCGACCACGCTGAAGCGGGTGGGCGTCTCGACGGTGAAGGTGATGCCCTCCGGCGCGGTCACGTTGACCGGGTGGCTGAAGCCCAGGTTGAACTCCAGCGCGTTCGGGCCCTTGCTGATGACGCGGTAGCCGACGCCGACGATCTCGAGCTTCTTCTCGTAGCCCTCGGTCACACCGGTGACCATGTTGGCCACCAGGGTCCGGGTGAGGCCGTGCAGCGACTTGCTCACGCGGTCGTCGTCGGGACGGCTGACCTCGAGCTCGCCGGACTCGGCGCGGGCGATGGTGATGGGCGAGGCCACGGTGTGCGACAGCGAGCCCTTCGGGCCCTTGACCACGACCTGCTGGCCGTCGAGGGAGACCTCGACCCCGGCCGGGACGGTGATCGGCAGCTTACCGATGCGGGACATGTCTGTTCTCCTTCAGCTCTCGTCGCTCACCAGACGTAGGCGAGCACTTCGCCGCCCACGCTCTTGGCGTTGGCCGCCCGGTCGGTGAGCAGGCCCTGGGAGGTGGAGATGATCGCGATGCCCAGACCGCCGAGGACCTTCGGCAGGTTCGTGGACTTCGCGTACACCCGCAGCCCCGGCTTGGAGATCCGACGCACACCCGCCAGGGACCGCTCGCGGTTCTGGCCGTACTTGAGGGTGAGCTTCAGCGTCTTGCTGACCTCGCCCTCGGCGGGCTCGAGCACCTCGTAGGAGGAGATGTAGCCCTCCTCCTTGAGGATCTCGGCGATGCCGACCTTGATCTTGCTGTGCGGCATCGAGGTCGAGTCGTGGTACGCCTGGTTGGCGTTGCGCAGACGGGTCAGCATGTCTGCGATCGGGTCGGTCATGGTCATGACGTCACGTTCTTCTTTCTCACCGTGGTTTCCCGCGACCGGGTGGGCCGGGGACCTGTGGCGTTGGACTGGGTGTTCGTCCGTCGGCAGGGCTCGGGACGTTGGGTTCGGGCTCGACGCCGGCGGCGCCGGGGCGTCACCAGGAGGACTTGGTGACCCCGGGCAGCTGGCCGGCGTGGGTGAGCTCGCGCACGCAGATGCGGCACAGGCCGAACTTGCGGAACACGGCGCGGGGCCGACCGCAGCGCTGGCAGCGGGTGTACGCGCGGACGGCGAACTTCGGCTTGCGGGCCTGCTTGACCTTCAGTGCGTTCTTGGCCATCGGTTAGCTCACTTCTTCTTCCGGCTGAAGGCGGGACCCTTGGCGCGGGCCTTGGCCGGCCTCGGGTTGTCGTTGAAGGGGAAGCCCAGGTGCTTGAGCAGCGCCCGGCCCTCCGCGTCGTTGGTGGCGGTGGTGACGAAGGTGATGTCCATGCCGCGCACCCGGTCGATGCGGTCCTGGTCGATCTCGTGGAACATGACCTGCTCGTTGAGACCGAACGTGTAGTTGCCCTGGCCGTCGAACTGGTGGGCGTTCAGCCCGCGGAAGTCGCGGATGCGGGGCAGCGCCAGGCTGATCAGCCGGTCGGCGAACTCCCACATGCGGCGGTTGCGCAGGGTGACGTGGCAGCCGATCGCCTGGCCCTCGCGCAGCTTGAACTGCGCGATGGACTTGCGGGCCTTCGTCACCGACGGCTTCTGCCCGGTGATGGTGGTCAGGTCGCGCACGGCGCCGTCGATCACCTTGGAGTCGCGGGCGGCGTCACCCACACCCATGTTCACCACGACCTTGACCAGGCCGGGGATCTGCATGGGGTTGGCGTAGCCGAACTCCTGCTGGAGGGCGGTACGGATCTCGTCGCGGTAGCGCTGCTGCAGACGCGGCAGCGGGGCCACGGCGGTGGTGGTCTCCTCGGTCGCGGTCGACATCAGATCTCCTTCCCGGTCTTGCGGGCGATCCGCACGGAGCGGAAGCCCTGGTACTCGGTGCCGTCGGGCCGCTTCTTGGTGACCTCGTCACGGCGGTAGCCGACCCGGGTGACGACCTCGTCGCCGTTGTCGTCCTTGACGACCAGCTGGACGTTGGAGACGTGGATCGGGGCCTCGCTGGAGATGATCCCGCCCTCGACCCGGCGTCCGGCCTGGGTCTGGCTCTCGCGGCGGTGACGCTTGACGACGTTGACGCCCTCGACCGTCACCTTCTGGTTCTCGGGGCTGACCGAGAGGATCTCGCCGACCAGGCCCTTGTCCTTGCCGGCGATGACCTTGACCCGGTCACCCTTCTTCACGTGCAGCTTGCGCTGTGCCATTCAGATCACCTCCGGGGCGAGCGACACGATCCGCATGAACTTCTTCTCGCGGAGCTCCCGGCCGACGGGACCGAAGATGCGGGTGCCGCGGGGCTCGCCGTCGGCCCGGAGGATGACGGCGGCGTTCTCGTCGAACTTGATGTAGGAACCGTCGGGACGGCGACGCTCCTTGACGCTGCGCACGATGACGGCCTTGACGACATCGCCCTTCTTGACGTTGCCGCCGGGGATGGCGTCCTTCACCGTGGCCACGATGGTGTCACCGATGCCGGCGTACCGTCGGCCGGAGCCGCCGAGCACGCGGATGCAGAGGATCTCCTTCGCACCCGTGTTGTCGGCGACCTTGAGCCGCGACTCCTGCTGGATCATTTCTGTCTCCTGGTTGTCTCACCGGTTCCCGCGGTCCGGGCCTGGCAGAACTGGTTGGATGAAGCAGACCGGTGGTGTCCGCACCGGCCGTGCGTCGACTGGCTTACTTGGCGCGCTCGAGGATCTCGACCAGGCGCCAGCGCTTGGTGGCCGACAGCGGGCGGGTCTCCATGATCCGCACCCGGTCACCGGCGCCGGCGGCGTTCTCCTCGTCGTGGGCCTTCAGCCGCTCCGAGGTCCGCATGACCTTGCCGTACAGCTTGTGCTTGACGCGGTCCTCCACCAGGACGGTGATGGTCTTGTCCATCTTGTCGCTCACCACGACCCCCTCGCGGACCTTGCGCGCGGTGCGCTCGGTCGCGGTGGGGGCGGTGTCGGTCGGGTTGGTGGTCTCGCTCATGCTCAGGCCTTCTCGCTCGCGCTTGCCATGGTTCCGGAGGTCTCAGGGGTTCCGGGGGTCTCGGGCTCGGCGGTGTCAGGGTCGCTGACGATGCCGAGGTTGCGCTCCTGGATCACGGTGTAGATCCGGGCGATGTCCTTGCGGACGGCGCGCAGGCGGCCGTGCGACTCCAGCTGACCGGTGGCCGCCTGGAAGCGGAGCGTGAACAGCTCCTCCTTCAGCTCCACCACCTGCTTCTCCAGCGCCTCACGGCTCAGGCCGCGCAGCTCGGCGGCGTTGAGTGCCTTCGCCATCAGTTCTCACCTGCCTCACGCCGGATGAAGCGAGCCTTCATCGGCAACTTGTGGATCGCCAGCCGCATGGCCTCGCGGGCCACGTCCTCGCTCACACCGGAGAGCTCGAACATCACGCGTCCGGGCTTGACGTTGGCCACCCACCACTCGGGGGAGCCCTTGCCCGAACCCATCCGGGTCTCGGCGGGCTTCTTGGTCAGCGGACGGTCGGGGTAGATGTTGATCCACACCTTCCCGCCTCGCTTGATGTGACGGGTCATCGCGATACGCGCCGACTCGATCTGCCGGTTGGTGACGTAGGCGCCCTCGAGGGCCTGGATCCCGAAGTCACCGAAGGCCAGCGTGGTCCCGCCCTTGGCCGCACCGTCGCGCTTGGGGTGGTGCTGCTTGCGGAACTTGACCCTGCGTGGGATCAACATCAGTTCTGCGCTCCTGCGTTCTCGGTGGCGGGAGCTGCCGAGGTGGCCTCGGCAGCCTCGGCGCGACGGCGTCCGCCGCGCTCCGGACGGTCACCACGACCCGGGCGACGCTCGCCGCCGCGCTGGTTGCGCGGACGGCCCGGCGCCTTCTGGCGGGCGGCCTTCTGAGCGGCGCGCTCGGCACGGGTGCCGGAGACGTCGCCCTTGTAGATCCAGACCTTCACGCCGATCCGGCCGAAGGTGGTGCGGGCCTCGAAGAAGCCGTAGTCGATGTCGGCGCGCAGCGTGTGCAGCGGCACCTGGCCGTCGCGGTAGAACTCCGAGCGGCTCATCTCCGCACCGCCCAGACGACCGGAGCACTTGATCCGGATGCCCTTGGCACCGGAGCGCATCGCGGTCTGCTGCGCCTTGCGCATGGCCCGGCGGAACGCCACCCGGGCGCTCAGCTGCTCGGCCACGCCCTGGGCGACCAGCTGGGCGTCGGTCTCGGTGTTCTTGACCTCGAGGATGTTCAGCTGGACCTGCTTGCCGGTCAGCTTCTCCAGGTCGCCACGGACCCGCTCCGCCTCGGCGCCGTTGCGGCCGATGACGATGCCCGGACGCGCGGCGTAGAGGAAGATGGTGACGCGCTCGCTGCGGCGCTCGATCTCCACCGAGGAGATGCCGGCGCGCTCCAGCGACTTGGTCAGGTAGCTGCGGATCTTGTCGTCCTCACCCACCAGCGCGGCGTACTGCTTGTCGGCGTACCACCGGGTCTTGTGGTCGGTGGTGACACCCAGGCGGAAGCCGTTCGGGTTGACCTTCTGTCCCATGCTCAGGCCTCCTTGGCGGTGCGGGGCGCGGTGCTCGACTGCTGCGAGCGGGGCTCGACGACGACGGTGATGTGGCTGCCCCGCTTGAGGATGCGGGAGGCCGAGCCCTTCGCCCGCGGACGGATGCGACGCATGGTGACGCCCTCGTCCACGAACGCCTGGCTGACGTAGAGGTCGTCGGCGCGCAGGTTGTCGGTGTTCTCGGCGTTGGCGGCGGCGCTGGCCACCACCTTGCGGACCGGGTCGCTGGCCGCCTGCGGGGCGAACTGCAGGACCGTCAGGGCCTCCGACACGTCCATCCCGCGGACCAGGTCGACCACGCGGCGGACCTTGGTCGGCGACATCCGGACGTGGCGGGCGATCGCGTACGAACCGGGACGGTCGCCGAGCAGGGCCTTGCGCCGGGTGGGGCGCTCCTTCTCAGAGGTGCTCATGTCTCTTCCTTGTCTGTCCCACCACCGCGTCAGCGGCGGCGGGCCTTCCGGTCGTCCTTCACGTGGCCCTTGAAGGTCCGCGTGGGCGCGAACTCCCCGAGCTTGTGACCCACCATCGCCTCGCTGACGAAGACCGGGACGTGCTTGCGACCGTCGTGCACCGCGATGGTGTGGCCGATCATGTCCGGGACGATCATCGAGCGGCGCGACCAGGTCTTGATGACGTTCTTGGTGCCCTTCTCGTTCTGGACGTCCACCTTCTTCTGCAGGTGGTCGTCGACGAACGGGCCCTTCTTCAAGCTGCGTGGCATCTCTTGCTAACTCCTGATCAGCGCTTCTTGCCGGACTTGCGGCGACGGATGATGAGGCGGCTGCTCGCCTTGTTCGGGTTGCGGGTGCGACCCTCGGGCTTGCCCCACGGGCTGACCGGGTGGCGACCACCGGAGGTCTTGCCCTCACCACCGCCGTGCGGGTGGTCGATCGGGTTCATCGCCACGCCGCGCACGGTCGGGCGCTTGCCCTTCCAGCGGGCCCGGCCGGCCTTGCCCCAGTTGATGTTGGACTGCTCGGCGTTGCCCACGGCACCGACGGTGGCGCGGCAGCGGACGTCCACCATCCGCATCTCGCCCGAGGGCATCCGCAGCGTGGCGTGCCGACCCTCGCGGGCCACCAGCTGGATGGAGGCGCCGGCGGAGCGGCCCAGCTTGGCGCCACCGCCCGGGCGCAGCTCCACCGCGTGCACGGTGGTGCCGACCGGGATGTTGCGCAGCGGCAGGTTGTTGCCCGGCTTGATGTCGGCGCCCTCGCCGGAGACCACGACCGCACCCTGGCTCACCTGGACCGGGGCGATGATGTAGCGCTTCTCCCCGTCGGCGTAGTGCAGCAGCGCCAGGCGGGCGGTGCGGTTGGGGTCGTACTCGATGTGAGCGACCTTGGCCGGCACGCCGTCCTTGTCGTAGCGCTTGAAGTCCACCACGCGGTAGGCCTGCTTGTGCCCACCGCCGATGTGACGGGTCGTGATGCGGCCGGTGTTGTTGCGGCCCCCGGTCTTGGGGTTGGGGCGCAACAGGGACTTCTCCGGCGTCGACCGGGTCAGCTCGACGAAGTCGGCAACCGACGAGCCACGACGGCCCGGCGTTGTCGGCTTGTGCTTACGGATACCCATGAGGTCTATTCGTCCTTGTCTGTCTGGTGCAGCTGCCCGGTCAGGCGGCCGGGCCGCCGAAGATGTCGATCCGCTGGCCCTCGGCGACCGTGACGATCGCGCGCTTGGTGTCGGGCCGCTTGCCGACGCCGTAGCGCGTGCGGCGGGTCTTGCCCTTGCGGTTCATCGTGTTGACCGAGGTGACCTTGACGCCGAACACCTTCTCGACGGCGATCTTGATCTCGGTCTTGTTGGCCTGCGGGGCGACCACGAACGTGTACTTGTTCTGGTCCAGCAGCGAGTAGGTCTTCTCGCTCACCACCGGGGCCAGCAGGATGTCGCGGTGGTCGCGGATCTTGAGCGGCTGCGTCACTTCTGCTCCTCCTCGATCTCGCTCTCGCGAGCGACGGTCTTCGCGCCACCCGAGACCGGGCCGGCGACGAAGGTCTCCAGCGCGGCGGAGGTGAAGACCACCGCGTCCGCGCACAGCACGTCGTAGGCGTTCAGCTGGTCGACGGCGAGCACGTGCACGCTCGGCACGTTGCGCAGGCTCAGGTAGGCCGCGTCCTCGTCGCGGTGCAGCGCGACCAGGACCTTGACCTCGCCGGCGGCCGCGGTGATCGCGGCCAGCGCCTTCTTGGTGCTCGGCACGCCGTCGGGGACGAGGTCGGAGACCACGTGCACCCGGCCGTCGCTGGCCCGGTCGCTGAGCGCACCGCGCAGGGCGGCGGCGATCATCTTCTTGGGCGTGCGCTGGCCGTAGCCGTGCGGCGTCGGGCCGTGCACGACGCCACCGCCGGTCCACTGGGGGGCGCGGCGCGAGCCCTGGCGGGCGCGGCCGGTGCCCTTCTGGCGCCACGGCTTGGCGCCACCGCCGCGGACGTCGCCGCGGGTCTTGGTGGCGTGGGTGCCCTGGCGGGCGGCGGCCAGCTGGGCCACCACGACCTGGTGGATCAGCGGGATGTTGACCGGTGCGTCGAAGAGCTCGGCCGGCAGGTCGGTGCTGCCGGACTTCTGGCCCGAGCCGTCGACGACGTCGATGGTGAGGGTGCTCACGCGACATCTCCCTTCTTGGCTGCGCTGCGCAGGACGACCAGGCCGCCCTTGGCGCCGGGGATCGCTCCCTTGACGAGGATCAGACCGCGCTCGGCGTCGACCGCGTGCACGGAGAGGTTCTGCACGGTGACCTTGTCGACACCCATGCGCCCGGCCATCCGCAGACCCTTGAAGACGCGGCCCGGGGTGGCGCAGCCGCCGATGGAGCCCGGCGAGCGGTGCTTGCGGTGCACACCGTGGGTGGCACGCAGACCGCCGAAGCCGTGACGCTTCATCACACCGGCGGTGCCCTTGCCCTTGCTGACACCGGTCACGTCCACCACGTCGGCGGCGGCGAAGACGTCGGCGCTCAGCTCCTGGCCCAGGGTGTACTCCGAGGCGTCGGTGGTGCGCAGCTCGACGAGGTGCTTGCGCGGGGTGACGTCGGCGTTGGCGAAGTGCCCGGCGGTGGGCTTGTTGACCTTCTTGGCCTTGATCGCACCGAAGCCGAGCTGGACGGCGGAGTAGCCGTCCTTGTCCGGGGTGCGGACCTGGGTCACCACACAGGGGCCGGCCTGGATCACCGTCACCGGCACGACCCGGTTGTTCTCGTCCCAGAGCTGGGTCATGCCGAGCTTGGTGCCCAGCAGGCCCTTCAGCTTGCGTTCGCTCATGTGTTCGTCAGTCCTCAGAGCTTGATCTCGATGTCGACACCCGCGGGGAGGTCGAGGCGCATCAGCGAGTCGACCGTCTTCGGGGTGGGGTCGATGATGTCGATCAGCCGCTTGTGGGTGCGCATCTCGAAGTGCTCGCGGCTGTCCTTGTACTTGTGCGGCGAACGAATCACGCAGTACACGTTCTTCTCGGTGGGCAGCGGCACCGGGCCGGCGACGGTGGCGCCGGTACGGGTGACCGTGTCGACGATCGTGCGCGCCGAGGAGTCGATCACCTCGTGGTCATAGGCCTTCAGCCTGATGCGGATCTTTTGTCCCGCCACAGTTCGTCCTTACTATCCGTCCTGCAGTGTCGGCAGCCCGTACGGGCGAACCACTGTCCCGTCTCTCCGACCCACGCGGTCGGGTGTGTCGCGGAGTTCGGACGCACACCAGGAAGGATCGATCCTGCCTTGGTTGTGGTGCCGGCCCAGCGGCCCGGCCACGAGCGGGCCTCTCGGTGCGGCGAGTGCGGCCACTGATGGCGCACCTCACCCCGGCGACCCGTCGGAGCAACCCGGCAATACTGTCAGAGATCGGCCCGTGAGCCAAATCAGGGTCCCGGGACGGGTGTGGTAGGCCGTCACGCCCGTCGAGGGGTGCGGCTCAGGCTTCCGGGGTGCCCTGGGTGAAGCGCTGGCGCCAGCCCGACGGGCCCAGCACCCACACCGAGCTGCGCAGGGCGGTCCCCCGCTCGTCGCTGCTGCGCCACAGCAGCAGCATCGTGGCGGCGTCGACCCGGCTGACCTCGACGACGTCCAGACCGGTCCGACGTCCCGGCGTGCTGGCCAGGTGCTCGACCATCTCGGCCCGGCTGCACAGCCGGCCCGACGCCCCGACCTCGCGCCAGTGCGGGTGCAGCAGCTGCTCCACCCGCTCGGGGTCGGCCCGCACCCGCGGGTCGAGCAGCTCGCGCTCGTGGGCGACGACGATCTCCTCGTCGGTCGGGTCGGGGGTGGCGAACAGCGCGTCCACCGGGGTGGGCTCGTCGGTGGCCGGCGGCACCAGCTCGGCTTCGGCGTCCGCCTCCTCGGCCTCGTCGACGTCCGCCGACGGTGCGGTCGCCGGCACCCGGAGCTCGTGCTGGACGAGCCCGGCGATGCCCGGCCCGGTGTCGGGCTCGGTGCCGCGCTGGAACGCGGTCGCGACGGCCCGGGCACGTGCGTCGGCGGCCTCGTTCATGGCGTGCCCGGCATGGCCCTTGACCCACTCCAGGACGACGTCACGGCCCTGCAGGGCGGCGTCCAGCTCGCGCAGCAGGTCCTGGTTGAGCACCGGCTTGCCGTCGGCCTTCTTCCAGCCGCGCCGCTTCCAGCCGGGCATCCACTCGGTGACGGCCTTGATGACGTAGGTGCTGTCGCACAGCACCCGCAGCGGCACGCCGAGGTCGGCGGTGGCGCGCAGCAGGTCGAGGACGGCCATCAGCTCGCCCATGTTGTTGGTGCCGTGCGGCCAGCCGCCCGCGGCCCAGGTGTCGTCGTCGACGTACCAGGCCCAGCCGGCCGGGCCCGGGTTGCCCAGCGCGGAGCCGTCCGCCGCGGCGACCAGGGTGCGGGCGGCGTCGGCGGTCGGGCTCTGGGCTGGCACGCCCGGCACCCTACCGACGCACGGCGGGGCGTGCACCGGACGTGGCCGGCGCCACACCCGCGGCAGGGCGCCCGACCCTAGGATCTCGGTGTGACCCCGCTGCGCATCGTGCTCGTCCGCCCCCGACCGGCCGACCCGGCAGCCGCCGCCGACCTGGTGCGCCGCGCGCTGCCCGGGGCCGTCGACGCCGGGACGCGCGAGCGCGGCGACCTGGTCAGCGTGGAGCTCACCGCCCAGGCCGAGGACGTCGTCGGGCTGCGCACCCGCCTCGCCGAGGTGCTGACCGGTTCGGGCTGGGACTCCGCGGTGCTGGTGCCGCCGCTGCCCGAGGGCGCCGGCCTGCTGGTGCTGGACGTCGACTCCACGCTGATCACCGCGGAGGTGATCGAGCTGCTGGCCGAGCACGCCGGCACGCGGGAGGAGGTGGCGGCGGTCACCGAGCGGGCGATGCGCGGCGAGCTCGACTTCGCCGCCAGCCTGCACGCCCGGGTGGCGACGCTGCAGGGCGTCCCGGTGACGGCGCTGGCCGACGTGCTGCAGCACCTGCGCCTCTCCCCCGGCACCAGCGACCTGATCGCCCGGGCGCGCGAGCACGGGGCCACCATCGGCCTGGTCTCCGGCGGGTTCATCGAGGTGGTGCAGCCGCTGGCCCAGCTGCTCGGCATCACCCACGTCCGGGCCAACCAGCTCGAGGTCGCCGACGGCCGGCTCACCGGCCGCGTCCTCGGCGAGGTGGTGGATCGTGCGGTCAAGGCCGCCACCCTCGAGCAGTGGGCCGGTGAGCTCGGCGTGCCGCTGGAGGCCTGCGTGGCGATCGGCGACGGTGCCAACGACCTCGACATGCTCGCCGCCGCCGGGCTGGGCATCGCCTACTGCGCCAAGCCGGTGGTGGCCGCGGCCGCCGACGCCGCGATCACCGTCCCCCGCCTCGACGTCGCCGCCGAGCTGCTGCGGTGGTGAACCCCGTCCCCCCGGACGAGCGCGTCCGGCCCGGGGTGGCGGCCGCCCACCCCAGCACCGCCGGGGCCGGGGCGGCCGTGCTGCGCCGGGGCGGGCACGCCGTCGACGCGGCGGTGGCGATGACGCTGGTCAGCTGTGCCGCCGAGACGCTGTTCACCGGGTTGAGCGGCGGTGGGTTCGCGGTCGTGCACGAGGCCGCCACCGGCCGTACCACCTGCGTCGACTTCTTCGTCGCCGTCCCCGGCCTCGGCGAACGCCGCACCGGGCGGGGGGTGCCGATCCAGGTCCACCTCGGCGGGCACCCCGTGCCGTACGAGATCGGGCCGGCGACCGTGGCCGTGCCGGGGCTGCCGGTGGGCGTCCGGCACCTGTGGCAGCGCTGGGGACGGCTGGACTGGGCCACCCTGGTGGAGCCCGCGCTGACCGCGTCCTACGGCACGCCGTTCCCGCTGACCCACGCCGAGCTGCTGCCCAACATCACCGAGGCGATGTGCGCCGGCGAGGGCGCCCAGGTGTTCTGCCGGCCCGACGGGTCGCTGCTGCAGGCCGGCGACCCGCTGTTCCACCCCGAGCACTGGCGGGCCTTCGAGCTGCTCCGCGACGACCCGGACGCCTTCTCCACCGGCCCCTACGCCGAGGCGATGCTGGCGGCCGTCGCCGAGGGCGGCGGGCTGAGCGCCACCGACCTGGCCGCCTACCGGGTGCGCGAGTCCGAGCCCCGCGAGGTCGCGATGGAGGTGGCCGGACGCCGGGTGCGGGTGCTGGCCCGCGGGGACGACCTGGACGACGTGCTGGCCACCCTGCTCGGGGCGTCGGAGCACGACGGCGACCCGGTCAGCGACCCCGCGGCGGCCACCCACCTGGTCGAGGCGCTGCGAGCCCACCCGCGGCTGGCCGACACCACCAACGTGTGCGCCGTGGACGCCGACGGCAACGCCTGCGCGGTGACCACCAGCCTCGGTCTGGGCTCCTCGGTCTACGTCCCCGGCTACGGGGTGCACCTCAACTCGATGCTCGGCGAGGGCGAGCTGGTCCGCGACGAGTGGGTGCCCGGCCACCGGGTGAACTCGATGATGTCGCCGATGGTCGTCCTGGACGGAGCCGGCCGGCTGCGGCTGGTGGCCGGGGCCGCCGGCGGCAGCCGGATCCGACCCGCGCTGGTGCAGACCGTGCTGCGGATGCTGCGCGGGGTGCCCCCGCAGGAGGCGATCGACCGTCCCCGGCTGGCCGCGCTGCCCCACGGGCACGTGCGGCTGGAACCGGGCTTCTCCCCCGTGGTGCTGGACGCCCTCGCCGCGGCCGGGAACACCGTCTTCGAGACCCGCACGCAGCTGCCGTTCTTCGGCGGGGTGAGCGCGCTGTCGCCGCTCGGGGCCGGCGCCGACCCGCGCCGCAGCGGCGAGTGGGTGCTGCTGGGCTGAGCCCGGCCCCGGCCGTCGCCGCGGGCCACTAGCGTGAGCGCGTGGACAGGGTGCGGTGGGGCATCATCGGCGTCGGCGACGTCACCGAGCGCAAGAGCGGGCCGGCCTTCCAGCAGGCGGAGCGCTCGGAGCTGGTGGCGGTGATGCGCCGCGACGCCGCGAAGGCCGAGGACTGGGCCCGCCGGCACGGGGTGGGCCGCTGGTACGCCGACGCGGACGCCCTGATCGCCGACCCCGAGGTGGACGCGGTCTACGTCGCCACCCCGCCGGACTCCCACGCCGACTACGCGCAGCGGGTCGCGGCCGCCGGCAAACCGGTGTACGTGGAGAAGCCGATGGCGCGCGACGCCGCGGAGTGCGACGCGATGGTCGCCGCCGCCGAGCGGGCCGGCACCGGGCTCTGGGTGGCCTACTACCGCCGGGCGCTGCCACGGTTCCGCCGGGTGCGCGAGCTGCTGGCCACCGGGCGGGTCGGCCGCCCGCGCTCGGTGCTGGTGCGCACCCAGCAGCCGGCCCGGAGCGGGGGCGAGCTGCCGTGGCGGGAGCAGCCGGAGGTGTCGGGCGGCGGCTACCTGGTCGACCTCGGCTCGCACACCCTCGACCTGCTCGACTGGCTGTTCGGGCCCGTCACCGAGGTCACCGGCGGAGCCACCTCGACCGCGTCCACCGACGACGCCACCGCGCCGCGGGCGGAGGACCAGGTCACCGCCACCCTCGCCTTCGCCAGCGGCGTCCGCGGGGTCGGGCTGTGGGACTTCGCCGCCGCCGAGCGGGTCGACCGGGTCGAGGTGGTGGGCGACGGCGGCAGCCTCGTCTTCTCCTGCTTCGGCAGCGAGCCCCTGCGGCTGCTCGCCGACGGCCGGGAGGAGCTGGTGCGGACCGAGCACCCGGACCCGGTCCAGCTGCCGCTGGTGCAGAGCGTGGTCGACGAGCTCACCGGCCACGGCACCTGCCCGAGCACCGGCCGCACCGCCCTGCGCACCGCGCAGGTGCTGGACGCCCTGCTGGCCGACCACCGTGCCGCCGAGGCCGCCCGCCTCGCCGCCGCGACGCCCTGACCCGACCCCCGACGCAGCGGCGACCTCAGAGGAGCAGCTGGAGGGTGCGGGCGTGCGGGCGCAGGGCGAACTGCGGGGAGACGTCGGGACCGCAGGCCGCCGTGCCGAGACCGTGCTGGGCGGCGTCCAGGTAGAGGTAGGTCCGGTCGCTGGTGGGCAGCTCGTGCGGGTGGTCCGCGTCGGCGATCTGCTGGGCGGTGTGCCGGCTGAGGGTGAACCCGGGACGCCGTCCGGCGGTGTCGGGCAGCGCCTCCAGCGTGAGCCAGTCGTGCACCCCGGACCGCGACAGCACCAGCCGGCGCAGGTCGCTGCGGTGCCCGGTCTCCTGCGGCCGGCTGTACGGCGCGGCGAGCTCGTCCACCGAGGCGGTGAAGCTGCCCACCCGGGCCGCGGCCAGGCTGTCGGGGTAGGACTCCCCGGGCCCGAGGCCGAACCACTCCGCACGGGTCACGTCACCGGGCAGGTCGAACCGCACACCCAGCCGGGGCCAGACGCTGCCCCACCCGCGCGAGGGCGCGAGCTCGATGGTCAGCGCCAGCCGCTCGCCTCCCGGCGTCGGCACCAGCTGCCAGGTGGTGGTCGACTCCAGCCGGGCGCGGCCCTGGGCCGCCATCGACACGCCCCGGGTGACCAGGGAGCCCGGGCCGGCCTCGACCGAGGTCACCCGGTGCACCAGCCGGTGCAGACCCTGCTCGCGCCACACCATCTCCCAGGTGGTGCGCCGGCCGCCGGAGGCCAGCAGCGCCGCGTCGGCCTCGGCCGCCCCGGCCGGCAGCGGCCGGGACGCCCCGAAGCCGGCCTTGCCGCGGTCGTTGTCGGTGGGTGCGCGCCACAGCTCGGGCAGCGGACCGCTGACCGGCACCCCGGCCAGCTCGACGAGCCGGCCGTGGGCGAACACCGCCGGGCCCAGCTCCAGCCGCTCCGGCACCGGCTGCCCGGTCTGCACCGCCGGCAGCGGGAGGACGCGCACCGGTGCGGTGGCCTCGGCGACCCGGAACTGCCCGCGGGCGACCACGTGGCCGGCCGGTGCCCAGGCGGTCGCCTCGGCCAGCTCGGCCTGGACGCTCAGCCAGGCCTCCCCCGGCACCGGCGGGGCCCCCGGGTCGAGGTCGATCCGGGCGCTGCGTCCGGGCAGCACGCGCGGCACCTTCTCCGTGCCGCGGGCCAGCACCGTGCCGTCCACCTCGAGCCGCCAGCGCAGCCGCAGGTCGGTGGTGTCGGTGCTGTGGCGCAGGTTGCGCACGGTGAGCCGCTTGTTGGCCCACTCGAAGCGCACCGGCTGCACCACCGCCGCGTACTCGTGCAGACCCGGCGAGGGGGTGTCGTCGCTGAAGACGAGTCCGTCCATCACGAAGTTGCCGTCGTGCACCACCTCGCCGAAGTCACCGCCGTAGGCGAGGTACCGGGTGCCGTCGGGCGTGCGGTGCCACAGGCCGTGGTCGCGCCACTCCCACACGAAACCGCCCTGCAGCCGCGGGTGCTGCTCGAACAGCTCCTCGTACTCGCTGATCAGGCCCGGGCCGTTGCCCATCGCGTGCACGTACTCGCACAGGATCGCCGGCTTGGTGCGCTGCCGGACGCCCTCGGCCACCGTGCAGCCCAGCAGCGGCGTGGTGTCGCCGTCGGTGCCGATCGCGGCGGTCTCGGCCAGCGAGGGGTACATCCGGGAGTAGACGTCGGTGTAGGCGCCGACGTAGTCGCCCTCGTAGTGCACCGGACGCTCCGGGTCGCGGGAGTGCACCCAGGCCGCCATCGCCGCCAGGTTGGCCCCGGTGCCGGACTCGTTGCCCAGCGACCACAGCACCACGCTGGGGTGGTTCTTGTCCCGCTCGACGGTGCGGGTGATCCGGTCCAGGTAGGCCTCGCGCCACACCGGGTCGTCACTGGGGTTCTGCCGCCAGTCGTCGGAGCCGAAGCCGTGCGTCTCCAGGTCGCACTCGTCGACCACCCAGAAGCCCAGCTCGTCGGCGAGGTCGAGCACCCGTGGGTGCGGCGGGTAGTGGCTGGTGCGGATCGCATTGACGTTGAACCGCTTCATCAGCGCCATGTCGGCGCGGGCGTGCTCCTCGTCGAAGACGCGACCGCGCTCGGGGTGGGTCTCGTGCCGGTTGACGCCGTGGAAGAGCACCCGCGCGCCGTTGACCAGCAGCAGCCCGTCCCGGATCTCGACCCGGCGGAACCCGACCCGCTGGGTGATCGTCTCCGCGGCGTTGGAGACCACCACCTCGTACAGGCGGGGCCGCTCGGCCGACCACGGCTCGACCTTCTCCAGCTCGACCGGGCCGACGTCGGCGGCGGAGTCGAAGGTCGTCGAGACCCCGAGCTCCTCGATCGCCACGGTGACCGGGAAGCCGCCCTCGGCGACGTCCAGCTCGACCTCCAGGGTCCCCGCCCCGGTGCCGACCGCCTCGCCGGCGTAGCCGGCCCGCAGCCAGACGTCGGTGATGCCGCCGCGCGGACGGGCCAGCAGGGTGACGTCGCGGAAGATGCCGGGCAGCCACCACTGGTCCTGGTCCTCCAGGTAGGTGGCGGCCGACCACTGGTGGACCCGGACGGCGACCGTGTTGGTCTGCCCGGGCACCACCTGCTCGGTGACGTCGAGCTCGGCGGCCAGCCGGCTGCCGGTGCCGACGCCGACCTCGACCCCGTTCACCCAGACCCGGTAGATCGACTCGACGCCGTCGAAGCGCAGCAGCACCCGCTCGGCCTCGGCCCACTCCGCCGGGACGTCCACCTCGATGCGGTGGTCACCGGTGGGGTTCTCGTCGGGCACGTGCGGCGGGTCGAGCGGGATCGGGAACTGCACGTTGGTGTAGATCGGACGCCCGCGGGTGCCGTCACCGGTGAGCACCCAGTGCGAGGGCACCTCGATGGTCTCCCAGCCCGAGACGTCGTAGCCGGGATCGGCGAAGGCCGCGGGATCCTCCCCCGCCGGCAGCACCCCGCCGCCGCCGGGCGTCCCGGGAGCCCGGTCCAGCAGCCGGAACGACCACGTCCCGTTGAGCGAGATCCGCGGTGCGTCGCTGTGCAGCCACGAGCGCGGGGCGGCGTGCGCCCCCCGTCGCGGTGCCGGGTCGGTCAGGTAGGACACGTCGTCCGTCGTCACTTCACAGCCCCTTCGGTGAGTCCGCCACGCCAGAAGCGTTGCAGCACGATCATCGCGATGGCCAGCGGGATCACCGAGAGCAGCACGCCGCCGGTGGTCAGCTCGTAGAACTCGGGCAGCCGGTCGGTCTGGGAGCGCCAGTTGTTGAGCCCCAGGGTGATCGGATACAGGTCCTGGTCGGCCAGCATGACCAGCGGCAGGAAGTAGTTGTTCCAGATGCCGACCAGCTGGAAGAGGAAGACCGTCACCAGCGCCGGGGTGAGGATCCGCAGCCCCACGGTGTGGAAGATCCGCAGCTCCGAGGCGCCGTCCAGCCGGGCCGCCTCCAGCAGCGACGGGCTGACCGAGGCGTCGGCGTAGATCCGGCAGAGGAAGAGCCCGAACGGCGAGACCACCGACGGGATCAGCACCGACCAGTAGGTGTTGGCCAGCCCCAGCTCGCTGAAGAGCAGGAACATCGGCAGCGCGGTCGCGGTGCCGGGCACCAGGACGCCGCCGAGGATGGTGCCGAACACGAGGTTGCGGCCGCGGAACTGGTAGCGGGACAGGGCGTACCCGCCGGCCGCGGCGAAGTAGGTGGCCAGCAGCGCGCCGACCCCGGAGTAGAGCACCGAGTTGGCGAACCAGCGCAGGAAGATGCCGCCGTCGTAGGCGACCACCTCGCGCACGTTGGCGAACAGCGCGAAGGTCTGGCCGAACCAGAAGCCGTTGGTGGCGAACAGGTCCTCGGTGGTCTTGGTCGCCGCGACCACCACCCAGTAGACCGGCACCAGGAAGTAGAGCGCGACCAGCAGCAGGATCGCGGTGACGAGGATGCTCCGCCCGGCGGACTGGCCGGGACGGCGGTTGCGGCCGCCGGAGGCGACGCTGTCAGTGACGGTGGCGGCGCTCATCACGACCTCCGGTTGGTGAGTCGCAGGAACAGGAAGGACAGCGCGAAGGCCACCAGCGCGATCAGCACGGCCTGGGCCGCCGCCACGTTGTAGTCGTTGTAGGCGAACGCGGTGGTGTAGGCGCTGAGGTTGGGCGTGTACTCGGAGTCGACGTCGGGCGCGACCGTGGAGAGCACCTGCGGCTCGGCGAACAGCTGCAGGGTGCCGATGATGGAGAACACGGTGGTGAGCACCAGTGCGGGACGGATCAGCGGCAGCTGGATGCTGGCCGCCACCCGCAGCGGGCCGGCGCCGTCGACCTTGGCGGCCTCGTAGACCTCGGTCGGGATCGCCTTCAGCTGGGCGACGATGATCATCATGTTGTAGCCGGCGTAGGTCCAGGTGACGATGTTGGCGATCGACCACAGCACGGTGCCCGCGCCGAGGAAGTCGAGCTCGATGCCGACCACCTCGGCGGCGTCGATGACCGGGCTCAGCCCGGGGACGTAGAGGAACGACCACAAGATGGTGGCGATCACGCCGGGGATGCCGTAGGGCAGGAAGTAGACGGCGCGGAAGAAGCCGGGCCAGCGCGCGGAGGCCGACTCCAGCAGCAGGGCCAGCACGGTGGACAGCGCGATCATCACCGTCACCTGGACGACGCCGAAGAGCAGCATCCGGATGATCGAGTCGATGAAGTTGCCGTTCTCCAGCGCCTGGGCGTAGTTGGCGAACCAGGCGAACTCACTGGTGACCCCCTGCTCGCCGAAGACGCCGCTGCGGGTGACCCGGGTGAAGCTCTGCCCCACCGCCACCAGGATCGGCAGCACGAAGGTCAGCACGAAGAACAGCAGGAACGGGGCCAGCAGCAGCCAGGGCGCGGCGGTCAGCTGGCTGCCGCGCCGGCGGCGGCCCGACGTCGCGGCGGGGGCGGTCGACTGCTCGGTCGCGCTCATGCCTCGGCCTTCCGGATGCTCAGGCCCTTGTTGGTGAAGGCCTTGACGATGGCGTTCTCGGCGGTCGCGATGGCGTCGACCAGGGTGCCGCCGGAGACCTTCTGGCGGAACCCGTCGGAGAGGATGTTGAACGACTGCTGGGTGATCGGCCACCAGGACCAGTCCGGGTTCTGCGCCTCCGGCTGGGCGGCGGGCTCGAAGACCTCGGTGTTGTAGCTCTGACCACCGAAGAAGTCGGCCCCGCCGAGGCGGCTCTGGCCGATGTAGTCGCGGCTCGGCGACCAGCCGATGCCGCTGTTGGCGATCATGGCGTCGATGCCCTCCTGGCTCGTCGTCATCCAGATGGCGAACTCCATCGCCTCCTGGGGGTGCTTGCTGTTGGCCAGCACCGCCGCCGTCGACCCGCCGAGGAAGGTCGAGGCGTAGCCGCCCGAACCCCAGGTCGGCAGCGGCGCGACCCGCCACTGCCCGGCGCCGGAGGTGACGCTCTGCAGCAGCGCGTCACCCCAGCTGGCCTGCGCGGCCGAGGCGATCTGGCCCGCCGACGCCGCGGCGTACCACGGGGTCGAGAACTGCCCGTAGGCGGTGGTGATGAGGTCCTCGTCGATCGCGCGGTCGAAGTGCCGGGCGACCTGCAGGGTGGCGTCGTCGGTCATGTGGATGACCCACTCCTCACCCTCCACCCGCAGCCAGCGGGCCCCGGCCTGCTGGGCGAGCGCGGCGAACCAGGAGGTGTCGGAGAGGTCGAGGCACTCCAGGTAGACGTCGGTGGCCCGCATCCGCCGGGCGGTCTCGTTCCACTCCTCCCAGGTCGCCGGCACCTCCGCGCCGGCGGCCTGGAACAGGTCGGGGCGGTAGTACAGCGCCAGCGGCCCGCTGTCCTGGGGGATGCCGTACACCCCGCCGACGAAGGAGACCTGCTGCCACAGCGTCTCGTTGAACCGGTCGGCGTACTGGTCGACGCCGTAGCGGCGCAGGTCGACCAGACCGTCGACCAGCACGAACTCCGGCACCGTGCGCATCTCGACCTGGCCGATGTCGGGGCCGCCACCGGCGGCCAGCGCGGAGTACATCTTCTGGTAGCCGCCGTCGTTGCCGCCTGGGATCCAGCTGGCCTCCACCCGGATGTGCGGGTTCTGGGCGTTCCACACGTCGCAGACCTTCTGCAGGTCCTTCAGCCAGGACCAGTAGGTCAGGGTGATCGGCCCGTCCGCGGGCGGGATGGTCGGTCGGGTGTTGACCGGGGTCGCGCCCGGCCCCGCGCACGCCGACAGCAGCGCGCCCGCTGCCCCCGCGCCGCCGAGCCTGAGCAGATCTCGTCGGGTGACTCTCATGCCGCCTCACTTCGCCGTGATCGAATGCGGCCGCTAACGTACAGCAAAACCGTGCAGGTGCACGACTTTCACGCGGACGCCGGCGCAGGGCCGGCCCGAGACGTCGACGAGGACGGGGACGCGATGAGCAGCAGGACGCGAGGGCCGGCGGCGACCGGCGCGGACGTGGGTGGCGCGACGGGCGCCGGGCGGCGGCGGGGACCGTACGCCAAGAGCGCGGGACGGCGGCGTCAGATCCTCGACGTCGCCCTGGCCCGGTTCGCCTCCCGCGGCTACCGGGCCGCCTCGCTGCGGGAGATCGCCGCGGACGCCGGGATCAGCCTGTCCACGCTGATGCACCACTTCCCGACCAAGGAGGACCTGCTGCTGGCGACGCTGGGGCACCGCGACGAGGCCGGTGCGGTGGAGACGCCGACGTCGGCCGCCAACTTCCCCACCGCCGTCCTCGCCCGCGCCCGTCGCAACGAGGACCTGCGGGGTCTGATCGAGGTCTACACCGTGCTCTGCGCGGAGGCGACCACCGCCGGGCACCCCGGGTCGGACTACTTCGTCCGCCGCTTCACCCACCTGCGCCAGGAGTACGCCGGCTACTTCGCCGAGCTCGCCCGCCAGGGCCGGCTGCGCCCCGGTGTCGACCCCGAGCGCGCGGCGACCTCACTGGTGGCGCTCTGGGACGGGCTGCAGCTGCAGTGGCTGCACGCCCCCGCCCAGGTGGACGTCGCCCGCCACCTCGAGGACTTCCTCGCGCTCGTGCTGCGACCCGCGGCCAGCCCGCCCGACGCCCCGGCCTGAGCCCGGACGGCCTCACCGCCACCGGATGGCTGCGGGCCCGCCGGCGCGGCACCCGGCGGGTTCAGCCGGTCCTCGTCCAGCCGATCGCCGGGGCGATGTGGTCCCGGATGTTCTCGAGGAGCTCCAGGTTGTGGTCGACGCCGAGGACGTTCGGGATCGTCACGAGCAGCGTGTCGGAGGACATCACGGCCTCGTCCCGCTGGAGCTCCTCGACGATCCGGTCGGGCTCGCCGATGAAGCTCTTCCCGAAGCGGGAGACTGCTCCGCCGAGCACGCCGACGTGCTCCTGCGACGCGCGCGCAGCCGGGCCGTAGAGGTCGGCGTCGCGTTGCGAGACGATCGGCAGGATGCTGCGCACCACGGCGACGCGGCGGCTCCCCGGGTGCCCCGCCTCGGCACGCGCGGTCCGGAACGCCCGGATCTGCTCGGCCTGCAGCTCGCTGAACGGCACCCCGGTGTCCTCTGAGAGCAGCGTGCTGCTGAGGAGGTGGAGGTCCTGCTCGCCGGCCCACCGCGCGCTCTGGCGGGTGGCAGAGCCCCACCAGATCCGTTCCGGCAGCGTCGGCGACTGCGGCTCGATCGCCAGCGGGACGGTTGTCGACGTCTGGCTCGGGTCGCTCTCGGCGACGGGGGCTCCCGCGATCGCCGCGCGGAACCGTGCGGTGTGCTCCCGTGCCATGTCGCCCGCGGTGTGGCCCTCGGCCGGGCGGAAGCCGAACCGTTCGTACCCCCGCAGAGCCGGCTCCTGCGATCCGCGGCCCAGGCCGAGCTGGAGGCGTGAGCCGCTGATCAGGTCCGCGGAGGCGGCGAGCTCGGCCATGAGGAGGGGGTTCTCGTAGCGCATGTCGATGACGGCGGTGCCGATCTCGATCCGGGAGGTCCGCGCCGCCACCGCGGCGAGAAGGCTCCAGGGACTGGAGAACTGGCGTTGGAGGTGGTGGACGCGGCTCCAGGCGCCGTCGAGACCGAGCGCCTCGGCGCCCACGGCGATCTCGATCCCCTGGGTGAGAGCCTCACCTGCCGTCCGGGCGGACGCGCCCCAGGTGTTCTGGTGGTGGCCGAACGACAGGAAACCCAGTCGGCGCGCGCTCACCTCGCCGCACCAGCGCTGACGTCGGGGAACGCGGCCATGGCGAGGTCGACGGCCTCGAGCAGCTCCCGACGGGGGACGCCGCTGGCAGCCTGGACGGTCAGCCCGGTCGCGACCGTGACGTAGTACCGGGCCAGACGGGCCGGGTCGATCCCCCGGGGGAAGTCGCCGTCGTCGAGGGCCTGCTCGAAGCGGAGCTGCATCGCCTGGCGGACCTCCTCACGCCGACGCACCAGCTCGTCGTGGACGTCGGCGTTGCCGGCCGAGCACGCGAGTGCCCCCTGCACCAGCAGGCACCCTGCGGGATGGTCCTCGCTGGTCGCGCTCTCGACGACGCTGGTCAGCATCGAGCGGACGGCCGCGCGACCCGTCGCCTGCGCCACCGCCGCCTGCAGGTTGCTGGCCGTGTCCTGCACGTACCGGTCCACGACCCGGTCGAAGAGCGCGCGCTTGTTCCCGAACGCCGCGTACAGGCTCGGCGGGTTGATGCCCATCGCCTCCGTCAGCTCCGCGATCGAGGTCGCGTCGTAGCCCCGCCGCCAGAACACGTCGACCGCTCGGTCGAGGGCCTGGTCGAGGTCGAAGGTCCGGGTCCGTCCACGTGACATGTCTCACCAATCTGTAGCGATCACTACATTGCTGCTATAACTGTAGCGCGCACTACAGATCTTGACCAGCCGCGAGCCGGACATCGCCGGCGGCGGCTGTGCTGCGCACTCCGCGATCCCATCCCACGGAAGGACTTCCCATGTCGGGACCCACCCGCACCCCCACCTCGAGACTGGCCATGCCGGTGATCGTGCTCTCGGTCTTCGTCGTGCCACTGGCCATCTCGGGCATGGGTGTGCTGCTGCCGAGCATCGCGCGTGACCTCGGTGCGTCGCCGTTCCTGCTGCAATCGGTGGTCAACGGGTTCAACGCCGCCTTCGCCGTCTTCACCCTCGTGTGGGGCGTGCTCTCGGACCGGCTGGGCTACCGCACGACGGTCGTCATCGGCCTGCTCTTCTTCACTGTCGGTTCCCTGGTGAGCACGACCGCGCCCGACCTCGTCGTCCTCGACATCGGGCGCATCCTGTCGGGCATCGGCGGTGCCGCCGTGTTCACCGGATCGGCCTCACTGATGTCGAACGCCTGGGAGGGGGCGGCACGGGCGCGCAACTTCGCGATCTTCGGCACCATCATCGGCATCGGGTCCGCGATCGGCCCGGTGGTCGCAGGACTCCTCACGGGATGGTTCGGCTGGCGCGGGGTCTTCGTCGCGTTCGGCATCGTGACCGTCCTCGCCCTGGTCTTCCGCAGGTCGCTGCCCACCATCACGCACGAACCCGAGCCGGGCCGCAAGGTCGTCGACTTCGGGGTGCTCCGCAACCCGCACTTCCTCGCGCTCTCGCTCGTCCCGGTGGCGACCTCGGTCGGCGTGATCACGCTCGGCACCTACCTGCCGGTGGCGTTCGGCGCGATCTACGGCCTCTCCGCACCGGCGGCCGGCGTCTTCATGCTGTTCATGATGGTGCCGATCGTCGTGGCACCGCTGGCGGCGTCACGGGCGATCCACCGCTTCACCGCCGTCACCCCGATGAAGGTCATCTACGTCGCCCTCCTCGCGATGGTCGTCGGTGACGGTGCCCTGCTCGTGGTCTCACCCGGCGTCCCGATCTGGTGGGCGGTCCCGGGGATGGTCCTCATCGGCGCCGCGTTCGGCATGACCATCGGGCTGGTGGACGGCGAGGCGCTGGCCCAGGTGCCCCCGCACCGCTCCGGCGCGGCCGCGGGCGTCCTGAACTTCGTGCGCGTCGGGAGCGAGGCCGTCGTGATCGCCGCCTTCGCGGCGGTCGTCGCGTGGCTGGTCCTCGGCAGCCTGGGCGACCGGGCCATCGCCGACGCCACCGCCGCCGGCATCCCCGGCCACGGGGACGCCTACGCCGCCGCGTTCCGCACCGTCCTGCTCGTCATCATCGGCACCAACGTGGTCCTGACGGGCATCGTGGCCGCCCTGCACCGTGCCCGACTGCGTCGCGACGGCGACACCAGCGACATGGCGCCCAGCCGCGAGATCGCAGCGACACGCCGGTAGCGCCTGGGTCCCGGGACGGTGTGCGGTCACGGCGCGCCACGGGGCGCTCGTCCCCGCGGTCGGCCACGCACCGCACACCGTCCCCACCGCCGACGACGACCGGACGACGGCTGGCAGCGCACCAGCTGCGGCGACCCGCGTCGAGCGCGGCGACGAGCCGGGCGTCGGCTTGAGCTCCGGACCGGGCGGAGGTTCGGCGCTGGACGCACGCGCATGGAGGCCTCGGGCGCCGACGGCGTCGGGCTGGATCCCCACCCCGTCCCCCGGTCCGGTCAGCCGGTGTACCCCGCCCGGGTGGCGCCGACTAGCGTGGCGCACGTGACCAGCATCCCGTCGTCGACCTACCGCCTCCAGATCCGGGCCGGCTTCACCCTGGACGACGCGGCAGCGCTCGTCGACTACCTGGCCGACCTCGGCGTCGGCGCGCTCTACCTGTCCCCGCTGCTGAGCTCCACCGACGGCAGCGACCACGGCTACGACGTCACCGACCCCACCACCCTGGACGTCCCCCGGGGTGGGGAGGAGGGCTGGGCCCGCCTGGTCGAGGCGGCCCACGCGGCCGGCCTCGGGCTGGTGCTCGACATCGTCCCCAACCACCTCGGGGTGGCCGCGCCGGCGGAGAACCCGGCCTGGTGGAGCGTGCTGGCCGAGGGCGAGGCCTCGGCGTACGCGTCCTGGTTCGACATCGAGTGGGCCAACGCCCCGCTGCGGATCCCCGTGCTCGGCGACGAGGTCGGGCCCGACGAGCTGGAGGTGGTCGCCGTCGACGGCGGGCACGAGGTGCGCTACCACGAGCACCGCTTCCCCGTGGCGGCGGGCACCTACCGCGAGGGCGACAGCGTCGAGGACGTGCTGGCCCGCCAGCACTACCGACTGGTGGGCTGGCGGACGGCCGCCACCGAGCTCAACTACCGCCGCTTCTTCGCCGTCGCCGACCTGGCCGGGTTGCGGGTCGAGGACGAGGACGTCTTCGAGGCCACCCACGCCCGGGTGCGCCAGATGGTCGCCGACGGCCAGCTGACCGGCATCCGGGTGGACCACCCCGACGGCCTGGTCGACCCGGCGCAGTACTTCGAGCGGCTGCGGGCGCTGGCCCCGGAGGCCTGGCTGGTCGCGGAGAAGATCCTCGAGCCCGGTGAGGAGCTGCCGGACTGGCCGGTCGAGGGCACCTCGGGCTACGACGCGATGACCGAGGTCAACCAGGTCTTCGTGCACCCGGGTCAGGAGGAGGCCTTCACCACCCTCTACGCCGACCTCACCGGGGACCGGCGGACCATGCACGAGGCGGTGCTGGAGGGCAAGCGGCACGTCGTCGACACCCTCTTCGGCTCCGAGCTGTCCCGGCTCGCGCGGCTGGTGCCCGACGTCCCGGCCGAGCAGGTCCGCGCCGCGCTGGGCGAGCTGGCGGTCCGCTTCGACGTCTACCGCTCCTACCTGCCCGACGGCGCGGAGCGGCTCGACGCCGCTCTCGAGGCCGCCGGTGGGGACGCGGCCGTGGCCGAGACCCTGGCGAGGCTGTCCCCACGGCTGCACGACCCGTCCGACGAGCTGGCCCGCCGGTTCCAGCAGCTGTCGGGTGCGGTGATGGCCAAGGGCACCGAGGACACCGCCTACTACCGCCAGGCCCGCTTCGTCGCGCTCAACGAGGTCGGCGGCAACCCCGACTCCTTCGGGCTGTCGCCGGCGGAGTTCCACGCCGCCCAGCAGCACCGCCAGGAGCGGCTGCCGCACTCGATGACCTCGCTGTCGACCCACGACACCAAGCGCGGGGAGGACGTCCGGGCCCGGCTGGCGGTGCTGTCGGAGGTGCCGTACGCCTGGGAGCGTTTCGCCCGGCACTTCCTCGAGCACTCCGGACTGCCCCGCGACCAGGTCGCCGACCGCGCCTTCGGCTACTTCCTGGCCCAGACGCTGGTCGGTGCGGGCCCGATCGAGCGGGAGCGGCTGCACGCCTACGCCGAGAAGGCGATGCGGGAGGCCTCGGCCTCGACCAGCTGGGGCTCCCCCGACGAGACCTTCGAGCGGACCGTGCACACCGCGGTCGACCGGGCCCTGGACGAGCCCGCGCTCGCCGACGACCTGGCCCGGCTGCTGTCGGTGGTGGAGCAGCCCGGATGGTCCAACGCGCTGGGGCAGAAGCTGGTGCAGCTGACGATGCCGGGCGTGCCCGACGTCTACCAGGGCACCGAGCTGTGGGAGGACTCGCTGGTCGACCCGGACAACCGACGACCGGTCGACTTCGCCGCCCGACGCGCGCTGCTGGCCGAGGACCGCCCGCCGGTGGTGGACGGCTCCGGCGCGGCGAAGCTGCGGGTGGTGCGGGAGACGCTGCGGCTGCGGCGGGAGCGCCCGGAGCTGTTCGGCTCCTACACCCCGCTCACCGCCGAGGGCCCGGCCGCCGACCACCTGCTCGCCTTCGACCGGGGTGGGGCGACCACCTGCGTCACCCGGCTGCCGCTGACCCTGGCCGAAGCCGGCGGCTGGCGGGGCACCACGCTGGAGGTGGGTGACGTGGTCGACGTGCTGAGCGGACACGAGCACAGCGGCACCGTGGCGGCCGACGACCTGTTCCACACCCTCCCGGTCGCGCTCCTCGTCCGCCGCTGAGCCGGAGCACCCTCGCCCTTCGACAGGCACAGGGCGCTGGGGTGGGTGGGACGGTCAGCGCAGGGGTGACTCCGGGGAGTGCGGGGGTCGGCCGACGGCGCGGGTGTACTGGGCGAGGAGGTCGGCCGGCGGGGCCAGGGGGTGGCGGTCACGGGCGTCGACGGTGTCGTCGGGCTCCGCGCCGCCGCGGACCTGGCGGTGCAGCTCCTCCATCTTGAGGTCGAGGCTGTTGGCCGCCGCCGCGGCCTGGGACAGGTCCGCGACCAGCCCGGCGGGCACCTCGCCGCCGTACTTGTAGTAGATCTTGTGCTCCAGGCTGGCCCAGAAGTCCATCGCGATCGTGCGGATCTGGATCTCCACCGGCACCCGGGACACCTCGCGCGCCCGGTAGACCGGCACCTCCATGATGAGGTGCAGGCTCTGGTAGCCGTTCGGCTTGGGCTTGCTGATGTAGTCGCGCTCGTCGATGACCTCCAGGTCGTCCTGGCTGACGACGAGGTCGCGCACGGTGTAGATGTCGCTGAGGAAGCAGCAGGTGACCCGCACGCCGGCGATGTCGAGGATGTTCTCCCGGATGCTGTCCACGTCGACCGGGTGCTGCTTGCGGTGCACCTTGCGCAGGATGCTCTCCGGTGTCTTCAGCCGGGAGTTCACGTGCTCGATCGGGTTGTAGTCGTGGGTGTTGTTGAAGTCCTCGCGCAGGATGTGGATCTTCGTGACGACCTCGTCGATGGCGAACTTGTAGCCCAGCATGAAGTCGTTGAACTGCTTCTGCTGGGCGCCGAGCCGCTCGACCAGCGCGTGGTCGCTCCCGAGCGCGTCCTCGGCGCGGTCGAGCGCCGACGCGGGGTCGGCGTCGGTGCCGACCGTGTCGTCGATCCCGGTCATGCCGGTCATCCGGTCGGCGCCGAGGCGGACGGCCGCGGGCTCGGCGCGGCGGCACCGTCCTCGACGAAGCCGAGGGAGCGGCACAGGCTGAGCGCCTCGCCGTTCGCGCTGTCCACCCGCAGGCCGACCCGGTCCGACCTCTCGGCCGCCGCCCGCATCGCCTCGATGAGCAGCGCCCGGCCCAGCCCCCGACCCCGCCACGGCGGCTGGGTGTGCACCCGGACCACGAACGGGTCGGTGCCGTCGGCGGTGCGGCCCACGGTCTGCACGAAGGCGACGACCTGGTCCTGCTCGTCGACGGCGACCTTGGACGCCGCCGCCAGGTAGTCGCCGTCGCCGCCCTCGACGGTGGCCCGCACCTCGGCCACCGAGGTCTCGACGTCGGTGCGCCCGGTCGACTCCGCGCGCAGCGCGCCCATCGCCTCGACGTCGGTCTCGCGGGCCGGACGCAGCAGGATGCCCAGCGGCAGCGCCGAGGGCGCCAACCGGGTGGTCATCGTGATCGGGTCGGCGGAGAGGTCAGCGAACAAGGTCAGCTCGGCCATCGGAGTCCTTCGGGGTGCGACGTGTGCGCAGCCATCCTGCCACCCGCCGGTGGCGGACCGGAGCGTTCCCTGCGGCCCTCCCCCTCCTCGTGGGGTCGGCCGGGGCCTCAGCCGGGCGTGAGCTCGACCGTCACCTGGTCGCCCACCGGGCTGAAGCCGAGGGCGTCTCCGAGGCGTTCGGCGGCGGCGTTGCCCGGCCCGACGCGCCAGGCCGGGACGAGACCGGCGTCCAGGGCGTCGTTGACCGCGATCCCGGCGAGCACCCGGGCCAGCCCACGACGTCGCGCCTCCAGCGCGCTGAGCACACCGAGGTTGGCCACCAGACCGGCCCAGACCGCGTAGCCGGCCCCGCTGCACGGCGTCCCGTCTGGCGCCCGGTGCACGAACACGGTGTCCATCCGGCTCAGCCCGACCTCGGTGACGTCGTCGGGAGGGCACCGCTGCTCCAGCGCGGTGGCCGCGTCCGGGTCGGGATCGACCTCCAGCCGTTCCAGGTCGGGGTGGCGGTCGAGCTCGTCGAGCACCGACAGCCGGGCCGCCCCTACCACCCGGCCCGTGCCGCACAGGCTGAGCAGGGCCGACGGGTCGGCCAGGGCGCCGGCGTCCAGCGCGGACAGCGCCGGGAGCAACGGGGCCGGGGCCACCAGCACGTGCGTCCGCCACAGCCGCAGCGTCATCACCTGGTCGTCCCGCACCACCGTCACCCGGCCGTCGGCCTCCAGCGCGTCGTCGGCCAGACCCAGCTGGCGGGCGAAGCAGAGCCGGACGATGGCCTCGGTGTTGGCGTCCACCCGGGGAGCCTAGTGGGGTTGGCCGGGCGGGGAGGATGGTCGGGTGAGCGCCCCGACCGTGCACGCCATCCACATCGCCCCGGCGCGCCGGCTGCCGACCCGCTCGGTGCCCAGCGTGGAGGCCGAGGCCGGCCGCGGGCTGGTCGGCGACCGCTACCACGGCACCCGGCACCGCCACGTCACCGTGCAGACGCTGCCCGCGCTGGCCGAGGCGGGTGCTGCGCTCGGCACCCCGGTGGAGCCGGGCAGCACCCGCCGCAACCTCACCCTCACCGGCGGCACCCTGCCCACCCGACCCGGTGAGCGGATCCGGGTCGGCGGGGTCGAGCTGGAGGTGGTGCGGATCTCCGCGCCGTGCCGGCTGCTCGACGACTGGATCGGCCCCGGCGCCATGAAGGCCATGCACGGCCGCGGCGGCACCACCTTCCGGCTGCTCTCCTCCGGCACGATCTCGGTGGGCGACGAGGTCGAGCTGGCCTAGGCTCGCCGTCGTGGGCGAGGAGTGGCGGGGCAGCGTTCCGGTGGGCTGGGAGGAGGCCCGGTCGGCCAACCTGGCCAACTGGGAGGACCGGGTCGGCATCCACGAGCGCGGCTACGACCTCGACCGCTTCCGCAGCGACCCCACCCACCTGTCCGACGTCGTCCGCCACGACCTGGCGGCGATGGCACCGTTCCTGCCGGGCGGGGTGCTGACCGGCCTGGAGCTGTGCCACCTGCAGTGCCACCTCGGCACCGACACGGTCTCACTGGCCCGCGCCGGCGCGGCGGTCACCGGGCTGGACTTCTCCCCCGCCGCGCTCGCGGTGGCCGCCCGGCTGGCCGAGCAGACCGGCACCCCGGCCTGCTGGGTGGAGTCCGACGTGCTGGACGCCGCGGCCGCGCTCGGACGCACCTTCGACGTCGTCTACACGAGCATCGGCGCGATCTGCTGGCTGTCCGACCTGCGCCGCTGGGCCGAGCAGGTGGCCACGCTGCTGCGTCCGGGCGGGTTGTTCTACCTGCGCGACGGCCACCCGGTGCTGCTCGCCCTCGACGAGGACGCCGAGCAGCTCACCCTGCGCTACCGCTACTTCGGCGACGGCACCGCCGAGCAGTGGGACAGCGACGTCACCTACGCCGGCGACGGCCGCCTCACCGCCACCCGCAGCTACGAGTGGCCGCATCCCGTCTCGGAGGTGGTCACGGTGCTGCTGGAGGCGGGCCTGGAGCTGCTGGCGCTCCGCGAGGACACCGTGCTGCCGTGGCAGTTCAGCCCCCGCATGGTCGAGGTCGAGGGCGGCTGGGCCTGGCCCGAGGAGCAGCGCGCCCTGGTGCCGTGCACCTTCACCGTGGTCGCCAGGCGTCGCTGACGCCTCCGCGCGCGGCCGTGCTCGGCTGGGGACGCACGAGGGCCCCGTGCCGAAGCACGGGGCCCTCTGCGTGTCTGTGTCAGACGGGTCAGATCACTTCAGGATCGTATCGCCGGAGGCGATCACTTCAGGATCTTGGTGACCCGGCCGGCGCCGACGGTGCGGCCGCCCTCACGGATGGCGAAGCGGAGCTCCTCCTCCATGGCGATCGGCTGGATCAGCCGGACGGTCATGTCGGTGTTGTCACCGGGCATGACCATCTCGGTGCCCTCCGGCAGGTTGACGATGCCGGTCACGTCGGTGGTGCGGAAGTAGAACTGCGGGCTGTAGTTCGAGAAGAACGGCTTGTGACGGCCGCCCTCGTCCTTGTTGAGGATGTAGACGCGGGCCTCGAACTCGGTGTGCGGGGTGGTCGAACCCGGCTTGATGATCACCATGCCGCGCTCGACGTCCTCCTTCTTGGTGCCGCGGAGCAGCAGGCCGACGTTCTCACCGGCCTGGCCCTCGTCGAGGAGCTTGCGGAACATCTCGACACCGGTGACCGTGGTGGTCTGCTTGGTGTCGCGGATGCCGATGATGTCGACGGTCTCGTTGACCTTGACGATGCCGCGCTCGATGCGGCCGGTCACCACGGTGCCACGACCGGTGATGGTGAAGACGTCCTCGACCGGCATCAGGAACGGCTTGTCGATCTCGCGCTCCGGCTGCGGGATGTAGTCGTCGACGGCGGCCATCAGGTCCTGGACCGACTTGACCCACTTCTCGTCGCCGTTCAGCGCCGGGAAGGCCGCCACCCGCACGACCGGGATGTCGTCACCGGGGAACTCGTTGTCGGAGAGGAGCTCGCGCACCTCCATCTCGACGAGCTCGATGAGCTCCTCGTCGTCGACCATGTCGCACTTGTTGAGCGCGACCACCATGGCCGGCACACCGACCTGGCGGGCCAGCAGCACGTGCTCGCGGGTCTGCGGCATCGGGCCGTCGGTGGCGGCGACCACCAGGATGGCGCCGTCCATCTGGGCGGCACCGGTGATCATGTTCTTGACGTAGTCCGCGTGGCCCGGGCAGTCGACGTGGGCGTAGTGGCGCTTGTCGGTCTGGTACTCGATGTGCGCGATCGAGATGGTGATACCGCGCTGACGCTCCTCGGGTGCCTTGTCGATCTGGTCGAACGGCGACGCCTCGTTGAGGTCGGGGTACTGATCGTGGAGCACCTTCGAGATCGCCGCGGTCAGCGTGGTCTTGCCGTGGTCGATGTGCCCGATGGTGCCGATGTTGACGTGCGGCTTGGTCCGCTCGAACTTGGCCTTTGCCACTGGGGCTCCTTCTGGGTGTTCACCACGCGTGGATCGCGCGGCGATTCTGGGTTTCTGACTGCTCGGTCGATCCGAGGACCGGACCAAGTTTTGTGTACGGCGTCGGTCAGGTCAAACCGGCTCCGACGCCGTCCACCTCACTCTCCGCGCGACTTCGCGATGATCTCGTCGGAGACGTTCTTCGGCGTCTCGGCGTAGGAGTGGAACTCCATCGAGTACGACGCCTGGCCCGAGGTCTTGGACCGCAGGTCGCCGACGTAGCCGAACATCTCCGAGAGCGGGACGAGGGCCTTGACGACCTTGTTGCCGTGCACGTCCTCCATCGACTGCACCTGCCCGCGACGCGAGTTGAGGTCACCGATGACGGTGCCCAGGTAGTCCTCGGGGGTGGTCACCTCGACGGCCATCATCGGCTCCAGCAGGGCCGGGTCGGCGCGGCGGGCGGCCTCCTTGAAGACCATCGAACCGGCGATCTTGAAGGCCAGCTCGGAGGAGTCGACGTCGTGGTAGGCGCCGTCGGTCAGCGTCACCTTGATGTCCTCGACCGGGTAGCCGGCCAGCACACCGAAGGCCATGGCCTCCTGGATGCCCTGGTCGACCGCGGGGATGTACTCCTTGGGGATGCGGCCACCGGTGATCGCGTTGACGAACTCGTAGCCCGAGCCCGGCTCCTGCGGCTCCAGGGAGATGATGACGCGGCCGTACTGGCCCGACCCACCGGACTGCTTCTTGTGGGTGTACTCCACCTTCTCCACCGGACGGCGCAGGGTCTCGCGGTAGGACACCTGGGGCTTGCCGATGTTGGCCTCGACCCGGAACTCGCGCTTCATCCGGTCGATCAGCACCTCGAGGTGCAGCTCGCCCATGCCGGCGATGATGGTCTGCCCGGTCTCCTCGTCGGTGTGGACGCGGAACGTCGGGTCCTCCTCGGCCAGCCGCTGGATGGCCGCGGACAGCTTCTCCTGGTCGGACTTGGTCTTCGGCTCGATGGCCTGCTCGATCACCGGAGCCGGGAAGTCCATCGACTCCAGCACCACCGGGTCGTTGGCGTCGCTCAGCGTCTCACCGGTGGTGGTGTCCTTCAGACCCATCACGGCGACGATCTGACCGGCACCGACCGAGGCGATCTCCTCACGCTTGTTGGCGTGCATCTGGTAGATCTTGCCGATCCGCTCCTTGCGCTGCTTGGTGCTGTTGAGCACCTGCGTGCCGGCCTCGAGCTTGCCCGAGTAGATCCGCACGTAGGTCAGCTTGCCCAGGTGCGGGTCGGCGGCGATCTTGAAGGCCAGCGCGGAGAACGGCTCGGAGTCGGCCGGCTTGCGGTGGATCTCGACCGTCTCGTCACCGGGCTTGAAGCCGTCGATGGCGGGCACGTCGATCGGGGACGGCAGGTAGTGGATGACCGCGTCGAGCAGCGGCTGCACGCCCTTGTTCTTGAAGGCGGTGCCGCAGAAGACGGCGGTGATCGAGCTGGACAGCACGGCGCGGCGGACCGCGTGCTGCAGCACCTCGCCGGTGATCTCCTCACCCTCCAGGTACAGCTCCATCAGCTCGTCGTCGTGGTCGGCGACGGTCTCGATGAGCTCGTTGCGCGCGGCCTCGGCCTGCTCGACCATGTCGGCGGGGATGGCCTCGACCTCGTAGTCCTCACCGATCGTGGTCTCGCCGCGCCAGGTCAGCGCCCGCATGTTGACCAGGTCGACGACGCCCAGGAAGTCGGCCTCGGCGCCGATCGGCAGCTGCATCACCGCGGCCACCGCGTTCAGCCGGCTGCGGATGGTGCCGACGCAGTAGTCGAAGGAGGCACCGGTGCGGTCCAGCTTGTTGATGAAGCAGATCCGCGGCACCCGGTAGCGGTCGGCCTGCCGCCACACCGTCTGGCTCTGCGGCTCCACACCGGCGACCCCGTCGAAGACCGCCACGGCACCGTCGAGCACGCGCAGGGAGCGCTCCACCTCGACGGTGAAGTCGACGTGCCCCGGGGTGTCGATGATGTTGATCTGGTGGTCCTTCCAGTGGCAGGTCGTCGCGGCGGACGTGATCGTGATGCCGCGCTCCTGCTCCTGCTCCATCCAGTCCATCGTGGCGCCACCGTCGTGGACTTCGCCGATCTTGTAGTTGATCCCGGTGTAGAACAGGATCCGCTCGGTGGTGGTGGTCTTGCCCGCGTCGATGTGGGCCATGATCCCGATGTTGCGGACCTTGCCCAGGTCGGTCTTGATGTCGACAGCCACGGAAGCGTTCAACCTCTATCTGTGATCGTGAGGGGGTACCGGGTGCGACCCGGTGGCGGGTGCGACCCCGTGCGGATCACGCACGGGGTCGCGTCGGCTCACCAGCGGTAGTGAGCGAAGGGCTTGTTGGCCTCGGCCATCTTGTGGGTGTCCTCGCGACGCTTCACCGCGGCCCCGAGGCCGTTGGAGGCGTCCAGGATCTCGTTCATCAGCCGCTCGGACATGGTCTTCTCGCGACGCTGCCGGGCGAAGCTCACGAGCCAGCGCATGGCCAGGGTGTTGGAGCGGGCCGGCTTGACCTCGATCGGCACCTGGTAGGTCGCGCCACCGACGCGGCGGCTGCGCACCTCCAGCGCCGGCTTGACGTTGTCCAGCGCGCGCTTGAGGGTCTGCACCGGGTCGACGCCGGTCTTGGCGCGGGTGCCCTCCATCGCGGTGTAGACGATGCCCTGGGCGATGGTCTTCTTGCCGTCCTGCAGCACCTTGCTGACCAGCTGGCTGACCAGCGGCGAGCCGTAGACGGGGTCGACGAGGACAGGCCGCTTGGGGGCCGGACCCTTGCGAGACATTACTTCTCCTTCTTCGCGCCGTAGCGGCTGCGAGCCTGCTTGCGGTTCTTGACACCCTGGGTGTCGAGGGAGCCGCGGATGATCTTGTAGCGGACACCCGGCAGGTCCTTCACACGGCCACCGCGCACCAGCACCATCGAGTGCTCCTGCAGGTTGTGACCGACACCGGGGATGTAGGCGGTCACCTCCACACCGCTGGACAGCTTGACGCGCGCGACCTTCCGCAGGGCCGAGTTCGGCTTCTTCGGCGGGACGGTGTAGACGCGCGTGCACACGCCACGGCGCTGCGGCGCACCCCGGAGGGCGGGGGTCTTGTTCTTGCTGACCTTCTCGGCGCGGCCCTTGCGGACCAGCTGCTGGATCGTTGGCACCGGGTGAATCTCTTTCCTACGTCGGCTGTTCTCCTGCTGATGGGGCGCAGACCGCCCGCCATCACCAGGAGCGGTTCAGAGCGAGGACTGCCGTACGGGCTCCGACGGGGAGCGATCCTCGAGGTTCGCCGACGCCGCGGGCACGCACATGGGTTCGGGCACGCCGAACACAAGGACAAAGGTTACCCGGCACCCCCGCGAGGGTCAAAAGAGCGCCGGACGGACCACTCTCGCACGTCCTGGCGGCGCCTGGGTCGGTCGGCACCCGGCGAGTCGTGCGGCCGGGGCGGGGCGTGCGGGGGTCGGGGTGGGCCGCCCCGTCGACGGGCTCAGGACGACGCGTCGACAGGCTCAGGGCGCTGGGCGGTTCAGGGGGTGGGGGCGTCCTCGGCGGCGCGGCGGGCGCGGCGGAGCGCGGTGCGGCGGAGCTCGGGGGTGAGGTGCGGCTCGGCGTCGAGCAGGGACGGGGCGAGGTCGGGGCGGGTGATGATGGCCAGGAAGGCCTGCTCGACCGTGACGTCGTGGTCGGGGCGGTGCAGCACCTCCACGGCGTCGCCGGCCGTGACCTCGCCGGGCACGGCGACGGAGAGGTAGGTGCCGGGACGGGCGTCGGCGGTGAACTTCCGCAGCCAGCCCCGGACGTCCAGCCAGCCGCGGAAGGTCGAGCACGGGATCCGCGGCACCGTCACCACCAGCTCGCAGGTGCCGACGCGCCAGCGCTCGCCCAACCGGCAGTCCTCCAGCGCGATCCCGCTGGTGGTGAGGTTCTCGCCGAACACGCCGTTGGCCAGCTCGCGCTCCAGCCGGCCCTCCCAGCGGTCGAGGTCCTCCCGGGCGTAGGCGTAGACCGCCTGCTCGTCCCCGCCGTGGTGCTTGCGGTCGCCGATGTGGTCGCCGACCACCCCGCTGCCCAGACCGCCGTGCTTGGGCCCGGGCGCGCGCACCTCGACCGGTCCGTCCACCGGGCGCTTGTCGATGCCGGTGGTGAGGGCGTCCTTGTAGGGGTTGGGCGCGGCGCGTCCCACGTTCACCGAGAGCACGCGAGTCATGGACGACACCGTACCGGCCGGGACCGCCCTCCTCCGCCGCCCGCGACGGCGTCCGTGGGCTGGTCAGCCCGCCCGGGTCTGCACCTCGATCTCGTTCGCCTTCACCGCCACCCACAGCGGGGTGGCCGTGCCGAGCCCGAGGTCGGCCACCGCGGCCGGTGTCACCTCGGCGTGCACCCGGTCGCCGGAGACCAGCTGGACGTCCAGCCGGACGCCGTCGCCGTGCGGGGCCATCCCGCGCAGGATGCCCTCGAAGACGTTGCGCGGGCTGCCGACCGGGCGCTGGGAGAACACCGAGACCGCGGTCGGGCGGACCACGCAGTGCACCGGGCCGGAGGCCGGTGAGGCGAGGTGCAGCACCAGCCCGGAGGTGCAGGTGACCCGGGTCCCCTCGGCGGTGCCGGTCAGCAGGTTCACCCCGACCAGCCGGGCCACGTAGTCGGTGGCGGGACGCCGCGACACCTCCGCTGGGGTGCCCTCCTGGACGACCCGCCCCTGCTCCAGCACCACCACCCGGTCGGCCAGCACGGCGGCGTCCACCGGGTCGTGGGTGACCAGCAGGGTGGGGACGCCGAGCTCGGCCAGCCGGACCCGCAGCTCGCCGCGGGTGACCAGCCGGGTGCGGGCGTCCAGGGCGGCCAGCGGCTCGTCCAGCAGCAGCGCGTGCGGGCCGGCGGCGACCGCCCGGGCCAGCGCGACCCGCTGCGCCTCCCCGCCCGACAGCCGGCGTCCCGGCCGGTCGGCCAGCTCGACCAGCCCCCAGGACGCCAGCAGCGCGCGGGCACGGGTGCGGGCCTCCCGCCGGCCGACGCCGCCCGCCCGGAGGCCGAAGGCGACGTTGTCGGTGGCGCTGAGGTGGCCGAAGAGCAGCGGGTCCTGGAAGACCAGGCCGACCTGGCGGTCGCGGGCCGGCAGGTCGTGCAGCCGCTGCTCGCCCAGGTGGACGGTGCCCCGGCACGGCTCGAGCCCGGCCACCGCGCGCAGCAGCGTCGACTTGCCCGCCCCGTTCGGCCCGACCAGGGCCACCACCTCCCCGGGGTCGACGTGGCAGGCCACCTCGACCTCGAACTCCGGACGGCCGACCGCGACGTCCACCCGCAGCGACCTCACCACCGGTTCACCCACCGTCCGCGCAGCAGCACCAGCACCACCAGCGACACCGCCATCAGCACCACCGACAGCAGCACCGCCGCGTCGGGGTCGCTCTGCAGCGCGAGGTAGACCTCCAGCGGCACCGTCCGGGTGCGTCCCGGGAAGTTGCCGGCGAAGGTGATGGTGGCGCCGAACTCCCCCAGCGCCCGGGCCCAGGCCAGCACCGCCCCAGCCAGCACGCCGGGGGCTACCGTCGGCAGCGTCACCCGGGTGAAGGTGTAGCCGGCGCTGGCACCCAGGGTGGCCGCCACCTCCTCCGAGCGCGGGTCCAGCGCGCGGAGGCTGCCCTCCACCGAGAGCACGAGGAACGGCAGCCCGACGAAGACCTGGGCCACCACCACCGCGGCCGGGGTGAACGGCAGGGCCAGCCCGGTCGCCTCGTGCAGGGGCGCCCCCAGCAGACCGGAGCGGCCCAGCACGGTGAGCAGCGCGACACCGCCGACCACCGGCGGCAGGATCAGCGGCACCGTGACCAGGGCGCGTAGCACACCCGCACCCGGCAGCCCCGGCCGCGACAGCACCCAGGCCAGCGGGACGCCGAGCAGCAGCACCACGACGGTGGCCACGGTGGCGGTGCCGAGGGACAGTCCGAGCGCCTGCAGCGCCTCCGGCTCGGCCAGCAGCCCGGCCGCCCGCGGCCAGGGGGCCCGCACCAGCAGCCCGAGCAGCGGCACCGTCAACCAGAGCAGGGCGAGCCCGGCCGCCAGCAGCAGCGGCCAGGGTGGACGTCCCAGCGGCCGGGGGGTCACGGCGGCCCGAAACCCGCCTCGGCCAGCAGCTGCTGGGCCTCCGGCCCGGTGAGGAACTCAACCAGCTGCCGGCCCTCCTCGGGGTGGGCGCCACCGGTGAGCGGGGCCGCCGGGTACTCGTTGACCACGGCCGCTGCCTCCGCCACGTCGACGCCCTCGACCCGGCCGCCGGCGGCGATGACGTCGGTGCGGTAGACGAGCCCGGCGTCGGCCTCGTCCTGGCCGACCTTGGTCACCACGGCGCGGACGTCGGTCTCCTCGCTGTCCAGCGCGGGGGTCACCCCGGCCGCGGCGAAGACCTGCTCGGCGGCCGAGCCGCAGGGCACCTCGGGCGCGCAGGCGACCAGCCGCAGCTCCGGACGTCCGAAGTCGGCCAGCCCGGTGACGCCGGCCGGGTTGCCCGGCGGCACCGCCACCTGCAGCACGTTGCTCGCCACCACCACCGGCTCGCCGACCGCCGGCACGTCGGCCAGCTGGTCCATCACCGCCACGTCGGCCGAGACGAAGACGTCGCTCGGGCTGCCCTGGCGGATCTGCTCGGCCAGCGTCGAGCTGCCGGCGAAGTCGTAGACGATCTCTGGGCCGTCGTGCCCGGCGGCGAACCGCTCACCGATCCGGGGCAGCACGTCGGTCAGGGACGCCGCGGCGCTGACCACCAGCGGCTCCTCCTCGGCGGCGCAGGCCGAGGTGCTCGCCAGCAGGCCGAGGACGCCGACCACGACGACCGCGCCTCGGAGCATCCTCATCCGGCCGTCCTCCCCTCTCCCGCCCGCAGCCGGGAGACTACGCCGGGCCGCGCTCAGCCGACGAAGATGCAGAACGGGTGGCCGGCCGGGTCGGCGTAGACCCGCAGCGGCTCCTCCGGGTCGTCGGTGCGGTCCAGCAGCTGGGTCGCCCCGAGCGCGGTCGCCCGCTGGTGCTGCCGGTCCAGTGCGGCGACGTCGTCGACGACCAGGTCGAGGTGCAGCTGCTGCGGCACCTGCGACGACTCCGGCCAGGTCGCGCGGGGCAGCCGGTCGACCTGCTGGAAGGCCAGCCGACGGGTGCCGTCGGGCTCGGTCAGGACGAGGAAGTCGGCGGTGTCCGGGCCGTCGGGCACCTCGTCGCCGGCGCGGTACACCAGGCCGAGCAGCTCGCGGTAGAACTCGGCCAGCCCGCGCACGTCCTCGGCGTCGAGGACGGTGGTGAGCAGCCTGGGGTGGTCACCGGTCATGCTGGCATCCTGCCAGCGACACCGCCTGCGCGTCACGGCGCGGGTCACCGGAGCGGCACACCGGTGTGGGAGATTGGGCCCATGAGCGCAGACGACGCGGCACCGGGTCGGGTCATCATCATCACCGGTGCGATGGCGTCGGGCAAGTCCACCGTGGCCGAGCTGCTGGCCCACCGGCTCGAGCGCTCGGTGCACGTCCGCGGCGACACCTTCCGCAAGATGGTCATCAACGGCCGGGTGGACATGACGATGCAGCCCACCGAGGCCGCGCTGGCCCAGCTGCACCTGCGCTACCGGCTGGCCGCCCACGTCGCCGACACCTACGCCGAGGCCGGCTTCGACGCCATCGTCCAGGACGTCATCGTCGGCGCCGAGCTGGGCCGCTTCATCCAGCAGGTGCAGACCCCGCGCCGCTACCTGGTCGTGCTCTCCCCCACCGTCTCCGCGTTGACCGAGCGGGAGCAGCAGCGGGCCAAGCGCGGCTACCACCACTTCACCCCGGTGGCCTTCGACGCGGCCCTGCGCACCGAGACCGCGCACATCGGGTACTGGCTGGACTCCAGCGCCCAGACCCCCGACGAGACCGTCGACGACATCCTCGAGCACCTGGAGCTGGCCAGGGTCTAGCCCGCGGGCCGCCGCGCGAGGTACACCCACTCCAGCCCGGGGCGGTCGGGGGCGTCGCGGACGTCCCGCAGCTCCAGCCCGGCCTCGACCAGCGAGGCCTCGACCGCCGTCCGCGGGCGGAACCGCAGGGTCGACGTCGACGCCACCCGGGTGCCGTCGGCGGAGAAGGTGGTCGGGGAGCTGAAGGTCACCAGCTCGCCGTCGACGGCGGTGACCTCGCTCCACCGCTCCACCAGCCCGTGCGCCGTGCGCACCCGCTGCCGGGTCAGCGGCTCGGTCCAGCCCTCCCACGCCCGCACCTCCGGACGGCGCGCCTCGAGCACCACCACGCCGCCGGGACGCAGCGCCGCGCGGACCGCCCGCAGCGTGGCGAGCCAGTCGGCGTCGGTGAGGAACACCTGGGCGACGTTGCCGGTGAGGGTGGCGGCGTCCACCTGCAGCGGCAGCACGTCGGGGACGGTGCCGACGACCCAGCGCACGCGGTCGGCGTCCGGCTTGGCACGGGCGACGTCGACCGAGGCCGCGGCCGGGTCGACCCCGACCACGTCCAGCCCGCGCCGGGCCAGCCGCACGGCCAGGCTGCCGGTGCCGCACCCGACGTCGAGCACCGACCGGGCCCCGAGCTCGTCGACCAGCAGGCGCTCGTAGACGTCGAGGTCGCTGCGGTCGGCGTCCAGGGCGTCGTAGACCGCGGCCAGCCGGGGGTCGGCGAAGATCGCGTCGGGCACGGGCCCAGCCCACACCGGCACCGCCCGCGGGCGCACCCGGTTTTCCGCCCCCTGGAGAGCCGCGTGGTCGTCGGGTCGTCCGCGCGGTCGACGCGGCGCGGTGGGCGCCCCGCGTAGCATCCGCCCGTGCCGCCACGCTCTCCGCTGCCCCGCCGCCACGGGCTGGACGCGGCGTGGGTGCGCACCCCCGACCGCGGACCCGCCGCCCCGCCCTGGTCGACCATGGGCGCCTGGTTGGAGCAGCGCCTGCACGCCGACGCCGCAGTGGCCGCGATGCTGGCCGCGGGCCGTCTCGTCTACGCCGACGGCACCCCGGTGCGGGCCGGGGACGCCTACCGTCCGCACACCTTCGTCTGGTTCCACCGCGAGCTGCGGGCCGAGCCGGCCGTGCCGGGCGGGCTGCCGGTGCTGCACCGCGACGAGCGGGTCGTCGTGGTGGACAAGCCGCCGTTCCTGTCCTCGATCCCGCGGGGACGCCACGTCACGCAGAGCGTGGTGGTGCGGCTGCGGCAGGAGCTCGGGCTGCCCGAGCTCGCCCCGGCGCACCGGCTGGACCGCGGCACCGCCGGCGTCCTGCTGCTCACCACCGAGCGGCGCTGGCGCGGGCCGTACCAGTCGCTGTTCGAGCAGCGGCTGGTCGAGAAGCGCTACCGCGCCCTCGCCCCGGTGCGCGAGGACCTGGAGCTGCCGGTGGTGGTGCGCAACCACCTGCGCAAGGAGCGGGGCGTGCTGCAGGCGGAGGTGGTGCCCGGCTCGGCGCCCAACGCCGAGACGCTGGTGGAGCTGGAGCGGGTGGTCGACGGGCTCGGGCACTACCGGCTGACCCCGCGCACGGGGCGCACCCACCAGCTCCGGCTGCACCTGCTCGGTCTCGGCATCCCGATCGTCGACGACCCGCTCTACCCCGACGTCCGCGAGATCGACGTCGACGACTTCAGCCGGCCGATGCAGCTGCTGGCCGCCGAGCTCGCCTTCCCCGACCCGGTCGACGGCACCCCCCGCCGCTTCCGCAGCACCCGCCGGCTGGGCGCCCTCGCCGACCCCGTCGTGGACGCGGCCGGCTGAGCACGGGCGCACCTCCGCGGACGGGCTTCGACAGGGTCAGGGCGCTGGGTGGGGGCGTGTGGCCGCCCTCGGCACCCGCTCGGGTGTCCCGGTCGGACGTCCCGGCAGGACGGGACACCGCGCCCTGCCGGCCGGGACGCCGGGCGGCCCAGCATCGTCCTCGTAGCCCGGGGAGGCGGCCACGGTGGTCGCGACGGGCAGGAGGAGAACACCATGTCCGCACCCATCACCAGCTCGCCCCGCCGCCAGGGCGAGACCCCCAGCGGGGTCCCGCGTCCCGGTCGCGGCTGGGCCGTCGCCGGCGCCCTGGCCGGCCTGGCCGGCGGCGTCGGGATCTGGCTGTCGATGTCGGCCGGCCCCGTCTTCGACCCGGCCAACCCGCCGACCGCGGAGTCGGTCCAGGAGCACCTCGGCGGCTACGTCCCGCAGCTGGTCGGCTTCCACGTCGCCACCGTCGCGGCCGCGCTGCTGCTGATCCCCTTCGCCGCCGGGCTGCACCGTCGCCTGGCCGGGCAGGCACCGGCCCGCTCGCTGCTGCCGGCCGTGGCCTCCACCGCGCTGGTGGTGCTCTCCGCCGTGCTGGTGCTCGGCTCGGGCCTGGACACCGAGTTCGTCTTCGGGCTCGCCACACCGGAGCTCATGGTCGCCACCGACGTGTCCTTCTACTCCCACTGGATCGCCACCATCCCGTGGCTGTGGGTGACCGCCGGGGTGAGCGCGATCGCCCTCGGGGTCGCCGCCGTCCGGCACGGGGCGGCCCCGCGGGCCCTCGGCGTGGCCAGCCTGGTGCTGGGTGGGCTGATGGTGCTCTTCGGGCTCTCCCCGCTGCAGTACATGGCCGGCTTCCTCGGCCCGCTGTGGCTGCTCGTCACGGGTCTGGTGATGCTCCGCGGAGAACCCGTCGCGCGATGACGGTGCGGCTCCCTACAGTTCAGCCATGACAGCGGTGGACGGTCCCGGGCGCGCGGCGTCCGGGGCCCCGCGCCAGGCGGTGTTCCTCGGGGGAACCGCCTGGCTGCTGGCGCTCGCGGGGCTGCTGCTCTTCGCGGTGGCCGGCCCGAGTGCGCTGGACGACGAGCTGTTCCTGCTCGTCGACGCCACCGTGGGTCTGGTCTACGGCGCCACCGCCGGCGTGGTGCTGTGGCGCCGGCGCCACCCGGTCGCCTACCTGCTCGCGCTGACCAGCATCGGCGGCGGCCTGGCCGCGCTGGCCGGCGGCTGGCGGACCTACGCCCACACCCGCGCGCTGGAGGCGGGCCCGTTCGGGGACTGGTTCGGCCTGGCCTGGGTGCCCGGCACGCTGGCGCTGTTCCTCGTGGTGCCCTGGCTGGTCCGCGAGCGGCCGCTGGGACGGGCCTGGTGGGGTCCGGCGGTCGGGGCGGTGCTGACCGCGGCGACCCTGGTGTCGTCGGTGCTCCTCGACGTCCGGGTGCTGATGGCGGCGTTCGGCGCGGCGGTGCTGTACGGGCTGGTGACCGCGGTGGGTGTCGAGCTGCGACGCCGCCGCTCGCCGGAGGCGGAGGCGGTCGGTCTGGGCTGGCTGGCGGTCGGCACCGCGGTGATGGCGCTGTCGTTCGTGCCGGTGATGGTGCCGCTGGCCCCGTCGTGGGTGACGCCGGTGCTGCACCTGGCCTGCCAGGCGCTGTTCCCGGCCGCCGTGCTGTCGGTGGTGCTGCGGCAGCGGCTGTGGGGTATCGAGCTCGCGGTCTCCCGTGCGTTGCTGGCCGCCGTGCTCACCCTCGGGCTGGCCGTCGTCTACGCAGCGGTGACGGCCGCGCTCGGACGGCTGGTGCCGGCGGCCTGGATCGCCCAGGCGGCCGCCGCCGCCGCGGTGGTGCTGCTGGCCCAGCCGCTGCGGCACCGGTTCGAGCGCCAGGTGCACCGGATGGTCTACGGGGTGGCGGACGACCCGTGGCGTACCGCGAGCCGGATGGGCACCGCTCTGGGCCGGGCCTCCGACCCCGACCTGCTGCTGTCCTCCCTGGTGGAGACGGTCGGCACCGCGCTCCGGCTGGAGTCGGTGACCCTGCGCTCGGAGCAGGGGCAGGTGCTCGCCGCCTGGGGCACCCCGACCGGGACCGCGCTGTCGGTCCCGCTCGCCTCCAGCACCGGCCCGGTGGGCACGCTGGTCGCCACCGCCCGGCCCGGCGAGGCCCTCGACACCCGCACCCGGCGGGCGCTGGAGGAGCTGGCGTCGGTGGTGGCCTCCGGCCTGGTGCTCACCCGCACCGCCCGCGACCTCGAGCAGAGCCGCCGCCGGCTGACCACCGCCCGGCTGCAGGAGCGACGGGTGGTCCGGCGCGAGCTGCACGACGGGCTCGGCCCGTGGCTGGCCGGCCTGCGGCTGGGGCTGGCCGGGGTGGCCAACACCGTCGACAGCGACCCGGCGGCAGCGCGGGCGATGCTGCACACCCTGCAGGAGGAGCTCGACCGGCGGATCGAGGACGTCCGGACCGTCGCTCGGACGCTGCTGCCGCCGGTGCTGGAGGAGCTCGGGCTCGAAGCCGCGCTGAGCGAGCTCGTCACGCGTCAGGCCGCGGCCGGGTTCGAGGTGCGGCTGCGCGCCGAGGTCGGCGCCGACCTGCCCGCACCCCTGGCCGCCGCCGCCTACGGCATCGCCAGCGAGGCCGTCCTCAACGCGGCGCGGCACAGCGGCGCGACCGGCTGCGACATCGAGGTCACCGTCGGCGACGACGCGCTGCGGGTGCGCTGCCGCGACGACGGCGTCGGCGTCCCCGCGACGGCAGCCGCCGGCGTCGGCACCCGGGCGATGCGGGAGCGGGCCGAGGAGCTCGGCGGCAGCTTCACCCGCGGGCCTGCCGACCCGCACGGCACCGTGGTCGAGGCGGTGCTGCCGCTGACCCCCGCGACCGAGGGCGTCCCGGTCGCCCCGGCGACGGCGGCGCGGTCGTGAGCACCGGGACGCCAGTGGCCGGCGGCGAGCCGATCCGCGTCGTGGTGGTCGACGACCACCCGCTGTTCCGGCTCGGCATGACCGGGCTGCTGTCCTCCCTGCCCGGTGTGCGGGTGACCGGGCAGGCCGCCGACGCCGCGGCCGCGCACCAGCAGGTGCGCGACGACACCGACGTGGTGCTGATGGACCTGCACCTCGGCGCGGAGTCGGGCATCCAGCTCACCCGCGAGCTCGTCCGGCTCCGGCCCGCGCTCGCCGTCCTCGTCATCACCTCCAGCGAGGAGGACGAGGCGGTGGTCGCGGCGGTGCGCGCCGGGGCCCGTGGCTACCTGCTGAAGACCGCCGGACCGGCCGAGGTGGAGCGCGCGGTCCGGGCGGTGGCCAACGGCGAGGTGATCCTCGGTCCGGAGGTGGCCGCCCGGGCGCTGTCGGCGCTGGTCTCAGGACGCACCGCCGTCCGGCTGCCGTTCCCCGAGCTCAGCGACCGGGAGCGGGAGGTGCTCGACCTGATGGCCCGCGGCCTGGACAACACCGCGATCTCCCGCCGGCTGGTGCTCAGCCCCAAGACCGTGCGCAACCACGTCTCCAACGTGCTCACCAAGCTCGGCGTGCCGAACCGTTCGGTGGCCATCGTCCGGGCCCGGGAGGGCGGCCTGGGCGGGGGTTGAACGCGGTCGGCGGCACCGTCCGGGGGGCGGGAGACTGTGTCCATGGCCTGCCCCGTCCGGATCCTGTTCCACTCCCCCCGCATCCCGCAGAACTCCGGGAACGCGATCCGGCTGGCCGCGGTGACCGGGGCGCCGCTGCACCTGGCCGGACCGCTCGGCTTCGAGCTCACCGACACCCGGCTCAAGCGGGCCGGGCTGGACTACCACGAGCTGGCCAGCTTCACCGTCCACGACGACCTCGAGGCGGCCTACGCCGCGCTGCTGCCCGCCCGGGTGCTGGCCTTCACCGCGCGCGCCACCACCCGGCACACCGACATCGCCTACCGGCCCGGTGACGTGCTGCTGTTCGGCCCCGAGCCCACCGGCCTCGACCCCGAGGTGCTCGCCGACGAGCGGGTCACCGAGCGGGTCCGCATCCCGATGCTGCCCGGCCGCCGCTCGCTCAACCTGGCCAACGCCGCCTCGATCGCCGTCTACGAGGCCTGGCGCCAGCACGACTTCAGCTGACCCCGCCCGGCGACCGGGAACGCCGCGAGGGGCGGCCCGGATGGTCCGGACCGCCCCTCGCGAGCGGGTGAGCCTGGCTCAGCGGTAGTCGCCGAGGTCGAACTCCTCCAGCGGCACCGCCGCACCCGAGCCCGAGCCGAAGTCGTAGTCGTAGGGCTCGTAGCTCATCGAGTACGCCATCGCCTTGGCCTCCTCGGTGGGCTCCACCTTGATGTTGCGGTAGCGGTCCAGACCGGTGCCGGCCGGGATCAGCTTGCCGAGGATGACGTTCTCCTTCAGACCGACCAGGGAGTCGGACTTGCCGTGGATCGCCGCGTCGGTGAGCACCTTGGTCGTCTCCTGGAAGGAGGCGGCCGACAGCCACGACTCGGTCGCGAGCGAGGCCTTGGTGATGCCCATCAGCACCGCACGACCGGACGCCGGCTGCCCACCCTCGGCCTTCACCCGGCGGTTCTCCGCCTCGAAGGCCTGCCGGTCGACCAGGTCGCCGGCCAGCATGGTGGTGTCACCGGACTCGATCACGGTCACCCGGCGCAGCATCTGCCGGATGATGATCTCGATGTGCTTGTCGTGGATCGGGGCACCCTGCGTGCGGTACACGGCCTGCACCTCGTCCACCAGGTGCTCCTGCACCTTGCGGACGCCGAGGACGCGCAGGACGTCCTGCGGGTCCTGGGTGCCGGCGGTGATCTGCTGGCCGAGCTGGACGGTGTCGCCGTCCTCCACCAGCAGCCGGGCACGACGGCCCACCGGGTACTCGATCTCCTCCGAGCCGTCGTCGGGGGTCAGCACGACGGTGCGGCTGCGGTCCCCCTCCTCGATCCGGACGCGACCCGAGGTCTCCACGATCGGCGCCTTGCCCTTGGGCTGACGGGCCTCGAAGAGCTCGACCACACGCGGCAGACCCTGGGTGATGTCGTCACCGGCCACACCACCGGTGTGGAAGGTGCGCATCGTCAGCTGGGTGCCGGGCTCACCGATCGACTGCGCCGCGACGATGCCGACGGCCTCACCGACGTCCACCAGCTTGCCGGTGGCCAGCGAGCGCCCGTAGCACTTCGAGCAGGTGCCGGTGGCGGCCTCGCAGGTGAGCACGCTGCGCACCTTGACGGTCCGGACCCCGGAGGCGACCAGGCGGGCGATGTTGACGTCACCCAGGTCGACCCCAGCCGGCAGCAGCACCTCCCCGTTCTCGTCGGTGACGTCGACGGCGAGGGTGCGGGCGTAGACCGCGCTCTCGACGTTCTCATCAACCACCAGCGGACCGTTCTCGTCACCGTCCGGCGCCTGTGCGATGACCTTGGTCAGGCCGCGCTCGGTGCCGCAGTCCTCCTCGCGGATGATGACGTCCTGGGAGACGTCGACCAGACGACGGGTCAGGTAGCCCGAGTCGGCCGTCCGCAGCGCGGTGTCGGCCTGGCCCTTACGACCACCGTGGGTCGAGATGAAGTACTCCAGCACCGACAGGCCCTCACGGAAGTTGGACTTGATCGGCCGCTCGATGATGTCGCCCTTCGGGTTCACCACGAGCCCTCGCATGGCGGCGATCTGGCGCATCTGCACCATGTTCCCGCGCGCCCCGGAGTGCACCATCATGTAGATCGGGTTGGTCGACTCGAAGTTGGCCTCCATCTCCTGGCCGAGCTTCGCGGTGGCGTCGTTCCAGAGCTCGATGAGCTCGCCCCGGCGCTCCTCGTCGGTGATCAGACCGCGCTCGTACTGCTTGTCGATCTTGGTCGCGCGCTCCTCGTAGCCGGCCAGCAGCTGCGGCTTGGTCGGCGGGGTGGAGACGTCGCTGATCGAGACGGTGACACCGGAACGGGTGGCCCAGCGGAAGCCCAGGTCCTTGAGGTTGTCCAGCGTGCTGGCCACCTCGACCTTCGGGTAGCGCTCGGCCAGGTCGTTGACGATCTGACCCAGCTGCTTCTTGCCCACCTCGTGGTTGACGAAGGGGTAGTCCGCCGGCAGGGCCTCGTTGAACAGGGCCCGGCCCAGGGTGGTCTCGACCAGCTTGGCCACCGGCTCCGCGCCGGTGCTGGCGACGTAGTCGGTCATCCGGATCCGCACCGTGGCACCGATGGCGAGCTCACCGCGGTCGAAGGCCATCACGGCCTCCGACGTGCTGCTGAACGCCCGCCCCTCACCGGCCACGCCATCGCGCTGCATGGTGAGGAAGTAGTGCCCGATGATCATGTCCTGGGTGGGCATGGTCACCGGACGGCCGTCGGCCGGCTTGAGGATGTTGTTCGTCGACAGCATGAGGATCCGGGCCTCGGCCTGGGCCTCGGCGCTCAGCGGCAGGTGGACCGCCATCTGGTCACCGTCGAAGTCGGCGTTGAAGGCGGTGCAGACCAGCGGGTGGATCTGGATCGCCTTGCCCTCGATGAGCTGCGGCTCGAAGGCCTGGATGCCCAGGCGGTGCAGCGTGGGCGCCCGGTTCAGCAGCACCGGGTGCTCGGCGATGACCTCCTCCAGCACGTCCCACACGACCGGACGCTGGCGCTCGACCATCCGCTTGGCGGACTTGATGTTCTGGGCGTGGTTGAGGTCGTCCAGCCGCTTCATGACGAAGGGCTTGAACAGCTCCAGCGCCATCGCCTTGGGCAGACCGCACTGGTGCAGCTTGAGCTGCGGGCCGACCACGATGACCGAACGGCCCGAGTAGTCGACGCGCTTGCCGAGCAGGTTCTGACGGAACCGGCCCTGCTTGCCCTTGAGCATGTCCGAGATCGACTTCAGCGGACGGTTGCCCGGCCCGGTGACCGGACGGCCGCGGCGGCCGTTGTCGAACAGCGAGTCGACGGCCTCCTGCAGCATCCGCTTCTCGTTGTTGACGATGATCTCGGGGGCACCGAGGTCGAGCAGCCGCTTCAGCCGGTTGTTGCGGTTGATGACGCGGCGGTACAGGTCGTTCAGGTCCGACGTCGCGAAGCGGCCACCGTCCAGCTGCACCATCGGGCGCAGGTCCGGCGGGATCACCGGGACGCAGTCCAGCACCATGCCGGTGGGGCTGTTCTCGGTGGTGAGGAAGGCCGAGACCACCTTGAGACGCTTGAGGGCGCGGGTCTTGCGCTGGCCCTTGCCGGTCTGGATGGTGTTCTTCAGCGACTCGGCCTCGGCCTGCAGGTCGAAGGACTGCAGACGCTTCTGGATCGCGTCGGCACCCATCGAGCCCTCGAAGTACTTGCCGAAGCGGGCCTTCATCTCGCGGTAGAGGATCTCGTCGCCCTCGAGGTCCTGCACCTTGAGGTTCTTGAACCGGTCCCAGACCGCGTCGATCCGGTCGAGCTCGCGCTGGGCGCGGTCGCGCAGCTGCTTGACCTCGCGCTCGGCGCCCTCGCGGACCTTGCGCTTGGCGTCGGCCTTGGCCCCCTCCTCCTCGAGGGCGGCCATGTCCTCCTCGAGCTTCTTCATCCGGTTCTCGATGTCGGCGTCGCGACGCTGGGCGCGGTTCTTGCGCTCGACCTCGATCTTGCCCTCCAGCGACGGCAGGTCGCGGTGGCGGGCCTCCTCGTCGACGGAGGTGATCATGTAGGCCGCGAAGTAGATGACCTTCTCCAGGTCCTTCGGGGCGATGTCGAGCAGGTAGCCCAGCCGGCTGGGCACACCCTTGAAGTACCAGATGTGGGTGACCGGGGCCGCCAGCTCGATGTGGCCCATCCGGTCGCGACGCACGTTGGAACGGGTCACCTCGACGCCGCAGCGCTCGCAGATGATGCCCTTGAAGCGGACGCGCTTGTACTTGCCGCAGTAGCACTCCCAGTCCCGCGTCGGACCGAAGATCCGCTCGCAGAACAGGCCCTCACGCTCCGGCTTGAGCGTGCGGTAGTTGATCGTCTCGGGCTTCTTGACCTCACCGTGCGACCAGCCGCGGATCTCGTCGGCGGTGGCGAGGCCGATGCGCAGCTTGTCGTAGAAGTTCACGTCGAGCACGTTGCTTGATCTCTTTTCTACGAACGGAAGGTATCCGTTCGTGCTTGAAAACTGACGTCAAGTCCGGGTGGTCGGGGCGGGACCCCGATCCTTGTTCAGCTGTGGTCTCGTCGGCCTGCCGACCGGGACGGTGGCCCGTCCCGGTCGGGGGTGCTCAGACCTCGTCGACGCCGGCGAAGGACTCGCCGGGGCGGCGGGAGAGGTCGATGCCGAGGTCGTCGGAGGCGCGGTAGCTGTCCTCCTCGGAGTCCCGCAGGTCGATCAGGTTGCCGTCGGAGGACAGCACCTCCACGTTCAGGCAGAGGGACTTCATCTCCTTCACCAGCACCTTGAACGACTCGGGGATGCCCGGCTCGGGGATGTTCTCGCCCTTGACGATGGCCTCGTAGACCTTGACGCGGCCGGCCACGTCGTCGGACTTGATGGTGAGCAGCTCCTGCAGGGCCCAGGCGGCGCCGTAGGCCTCGAGCGCCCACACCTCCATCTCGCCGAACCGCTGACCACCGAACTGCGCCTTACCACCGAGCGGCTGCTGGGTGATCATCGAGTACGGACCGGTCGAACGCGCGTGGATCTTGTTGTCCACCAGGTGGTCGAGCTTCAGCATGTACATGTAGCCGACCCCCACCGGCTCGGGGTACGGCTCGCCGGAGCGGCCGTCGAAGAGCCGGGCCTTGCCGGTGCCGTCGACGAGCTTCTGCCCGTCGCGGGTCGGCAGGCCGTGGGCCAGCAGACCGCTCAGCTCGGTCTCGGTGGCGCCGTCGAAGACCGGCGTCGCCAGCCGCTGGTCGCCCTCCACGCGACCCAGCCCGACCGAGCGCAGCCGCTCGGCCCAGGGCTCGTCCACGTCGGTGATGTCCCAGCCGGTCTTGGCCACCCACCCGAGGTGGGTCTCCAGCACCTGGCCGACGTTCATCCGGCTCGGCACACCCAGCGGGTTGAGCACGATGTCGACCGGGGTGCCGTCCTCGAGGAACGGCATGTCCTCGACCGGGAGGATCTTCGCGATGACGCCCTTGTTGCCGTGGCGGCCGGCGAGCTTGTCACCGTCGGAGATCTTGCGCTTCTGGGCGACGTAGACCCGCACCAGCTGGTTGACGCCGGGGTTGAGCTCGTCGTCGTCCTCGCGGTCGAAGACCCGGATCCCGATGACGGTGCCGGACTCGCCGTGCGGCACCTTCATCGAGGTGTCGCGGACCTCACGCGCCTTCTCGCCGAAGATCGCGCGCAGCAGCCGCTCCTCCGGGGTCAGCTCGGTCTCGCCCTTCGGGGTCACCTTGCCGACCAGGATGTCGCCGGTGCTCACCTCGGCGCCGACGCGGATGATGCCGCGCTCGTCGAGGTTGGCCAGCATCTCCTCGCTGACGTTGGGGATGTCGCGGGTGATCTCCTCCGCGCCCAGCTTGGTGTCGCGGGCGTCGACCTCGTGCTCCTCGATGTGGATCGAGGTGAGGACGTCGTCCTGCACGAGGCGCTGGGACAGGATGATGGCGTCCTCGTAGTTGTGGCCCTCCCACGGCATGAACGCCACCAGCAGGTTGCGGCCCAGCGCGATCTCGGCACCGTCGGTGCACGGACCGTCGGCGATCGGGTCGCCGGCGGCCAGGGAGTCGCCGACCTTGACCAGCGGACGCTGGTTGATCGAGGTGCCCTGGTTGGACCGCTGGAACTTGGCCAGCTTGTAGCTGCTGTAGGTGCCGTCCTCGTTGGCCACCTCGACCAGGTCGGCGCTCACCGAGGTGACCGCACCGGCCTTGTCGGCCACCGTCACGTCACCGCCGTCGACGGCACCGCGGTACTCCATGCCGGTGCCGACGAAGGGGGCCTCGTTGCGGATCAGCGGCACGGCCTGGCGCTGCATGTTGGCCCCCATCAGGGCCCGGCTGGCGTCGTCGTGCTCGAGGAAGGGGATCAGCGAGGTGGCGACCGAGACCATCTGGCGCGGCGAGACGTCCATGTACTGGACCTCCGCCCCGGGGATGGTGTCGACCTTGCCGTGGCGCTGGCGGACCAGCACCCGCTCCTCGGCGAAGGTGCCGTCCTCGTTGAGCACGGCGTTCGCCTGGGCGGTGACGTAGCGGTCCTCCTCGTCGGCGGTGAGGTACTCCACCTCGTCGGTGACCCGGCCGTCGACGACCTTGCGGTACGGGGTCTCCACGAAGCCGAAGGCGTTCACCCGGGCGAAGGAGGCCAGCGAGCCGATCAGACCGATGTTCGGACCCTCGGGGGTCTCGATCGGGCACATCCGGCCGTAGTGCGACGGGTGGACGTCACGGACCTCCATGCCGGCGCGGTCGCGGGACAGACCGCCCGGACCCAGCGCCGACAGCCGGCGCTTGTGCGTCAGCCCGGCCACCGGGTTGGTCTGGTCCATGAACTGCGACAGCTGCGAGGTGCCGAAGAACTCCCGCATCGCCGCGACCACCGGACGGATGTTGATGAGGGTCTGCGGGGTGATGGCCTCGATGTCCTGGGTGGTCATCCGGTCGCGGACCACGCGCTCCATCCGGCCCAGGCCGGTGCGCAGCTGGTTCTGGATCAGCTCACCGACGGTGCGCAGCCGGCGGTTGCCGAAGTGGTCGATGTCGTCCTCCTCGACCAGCACCGTCTGCTCGCCCTCGGCCCCGTCGAGGTACTGCTGGCCCTCGTGCAGGGCGACCACGTAGCGGATGGTCGCGACGATGTCGTCCATCGTCAGCGTCTGGGTGTCGAACGGGAGGTCGAGACCGAGCTTCTTGTTGATCTTGTAGCGACCGACCTTGGCCAGGTCGTAGCGCTTGGCGTTGAAGTAGTAGTTCTGCAGCAGCGTCTCGGCGGCGTCGCGGGTCGGCGGCTCGCCCGGGCGCAGCTTGCGGTAGATGTCGAGCAGCGCCTCGTCCTGGGTGGTGGTGTGGTCCTTCTCCAGGGTGAGCCGCATCGACTCGTACTGGCCGAACTCCTCGAGGATCTTCTCGTCGCTCCAGCCCAGCGCCTTGAGCAGCACGGTCACGTTCTGCTTGCGCTTGCGGTCCAGGCGGACGCCCACGGTGTCGCGCTTGTCGATCTCGAACTCGAGCCAGGCGCCGCGGGAGGGGATGATCTTCGCGGTGAAGATGTCCTTGTCCGACGTCTTGTCCGGGGTCTGCTCGAAGTAGACGCCGGGCGAGCGCACCAGCTGGGAGACCACGACCCGCTCGGTGCCGTTGATGACGAACGTGCCCTTGCGCGTCATCAGCGGGAAGTCGCCCATGAAGACGGTCTGGCTCTTGATCTCGCCGGTCTCGTTGTTCATGAACTCGGCCGTGACGAACAGCGGCGCGGCGTAGGTGACGTCACGCTCCTTGCACTCGTCGACGGAGAACTTCGGGTCCTCGAAGCGGTGGTCGCGGAAGGACAGCGACATCGTCTGGTTGAAGTCCTCGATGGGCGAGATCTCCTCGAAGATCTCCTCCAGACCCGAACGCGGGTTGACGTCGGAACGCCCCTCGGCCAGCGCGTTGTCGACCCGCTGGCGCCACACGTCGTTCCCGATCAGCCAGTCGAACGAGTCGATCTGGAGGTCGAGCAGGTCAGGGACTTCGAAGGGTTCGGCGATCTTGGCGAACGAGATGCGACCGGTGCGGGAGATGACGTTGGTGTTCGAGGCAGTGCGCGAGGCGGCCAACAGTTTGGTCCTTCCGAGACTCGCTGAGCGGTTCTTGGGCACCATGACGGACCCGTGTCAAGAGAGACGGGTGGTCAGAGCACATGGGGCAAGAACACAGAGTACTGCCAGATCAAGCGTCGATGCAAGTACTCGGGCAGGACGAGATCCCGCGGTCAAGCCCGCCCGTCGGAAGGACCGGTGCGGAGCGCCGCTCGTGGCATCAGCATAGCCAGCACCAGAGACGATGCAAGGAGTCGCCGCGCGTGTCCGGCCGCGTCCACCCCGGTCAGGAGGCGGCCTCGGTCTCGGCGATCTCGGCCCGCCGGCGCCACATGTCGACCGAGCGGCGGTAGGCCCCGGCCTCCTCGTAGCGCAGCGCGGCCCGCAGGTAGGCCGCCGCCGCCTGCGCCGACCGCCCGTCGGCGGCCTCGACGTCGGCGAGCAGCGCCTCGGCCTCGGCGCGGGAGTGCGGCTGGGCGGCCAGGCCCTCGTCGGCCAGGCAGAACTCCACCGTGGAGCGGGCCCGGACGGTGTCACCCTCCAGCAGCCACAGCCGCGCCTCGGCCAGCCGGAGCTCGACCAGGTCGCTGCTGTTGCCGACGATCCGCAGCGCGTCCCCGGCCTGCGCCAGCAGCTCCCCCACCCCCTCGGTCATCCGGTTCTGCAGCCGGACCACCGCGCTCGCCTTGCGGAACCGGCCCCACAGCCGCAGGTCGGCCTGCGGGTGCAGCAGCTCCGCGGCCCGGGCGTGGCGCCGCAGGCCGTCCTCGACCCGGCCGGTGAGGAAGTCCATGTTGCCGACGACCCACAGCGCCAGCCCGCGCACCTGGTCGGAGCGGACGTCGTCGACCACCCCGGCCAGCTGCTCGGCCACCGTCCGCGCCTGCTCGAGCTCGTCGACCTCCATCAGCGCGCCGATGAGCACGGCCAGGGTCTCGGCGCGCAGGTCGGTGCTGGGCAGCCGGTCGAGCAGCTCGGTGGCCCGCTGGGCCCGCTCCAGCGCGGTGCTGAGGTCGCCTCCGGCGCGGGCGCTGCGGGCGGCCACCAGCAGCGCCTCCACCGGCAGGTAGGGCAGGTACTGCGAGAGCGGCTCGTCGGCCAGCCGCGAGGCCACCTCCGAGGCGTGGTGGTAGTCGCCGTCCTCGAACAGCGCCCGGGCGCGCAGCAGGGTGAGCGACCAGGCGTCGGCGGCGTCGCCGCGGGCACGGGCGTCCTCGGCGGCCTCCTCCGCGGCCCGGGCGGCGCGGCCGAACTCGTGGGCGGCCATCGCCCGCTGCACCTCCTGGAAGGCCACCACCTTGTCGGCGTCCCCGACCGCCGCGGTCGGCCCGCCGTCGCCGGTGAGGACGTCGACGCCCACCCCGAGCCGCTCGGCGAAGTACTCCAGCATCTCCGGGCTCAGCCGGCGACGCCCCTTCTCGACGTGGGAGACGTAGCTGCCGGTGAAGCGGTCGCCGCCCAGCTCGGCCTGGGAGAGCTGTCGCTCGCGGCGCAGCCGCTTCAGCCGCTGGCCGATCTCGGCGTCCTGGGTCACCGTGACGGTGTCAGCCACGATCCCTCCTGTCCTTCGTCTCCGAATGGGGTGCTCCGGATGGTTGCCAACTCCGCCGGTGATGAACCAGTCTTGGGGGTGCGAGCTTGACAAACCTGACAGCGAGTCAATCGGGTGGGTCGCTGCTGGTCAAGCCCCACGGCCGTGGTTGCTCCGATCGCGCCACCTGACAGCAAAGGACCGAGTATGAGCATCACCCCCCGCAAGATCGTGGTCGCGGCCGTCGCCGCCGCCGGCCTCCTCCTCTCCGGCGCGGCAGCCGGCGTCAGCACCGAGCGCGCGGGAGAGGGCATCTGGTACAAGGCCGACGTCCAGTCCGCCGGCGAGGGCATCTGGTACGCAGCCGGTGCCGACGACTCCCGCCTCACCGCCAACGGCGAGGGCATCTGGTACTGACCCCGCCCCGGGACGCCGAACGGCCCCGCCCCCTCCGGAGAGGGTGCGGGGCCGTTCTGCGTGTGCGTTCACCGGCCAAGCCGGTGCGCGGTCACTTCAGGCTGACGCTGGCGCCAGCGGCCTCGAGCTGCTCCTTGGCCTTGGCGGCGTCCTCCTTCTTGACCTTCTCCAGGATCGCCTTCGGAGCGGACTCCACCAGGTCCTTGGCCTCCTTCAGGCCGAGGCTGGTGAGGGCCCGCACCTCCTTGATGACCTGGATCTTCTTGTCACCGGCCGACTCGAGGACGACGTCGACCTCGTCGCTGCCCTCCTCCTCGGCGGCGGCCTCGCCACCGGCACCACCGGCGGCCGGGGCCGCGGCGACGGCCACCGGGGCGGCGGCGGTGACGTTGAAGGTCTCCTCGAAGGTCTTCACGAACTCGGAGAGCTCGATCAGGGTCATCTCCTTGAAGGCGTCGAGGAGCTCCTCGGTGCTGAGCTTTGCCATGTCAGTGTCCTTTCTCAGTTGCCCGCGGCGGGAGCCGCGTTCGTGTCGGTGTCCGCGGCGTCCGCGTCCGTGTCGGTGCCCGCGGCGTCCGCAGCGGGGGTGTCGTTCCCAGGCTCCTGGGTCTGGCCCTCGCCGGCCCCGGCGATGACCGAGGGATCCGCCTCCGCGGCCTGCTGCAGCGCACCCAGGGCGCGAGCGGCCTGGGAGAGCGGAGCGGCGAAGAGGGACACGGCCTGCTGCAGGGCACCCTGCATGCCGCCGGCGAGCTTGGCGAGGAGGACCTCGCGCGACTCCAGATCGGCCAGCTGGTTGACCTGGCCGGCGTCGAGGAAGCGACCTTCCATGACACCGCCCTTGACCACCAGGAGCGGGTTGGCCCTGGCGAAGTCACGCAGGCTCTTGGCGACGGTGGCGACGTCACCCTTGATGAACGCGATCGCGGTCGGGCCGACGAGCAGGTCGTCGATGCCCTCCACCCCGGCCTCGCGGGCCGCGATCTTGGTCAGCGTGTTCTTCGTCACGGCGTAGCTGGCGTCGTCTCCGAGCGAGCGGCGCAGCTCCTTGAGCGCCGCCACGGAGAGTCCGCGGTACTCGGTCAGCACGGTCGCGTCCGCGCTGCGGAACTGCTCCGACAGCTCGGCCACGCTGGCTGCCTTGTCAGGCCTCGCCATGGTTCTCCCTTCCCACTTCCTCAGGTTCCACCCCGGCCGCGCGGGCGACCGGAGAACCGAAGGGCCCCGGGAACGAGAAACGCCCCGGCACGCGGGCACGGGGCGAAGCACACCACTGGTGGGCTGTCGTACGTACCTGCGCGGGCTCCGTGAGGACTTCGGACCGGTGTCCCGGTCGACCAGCGGTCTTCGGCTCCGAGCACACTACCCCGCCCTGACCCGGGCACCAAATCGCGGGCGCCGGTGCGGCCGGACGCACCGCAGCCCCCGACCCATCCGGTCGGGGGCTGCGGCGGCTGCTGGGCGCCGGCCGGTGCGGCCGGCGCGGCGGTCACTCGGCGTCGGCCTTGAGCCGGTTGACGTCCACCAGGACGCCGGGACCCATGGTCGAGGAGACGGTGATCTTCTTCAGGTAGCGGCCCTTGGAGCTGGACGGCTTGAGCCGCAGCACCTCCTCCAGCGCCGCGAAGTAGTTCTGCTGCAGCTGCTCCTCGGTGAAGGAGGCCTTGCCGACGATGAACTGCAGGTTGGCGTGCCGGTCGACCCGGAACTCGATCTTGCCGCCCTTGATGTCGGTGACCGCCTTGGCGACGTCGACGGTGACGGTGCCGGTCTTGGGGTTCGGCATCAGGCCGCGCGGGCCGAGCACCCGGCCGAGCCGGCCGATCTTGCCCATCATGTCCGGGGTGGCGACAACGGCGTCGAAGTCGAGGTAGCCGCCCTGGATCTTCTCGACCAGGTCGTCCGAGCCGACCTCGTCCGCCCCCGCGGCGATGGCCGCCTCGGCCCGCTCACCGGTGGCGAAGACCAGGACCCGTGCGGTCTTGCCGGTGCCGTTGGGGAGGTTGACGGTGCCGCGGACCATCTGGTCGGCCTTGCGGGGGTCGACCCCGAGCCGGATCGCGACCTCGACGGTCTCGTCGAACTTCGCCTTCGCCCCGCTCTTGACGAGGCCGATGGCCTCCTTCGGGGGGTAGACGGTGTCGGCGTCCCGCTTGGCGGCCGCCTCGGTGTAGCTCTTGCTGCGCTTCATGACTGGTGTCCTTCTTCGTTGTGACCAGGTGTGGTGCGGGCCGCGCCGGCCCTCCCACGGGGTGTCGAGGTGTCGGCCTCGACGAGGCTGCCCCGGGTGGGGTCAGCCCTCGACGGTGACGCCCATCGAGCGGGCGGTGCCCTCGACGATCTTCATCGCTGCGTCGACGTCGTTGGCGTTGAGGTCGGGCAGCTTGGTGCTGGCGATCTCACGCACCTGCTCCTTGGTGAGCCTGCCGACCTTCTCCTTGTGCGGCACGCCGGAGCCCTTCTGCAGACCGGCGGCCTTCTTGATGAGCTCCGCGGCCGGCGGGGTCTTCGTGACGAAGGTGAAGGTGCGGTCCTCGTAGATGGTGATCTCGACCGGGATCACCTGGCCACGCTGCGACTCGGTGGCCGCGTTGTAGGCCTTGCAGAACTCCATGATGTTCACGCCGTGCGGACCGAGGGCGGTACCGACCGGCGGGGCCGGCGTCGCCGAGCCGGCGTTCAGGGCCACCTTGACGAGGGCGGCGACTTTCTTCTTGGGAGGCATGGTTCGGGTCCTTGCTTCGTCGGTGCTTCGTGTGTGCGGGCCCGCAGGACGACCGGTCGGGCGACCGGGAGCCCCGCGGGGTTCTCGTCAGACCTTGGAGATCTGCGGGAAGGTGAGGTCCACGGGCGTGTCCCGCCCGAGGATCTCCACCAGCGCCCGGAGGCGCTGGCTGTTGACGTTGATCTCGGTGATGGTGGCGTGGACGCCGGCGAACGGGCCGTCGGTGACCATGACCGAGTCCCCGACCTGGTAGTCGGCCACCTCGACCTTCTTCTGCTTCTTCTTCGCCGGCGCGTCGGAGGCGGCGTTGGCGGCGGCGATCACGGCGGGCGCGAGCATCTTCTCGACCTCGTCGAGGCTGAGCGGCACCGGCGCGGTGGCGTGGCCGACGAAGCCGGTCACCGAGGGGGTGTGCCGCACCGTGGACCAGGACTCGTCGGTCAGGTCCATCCGGACCAGCACGTAGCCGGGCAGCACGGTCCGCCGGACCTGCTTCTTGGCGCCGTTGCGGATCTCGACGACCTCCTCGGTGGGGACGACCACCTCGAAGATGTAGTCCTCCATGTTGAGCGACTGGACCCGGTTCTCCAGGTTCTGCTGCACGCGGTTCTCCATGCCGGAGTAGGTGTGCACCACGTACCAGTCGCCGAACTTGGACTCCAGGTCGGCGCGCAACTGCCGGACGGCCTCGTCGCCGGGGTCGGGACCCTCGTCCTCGGTGTCCTCGTCCTCGTCGTCCTCGGTGTCGAAGTCGAGGTCGACCCCGGCCTCCTCCTCGTCGGACTCGTCGTCGCCGAAGCCGAGGTCGAGCTCGTCCTCGTCAGAGGCGCCGGCGTCGGGCTCGAGGTCGCCGAGGTCGACCTCGACCTCGTCACCGGACTGCTCCGGTGCGCCGAGGTCGATCTCGACCTCGCGCTGCTCGTTCCCGGACGGGTTCTCTGACACGTTCTCTCCGTACTCGTTCGTCGTCATCAGCTGAACAACCTCAGCAGGGCGGTGCCGAAGGCGAGGTCCAGCAGGCTGACCAGGGCGATCATGAAGACCACGAACACCAGCACCACGATGAAGTAGGTACGCATCTGCTCGGCGGTCGGCCAGACCACCTTGCGCAGCTCACCCACCGACTCGTTGACGAAGGTGACCGGGCCGGTGCGGCGCTCGGCGTCGTCCTCGTCGTCACCGCGCCGCCGGGTGGCCCGGCCCTTGCGCTCGGTCTCGCCGCCCTCCGGCGTCCGCCGGACCGGGCGCCGCGACCCGCGGGCCCCGACCAGGGCGGGCTCGTCGGCGGTCTCCGGCTCCTCGCCCGCGTCCGCCTCCTCGCCCGTGCGGTCGTTCCCGGGCTCGGCGCCCTCAGGGACGTCCACCGGCTCGGGCTGGCCGTCGCCGACCGGCTCCGGGCTCAGCTCGGCGTTGGCCTCGACCGGGACGCCCGCGCCGTCGGCGCGCTCGTCGGCGGGGTCGCGCGGCGAAGACGGATCCGACCCGCGGGTCTGGTCCTCGTCCTTCTCATCAGCCACGAGCTGTCCTCGCCATCTGTCGTCCACTCGGTCGGTCCGGTCGCACCCCGCCAGGTCGCCGACCTGCGCGGGCCCCGACCTCGATCCCGTCCGCGGCGGGGCGGCCGCGGCACGGTGCGCTGCAGGACGGCCACACGGCGACCTGCTCCGCAGGGCAAGAGGGACTTGAACCCCCAACCTTCGGTTTTGGAGACCGATGCTCTGCCAGTTGAGCTATTGCCCTTCGACGATCCACCCCGACGCGCGGGCGCGACGGAACAGTCAGCGGATCGCCAAGACATGGAGTGTACGCACCGATCCGCGATCAGTCGAACTCGCGGACCCGGCTCATCGCTGGACGGCCCCCTGCTGCTCGAGCGCGGCCAGCACCACGCAGGTGGTCAGACCCTCCATCGCCGCCGCCAGCTCGGGCTCGGGCGGGAAGGACGGGGCGATCCGGATGTTGCGGTCGCGCGGGTCGCGGCCGTAGGGGTAGGACGCCCCGGCCGGGGTGAGCGCGATCCCCGCCGCCCCGGCCAGCTCGACCACCCGGGAGGCGGTGCCGTCGAGGACGTCCAGGCTCACGAAGTAGCCACCCTCCGGAGTCGTCCAGGAGGCGATGCCGAGGTCGCCGAGCCGGCGCTCCAGCACCGCCGACACCAGGGCGAACTTCGGCTCGAGCAGCTCGCGGTGCCGGCGCATCACCCGGCGCACGCCCTCGGCGTCACCGAAGTAGAGGGCGTGGCGGAGGTGGTTGACCTTGTCGGGCCCGATCGAGCGCTTGGCGGCGTGGCCGAGGAACCAGTCGAGGTTGGCCGGGCTGGCGCCGAGGAAGGAGACCCCGGAGCCGGCGTAGCTGATCTTGGACGTGGAGGCGAAGACCAGCACGCGGTCGGGGTGCCCGGCCTCGGCGGCCAGCCCGAGCACGTCCAGCGGCGGGTGCTCGGTGTCGGTGAGGTGGTGCAGCGCGTAGGCGTTGTCCCAGAAGATCCGGAAGTCGGGGGCCGCCGGCATCGAGACCAGGGCCCGGGTGACGGCCTCGTCGTAGACCGCGCCGCTCGGGTTGGCGTAGGTGGGCACCACCCAGATGCCCTTGATGGTGTCGTCGGCGGCGACCAGCCGGGCGACCTCGTCGGGGTCGGGTCCGTGCGGACCGGTCTCCACCGGGACCATCTCGATGCCGAGGTGGGCGCAGATCGAGAAGTGCCGGTCGTAGCCGGGCACCGGGCAGAGGAACTTCACCGGCTGGCCGGACCAGGGGCGCCCCCCGCCCGGGACGCCGTGCAGCAGCGCCCAGACCACGCTGTCGTGCATCAGCGACAGGCTGGAGTTGTCCTGGGCGATCAGCTGGTCGACGCCGATGCCGAGCAGCTCGCCGAAGATCTCGCGGATCTCCGGCAGCCCCTGCTGGCCGCCGTAGTTGCGGACGTCCACCCCGCCGGCCGACCGGGTCCGGCCCGCGCCGGGCAGGGCCAGCAGCTCGTCGGCGAGGTCGAGCTGGGCCGCCGAGGGCTTGCCGCGGGTGAGGTCGAGGGAGAGCTTCCGTTCCAGCAGCTCCCGGTAGGCACCGGTGGTCTCGGCCACCAGGGTGTCGAGCTGCTGCGGGTCGAGCTCTGCCAGGCCCATCTCCATCATCCTCACGGGTGCGCGGCGGGTGCGGCCGGATGGCCGCGCGCCAGCCTAGCGACGGCGGGTGGGTCGGGACGGCGCGTCCACGTCTGCCGGTGGTCCGGTGATCGCCCTTCGACCGGCTCAGGGCGTCGCGGTCGGTCAGCGCGTCCGGGCCGGGTCAGCGGGTGAGGACGACGACCGAGTGGCCGCGCAGGTGCAGGGCGTCTGCTCCGAGCTGTGCGCCGCCGCGTTCACCCTCGACCTCGAATCCCTGGGTCAGCCCGGCGCGCTCGAGGGGGACGTCGACGTCGGTGGCGGCGAAGTTCGCGGCCACCACGGTGCGTCCGCCACGGTCGAGCACCAGCCAGCCGGCGTCGGCGTCGTGGTGGACGGAGGTCCGGTCCCAGCGCGGGTCGGTGACCTCGGGGCGGCTGCGGCGCAGCGCGAGCAGCTGGCGGTACCAGGCGAGCAGCCCGGCGTGCCCGCCGTCCCGGGCCTCGTCCCAGGCCAGCTTCGAGCTGGTGAAGGTGCTCGGGTCCTGCGGGTCGGGGACGGTCTCGGGGTCCCAGCTCATCTCGGCGAACTCCTCCAGCCGGCCCTTCGAGACCTGCTCGCCGAGCTCGTGCTCGGGGTGGGAGGTGAAGAAGGCCCAGGGGGTGGAGGCGCCCCACTCCTCGCCCATGAAGATCATCGGTGTGCTCGGGCCGAGCACCGTGAAGGCCGCCGCGATGGCGAGCTGGCCGGGGTCGAGCCGGCTGCTCGGGCGGCTGCCGTCGGCCCGGTTGCCGATCTGGTCGTGGTTGGCCGAGCAGACCACCAGCCGCCAGGCCGGCGTCCGGGCCAGGTCGAGGGGCCGGCCGTGGGTGCGGCCGCGGAAGCTGGAGTACGTGCCGGCGTGGAAGAACCCGCGGGTCAGCACCGTGGCCAGCGAGTCCAGTCCGGCGAAGTCGGCGAACCAGCCGGTGGTGTCGCCGCTGAGGTTGGTCAGCAGCGCGTGGTGGAAGTCGTCGCTCCACTGCCCGGTCAGCCCGAAGCCACCGGCCTCGCGCGGGGTGATGAGCCGCGGGTTGTTCATGTCGGACTCCGCGATGAGCGTCAGCGGACGTCCCACCGCGGCGCTCAGCGCGTCGGTCTCGACCGCCATCTCCTCCAGCACGTCGACCGCCCGGGCCGGGTCGACCAGGGCGTGCACGGCGTCCAGCCGCAGCCCGTCCACGTGCATGTCGCGCATCCACATCAGCGCGTTCTCGACCACGTAGCGACGCACCGGGTCCGACTGCGGCCCGTCCAGGTTGACCGCGGTGCCCCAGGTGGAGTTCGCCTGCTCGTTGAAGTAGGGCCCGAACTCCGGCAGGTAGTTCCCGCTGGGGCCGAGGTGGTTGTAGACGACGTCCTGGATGACGCCGATGCCGCGCTGGTGGCAGGCGTCGACGAAGTGCTGGTAGGCCGCCGGGCCCCCGTAGGCCTCGTGCACGGTGTACCAGAGCACGCCGTCGTAGCCCCAGTTGTGGGTGCCGTTGAAGCCGTTGACCGGCAGCAGCTCGACGAAGTCGATCCCGAGCCCGACCAGGTGGTCCAGCTTCTGCTCCGCGGCCGCCAGGGTGCCCTCGGGGGTGAAGGTGCCCAGGTGCAGCTCGTAGATCGTGCCGCCGGCCAGCGGGCGTCCCCGCCACAGCCCGTCGCCCCAGACGTGGGCGTCGGGGTCGAAGGTGCGCGAGAGCCCGTGCACGCCCTCGGGCTGGCGCCGCGAGCGCGGGTCGGGCCGCGGGTCGGGACCGTCGTCGAGGAGGTAGCCGTAGTCGACCTCACCGGTGGCCAGCTCGGCGGGCAGCTCGGTGGGACGCCACCAGCCGTCCTCCTCGCGGGTCATCGGCACCCGCTGGCCGTCGGCGAGCAGGGTGACCCGCTCCGGCCGGGGAGCCCACAGGTCGAAGCGGCTGGCGGGGACGGCCACGGGAACTCCTCGGGTCGGGCGGCCGGCGGTCAGGCGACCGGCGGCAGGACGCACCCGACCAGCACCGGCTCGGGCTCCAGGACGACACCGTACGTCTCGTGCACCCCGGCCCGGACACGGGCTGCCAGCTCGAGCAGCTGGGCGGTGGTGGCGCCGCCCCGGTTGGTCAGCGCGAGCGCGTGCTTGGTGGACAGGGTGGCCGGCGGCGTGCCCCAGCCGCGGCCGAACCCGGCGGAGTCGATCAGCCACGCGGCGCTGGTCTTCACCCGGCCGTCGGGCTGGGCGAAGCGGGGCGCCCCGTCGGGGAGCCGCTCGGCCACCTCCGCCTCCAGCACCGGGTTGGTGAAGAACGAGCCGGCGCTCCAGGTGTCGTGGTCGTCGGCGTCCAGCACCATGCCCTTGCCGGCCCGCAGTGCCAGCACGGCCTCGCGGACGTCGGCGGCCGGGGCCCGCTCCCCCAGGTCGACCCCCAGCCGGCGGGCCAGCTCGGCATAGCGCACCGGCGCGCCGAGGGTCCCCAGCCGGAGGTGGAAGGTGACCTCGAGGACGAGGTAGCGGCCCGGCTCTGCCTTGAACCGCGACGTCCGGTACCCGAACCCGCAGTCGGCGCCGGGGAAGGTGCGCATCCGGCGCTCGACCCGGTCGTAGGTGCGTACGGTGGCGATGCTCTGGCTGACATCGGCCCCGTACGCGCCGACGTTCTGGATCGGGCAGGCCCCGGTCAGCCCCGGGATGCCCGAGAGCGCCTCCAGCCCGACCATCTCCTCGGTGACCGTGCGCGCCACCAGCGCGTCCCACGGCTCCCCCGCGGCGACCACCAGGGTGGCACCGGCGCAGTCGGAGGCGTCCACGTCGACGCCGCGGCTGGCCACCCGCACCACGGTGCCGTCGAAGCCCTCGTCGGCGACCACGACGTTGGACCCGCCGCCGAGGACGAGCACCGGCTCGCCGCGGGCGTCGCAGTCGGCGACCAGCTCGACCAGCTCCTCGGCAGTGCTGGCCACCACCGAGCGACGGGCGGGGCCGCCGAGACGGAGCGTCGTCCAGGCGGCGATCAGCTCACCCCCGGCGGGCTCGACCTCGACGGCCGCGGAGGGCGCCGGCTCAGCCAAGGTCGACCTCGACCCGGGTCGGACCGAGCACCTTGACGTCCTCGCAGACCGCCTGGACCGTGACGGTGAGCCGGGTGCCCTCCACCGCGCTCACGCTGCCGGTGAAGGTGACGTCGGCGCCGTCCAGCTCGTCGACCACGACGGGCCGGGTGAAGCGGGTGCTGCAGACCCGGACGGTGGACGGGTCGCCGACCCAGTCGGTGACCGCCTTCACGGCCAGCGCCATGGTGAGCATGCCGTGGGCGACCACGCCGGGCATGCCGATCGCGGTGGCGAAGCGGTCCGACCAGTGGATCGGGTTGAAGTCGCCCGACGCCCCGGCGTAGCGGATCAGGTCGGCCCGGGTGAGGTGCACGGTGGTGGCCGGCAGCTCGGTGCCGGCCCCGGCCTGCTCGGCGGTGACGGTCGCTGCGGCGCTCACCGGCTCTCCTCCTCCTGGTGCGGGTGGGAGTGCACGAAGGTCGCCCGCACCCGGCTGACGTCCTCGCCCTCCAGGGTGCCGATCTCGGCGACCGAGGTGATCCAGTCGGCGCTGCCGCGGGTGCGGACCCTCTCGATGGTCAGGGTGGCCGTCACCTCGTCGCCGACCATCAGGGCCCGCCGGCTCTCGAAGGACTGCTCGCCGTGCACCACCCGCTCCAGGGCCAGCCCGAGATCGGGGTCGTGGAACATCTGCTCCCACGCCTGCGCGGCCACCACGATCGGGAAGGTCGGCGGCGCGCACGCCCGCGGCCCCCGGTAGGCGGGGTGGTCGTCGCCCAGGGCCCGGGCGAACTCGCCCACCTTGGCCTGGCTCACGACGTAGACGTCGGTCGGCGGGTAGCGGCGTCCGACGTGGTCGGGGCTGATCGACATGGGCCGCAGTCTAGGAGCCGGGCCCGACCGCCGGCACACCTTCCGCAGGGCCCTCCGCGGGCGGGAGGACCAGCCCGGGAACGGCACGAGCCGCCCACCCCGGAGGGTGAGCGGCTCGGACGCGGGCGCTGGGCCTGGGCTCAGCGGGTCTCGCGGTGCGCGGTGTGCGTGTGGCACTTCGGGCAGAACTTCTTCAGCTCCAGACGATCCGGGTCGTTGCGCCGGTTCTTCTTGGTGATGTAGTTCCGGTCCTTGCACTCGGTGCACGCCAGCGTGATCTTGGGACGGACGTCCGATGCCTTCGCCATGATTCCTCAATCTCCCTCGCCGCCCGGGGGCGGCCTGGTCGGGTCGTGCGTGGATCCCACGTGGTGCGGTGCTCGACCGCGCGCTGGTGTGGGTAGCGGGAGCGGGATTCGAACCCGCGACCTCACGATTATGAGTCGTGCGCTCTCACCAACTGAGCTACCCCGCCGCAGCACGCAGGGTACCCCGCGGGCTCCAGAGCCCCCATGCGGAATCGAACCGCAGACCTTCTCCTTACCATGGAGACGCTCTGCCTACTGAGCTATAGGGGCCAGCCGACGCGCAACAGTACACACTCCCCGGCGGCTTCACCAAACTGGCTCCTCCGCCGTCCGGGGCACCGCGTCGGTGTGCCCCGGGAGGTCGTGCGTGGCAGGTGTTGGATTCGAACCAACGTAGGCGAAGCCGACGGTTTTACAGACCGCTCCCTTTGGCCGCTCGGGCAACCTGCCGTGCCGATCTCTCGGCGGTCAGGAAGGGTACAACGGAACCGGGGGCGCAGACCAATCGAGGTCGACGCGGCGGCCCCGCCCGCGCCACCATGCAGACACCCGCCGCACCCACGGGTGCGGCCGAAGACGAGGAGGAGGCCCGGCGATGGCATCGGACAGCTCGTTCGACGTGGTCAGCAAGGTCGACCGCCAGGAGGTCGACAACGCGCTCAACCAGGCCGCCAAGGAGGTCGCGCAGCGGTTCGACTTCAAGGGCACCGAGGCCCGGATCGAGTGGTCCGGTGAGGCGGTGGAGATGCAGGCGGTCAGCGAGGAGCGGGTGAAGGCGGTGCTCGACGTCTTCCGGTCCAAGCTCGCCCGGCGCAAGGTCGACCTCAAGGCGCTCGAGGCCGGCGACCCGCGCCAGTCGGGCAAGCTGTGGAAGATCACCGCCCGCACCCAGGAGGGCATCAGCCAGGAGAACGCGAAGAAGGTCAGCAATCTGATCCGCGACGAGGGCCCCAAGGGTGTCAAGACCCAGATCCAGGGCGACGAGCTGCGGATCTCCAGCAAGTCCCGCGACGACCTGCAGACCGTCCAGCGGCTGATCCGCGAGCAGGACTACGACTTCGCGGTGCAGTTCACCAACTACCGCTGAGCCCCGGTTCCGGTGCCGGTCAGCCGACGGCGCCGCTGACCGCGCCGTAGACCAGCATCCCCAGCCCGACCACGCCGAGCGCCACGGCCGCGTACTGCATCGGGACGAAGAAGAAGGTGTGGGCGTTGCGGCCGGCCGTGCCGACCGCGGCCAGCTCGGCCTGCAGCAGCGCCTCGGCCTGCGCGCGGGCCTCAGCCAGCGAGCGCGGCGCGGGATGACCCGTCCCGAGGTGGAAGGTGCCGGCGGAGACGTGCTGGTCGAGCTCGGCGCGGCGCCGTCGGCTCCACCCTTCCAGCCGGGCCTGCGGGCGCAGCTCGTTGAGCCAGCGGCCGAGGAAGAAGGTGCCGACCGATCCGAGCGCGAGCCCGGCCCCGACGAAGGCCGGCAGCACGGCGTCACCCAGCCCGAGCGCCGACCACAGACCGAGCCCCGCCGGGATGCCCAGCAGCGCCAGCAACGTCGCGACTCCCCACCCACGCCAGATGATCACCGGGTCAGGGTAGGGACGCCCGGGCTCACCTCCGGGGCGGTGGCTCAGTCCTGCACGGCCTTGGCCACCGCGACGCAGCGGGTGATCCGGTCGCGCTCGTCACCGTTCAGCCCGCGGCCGGCGCGTCGGGCGTCCAGCGCGGCCCACGAGGCGTCCACCACCATCCGGACCACCGTCCAGTCCCGGGCGCGGGCCTCGTCCAGCTCGGCGACGTCGACGACGGTGTGGAAACGGCGCCGGATCCCGGCGCGGAGGTCGCCGACCATCTCCTCCCAGCGGTCGGTCAGCAGGGGCGCCGGCTCCCAGTGCGGGTCGCCGGCCATGGGTTGGGGGTCGATCACCAGCCAGGGCTCCCGCTCGGCGGCCAGCACGTTGGCGTAGTGCAGGTCGCCGTGGATGACCACACCGGTGCTGGCCGGGTCGCCGACCAGGGCCCGGCCCAGGTGCAGGGCCTGCTCGACCAGCCTCGGCGGCACCGGCAGCTCGCGGCCGAGGGCGGCCAGGTCGTCCAGCCAGCCGTCGACGAAGGACGTCAGGGTGCGCAGCTGCGGCATCGCCGGGCGGTGCAGCCGCCGGTAGAAGCCGGCGACGATCTCGCAGGCCTCCAGGTCCCACAGGTCGGTGAGGTCGTCCTGCCCCAGCCGTTCCAGCAGCAGGGCGCGCCGGCGCGGGTCGGCCCGCAGCAGCCGCACCGTCCCGTCGCCGTGCCAGTGCTGCAGGGCCAGTGCCTCGTGCTCGAGCTCCGGCGCCCCGTCGAAGGCCAGCTTGAGGACGGCGGGCTGCCCCTCGGCGTCCCGCACCGGCACCACCAGGGCCGCCGACCCGGGGATCTGCTCGCCGTCGACGCCGAGCTGCCACTCCGCCAGCACCTGGTCGCGCAGGGCGGGCAGCCGGTCGAGCCAGTCGATCCACTCCGGGGCGCCCTGGCGCCGGCGGTCCAGGGCGGGTGGCAGCGGGAGGGTCACGGGCACCGATTCTGGCAGGGTGCTCCCCCGTGACGTCCTTCCCCACCCCGGACCCGCGCACCCTGCGGGTCGCCAGCCTCAACGTCAACGGGATCCGGGCCGCCGTCCGTCGCGGCCTGGACCGCTGGCTCGAGCTGCGCGCCCCGGACGTCATCGGCCTGCAGGAGGTGCGCTGCCCGCCCGAGCTGGTGCCCCCGCTGCCGGGCTGGCACCTCAGCCTGGACGCCGGGTCACTGGCCGGGCGGAACGGGGTGGCCCTGCTGACCCGGGAGCGGCCGAGCGCGGTGCGCACCGGGATCGGGCACACCGCCTTCGCCCGCGAGGGCCGCTACCTCGAGGTCGACCTCGACGGGGCCGGCCTCACCGTCGCCTCGCTCTACCTGCCCAAGGGCGACCGGCCGCACGCCGACGCGGTCGCCGGCAGGTCGGTGGACGGCGGCGGTGCCGCCGGGGCCCGGCACCGGCGCAAGCTGCGGTTCATGGCCTCCCTGGCCCGCCAGCTCACCGACTCGCGACGGGCGGCCGCGCGGGCCGGCCGGGAGTTCCTCGTGATGGGCGACTTCAACATCGCCCACACCGCCGCCGACCTGTCCAACCCCAAGGCCAACGCCCGCTCCTCGGGGTTCCTACCGGTGGAGCGGGAGTGGTTCGACCGGCTGCTCTCGCCGCGGCGGCTGGTGGACGTGGTGCGCCGGCTCCATCCCGACGAGCAGGGCCCCAACTCGTGGTGGACCTGGCGGGGCAGCGCCTTCGACCGCGACGCCGGCTGGCGGATCGACTACCAGCTGGCCTCCCCGGGTCTGGCCGCGCGGGCGCTGCGGGCCGGCACCGACCGCGAGCCCGACTACGCCTCGCGGATGAGCGACCACTCCCCCGTGCTGGCCGACTACGCCCGCGGCTGACCCGCGGCGGCTAGCGTCGGCCCCATGCGCGAGGACGCCTGGCAGCCCACCCCGACCACCGCCGACGTGCTGACCGCACGCACCGGCGCGCTGGGGCGGATCCGGCTCAACCGTCCGCAGTCGATCAACGCGCTCACCACCCCCATGGTGGTGGCGGTGCGCCGGGCGCTGCACGAGCACGCCGAGGCCGGCGCGGGCGCGGTGCTGCTGGACGGGGCCGGGGAGCGCGGGCTGTGCGCCGGCGGGGACGTCCGCGCGGTGCGGGAGTCGGTGCTGGCCGGGACCGGCGCCGGTGTGGAGTTCTTCGCCGAGGAGTACGCGACCGATGCCGCCGTGGCGGACGCACCGGTGCCGGTGGTGGCCTGGATGGACGGCATCGTCATGGGCGGCGGGGTCGGGCTGTCGGTGCACGCGGCCGTGCGGTGCGTGACCGGGCGCACCCGGCTGGCGATGCCGGAGACGATCATCGGGTTCTTCCCCGACGTGGGCGCGCTGTGGTGGCTCTCGCGCGCGCCCGGGCAGCGCGGCACCAGGATGGCGCTCACCGGCGGCACCGTCGGCGGGGCGGACGCCGTCGCGCTCGGGCTGGCCGACCGGCTGCTCGGCGCCGGCCAGCTGCCCGAGGTGGTCGACCGGCTCGCAGCCGGCGGGGACGTCTCGGGCCTCGGGGCCGGCCGCGAGGAGGTCACCAGCGCCTGGCTGACCGATGGGCTGGACCCGTTCTTCGCCGGGGACGACCCGGTGGCGGTGGTCCAGCGGCTCGAGGCCGCCGACGACCCGGTGGCCCGGGCCGCCGCGGCCGACATCCGGGCGCGGAGCCCGTTCGCGGTGGCGGTCACCCTGGCCGCGCTGCGCCGGGCGGAGACGATGACCTCGCTGGCCGACGTGCTCGAGCAGGACCGCCGGCTCGCCCCCCGGCTCGCCGCGCACCCCGACTTCGCCGAGGGCGTGCGGGCCCAGCTGGTGGACAAGGACCGCACGCCGCGCTGGACGCACGCGCGGCTGGAGGACGTCGACCCGACCGAGGTGGCCGCGGTCCTGGACTGAGGGCGGTGGGCGCCGCCCTGGGATCGTGTGCGTCGACGGCTCCGCGCAGCGGGACACGCCGCGGCGCGCCGGACGTGACCGCGATGACATACACGTTCTCAGGGGCCGAGGACGGGTGGTCGGTAGGCTCCGGCGTCGTGGTCCTCGGTCTCTCGCTCGCCCTGACGGGGTTGTGCCTGGTGGTGGTGGTGTGGGCGGTGGTCAAGATCGTCACCCGCCAGCCGCTGCTGCTGACCCGCCGCGGCGACCAGGTGCTGCTCGGGGTGCTCGCGCTGGTCGAGCTCGGACTGGTCGTGCAGGCGGTGCTCGGCTTCGTGCTGGGCGCCCAGCAGCAGATCCCGAACCTGCTGACCTTCGGGGTGTACCTGGTCGGGGTGCTGCTCATCCTGCCGGTCGGCACCTTCTGGGCGCTGGCCGACCGCAGCCGGGGCGGTGCGGGGGTGCTGGTGGTCGCCTGCGTCACCGTGCCGGCGATGGTGCTGCGGATGCACCAGGTGTACGCCGGTGGCTGAGGACGCCGACGCCCGCCGCACCCGGACCGGCTGGGGACGGGTGCTCGTCGCCGTGTACGGGGTGTTCGCGCTGGCCGCCACGGCCCGCTCGGTGGTGCAGATCATCGACCGCTTCGAGGTCGCCCCGGTCGCCTTCGTGCTGTCGGCGGTGGCGGCCGTCTTCTACCTGGTGGCCACCACCGCGCTCGCCCTCGGCGACCGCACCTCCCGTCGGCTGGCCGCCTTCTCGTGCGCGCTGGAGCTGGCCGGGGTGCTGGTGGTCGGCGGGCTCAGCCTGGCCGCGCCGGCCTGGTTCCCCGAGCCCACCGTGTGGTCGCACTTCGGCCAGGGCTACCTGTTCATCCCGGTGCTGCTGCCGGTGCTGGGGCTGGGGTGGCTGCGCCGCACCCGCCCGGGCGTCAGCGGCTGAGCGAGGACCGGCGGACCGAGGTCACCCCGAGCGGGTCCAGCCGGACGACGTCGCTGGGCCGCGGCACCAGCAGCCGCCAGCCGGGCTCGCCGGGGAACTCCGCGGCGAAGGTGCGGTCCAGCTCCCACAGCCGCCAGGCGATCAGCCCGGCCGCGACCGCGCCGAGCACGGTGGCGTCGTTCTTCCACGCCAGGTTCACCGCGATGTAGACGAGCAGCCCGCTGGAGACCCAGACCGCCGCGCGCACCATGACCCGGCTCGGGCGGCTCAGCCCGAGCAGCACACCGCCCCAGGACAGGTACCAGCCGTGCAGCACCGGTCCGCAGAGCGCCACCGCGAGGAAGGACCAGGCCAGCGAGGTCAGCGGACGCCGGTGCGCCACGGTCAGCGCCAGCCAGCCGATCAGCACCACCGCGCCGACCATGAACAGCGTGCGCACCACGCGCACCGACGTCCAGGACAGGTCGTACAGCCCGAGGGCGTAGAACAGCTGGGAGAACAGCTCGCCGAGCATCGTCGAGGGCGACATCGTCTTCACCATGCCGGGCACGTTCATACCGGGGATCCAGCCGAAGCCGAGCCCGGTGGCCAGGTTGATGAGCAGGAACGCCGCGATCACCAGCACCGAGGCCACCACCCCCCGCCGGATGGTGCGCAGCACCCGCGCACGGGTGTCGACCAGCCCGCGGCCGGGGCGGTACCGCTCCAGCGACAGCGCGTTCGCGCGGGTGAGCACCGGGTCGGCGAGGACGGCGACGGCCAGCACCGCGAGGATCGCCGGCACCTTGATCGCGGCCGCGGCGGCGACGGCCAGGACCGCCAGCAGCAGGCGACCCTGCAGGGCGAGCCAGAGGCCGATCACCACCAGCGCCATCATCAGCGCGTCGTTGTGGGCCCCGCCCACCAGGTGCACGAAGGTCAGCGGGTTGACCAGGGCCAGCCAGAGCACCAGCTGGCGGTCCACGCCGGTCCGGTCGGCCAGCCGGGGCAGCAGCACCGCCATGATCGCCACGGCGACCACCACCGGCAGCCGCATGCCCACCACGGCCCAGTAGGCGTGGCCGCCGAACAGGTCGACGACGGCGTGGTTGAGCACCAGGTCGAGCGGCCCGTAGGGGGCGGGCGTCCAGCGCCACACCATCACCGTCTGGTCGGCGAAGGGGCCGGGCAGCGAGCCCACCCCGACGTCGTAGGGGTTGAGGCCGTGGTGCATCAGCCAGCCCTCGGCCGCGTAGGCGTAGGCGTCGGCGGAGAACACCGGCGGGGCCAGCAGGAACGGGACGCTCCAGATGGCGAGCACCGCCGGCAGGCTGAGCCCGACCGCGCGGGAGGGACGCAGCGCCACCCAGGCGTCGATCAGCAGCCCGACGCCGAGCAGCAGCACCGCCGTGCCCAGGGTGGCGCCCAGCCCGGTCTGCAGGAGGGAGACGCCCGGCACCGCGTGCACCGGGTTGGCCTCGGGGAGGTAGCCGGGGGTGAGCGAGCCGACGGTGATGAGCACCACGCCGAGCAGACCGCGCCGGACGGCCGCGACGGCCCAGGCACCCGCGAGCGCGGGGCGGACCCCGGCCAGCGCGGTCCGGGCGGGGCGGGGCCGCGACGGGGTCGGCTGCGTGGCCGGGCTCGCCGGTGGCAGTACTCCCTGGCTCACGGTCCTCCTCACGTCGTCCGGCGGCAGCGACCCGCCGGACACGGCCGCGGGCGGCAGCGCCGGCTCGGGCCCCGGACGTCCGGAGGCGGGGTCGAGCGCGTGCGGGCCCAGCGTACGCGAACGGTGCTCCGCGACCCGGGCGTGGTGGCGCGGATCACGCCGTGCCGCCGACCGCGGCGGAATAGCTCGGTGGGTGTGGACGCTGTCCAGGGGAATTACGCAAGGCGCGTACAGTGCAATCCGGTCTCGCCGACGTCGGTGCGGGGCCGGACCGATCCAGAGGGGCTAGTTCTCCGTGCCAGCAGTGCAGACACTCGACCGCGTGGTGATCCGCTTCGCCGGGGACTCCGGCGACGGCATGCAGCTCACCGGGGACCGTTTCACCTCGGACTCCGCAGCCTTCGGCAACGACATCTCCACGCTGCCGAACTTCCCGGCCGAGATCCGGGCACCCCAGGGCACCCTGCCCGGCGTCTCCAGCTTCCAGATCCACTTCGCCAACTACGACATCATGACCCCCGGCGACCGTCCGGACGTCCTGGTGGCGATGAACCCGGCCGCGCTCAAGGCCAACGTGGCCGACCTCCCGCGCGGCGCGGTGATCATCGCCGACAGCGCGGAGTTCACCAAGCGGAACCTCACCAAGGTGGGCTACGCCGCCGACCCGCTGACCGACGGCAGCCTGGCCGACTACCAGCTGCACGCCCTCGACCTCACCGGCATGACCGTGGCCGCGGTGAAGGACTTCGGGCTGAGCCGCAAGGACGCCTCGCGGGCCAAGAACATGTTCGCCCTCGGTCTGGTGTCGTGGCTCTACCACCGCCCCACCGAGGGGACGCTGTCCTTCCTCACCCAGAAGTTCGCCCGCAAGCCCGACATCCGCGACGCCAACATCACCGCGTTCAAGGCCGGGCACGCCTTCGGTGAGACCACCGAGACGTTCGCCGTCCGCTACGAGGTCTCCCCGGCCCCGATGCCGGCCGGGCGCTACCGCCAGATCTCGGGCAACCTCGCCACGGCGTACGGCCTCATCACCGGCGCGCACAAGGCCGGGCTGCCGATGTTCCTCGGCGCCTACCCGATCACGCCGGCCTCCGACGTGCTGCACGAGCTGAGCAAGCACAAGCGCCACGGCGTCACCACCTTCCAGGCCGAGGACGAGATCGCCGCCGTCGGCGCCGCCCTGGGCGCCTCCTTCGCCGGCCACCTGGGTGTCACGACGTCGTCCGGCCCCGGGATCGCGCTCAAGGCCGAGACCATCGGTCTGGGGGTGATGACCGAGCTGCCGCTGGTGGTCGTCGACGTCCAGCGCGCTGGCCCGAGCACCGGCATGCCGACCAAGACCGAGCAGGCCGATCTGCTGCAGGTGATGTTCGGCCGCAACGGCGAGGCACCGATCCCGGTGCTGGCCGCCCAGTCCCCCGCCGACTGCTTCGACACCGCCATCGAGGCGGTGCGGATCGCGGTGAAGTACCGGACGCCGGTGATGATGCTCTCCGACGGCTACCTGGCCAACGGCGCCGAGCCGTGGCGGCTGCCCGAGCTGGCCGACATCCCGCCCATCGACCCCGCCTTCGCCACCGAGCCGAACGCCACCGACGCCAAGGGCAACGCGGTCTTCCACCCCTACCGCCGCGACGAGGAGACCCTGGCCCGGCCGTGGGCCGTCCCGGGCACGCCGGGTCTGGAGCACCGGATCGGCGGCATCGAGAAGGCCAAGGACACCGGCAACGTGTCCTACGACCCGGCCAACCACGAGGAGATGATCCGCACCCGCCAGGCCAAGGTCGACGGCGTCGTCCGCGACATCCCCGACCTGGTGGTCGACGACCCGGGCGTGGAGGACGGTCGCGGGGCGAAGGTGCTGGTGCTCGGCTGGGGCTCCTCCTACGGCCCGATCACCGCCGCCGTCCGCCGGGTGCGCAACGAGGGCCACCAGGTGGCCCAGACCCACCTGCGCCACCTCAACCCGTTCCCGGCCAACCTGGGCGAGGTGCTGCGCCGCTACCGCCGCGTCATCGTCCCGGAGATGAACTCCGGCCAGCTCGCCCTGCTGCTGCGGGCGAAGTACCTGGTCGACGTCGAGTCCTACTCCCGGGTGCGGGGCCTGCCGATCTCGCTGTCGGAGCTGGCCCGCGACCTCATCACCGTGGTCGACGAGGAGGAGGGCCGCAGCGCCGCGGAGATCGCGGCCGAGCTGGCGGCGCTGCGCACCGACGAGGTGCGCCAGTTCGTCGGCGAGCAGCACTTCGACCTCGACAGCACCCAGCGCAGCGTCCCCATCCCACCCTCGAACGGCACCTCTTCCGAGGAGACCCGATGACCACCACCGATCCGAGCACCCGTCCCCTCTACAAGGGCCTGTCCGGCGTCCCGCTCGCCATCGAGCCGCTCAACCGCAAGGACTTCACCAGCGACCAGGAGGTCCGCTGGTGCCCCGGCTGCGGCGACTACGCCGTGCTGTCGGCCTTCCAGGGCCTGATGCCCGAACTCGGCATCAAGCGCGAGAACACCGTGATCGTCTCCGGGATCGGCTGCTCCTCCCGCTTCCCCTACTACGTCGACTCCTACGGCATGCACTCCATCCACGGCCGGGCACCGGCGATCGCCACCGGGGTGGCGACCAGCCGTCCCGACGTGGGCGTGTGGGTGGTGACCGGTGACGGCGACGCGCTGTCGATCGGCGGCAACCACCTGATCCACGCGCTGCGCCGCAACGTCAACTTCACGATCCTGCTGTTCAACAACCGGATCTACGGGCTGACCAAGGGCCAGTACTCGCCGACGTCGGAGATCGGCAAGGTCACCAAGTCGACGCCGATGGGCTCGCTGGACAGCCCGTTCAACCCGGTCTCGTTGGCGCTCGGCGCGGAGGCCTCGTTCGTGGCCCGCACCATCGACTCCGACCGCCAGCACCTGACCGAGGTGCTCAGGGCGGCGGCCGACCACCGCGGCTCCTCGTTCGTGGAGATCTACCAGAACTGCCCGATCTTCAACGACGGCGCCTTCGAGGCGGTGAAGGACAAGGACTCCGCGGTGGAGTCGATCATCCCGCTGCGCCACGGCGAGCCGATCCGTTTCGGCGCCGGGGGCCGGCTCGGGGTCGTCCGTGACGCCGCCACCGGTGAGCTGGCCGTGCGGGAGGTGGCCGAGGTCGGCGAGGACGCGCTGGTGGTGCACGACGCCCACCGCACCGACCCGACCTACGCCTTCGGGCTCTCCCGGCTGACCGACGCCGGGGTGCTGCAGCGCTCCCCGATCGGCATCTTCCGCGACGTCGAGCGCCCGGCCTACGACGACCTCGCCCGCGAGCAGGTCCGGCTGGCCCAGGAGGGTGGCGTCGGTGACGACGCGCTGCAGGACCTCATCGCCGGCAGCGACACCTGGCAGGTCCGCTGAGGCTCCGGCTAATCTGTTCCCGGGGTCAGACGGCGCCGCGGACGGTGGTCTGCACCAGCCAGACGGCGTCGGTGGCGGTGATGGCGAGGGTGCGGCCGTCCGGGCCGCCGAAGGCGAGGTTGGCCGCGCGCTGCGGGGTGGGGACGGTGCCGAGCAGGGTCAGCGGGGCCGTGCCCTCCCCCGGCTGGTACACCCGGACGCCGTCGGCGGCCGAGCACCAGACCCGGCCGTCGGCGTCCACCCGCAGACCGTCGGGGTTGGGGTGCCCGGCGACCACCGTGCCCCGGCCGAGGCCGGTGCCGTGCACCGGGAAGTGCCGAAGCAGACCCTCGGCGGAGTCGACGACGTAGAGCACCGTCTCGTCGGGGCTGAACGCGAGCCCGTTGGGGCCGGGCATCGCCGGCGTCACCTGCTCGACGTCGCCGCCCGGGTCGAGCCGGTAGACGTGGCACCCGTCGATCTCGGCCTCGCCGCCGTAGCCCTCCTCGGGCTTGTCCAGCCCGTAGCGGGGGTCGGTGAACCAGACGGCGCCGTCGCGGGCCACCACCACGTCGTTGGGTGAGTTGAACCGCCGGCCCTGCCAGCGCTCGACCAGCCGCGTCCACGAGCCGTCGGCCTCGCGACGGACCACCGCCCGCTCGCCGTGGCTGGCCGCGACGAGTCGGCCGTCGCGGTCGAGGGTGTGCCCGTTCTGGTGGTGCGAGGGCTCCATGTCGACCGTGACACCGGCGCTGAAGCCGGTGTCGGGCCCGTCGCCGCCGGACCAGCGCAGCAACCGGTTGCCCACCACGTCGCTCCACACCAGGGAGCCGTCGGGCAGCCAGGCCGGCCCCTCGTACCAGGTGCCGCCCGAGGCGATCTGCCTCGGCTCGTCCACCACCAGACCGGACAGGGCGTGCGCGTCGTCGACCACGGCACGACCGTACCGTCCCGTGCCGGCGCGCGAGGGCCGCCCGGCCCACGAGGTGGCACACCCCGCTGCGATGTCGCAGCGGGGCGGTCCACCAGACCGGCTACTCGTTGTCGCCGCCGGTGGAGACCGTGCCCTGCTGGCCGGAGGTGTCGAGGGCGTCGCCGGCGTCCGGCCACACCCAGTCGCGGACGGCGGGGATGTCGTCGCCGTGCTCGCGGGTCCAGCGGCGGGCGGCGAGGCGGGCGTCGGCCATCTGCTGGCGCAGCCCGGCCGCCCGCGAGCCGAGACCCGGGACGCGGTCGATGACGTCCATCACCAGGTGGTAGCGGTCGAGGTCGTTGAGCATCACCATGTCGAACGGCGTGGTGGTGGTGCCCTCCTCCTTGTACCCGCGCACGTGCAGGTTCGGATGGGCGTGCCGGCGGTAGGTGAGCCGGTGGATCAGCCAGGGGTAGCCGTGGAAGGCGAACACCACTGGTGCGGTGGTGGTGAAGATGGTGTCGAAGTCGCGGTCGGACAGCCCGTGCGGGTGCTCCTTCTCGTCCTGCAGCCGCATCAGGTCGACCACGTTGACCACCCGCACCCGGAGCTGCGGCAGGTGCTGGCGCAGCAGGTCCGCGGCGGCCAGCACCTCCAGGGTGGGGATGTCACCGGCGCAGGCCAGCACCACGTCGGGGTCCTCGCCGGCCACCTCGGTGCCCGCCCACTCCCAGATGCCCAGCCCGCGGGTGCAGTGCGCGATCGCCTGGTCCATCGTCAGCAGCTGCGGTCCCGGCTGCTTGCCGGCCACCACCACGTTGACGTAGTTGCGCGAGCGCAGGCAGTGGTCGTAGGTCGACAGCAGCGTGTTGGTGTCCGGCGGCAGGTACACCCGGACGATCTCGGCCTTCTTGTTGAGCACGTGGTCGAGGAAGCCCGGGTCCTGGTGGCTGAAGCCGTTGTGGTCCTGGCGCCAGACGTGGGAGGACAGCAGGTAGTTGAGGCTGGCCACCGGCTGACGCCAGGCGATGTCGTTGCAGGAGTCCAGCCACTTCGCGTGCTGGTTGAACATCGAGTCGACGATGTGGATGAACGCCTCGTAGCAGGAGAACACCCCGTGCCGGCCGGTGAGCAGGTAGCCCTCCAGCCACCCCTGGCACTGGTGCTCGCTGAGCACCTCCATCACCCGGCCGGACGGGGCCAGGTGGTCGTCCTCGGCGTCGGTGGGCAGGTAGCCGGCGTTCCACTGCTTGTCGGTGGCCTCGTAGACCGCCTGCAGCCGGTTGGACGCCGTCTCGTCCGGCCCGAAGACGCGGAAGTTGTCCGGGTTGCGGCGGACCACCTCGGCCAGCCACTGCCCCAGCACCTTGGTCGGCTCGCCGATGGCGCCGCCCGGGGTGGGCACGTCGACGGCGAAGTCGCGGAAGTCGGGCATCCGCAGGTCGCGCAGCAGCAGCCCGCCGTTGGTGTGCGGGCTGGCGCTCATCCGCAGGTCGCCGTCGGGGGCCAGCGCGGCCACCTCCGGGCGCAGCGAGCCGCCCTCGTCGAAGAGCTCCTCGGGCCGGTAGGACTCCATCCAGCGGCGCAGCACGGTGAGGTGCTCGGGGGTGTCGCGGGCGCTGGCCAGCGGCACCTGGTGGGCCCGCCAGGAGTCCTCGGTGCGGCGCCCGTCGATGGTGTCGGGGCAGGTCCAGCCCTTGGGGGTGCGGAAGACGATCATCGGCCAGGCCGGGCGCTCGGTGCGTCCCCGCGCGGCGGCGGCCTTGATCTCGGCGATCTCGTTGAGCACCTCGTCCAGCACCCGGGCGAAGCGGCGGTGGACCTCCTCGACCGGCTCGTCGTCGAAGCCGCCGGTGAACAGGTGCGGGGTGTAACCGTAGCCGCGCATCAGCGCGACCAGCTCGTCCTCGGGGATGCGGGCGAGCACGGTGGGGTTGGCGATCTTGTAGCCGTTGAGGTGCAGGATCGGCAGCACGACGCCGTCGGTGGCGGGGTTGAGGAACTTGTTGCCGTGCCAGCCGGTGGCCAGCGGCCCCGTCTCGGCCTCGCCGTCGCCGACCACGGTGGCGACCAGCAGGTCGGGGTTGTCGAAGGCGGCGCCGTAGGCGTGGGACAGCGCGTAGCCCAGCTCACCGCCCTCGTGGATCGAGCCGGGCGTCTCCGGCGCCACGTGGCTGGGGATGCCGCCGGGGAAGGAGAACTGGCGGAACAGCTTGCGCAGCCCCTCCTCGTCACCGCTGATGTCGGGGTAGGTCTCGGTGTAGGTGCCCTCGAGGTAGGAGTTGGCGACCAGTCCCGGTCCGCCGTGCCCGGGCCCGGTGATGTACATCGCCTGGGTGGCCCGCTCGGTGATCGCCCGGTTGAGGTGGGCGTAGAGGAAGTTGAGCCCCGGGGTGGTGCCCCAGTGGCCCAGCAGCCGCGGTTTGACGTCCTCGCGCGTCAGCTCGCGCCGCAGCAGCGGGTTGTCGAGCAGGTAGATCTGCCCGACCGAGAGGTAGTTGGCCGCCCGCCACCAGGCGTCGACCCCCGCGACCGCCGCCGTGTCGAGGTCGCTGATCTCCGTGTGCTGCCACACCGTCGACTGCTCGTCCATCTGCGCCTCCTGCTCGGTGGTCGTCGACCGGCCGGTACCCACTGTCCACGGTTCCGCACCACGGCCGGCCGGCGGGTGGCCCGGGGATGGACGTCGGCGGACGGGCCGGTGACGCCTCGGCGTCGCGACCCACCGGTCCCGCGGGCGGCCACGGGAGGCGGCACGCGGGCCGGCGGGTCGGCCGGCTAGGACAGCTCGCGGACGAAGGCGCGCAGGTCGGCGACCAGGTGCTCGGGCTGCTCCAGGGCGGCGAAGTGGCCGCCGTGGTCGACGTCGGTCCAGCGCACGATGCGGTGGGCCTGCTCGGCGAACCGCCGGATGGAGACGTCCTCGGCGTAGGCGACGACTGCCGTCGGCACGCCGGAGACCGCACCGGCGGCGGGGTCGGCGAAGAGGTCGCCGTAGCTGGCGTAGACGTTGTCGGCGGCCGAGGTGGCGGTGCGGGTCAGCCAGTAGATGAGGACGTCGGCCAGGTGGCGGGTGCGGTAGTGCGGGTCGGCGAGCCGGGTCTGGTCGTGGGTCCAGGCCTGCACCTTCTCCACGATCCAGGTGAGCAGTGCCACCGGGGAGTCCTCCAGCCCGTAGCCGATGGTCTGCGGACGGGTGGCCTGGATGGTGTTGTAGCCGCTGCCGTCGCTCATGAACTCCGCGATCCGGCCCAGGCGCTGCTGCTCCAGCGGGCTGAGCGTCGCCGCGGTGTCCTCGTCCACCTCCCCCATCGGCATGAACCCGATGGTGGCGGCGTTGACGTGGATCCCACGGACGTGCTCGGCGTCGACTCGGCCGACGTGCGGGGCGAGGACGGCACCGTGGTCGCCGCCCTGCACCACGTAGGAGCCGTAGCCCAGCTCGGCCATCAGGGTGGCGTAGGCCCGGGCGGTGCGGGGGACGCCCCAGCCGGGCTCCGCCGTCCGCCCCGACAGCCCGACGCCGGGGTGGGAGGGGATGACGACGTGGAAGGCGGGGTCGTCCGGGCTCTCCGGCTCCGTCAGCGGGCCGACCAGGTCGATGAGCTCGACCACGGTGCCGGGCCAGCCGTGCAGCAGGAGCAGGGGGACGGCGTCCTCGCGGGTGGAGCGGGCGTGGACGAGGTGGAGGGTCGCGCCGTCGACCTCGGTGGTCCACTGCGGCAGGGCGTTGAGCTCGTCCTGCAGGGCCCGCCAGTCGAAGCCGGCGAGGTCGGCGGCCCAGGCGCGGGCCTCGGCGACCGGCACCCCCTTGGCCCAGCCGGTCGTGCCGGGGAGCTGTTCGGGCCAGCGGGTGCGGGACAGGCGCTGGCGCAGGTCGTCGATGTCGGCGGGGTCGATGGCGAGCTGGAAGGGCTGCACGGGAACTCCTCAGGTCGGTGCGTCTGGGACCAGCGTGCTCCTGCTTCCGGCCAGATGCTGTCCGCTGTGGCGAACACGGGCGAACCGGCGTCCGGACGGCCGAGTAGGGTCGCGTGGGTGACCGACGTGATGACACCGCAGTCCCTCGACCCGTCCTCCTTCGACCCGGCCACCCGGGTGCAGGACGACCTCTACCGCCACGTCAACGGACGCTGGCTGGCGACCGCCGAGATCCCGGAGGACAAGCCGGGCACCGGCGCGTTCCTGCTGCTGCGCGACGCCGCCGAGGAGGCCGTCCGCGACATCATCACCGGGCTGAGCAGCGAGGCCGACCCCGAGCCGGGCACCGACGCCGCGCGGATCGCCGACCTCTACACCTCCTTCATGGACACCGAGACGATCGAGGCCGCCGGCGCCGCTCCGCTCGCCGACGAGCTGGCCCGGGTCGACGCCGTCACCAGCACCGACGGGCTGCCGGCCCTGCTGGGCTGGCTGACCCGGCGCGGGCTGCCGTCCCTGGTCGGGCTGGACGTCGACGCCGACCCCGGCAACCCGCAGCGCTACGTGCTCTTCGCCGCGCAGGGCGGGCTGGGGCTGCCGGACGAGGCCTACTACCGCGAGGAGTCCCACGCCGAGATCCGCACCGCCTACCGCGGTCACGTGGCCCGGTCGCTGGCGCTGGCCGGGGTGGCCGACGCGGAGGCGCAGGCCGAGCTGGTGTTCGCCCTGGAGACCGAGATCGCGGCCTCCCACTGGGACAAGGTGCGCACCCGCGACATGCGGCAGATGTACAACCCGAGGACGATCGCCGACTTCGCCGCCGCCTCCCCCGCGCTGGGGCTGGTCGAGCTGTTCGGCGAGGTCGGCGTCCCGGCCTCGGCCACCGACGTCATCGACTGCCAGCCGTCCTTCTTCACCGAGGTGGCCGCCCTGGTCACCGAGGAGCGGCTGGACTCCTGGCTGGCCTGGGCGCGCTGGAAGGTCGTCACCGGCCGCTCGCCCTACCTCAGCAGCGACTTCGTCGACGAGCGGTTCGGCTTCTACGGCACCGTGCTGTCGGGGACGCCGGTGCTCAAGGAGCGGTGGAAGCGCGGGGTCGACCTGGTCGAGGGCGTGCTCGGCGAGGCGGTCGGCAAGATCTACGTCGAGCGCCACTTCTCCCCCGTCGCCAAGGAGCGGATGGACGAGCTGGTGGCCAACCTCATCGAGGCCTACCGCCGCTCGATCACCGACCTGGACTGGATGACCGAGGCCACCAAGGCCGAGGCGCTGACCAAGCTGGCGAACTTCACGCCCAAGATCGGCTTCCCCGACAAGTGGCGCAGCTACGCCGCGCTCGAGATCAGGGCCGACGACCTGATCGGCAACGTGCTGCGCTCGGTCGCCTTCGACCTGGACTTCCAGCTCGGCAAGATCGACCAGCCGATCGAGGCGCACGAGTGGTTCATGACCCCGCAGACGGTCAACGCCTACTACCACCCGCTGCGCAACGAGATCGTCTTCCCCGCGGCGATCCTGCAGCCGCCGTTCTTCGACGAGGCCGCTGACGACGCGGTCAACTACGGCGGCATCGGCGCGGTGATCGGCCACGAGATCGGGCACGGCTTCGACGACCAGGGCTCCACCTGCGACGGCGAGGGCCGGCTGCGCGACTGGTGGACCGCGGAGGACCGGCAGGCCTTCGAGGCCCGGACGAGGTCGCTGATCGAGCAGTACGGCCAGCTCTCGCCCGAGGGCGCCCCCGAGCTCAAGGTCAACGGGGCGCTCACCATCGGGGAGAACATCGGCGACCTCGGCGGGCTGTCGATCGCGCTCAAGGCGTGGCGGATCGCCCAGGAGGCCAAGGGCGCCGACGAGCCGATCGACGGCTACACCGGTGAGCAGCGGCTGTTCCTGTCCTGGGCGACCATCTGGCAGTCCAAGCTGCGCCCGGAGGCGGTGCGGCAGCGGATCGCCACCGACCCGCACTCGCCCAACGAGTTCCGCTGCAACCAGATCGTGCGCAACATCGACGACTTCTACACCGCCTTCGGCGTCACCGAGGGTGACGCCCTGTGGCTGCCGGAGTCGGAGCGCGTCTCCATCTGGTGACCCGTGCGGGCGCGTCCCCGGGCTGGCCGGGGACGCGCCCGTCCCACCGGCGGGTCAGGACGGGGTGGGCTCGGTGACCACCTCGAGGACGGCCTCGCCGTAGCGGGCGAGCTTGGCCTCGCCGACGCCAGACACCGCGCGGAGCGCCTGCTCGTCGGCCGGTCGGGCGCTGGCGATGCCGGCCAGGGTGGCGTCGGAGAAGACCACGTAGGCGGGCACGGCCTGCTCCTTGGCGACCTGGGAGCGCCAGCTGCGCAGCCGCTGGAACAGCTCCTCGGCGTCGGCGTCCAGCTCGCGGCGGGACGGGGCGGCGCTGCGGCGGCTGCTGCGCTGCACCCGCTCCTGCTCGCGCCGGAACCGGACGGTGCGCTGCCCGCGGAGCACCTCGGTGGAGGCCTCGGTCAGCCCGAGCACGCCGTACTCCCCCTGCACCTGCAGCAGCCCGAGGGCCAGCAGCTGGCGGACCACCCCGCGCCAACCCGCCTCGTCGAGCTCGGTGCCGATGCCCCAGGTGGTGAGCTGGTCGTGGCCGAAGCGGCGCACGCGCTCGGTCTCGCGGCCGAGCAGGATGTCGACCAGGTGGCCGGCGCCGAAGGCCTGCCCGCGCTCGCGCTGCAGCCGCACCACGGTCGACAGCAGCTTCTGCGCCGGGACGGTGCCGTCGTAGGACTCCGGCGGGGCCAGGCAGGTGTCGCAGTTGCCGCAGGCGTCCCCGCTCTGCTCGCCGAAGTAGGCGAGCAGCTGGTGGCGGCGGCAGGTGACCGTCTCGCAGAGGGCGAGCATGGCGTCCAGGTGCAGGGTCTGGGCGCGTTTGCGCTGCCGGTCCCCCTCGCCCTCAGCGATCATCCGGCGCTGCTGCACCACGTCCTGGAGTCCGTAGGCCAGCCAGGCGGTGGAGGCCAGCCCGTCGCGTCCGGCGCGTCCGGTCTCCTGGTAGTAGCCCTCGACCGACTTGGGCAGGTCGAGGTGGGCGACGAAGCGGACGTCGGGCTTGTCGATGCCCATCCCGAAGGCGATCGTGGCCACCATCACCACCCCGTCCTCGCGCAGGAAGCGGGACTGGTGGCGCGAGCGGGTCGCCGCGTCCAGGCCGGCGTGGTACGGCAGCGCCGTCACCCCCTGGCCGGCCAGCCACTCCGCCGTCTTCTCCACCGAGGCCCGGCTGAGGCAGTAGACGATCCCCGCCTCGCCGGGGTGCTCCTCGCGCACCAGCCGGAGCAGCTGGCCGCGGGCGTCGTTCTTGGGCGAGATCCGGTACTGGATGTTGGGGCGGTCGAAGCTGGCGACGAAGACCCGGGCGCCGGTGAGCGCGAGCCGGTCGACGATCTCGGCGCGGGTCTCGGTGGTGGCGGTGGCGGTCAGCGCGATCCGCGGCACCTGCGGCCAGCGCTCGTGCAGCACCGACAGCCGCAGGTAGTCGGGGCGGAAGTCGTGGCCCCAGGCGCTGACGCAGTGCGCCTCGTCGATGGCGAAGAGCGCGATCTCGGCCCGGTCGAGCAGACCGGTGGCGGCGGGCAGCCGCTCCGGCGCGAGGTAGAGCAGGTCCAGCTCACCGGCCAGCAGCCGCCGCTCGACGTCGCGGCGCTGGTCGGGGTCCTGGGTGGAGTTGAGGTAGGCCGCGCGGACGCCGAGCTGCTCCAGAGCGTCCACCTGGTCGTGCATGAGCGCGATCAGCGGGCTGATCACCACCCCCGTCCCGGGACGGACCAGCGCCGGCACCTGGTAGCACAGGCTCTTCCCGCCGCCGGTCGGCATCAGCACGACCGCGTCGCCGCCGGCCACCACGGTGTCGATGATCTCGGCCTGCTGGCCACGGAAGGCGTCGTAGCCCCACACCCGCTGCAGCGCCTCCAGCGGGCTCGACGGCCGGCGCCTCGCCGCGCGCTCCCCGCCGGCCGGCGCTGGCGGCTCGGACGGCACCCAGTCGGCCGGAGGCTCCCAGTCCTCCGGCGGCGGCTCCTCCTCGGGAGGCTCCCACTCCTCGGGCGGATCTCCCGGGTCCCACGACCGCTCACTCACCCGGACACCCTACGAGCCCGCGGCGTCCCGCGCGTCCGTACCGGACCACCTGTGCACAACCCTCTCCCCCCGGTCACGCCAGCCGACGGGTGGCGACTGTGGCCGGGGCGTCGGTTCCCGGCGCTCCGGACCGACGCTCTCGCCACACCCGCGCCCGGGCACGTCGCGGCGGGAGACGGCTCAGCGGCGGGTGGCGACGACGTGCCGGTGCTGCAGGTAGGCCACCAGGTGGTCGGGGCGCACCTCGAGTCCGTCGATCTTGTAGCGCTGGCGGGGACGTCGGGTCAGCGCGTCGTTGTAGAAGACACCGCCGGGGGCGTCGAGGTCGAGCACCCGGCCGCCGGCGCTGGTGGTGACCGCCCGCAGGGTCGTCCAGGGCACCTGGGTCCAGCCGAGCAGGTCGCGCAGCCGGATCCCGGTGTCGTCGACGACGACCACCGGCCCGCGGTGCGCGAGCGTGGTGAGCAGGAGCATCACCAGCCCCGCCGACGCCAGCACGGAGACGACCACGAGCGCCGGGCCAGCATCGGCGAGGTCTGGGTGGCCAGCACGAGCAACGTGAGCACGGCGGCGCAGCTCAGCGCCAGGACGACCGTGCTGACCAGCAGGGCCCTCCGCCGCCCGGGACGCTGACGGACCGCCACCGCCACGCCGTGACCGATCGGGTGGGGCCTGCTCCCCGGGGGTGGAGGCACGCGCTCCCTCCTCGTCTCGGACGCGACCCTGCCATGCCGGCGGCTCACCGGCCACCCGCACCCGGCGCAGCGCGTCAGGCGAGCCCGGGCGTCGGGCGTCCCAGCAGGCCCTCCAGCTCGGCACCCAGGGCGAGCAGCTCGGCGTCCGCACCGGGACGTCCGCCGAGCAGCACCCCGAACGGCAGCCGGCGGCCGTCCACCTCCTCCGCGTGCAGGGGGAGCTGCAGCGACGGGGCGCCGGTGATGTTCCAGACGCTGCACCAGGGGGTCTGGGCGGTCTGGCCGTCGAAGTCGGCGGCGGGGTCGGCGTCGTCCCGCAGCGCGCCGACCGGCCACGGCGCGGCGGCCATCGTGGGGGTGAGCACGACGTCGACGTGCTGCCAGGCGGTGCCCACCTGCTGGGTGAGCTGCTGCATGGCCTGCAGCGCGCGGGCGTGGGCGAGCCCGGTGACCGACCGCCCGCGCTCGCGCAGCCACCGGGTCAGGGGCCGCAGCCGCTCCTCCCGCTCGGGCGGGACCGGTGCGCCGAGGGCGCCGACCGCCCAGACCGCAGCGAAACCCTGCCAGGCCTCGGGCGGGAACGGCGGCTCCAGCCCGGTCACCTCGTGCCCGACCGACTCCAGCGTCCCGGCCGCACGCTCGACGGCCCGCAACGCCGCCGGGTGCACCGGCGCACCCGGGTGGATCAGCGGCGCGGTGAGGACGCCGACCCGCAGCCGGCGCGGCGGGCGGGCGGCGACCGCGGCGAAGGAGTCCGGCCGCGGCACCGGCCAGTCCCCCGGCCACGGGACGGCGAGGACGTCCAGCAGCGCGGCGGTGTCGGCCACGTCGCGGGTGAGCACGCCCGAGGTGGCCAGACCGGGGCCGGGCTGGCCGTGGGGGCCCGGCGAGACGAGGCCGCGGGTGGGTTTGAGCCCGACCAGCCCGCAGCAGGCGGCGGGCAGCCGGATCGAGCCACCGCCGTCGCTGCCGTGCGCCACCGGCACGAGTCGGGCGGCCACCGCTGCGGCCGCACCACCGCTGGAGCCGCCGGCCGACCGGGTGCGGTCCCAGGGGGTGACCGCCGGCGGACCGGTGTCGGGTTCGGTGTAGCAGGGCAGCCCGAACTCCGGGGTGGAGGTCTTGCCGAGCATGATCGTGCCGGCGCGGCGCAGCAGCTGGACCACCCCGTCATCCACCGTCGGCACCACCGGGTCGAGCGCGGCGGTGCCGAAGCGGGCCGGGACGCCGGCCACCAGCGTCAGGTCCTTCACCGGGCAGGGCACCCCGGCCAGCGGTCCGGCGGCGTCGGGGTCGGTGCGCAGCAGGTGGTCGGTCTCGCGGGCCTGCGCGAGCGCGAGGTCGGCCGCCAGCACCGTGAACGCGCCCACGTCGTCGGTCTCGGCCCGGGTGAGGAAGTGCTCGGTCACCTCCAGCGCGGACACCTCACGCCGGCGGACCGCGGCGGCGAGGTCGAGCGCGCCGAGGTCGTGCAGCTCGGTCGTCACAACGGCCATCCTGCCGGGTCGGGATGGCGCCTGGGGTAGGGGTGGGGGCGTGGGGGCGGGGGCGCGTGCTCGCCCTTCGACAGGCTCAGGGCGTCGGTGGGTTCGCCGGGGTCAGCTGACGCGGTCGACGAGCTGGGTGGCCACGGCGGCGAGGGCCTGGCGCGCGGGGACGTCGGGGAGGACGTCGAGGTGGCGCAGGGCGGTGCGGGCGTGGGCCCGGATGACCTCGCGGGCCTCCTCGATCACCGGGTGCGCGCGCAGCCGGCCGAGCACCTCGGCCAGCCGGGCCGGGTCGCTGAGGTCGGACTGCACGGCCTGGGTGAGGTCGACGTCCTCGGCACGCTCCGAGCGGGCCAGCATCAGCGTCGGCAGGGTCGGCACCCCGGCCCGCAGGTCGGTGCCGGGCTCCTTGCCGGTGACGTCGCTGGTGATGTCGATGAGGTCGTCCGACAGCTGGAAGACCAGCCCGACCTCCTCGCCGTAGGCCGCCAGCGCGTCCAGCTGCTGCTCGCCCAGACCCGCGGTCAGCCCGCCGAAGACCGCCGAGGTGGCAATCAGCGAGCCGGTCTTGTCGGCCAGCACCGCCAGGTGGTGGGCCAGTGGGTCGGCACCGGGCTCGGGTCCGACGGTCTCGGCGATCTGGCCCTGCACCAGCCGGGCGAAGGTGCGCGCCTGCAGCTGCACCCACCGCGGCCCGAGGGCCGAGATGAGGTCGCTGGCCCGGGCGAACAGGTAGTCCCCGACGAGGATGGCGATGCTGTTCTGCCAGCGCTGGTTCGCGCTCGGGGCGCCACGGCGGATCTCGGCCTCGTCCATCACGTCGTCGTGGTAGAGGCTGGCGACGTGGGTCAGCTCGACCACCTGGGCCGCGACCAGCAGCGCGTCCTCGTCGACCCGGTCGCCGAGCTCGGCGGCGGTCGCCACCAGCATCGGGCGGAACCGCTTCCCACCGGAGCGGATGATGTGCTGGGCGGCCTCGGTGACCAGGGCGGTGTTGGCCTGGGCGGCCACCAGCAGCCCCTCCTCCACGGCCTCCAGCCGGCGGCGCACCGCGGCCTCCAGGCCGGGGTCCTGCGCACCGGGCAGCAGCCCGGGACCCGGGTCGGGGTGGGAGTCACCCGCACCGACGGCCCCGGTACGGGTCACCGTCTCGCCAGGACGACCGGGTCGGTCGGGCACACCTCACCTCACCTCAGGAAGACACTGGCCTGCAGGGCCAGCTCGAGCAGCGGCCCGGGCACCAACCCGAAGACCACCGTGAGCGCCACGGCGACCGCCACCGCTGCATAGGTTGCCACACCGGCGCGGCCGACCCCCACCTCGCCCGCGCCCAGCTCCGGGCGGGAGGCGGTCGACGTGACGGAGGTCTCCTCCGCGGGCGCGGCGGCTCCCTCCTCGCTGCGGGTCGCGACGCTGAGGGCGCCGGCGCCGGGCTGGGCGGCCTCCGCGGTGGGTCCCGCGGCAGCGGGCCCGGCCGGTCCGGCACCGGTCGTCGGGTCCGGCTCGCCGGTCGGCGCGGTGGTGCCGGCGTCCGTGGTGACGGCGGCAGCGCGCGGGCGCGGATCGGCGAAGAAGAGGGTGACGATGACCCGCAGGTAGAAGTAGGCCGCGAGCAGGCTCAGCACCACCCCGACCACCACCAGCCAGGCGTAGCCGCCGCTCCAGGCCGACTCGAACACGCTGACCTTGGCGATGAACCCGCTGGTCAGCGGGATGCCGGCGAAGCTCAGCATGAACACCGAGAACGCGCCGGCCAGCCACGGGTGCCGGCGACCCAGGCCGGCCCAGTCGTCGAGGCTGCTGGCCTCGCCGTTGCGGTCGCGGACCAGGGTGACCACCGCGAACGCGCCCACCGAGGCGGCTCCGTAGGCGACCAGGTAGAAGAGGGTGGCGCCGACGCTGCTGAGGTCGCGGGCGCCGCTGCTCAGGCTCGCCCCGGTCACCGCGGTGAGCATGAACCCGGCGTGGGTGATCGAGGAGTAGGCCAGCATCCGCTTGACGTCGGTCTGGGTGATGGCCAGCAGCGCCCCCACCGCCATGGTGAGCACGGCCAGCAGCGCCATCAGCGGCTGCCAGTCCCAGCGCAGACCGCCGAGCCCGACGTAGAACACCCGCAGCAGCGCCGCCACCGCGGCGATCTTGGTGCAGGAGGCCATGAACGCGGTGACCGCGGTCGGCGCGCCGGTGTAGACGTCGGGGGTCCAGGAGTGGAACGGGACGGCGGCCACCTTGAACAGCAGCCCGATGCTCACCCCGGCCATGCCGACCAGCAGCAGCCAGGTCGACTGCTGCCCGGCGCTGATGGCGGCGTCCAGGGCGGCCAGGTCGAAGCTGCCGGCGTAGCCGTACAGCATCGCCACCCCGTAGAGGAAGAACGCCGAGGCCAGCGCGCCGAGCAGGAAGTACTTCAGCCCCGCCTCCTGGCTGAGCAGCCGCCGGCGCCGGGCCAGCGCGCAGACCAGGTAGAGCGGCAGCGAGAGGATCTCCAGCGCCACGAACATCACCAGCAGGTCGCTGGCGGCGGCGAAGAGCATCATCCCGAACAGCGAGAACAGCGCCAGCGGGTAGACCTCGGAGTGCTCGGTGCGGGCCCGGATCGCCAGCTCCTCGTCGACGCTGCCCGGGACGGCCGCCGCCTGCGGGGCGAAGGCGCTCACCCCGCCGTTGAGCCGGCGCTCGGTGAACAGCAGCAGCGACAGCGCCCCGAGGACGAGCAGCGCGGTCCACACGAAGTAGGTGGGCAGGTCGACCGCGACCGAGCCCAGCGCGGAGATGCCGACGTCAGCGGCGGACCAGCCGCTGACGGTGAGGGCACCGGCGACCAGCAGGGTGAGGAAGGTCAGCCCGACCTGCACCGGCCAGCGCGCCGAGCGCGGTGTCACCGCCTCCACCAGCACCCCCAGGCAGGCGCCGGCGAAGACGACGATCAGCGGCATCAGCCGCGCGTACTCCAGCGAGGGAGGGGTGATCTCCATCAGTTGGCCTCCTGTCCGACGCTCGGTGCCGGGTCGGCGACGCCGGCTTGCTCCAGGGTCGCCCCGACCACCGGCGCCACCGCGTCCAGCACCGGTGCGGGGAAGAACCCGAGCACCACGATGAGGACGACCAGCGGCGCCAGGGTGAGCCGCTCCCGGCCGTCGAGGTCGGAGCGGACGTGGTCGCGGACGTCGTCGGTGACGGGGCCGGTCATCGTCCGCTGGTACATGAGAAGGATGTAGAGCGCGGCCAGCACGATGCCGAGGGTCGCCACCGCCGCCACGGCCGGGTAGCGGCTGAAGGTGCCGGCCAGCACCAGGAACTCCGAGACGAAGCTCGACAGCCCGGGCAGGGCCAGCGTCGACAGCCCGGCGAAGAGGAGCAGCCCGGCCGCCACCGGCGCCACCTTCTGCACCCCGCCGAAGGCCTCGACGCTGCGCGAGCCCCGCCGCTTCACCAGGTAGCCCACCACCAGGAACAGCGCCGCGGTGGAGAGCCCGTGGTTGAGCATGTAGAGGATCGAGCCCGACATCGACTGGCTGGTCCAGGCGAAGATGCCCAGCACGATGAACCCGAAGTGGCTGATCGAGGTGAAGGCCACCAGCCGCATCAGGTCCTTGCTGCCGATCGCGGCCAGCGCCCCGTAGAGGATCGAGACCAGCGCCAGCACCAGCACCACCGGGGTGGCCCACAGGCTGGCCTCGGGGAACAGCCCCAGGCAGAAGCGGATCATGCCGAAGGTGCCGAGCTTGTCGAGGATGCCGACCAGCAGCACAGCACCGGCCGGGGTGGACTCCTCCGCGGCGTCGGGCAGCCAGGTGTGCACCGGCACCATCGGCGCCTTCACCGCGAACGCGATGAAGAACCCGACGAACAACCAGCGTCCGACCTCGCCGCCGATGCCCAGCGCGGCCAGGTCGGCGACCAGGAAGGACGGCTCCCCGGCGCGGGCGGAGACCACGTACAGCCCGATCACCGAGGCCAGCATGATGAGCCCGCCGCCGAGGGCGAAGATGAGGAACCGGCTCGCCGCGCGCTTGCGGTTCGCCCCGCCGAAGGCGCCGATGAGGAAGTACATCGGGAGCAGGATCGCGTCGAAGAGCAGGAAGAACAGCAGCACGTCGGTGGTGAGGAAGGCCAGCAGGGCGAACCCCTCCAGCGCCAGCACCAGGGCGAAGAAGGCCCGCGCACTCCAGCGGCGCGGCTGCTCCGCTGCGGTGGCGGCGCCGCCCCCGGCCCCTCCTCCGACGGTCGCGGGACGCTCGGGACCGCCCGCGCCGACCAGCACCTGCTCGCGCTGACGGACCTCGGCGACGTCCCGGACGGCTTCCGAGGCCCCGCCGCGCCGGTCCTCGTCCCGCCAGCTGGCCAGCAGCACCACCGGGGTGAGGACGAGGGTGAGCGCCACCATGGTGAGGCTGAGGCCGTCGGTCGGGCCGAGGGCCCAGTAGGCGCCGATCTGCGGGATCCAGGGCACCTGCTCGGCCAGCGGCGCGCCGGCCAGGTGCTGGGCGACCACCCAGCCGCCGAGCACCAGGGCGAGCAGCGAGACCGCCAGCCCGGCCGCCCTAGCGGCGGTGCGCGGCAGCGCCACCAGCAGCAGCGCCCCGGCCAGCGGGAGCAGACCGAGGACGGTCAACCACGGGATGTTCATCGCTCTCCTCCCTCAGGCCAGCCGGCCGAGGACCAGGACGACGGCGACCATGCCGACGCCGGCCACCATCGTCAGCGCGTAGCTGCGCACGAACCCGTTCTGCAGCCGGCGACCCACCTGGGACAGGCCCGCCAGCACGTCCCCGGTCGCCGACCAGCCCCCACCGACCAGGGTCTCGTCGGCCCGGCCGAGGACCCGGACCAGCTCCTGCCCGGGGCGCATGAACACCGCCTCGTTGAAGGCGTCGCCGTAGAGGTCGCGGCGTCCGGCCAGCACGAACGGCGAGCGCGTGCTCGGCGCGGTCCGCGGCACCCCGCGGCGGCCGAACAGCACCCAGGCCAGCGCCACCCCGCCGGCCACCAGCAGCAGCGTCACCGCGGCCACCGGGGTGAAGTGCAGCAGGCTCGCCTCGTGCGCCTCGGCCCGGACCGCCGGCGCCAGCCAGCCCTCGATCCAGTTGTTGAGCACCAGACCGCCGACCACCGAGGCGGCGGCCAGCACGACCAGCGGGACGGTCATCACCGCCGGCGCCTCGTGCGGGTGGACGCCCTCGGCCCAGCGACGGCGTCCGAGGAAGGTCATCAGCATCAGCCGGGTCATGTAGAACGCGGTCACCCCCCCACCCACCATCGCCAGCACCCCGACCACCACGTTGTGCTCGAAGGCCGCCTCGATGATGTGGTCCTTGGAGTAGTAGCCGGACAGGAACGGGAAGCCGATGATCGCCAGGTAGCCCAGTCCGAAGGTGGCGAAGGTGATCGGCAGCGCCCGGCGCAGGGCCCCGTAGTGGCGCATCTCGACGTCGTCGTCCATGGCGTGCATCACCGAACCCGCCCCGAGGAACATGTTGGCCTTGAAGAAGCCGTGGGTGAGCAGGTGGAAGATCGCGAAGGCGTAGCCCGCCGGGCCGATCCCGGCGGCCAGCAGCATGTAGCCGATCTGGCTCATGGTGGAACCGGCCAGCACCTTCTTGATGTCGTCCTTGGCGCAGCCGATCCAGGCGCCGAACAGCAGCGTCACCGTGCCGACGACGACCACGGCCGTGCTCGCCACCTCGGTGTGGGTGAACACGGCGTTGGCCCGCACCACCAGGTAGACCCCGGCGGTCACCATCGTCGCGGCGTGGATCAGCGCCGACACCGGGGTCGGGCCCTCCATGGCGTCCAGCAGCCAGGACTGCAGCGGCACCTGGGCCGACTTGCCGCAGGCGCCGAGCAGCAGCAGCAGCCCCATCACGGTGGCGACCGTGCCGCCCATCTGCCCCGCGCCGGCGTCCACGTCGACGAAGGCGGAGGAGCCGAAGGTGGCCAGCATCAGCATGATCGCCAGCACCATGCCCATGTCGCCGACCCGGTTGACGACGAACGCCTTCTTGGCCGCGGTCGCGGCGGTCGGCTTGTGCTGCCAGAAGCCGATCAGCAGGTAGGAGGCCAGACCGACGCCCTCCCAGCCGACGAACAGCACCAGGTAGTTGTCGGCCAGCACCAGGATGAGCATGGCGGCGACGAAGAGGTTGAGGTAGGCGAAGAACCGGCGGCGCCGCGGGTCGTGCGCCATGTAGCCGATCGAGTAGACGTGGATCAGCGAGCCGACGCCGGTGATCAGCAGCACGAACAGGATCGACAGCTGGTCGACCAGCAGCCCGGCGTCGATCCGCCACCCGCCGGTCTCGATGAACCGGTAGAGGGGCACGCCGACCGCGCGGGCCCCCTCCTCACGGCCGAGCAGGTCGACGAAGAGCACCACTCCGAGCACGAAGGAGCCGATCGGCATCAGCGTGGCGAGCAGGTGGCCCCAGGCGTCGGTCAGCCGTCCGGCCAGCAGCAGCACCAGCGCGCCGGCCAGCGGCAGCGCGATGAGCAGCCACGCCAGTCCGAAGAGCCCGGAGGCGGCCGTGGGCGTCACCACTTCGAGCGGGGTCACAGGTCCTCCTCAGAACTTCAGCAGGTTGGCGTCGTCGACCGAGGCCGAGCGGCGGGTGCGGTAGATCGAGACGATGATGGCCAGCCCCACCACGACCTCGGCGGCGGCCACCACCATCACGAAGAAGCTGGCGACCTGGCCGTCCAGCAGGCCCCACGCGTGGGAGAAGGTGACCAGCGCGAGGTTGCAGGCGTTGAGCATCAGCTCCACGCACATGAACGCCACGATCGCGTTGCGCCGCACCATGAAGCCGACCGCGCCGATGGTGAAGAGCATCGCCGAGAGCACCAGGTAGTAGCTCGGTTCCATCAGATCCGCTCCTCATCCGACAGCTGCTCGCCCCGCTCGACATCCGAGAGGTCCTCACCACGGGTGCGCTGGGACGCCTTCAGCGCCGCACCCTGCTCGGCCACGGACTCCCCGGGCCGCGGGTCGCGCTGGTGGCCGACCGCCGGGTCGGGCTGGCGGTCCCCGGCGATCTCGGCGTGCCGCTGGGCCATCGGGGCGAGCAGCTCCTCCGGCGTGCGGATCCGCGAGCGGCTGCGCAGGGTGGCCGAGACCGAGTCCTCGGCCACGGACCCGTCGGGCAGCAGGGCGGGGGTGTCGACCGCGTTGTGCCGGGCGAAGACGCCGGGGGTGGGCAGCGGGCCCGGGTGGCGTCCGGTCTCGGCGTAGGCCTGCATCCGCTCCGCCGCCCGGGTGCGCTGGTCCCGGCGCGGCGCCAGCCGCTCGCGGTGGGTGAGCACCATCGCCCCGACGGCCGCGGTGATGAGCAGCGCCGAGGTGGCCTCGAAGGCCCACACCCAGCGGACGAAGACGAGCGCGGCCAGCCCCTGCACGTTGCCGCCGTACTGGGCGTTGGCCTCGGTCAGCCCCGCCGGCCCGGTGACCACGGCGTTGCCCAGCCCGGCCACCAGCAGCACCACCAGCCCGACCCCGAGCAGGACCGCGAACACCCGCTGGCCGCGCAGCGTCTCGACGAAGGAGTCGTCGGAGTCGACCCCGACGAGCATCACCACGAAGAGGAACAGCATGAGGATGGCGCCGGTGTAGACGATGATCTGCACCGCGAACAGGAACGGCGCGTCGAGGGCGGCGTACTGGATCGCCAGGCAGATCATCACCGCCGCCAGGCAGAGCGCGGAGTGCACCGCCTTGCGGGCCAGCACCATCCCGACCGCGCCCAGCACCATCACCGGGGCGAGCAGCCAGAACGCGACCTCCTGCCCGCTCACCGGTCTCCTCCGGGGCGCTCGGCCGCACCGGCCGGCTCGGGCGGGGTCGGCGTGTGGTGCCGGCGGCCGGGGCCCTCGCCGCCGGTGCGGGTGTCCGCACCGCCGGAGGTGGGCAGACCGCGGAAGTAGGCCTCCTCGTCCTCACCGAGACGGCGCGGGTGCGGTGGGGCCTCCATGTCGGGCAGCAGCGGGGCCAGCAGCTGGTCCTTCTCGTAGATCAACGAAGCCCGGCTGGTGTCGGACAGCTCGAACTCGTTGGTCATCGTCAGCGCCCGGGTCGGACAGGCCTCGATGCACAGCCCGCAGAGGATGCAGCGCAGGTAGTTGATCTGGTAGACGCGGCCGTAGCGCTCACCGGGTGAGTACCGCTCCTCCTCGGTGTTGGCCGCGCCCTCGACGTAGATCGCGTCGGCGGGGCACGCCCAGGCGCACAGCTCGCAGCCCACGCACTTCTCCAGCCCGTCGGGCCAGCGGTTGAGCTGGTGGCGGCCGTGGAACCGGGGCGCGGTGATCTTCGGCTTGGTCGGGTAGTCCTCGGTGAACGTCTTGCGGAACATCGTCTTGAACGTCACCCCGAAGCCGGCGACGGCGTCCAGCACACCCATCAGGACGTCTCCTCTCGGTCGTGACCCGGACCGCCCGGACGTCGCCCGGCCCGGTCCGTGTCCTCGTCGCCGGGCAGCACCCCGGCCATCTCCGGCAGCTGCTGGTCGCCCTGCGGCGGCACCGGGTAGCCCCCGGCGTAGGGGTCGAACGTGGTGGCGGCCGGCGTCTCCGGCTCGGCCTCGCGGCCGCCGAAGAGGGCCAGCCCGAGCGCGACCAGCACCACCGCACCGGCGCCGACGAGCACCGCGGGGCTGGTGAACCAGCCCTCCTCCCGGCCCATCCGCACGGTGGCGATGCCGACGATCCACACCAGCGAGAGCGGGATCAGCCAGCTCCAGCCCAGCTTCATGAACTGGTCGTAGCGGAACCGCGGCAGGGTGCCGCGCAGCCAGACGAAGACGAAGACCAGCAGGATCACCTTGGCCAGGAACCACACCGCCCCCAGGTAGCCGGCGTCGATGCCGGGCACCTGGTTGAGCGGCCACGGCGCGTGCCAGCCGCCCAGGAACAGGGTGACCGCGATCGCCGAGACGGTCGCCATGTTGATGTACTCGGCCAGGAAGAACATCGCGAACCGCATCCCGGAGTACTCGGTGTGGAATCCGCCGACCAGCTCGCCCTCGGCCTCGGGCAGGTCGAACGGGGCGCGGTTGGTCTCCCCCACCATCGAGATCAGGTAGATGACGAAGGAGGGGGCCAGCAGCAGCGCGTACCAGCCGGTGATGCCGACGTCGGCGCCGAGCACCACCACCGGCTGCTGCTGGGCCGCGACGATCTCCGAGGTCGACATCGACCCCGCGAGCAGGAACACCGCCACCAGCGACAGCCCCATCGCGATCTCGTAGCTGATCATCTGGGCACTGGAGCGCAGCCCGCCGAGCAGCGAGTAGGTCGAGCCCGAGGACCAGCCGGCCAGCACGATGCCGTAGATGCCGATCGAGGCGATCGCCAGCAGGAAGAGCACCGCCATCGGCAGGTCGGTCAGCTGCAGGTTCGTCTGGCGGTCGGTGAAGGGGATGGTGACCGTGCCGGCGATCGGGATCACCGCCCACGCGGTGAGCGCCGGGACGGCGCTGAGGAACGGGGCGAGGTTGAAGACCAGCTTGTCGGCCGCGCTCGGCATGAAGTCCTCTTTGAACATCAGCTTCATGCCGTCGGCCAGCGACTGCAGCCAGCCGAACGGGCCGTTCATGGTCGGACCCTTGCGGTGCTGCATCCGGCCGACGACCTTGCGCTCGAAGACGATGTTGAACAGCGTCAGCACCAGCAGCAGCGCGAAGACGAACACCGCCTTGATCAGCACCACCCACCAGGGGTCGGCCCCGAAGAGGGCCAGGTCCATCGCGGTCATGCCACCCCTCCCTGCTCCTCGGCCTGGACGTCACGCTCGGTCAACGGCGACTCGCCCAGGTCCACCTGCTCACCCGGCCGCGGGGTGGCCGGCAGCACCGACGGGAGCACCCGCACCGGCCCACCGGCCCGCAGCCCGAGGGCGAGGGTGGACACGCCGGCCGACAGCGTCGGCACCCACACCACGTCGTCGACCATCTCCGGCATCACGTGCACCGGCAGCACCACCGAGCGCTCGTCGTCGGCGTCGGCGGGGAGCAGCCGGACGCCGCCGCCCTCGACCAGCCCGACCCGTCCGGCGGTCGCGGCGCTGACCCGGGCCACCGCCCGGCGGGCGGTCGCCAGCAGGTGCGGCTCGCCGTCCAGGGCCCGGCTCGGGTCGAGCATCATCCGCCAGGTGGCCAGGGTGAGCTCGGTGCCCGCGTCCCCACCGGTCGCGGCGGGAGGTCGCACCGCCGGCGCGGGACGTCCCTCGCCGGGCCCGGGACGGGCGGCGGCCTGGCGCGGGTCGCGCCGACCGGTCCAGGGCTCGAACTCGGCGAGCTCGCGGCGGGCGTCGGCGACGGTGCGGATGCCGAGGTCGGTGCCCATCGCGTCGGCCAGCGCGGCCAGCACCCGCAGGTCGGTCATCGGGTTGGCGTGGCGGATCACCACGCCGAACTCGCGCGGACGGCCCTCCCAGGTGAGGAAGGTCCCGGGCCGCTCCTCGACCAGCGACACCGGGAAGACCACGTCGGCCCGCTCGGTCACCTGGCTGAGCCGGTTCTCCAGCGAGACGACGAACCCGGCCTCCTCCAGCCCGCGGAGAGCGGCGGCCGGGTCGGCGAGGTCGGACGGGTCCACGCCGGCCACCACCAGCGCCCCCAGACTGCCGTCGGCCGCGGCGGCGAGCATCTGCTCCGCGTCGCGTCCCGGGGTCGCGCGCAGCTCGCGGCGCAACCCCCAGACGCTGATGCAGTCCACCCGGGCCCGGGCGTCGGCCAGCGGGCGCCCGCCGGGCAGCAGCCCCGGCAGGCAGCCGGCCTCGATCGCGCCCCGGTCGCCGGCGCGGCGCGGCACCCACGCCAGCCGGGCCCCGGTCCGGTCGGCCAGCTCGGCGGCCGCCGTCAGCGCCCCGGGGAACAGGGCGGCCCGCTCCCCGACGACGATGATCGAATCGGCGTCCAGCGGGACGGTGGCCTCGATCCCGGCCAGCACCTCCGCCTCGGTGCCGGGGACGGTCGGCACCAGCCTCGCCCCGACCTTGCGGGCGCCGTTGCTGAGGTAGGGCGCGAGCGTCCAGGACCGCAGCCCGGATGCGCGCATCGCCTTGCGCATCCGCAGGAAGACCGTCCCGGCCTCCTCCTCCGGCTCGAAGCCGACCATCAGCACCGCCGAGGCGGTGTCGAGGTCGCCGTAGCGGACGTCGGTGCGGGCGGCGACCCGGCGGGTGAGGAAGTCGGTCTCCTCCGCCGACAGCGGGCGGGAGCGGAAGTCGATGTCGTCGGTGCCGAGCACGGTGCGGGCGAAGCGGGAGTAGCCGTAGGCGTCCTCGAGGGTGAGCCGGCCACCGGTGAGCACGCCGACGCTGAGCCCGGTGCCGGTCTCGTCCGGTCCGGCGGCCCGCAGCCCGCGGACGGCGACGTCGATCGCCTCGGGCCACGACGCCGGCCGCAGCACGCCGTCCTCGCGCACCAGCGGGACGCGCAGCCGGTCCTCACCGCGCCCGTAGCGGAAGGCGAAGCGGTCCTTGTCGGTGATCCACTCCTCGTTGACCTCGGGGTCGTCCCCGGCCAGCCGGCGCACCACCTCACCGCGGCGGTGGTCGACCCGGATCGCCGCCCCGCAGGCGTCGTGCTCGCCCACCGAGGGGGTGGAGGTGAGGTCGAAGGGACGGGCCCGGAACCGGTAGGCGGCCGAGGTGAGGGCGCCGACCGGGCAGATCTGGATGGTGTTGCCGGAGAAGTAGGACTCGAACGGCTCGCGCTCGTAGATGCCGACCTGCTGCAGCGCGCCCCGCTCGACCAGGGCGATGAACGGGTCGCCGGCGATCTGCTCGGAGAAGCGGGTGCAGCGGGCGCACAGCACGCACCGCTCCCGGTCGAGCAGCACCTGGGCGGAGATGCTCACCGGCTTGGGGTAGGTGCGCTTGACCGCCTCGAACCGCGACTCGCCGCGGCCGTTGCTCATCGCCTGGTTCTGCAGCGGGCACTCCCCGCCCTTGTCGCAGACCGGGCAGTCGAGCGGGTGGTTGAGCAGGAGCATCTCCATCATCCCCTGCTGGGCCTTGTCGGCCACCGGGGACGTCACCTGGGTGCGGATCTGCATGCCCTCGGCCACCGCCAGGGTGCAGGACGCCTGGGGTTTCGGCATCCCGCGCCCGTTGCCGGCGTCGGGCACCTCGACCAGGCACTGCCGGCAGGCACCGGCCGGCTCCAGCAGCGGGTGGTCGCAGAAGCGCGGGATGGCCACCCCGATGAGCTCGGCGGCCCGGATCACCAGCGTCCCCTTCGGCACCGACACCGAGGTGTCGTCGATGGTGACGGTGACCAGGTCCTCGCGCTTGTCGACCTGCCCCTGCTCGCCCTTGCTGGTGACCGTCATCGCGCACCTCCGGCCGGTTCGGTGCCCGCGCCGAGCGCGGGGCTGTCGGGACCCGTCGCGAAGACCGTGCTGCGCTCGTACGGCAGCAGCTCCCAGGCGGGTGTGTGCATCCCCTGCTCGAACTCCTCGCGGAAGTGCTTGATCGCGGAGGTGACGCAGGCGACCGCGCCGTCGGCCAGGGCGCAGAAGGAGCGCCCGCCGATGTTGTCGCAGAGGTCGAGGATCTTCTCGATGTCGCCGGGCTCGCCGCGGCCGGCCTCCAGCCGCATGAGGATCTGCACCAGCCACCACGAGCCCTCCCGGCACGGGGTGCACTTGCCGCAGGACTCGTGCTTGTAGAACTCCACCCAGCGCAGCGTGGAGCGGACCACCGAGGTGGTGTCGTCGAAGCACTGCAGCGCCTTGGTGCCGAGCATCGAGCCGGCCCCGGCCATCGACTCGTAGTCCAGCGGCAGGTCGAGGTGCTCCGGCGTGAGGATCGGGGTGGACGAGCCGCCCGGCGTCCAGAACTTCAGCTGGTGGCCCTCGCGCATCCCACCGGCCAGCTCGAGCAGCTGACGCAGGGTGATGCCCATCGGCGCCTCGAACTGCCCGGGGTTCTTCACGTGCCCCGACAGCGAGTACAGCGTCATCCCCTTGGACTTCTCGGTGCCCATCGAGGAGAACCACTCCGCGCCACCGGTGACGATCGACGGCACCGAGGCGATCGACTCGACGTTGTTGATCACCGTCGGGCTGGCGTAGAGCCCGGCCACCGCGGGGAACGGCGGACGCAGCCGCGGCTGCCCGCGGCGTCCCTCCAGGGAGTCCAGCAGCGCCGTCTCCTCCCCGCAGATGTAGGCCCCGGCGCCGGCGTGCACGACCACCTCGAGGTCGTAGCCGGTGCCGAGCACGTTCGCCCCGGCGTAGCCGGCGGAGTAGGCCTCGCGGACGGCCTGCTGCAGCCGGCGCACCACGTGCAGCACCTCCCCGCGCACGTAGATGAAGGCGTAGCGGGCCCGGATCGCGTAGGCGGAGATGATGACGCCCTCCACCAGCGTGTGCGGGGTCGCCATCATCAGCGGCATGTCCTTGCAGGTACCCGGCTCGGACTCGTCGGCGTTGACCACCAGGTAGGTGGGGTTGGGGTTGTCCTTGGGCACGAAGGACCACTTCATGCCGGTCGGGAAGCCGGCCCCGCCGCGGCCGCGGAGGCCGGCGTCCTTGACCAGCGCGACGACCTCGTCGGGCTCCATCTGCAGGGCGGTGCGCAGCGCGGCGTACCCGCCGGCGCGCTCGTAGTTGCCGAGCTTCCAGGCCCGCTCGTCACCCCACCGGGCCGAGAGCACCGGGGTCAGCAGGTCGGTCACCTCTCCCCTCCTCCTTCTGGGCGGTCCGCCGGTCGCGCGGCGCCGTCGCCGGCGCGGGCGTCCTCGGTGGACTCCTCGGCGGCCTCGCGCCGGGTGGAGTCCGGTTCGGCCGGGCCGGTGGCGGCCTCGGCGTTGACCTCGGCGACCTCCGCGGGCTCCTCCGGCTGCGACCCGCCGCCCACCGGCGGGGCCTGCCAGCCGCGCTCACGGGCGATCCGCAGCCCGAGCAGCGAGGCCTCCCCCGCGGTGGGCCCGGCGTCGGCGCGGCCGTCGGGGAAACCGGCCAGCACCCGCTCGGCCTCGCGCCAGGAGGTGATCTCCGCGCCGCGGGTGGAGGTGATCGGCTCGCCGGCGCGCAGCGCCTCGACCACCTCGACCGCCGAGGCCGGGGTGACGTTGTCGAAGAACTCCCAGTTGACCATCATCACCGGCGCGTAGTCGCAGGCGGCGTTGCACTCGATGTGCTCCAGCGTGATCGCGCCGTCCGCGGTGGTCTCGTCGTTGCCGACGCCGAGGTGGCGCTGCAGGGTGGCCAGCACCTCGTCCCCGCCGAGGATCGCGCACAGCGCGGTGGTGCAGACGCCGACGTGGTGCTTCCCGACCGGCTTGCGCTTGTACATCGTGTAGAAGGTCGCCACCCCGCTCACCTCGGCGGCGCTGATCTGCAGCACGTCGGCGCAGGCCTCGATGCCGGCCGGGGTGACCCGTCCCTCCACCGACTGCACCAGGTGCAGCATCGGCAGCAGCGCCGAGCGCGGCTGGGGGTAGCGCGCCGCGATCTGGCGCATCTCCTCGAGGTGCCGCTCGGTCAGCGCGGTCTCGGTGACGGTCATGTCGACGCCGCCGGTCTCCACGAAGTGCGTCGCGAAGTGGTGCTCGGCGTGCCCGTTGCTGTGCCCGTTCGTGCTCACCGGTCGACACCGCCCATCACCGGGTCGATGGAGGCGACGGCGACGACGACGTCGGAGATCATCCCGCCCTCGCACATGATGGGGACGGCCTGCAGGTTGTTGAAGCTGGGGTCGCGGAAGTGGGCGCGGTAGGGCCGCGTCCCGCCGTCGGAGACCAGGTGCGCACCCAGCTCGCCCTTGGGGCTCTCGATCGGCACGTAGGCCTGGCCTGGCGGCACGCGGAAGCCCTCGGTGACCAGCTTGAAGTGGTGGATCAGGGCCTCCATCGACTGGCTCATGATGTGCTTGATGTGCTCGTTGGAGTTGCCCATGCCGTCGGGGCCGATGGACATCTGCGCGGGCCAGGCGATCTTGGCGTCGGCCACCATCACCGGCTCACCCTCCATCCGCTCCAGGCGGTCGATGCACTGCTCGACGATGCGCAGGCTCTGCCACATCTCCTCCTGGCGCACCCGGAACCGGCCGTAGGCGTCGGCGGTGTCCCAGGTCGGCACCTCGAAGTCGTAGGTCTCGTAGCCGCAGTAGGGCTGCTGCTTGCGCAGGTCCCAGCCGTAGCCGGTGGAGCGCAGCACCGGGCCGGTGATGCCCAGCGCCATGCACCCGGCCAGGTCGAGGTGGCCGACCCCGCCGAGACGTCCCTTGAAGATCGGGTTCTCGTTGCAGAAGGCGGCGTACTCGGGCAGGTGCTTCTTCAGCCAGGCGACGGTGTCGCGGAGCTTGGCGATGCCGTTGTCGGGCAGGTCGTTGGCGACCCCGCCGGGGCGGATGAAGGCGTGGTTCATCCGCAGCCCGGTGATCAGCTCGAAGGCGTCCAGGATCATCTCCCGGTCGCGGAAGCCGATGGTCATCACCGTCAGCGCGCCGATCTCCATGCCGCCGGTGGCGATGGCGACGAGGTGGCTGGAGATGCGGTTGAGCTCCATCAGCAGCACCCGCATCACGGTGGCCTTCTCCGGCACGTCCTCGGTGATGCCCAGCAGCCGCTCCACCGACAGGCAGTAGGCGACCTCCTGGAACAGCGGGGTGAGGTAGTCCATCCGGGTGCAGAAGGTGACGCCCTGGGTCCAGGTGCGCACCTCCATGTTCTTCTCGATGCCGGTGTGCAGGTAGCCGATGCCGCAGCGGGCCTCGAGGACGGACTCGCCCTCCATCTCCAGGATGAGCCGCAGCACGCCGTGGGTGGACGGGTGCTGGGGACCCATGTTGACGACGATCCGCTCGTCGCCGCGCTCGGCCTGCAGGTCGGCGATCTCCTGCCAGTCCTGCCCGGTGGCGGTGTAGACCCGGCCCTCGACCGGCTCCCCCGGCGGGCCGAAGGGGTCGGTCTGGCCGGCCCCCGCGCCCGGGCTCGGCGTGGACTGCTCGGTGCTGGTGCTCACGTGTAGCTCCTCCGCGTCTCCGGCGGGGCGACGACGGCACCCTTGTACTCGATGTCGATGCCGCCGAGGGGGTAGTCCTTGCGCTGCGGGTGGCCGGGCCAGTCGTCGGGCATGAGGATCCGGGTCAGCGCCGGGTGCCCGTCGAACTGGACGCCGAACATGTCCCAGGTCTCACGCTCGTGCCAGTCCGCGGCCGGGTAGACGCTGACCACACTCGGCACGTGCGGGTCGGCGTCGGGGCAGGTGACCTCGAGCCGGATCCGCCGGTTGTGGGTCATCGACTGCAGGTGGTAGACGACGTGCATCTCCGCGCCCTGCTGGGTCGGCAGGTGCACCCCCGACACCGAGGCGCAGTGCTCGAATCGCAGCGTCGGGGTGTCGCGCAGCGCCCGGGCCACCTCGAGCAGGTGGCGGCGCTCGATGGTGAAGGTGATCTCGCCGCGGTGCACCACCACCGCGGTGACCGCGCCGGCGGGCAGCACCTGGGCCATCTCGTCGGCCACCGTGTCGAACCAGCCGCCGTAGGGCGGGGCGGTCGGCTGGGGCATCTCGACCACGCGCTGCAGGCGTCCGAAGCCCGACGTGTCGCCGCTGCCGGCCGCACCGAACATGCCGCGGCGGATCTGCACCTGGTGCGGCGCGGGGCCGGCGACGTCGTCGCTGCCGGTGGTCGGCTCCAGGCTGGTGTCGGAGGCGGGAGCGTCCTCGCGCTCGAGACCCTTCTCGTCCGGGCGGTCGCTCATCGCAGCAGCCCCTTGAGCTCGGAGGTGGCCGGGGCGGTGAGCTGGGCGGCCTCCTGCTCGGCGTAGAAGCGGTCCTCGTTGACCCCGATCGGCTTGTGCTGGACCAGCTTGCGCAGCTTGAACATGCCGTCGATGAGCATCTCCGGACGCGGCGGGCAGCCCGGCACGTACATGTCGACCGGCACCACGTGGTCGACGCCCTGGACGATCGCGTAGTTGTTGAACATGCCGCCGGTGCTGGCGCACACGCCCATCGACAGCACCCACTTCGGGTTGGGCATCTGGTCGTAGATCTGACGCAGCACCGGAGCCATCTTCTGGCTCACCCGTCCGGCCACGATCATCAGGTCGGCCTGGCGCGGTGAGGCGCGGAACACCTCCTGGCCCCAGCGCCCGGAGTCGTAGCGCGGCGCGCCGTAGGTCATCATCTCGATCGCGCAGCAGGCCAGGCCGAAGGTCGCCGGCCAGAAGGACGCCTGCCGCATCCAGCCGAACAGCCCCTCCACCGTGGTGAGCAGCACCCCGCTGGGGACGTTGTCCTCCAGTCCACCGGCCATCAGCGTGCCTCCGTCCTGTCCTCGTCGGTCTCGTCGGTCGTGCGCGGGTGCCGGGCGGTCAGTCCCATTCCAGACCGCCCCGCCGCAGCACGTAGAAGTAGGCGATGAAGACGGTCGCCACGAACAGCACCATCTCGGCCAGCGCGAACGGGCCGAGCAGGTCGAAGCTGACCGCCCAGGGGTAGAGGAAGACGATCTCGATGTCGAAGACGATGAAGAGCATCGCGGTGATGTAGTACTTCATCGGCACCCGGCCGCCGCCGACGGCGTGCGGGGTGGGCTGGATGCCGCACTCGTAGGAGTCGTACTTGGCGCGGTTGTAGCGGCGCGGACCCACGTTGACGCTGGTGACCACGCTGACCGCCACGAAGGCGGCCGCGATGGCCAGCAGCACCACGATCGGTGCGTAGAGGTTGTTCACCACACCTGCCTCTCCGTTGAAGCCCTGCGGTCCACGTCGACGTCCTCCTAGGCCGCCGGCGCCAGCCGCGTGAGCTGGTTGATCACCACGTCCATCGCGTCACCGTCGCGGGAGTCGGTGAGGTTGGCCAGCAGCTTGAGCACGAACCTCATCAACGTCCGCCGCGGCAGCCCGTAGCGGGTGCACAGCGACATCACCTGCGGGTTGCCGATCAGCCGGACGAAGACGTTGCCCAGGCGGTAGTAGCCGCCGAGCTCGTCCTTGAGCCGACTCGGGTAGCCCTGCAGCGCCTTCTCCGCGCTCGGCGTGCCGACACCGCGACGGTGGGCCTCGGTGGCGGCGTCGGCGGCGTACTCCCCGGCCTCCATGGCGTAGGCGATGCCCTCGCCGTTGAACGGGTTGACCATGCCGCCGGCGTCCCCGACCAGCAGCAGCCCGCGGGTGTAGTGCGGCTGGCGGTTGAACCCCATCGGCAGCGCGGCGCCGCGCACCGGGGTGGTCATGTTGGCGTCGCGGTAGCCCCACTCCTCCGGGGTGGTGTCCAGCCAGGCCTTGAGCAGGCCCTTGTAGTCGGTCCTGCCGAAGGCGGAGGAGGTGTTGAGGATGCCCAGCCCGACGTTGCTGGTGCCGTCGCCCATGCCGAAGATCCAGCCGTAGCCGGGCAGCAGGTTCGACTTCCCGGCCGGACCGTCCCACAGCTCCAGCCAGGACTCGAGGTAGTCGTCGTCGGAGCGGGGCGAGGTGTAGTAGGTGCGCACCGCGACCCCCATCGGGCGGTCGTCGCGCTTGGTGATGCCCATCGCCACGCTCAGCCGGGTCGAGTTGCCGTCGGCGGCGACCACCAGCGGGGCCCGGAACTCCCGGCCGTCCTTGCAGCGGACGCCGACGATCCGGCCGGTGCGCTCGTCCAGCAGCGGCTCGGTGACGTTGGCCAGCTCGTGCAGCTCGGCGCCGGCGGCCACGGCCGTCCGGGCCAGCAGGTCGTCGAAGTCCGCACGGGGCCGGACCAGTCCGTAGGGCGGGAAGTCGGCCAGGTCGGGCCAGTCCAGGTGGAACGGCTGCCCGCCGCCGCCGTAGATCCGCAGGCCCCGGTTGTGCAGCCAGCCGGCCTCGGTGGAGGTGTCGATGCCGAGCCGGATCAGCTGGCGGGTGGCGCGCGGGGTGAGCCCGTCGCCGCAGACCTTCTCGCGGGGGAACTGCGTCTTCTCGAGCAGGGCGACCTCCAGCCCGCGCCGCGCCAGGTGCGTGGCGGTGGCGGAACCGGCGGGGCCGGCTCCCACGACGACCACGTCGGCGTCGACGACCCCGGACGGGGTGCTGGTCATGGCACTCCTGCTGCTCGTGAAAACGTTCACTACCTCCGCCACTCTAACCACATCCGCGGGTTTCGTGCGCAGGGGTGGGGGTGCCCGTTCTCCCTTGTCGCGGGCGGTTTGACCAGGCGAATATCGCAAGCGCGACATCACGCAAATCGGATGCGTAGGCTCTGGGCGTGATCGCCCCCCTGCTCGTGCACAGCTCCGCCCCCGTCTTCGTCCGGAGCACGCTTCTCCCGGGGACCGGCATCGACGCGGTGCTCGACCTGCTGCGGCGCGGACCGGCCGGCGGGGTGGACTTCGGCTGGCTGCACGGCGAGGACGGTGCGGTCGGCGGCGGCGCGGCCGTGCGCTGGGAGCCGCGGCCCGGGGAGGGCACCGGCGCGGCGGCGTCCTGGTGGGACGGCGTCTGCGCCCGGCTGGAGCACACCGGGGACAGCGCCGGCCACGCCTCGCTGGCCTTCGGCTCCTTCCCCTTCGACCCCGGGCACACCAGGGCGGCGCCGGTGCTGGTGCTGCCGGAGTGGGTGCTGGTGCACCGGCACGGGGGGACGGTGCTGCTGGAGGCCTCGACCCGCCCGTTCCCCGTCCCGGCCACCGCCCGGCTGGACGCCCTGCTGGGAGCGGTCGACCAGGCGCCGCAGGAGCCCGTCGGGCTGCACGAGGAGCACGAGGCCCTCGACGCCGAGCAGTGGGCCGAGCGGGTCGCCCGCGGGGTGAAGCGGATCCTCGTCGGCGACCTCGACAAGGTGGTGCTGGCCCGGCAGGTGACCGTACGCGGCGACCGGCCGCTGCCGGTGGGTCGGCTGGCCCGGCGTCTGCACGCGTCCTACCCGCGGTGCTGGACGTTCCTGGTCGACGGCCTGGTCGGTGCGAGCCCGGAGATGCTGGTGCGGCGTGAGGAGGGGCTGGTGACCTCGCGGGTGCTGGCCGGGACGATCGGCGTCTCCGGCGCCACCCCGGAGACCCTCGGCGCGGCGCTGGCCTCATCCTCCAAGGACCTGCTCGAGCACGAGTACGCGGTGGCCTCGGTGGCCTCGGCGCTGGCGCCGTACTGCGACGGGATGAACGTGCCGAGCGCCCCCTACGTGCTGGAGCTGCCCAACGTGCTGCACCTGGCCACCGAGATCACCGCCGCCACCAGCCCGATGACCTCGGTGCTGGAGCTGGTCGGCGCCCTGCACCCGAGCGCGGCGGTGTGCGGCACGCCCACCCCGACCGCCCGCCGGCTGATCGCGGAGCTGGAGTCGATGGACCGCGGCCGCTACTCCGGCCCGGTCGGCTGGGTGGACAGCACCGGCGACGGGGCGTGGGCGATCGCGCTGCGCTGCGGGCAGGTGGATCCTGATGACTCTCGGGTGGTCCGGCTGTTCGCCGGCTGCGGGATCGTGGCCGACTCCGACCCCGACGCCGAGGTGGCCGAGTCCGAGGCCAAGCTGGTACCGATGCGGACCGCGCTGGCCGAGGCGTCCGCCGCGACCGGACGGGTGGCCTCGGGGACGGGTGCCCGGTGAACGGGGAGCTGACCGCCGAGGTCGTGGTGGGGGCGCTGCAGGCCCGGGCCGACCCGGCCGAGCTGCCGAAGGTGCGACGCCGGCTGGCCCCGGACGAGCCGGCCATCGGGATCCGGATGCGCGAGCTGTTCGACGTCGCCCGGTGGGCGTCCACGCTCCCGCTGGGCGAGGTGGAGCGGCTGCTCGACCAGCCGACCTACGAGGCCCGGATGTGCGCCGTCTGCGTGCTCGACCTGCAGGTGCGTGACCGGCTCGGCGACCCGGCACGCCAGCAGCTCTACCTGCGCCGCCACGACCGCATCACCACCTGGGACATGGTCGACCGGGCCGCCCCGCGGGTGCTGGGCGGCCCGCTGCTCGGCGGGCCCTACGAGGTGCTGCACGAGCTGGCCGCCAGCGCGGACCCGCTGCGCCGCCGCTCGGCGATCACGGCACCGCTGCTGTTCGTGCGGCAGGGCTCCGACGCCGACCTCACCGCCGGCTACGTGGTGGCCTCCGCGCTGGCCGCCGACCCCGAGCCGGTGGTGCACCAGGCCGTCGGCACCTTTCTCAAGCACGCCGGCGAGCGGGCCCCGCTGATGCTCAACGCCTTCCTCACCTCCCACGCCCGCACGATGCCGCGCTCGGTGGTGCGGCTCGCCCTGGAGAAGGCCGACCCCTCGGTCCGCCGCCGCTGGGTGGGCTGAGCCCCACCCCGGCCCCGCCAGGGCACGAGTGTGGCCGACCCGGCGGTATCCGTCTCCGCGACACGACGATTCCGCCACACTCGCGGCCGGGCGCGGGCGGGGCCGGGCGCGGGCGGGGCGGGTGGGGGCGGGTGTGGGTGCGGGGGTCAGCGGCGGCGGGCGGCGCGCTGGCGCTCCAGCTCCTTCTGCTGCTGCTCACGGGTGGCCTGCAGGCCCTCGCTGCTGAAACCGCCGAGCAGTACGACCGCCACGATCGCGGCGATGACGAAGGACACGACCAGAGGCAGGTTGAGCAGGATCGGGGCGGTGATGAGCAGCACCATGTCGATCCCGCGGATCGGGGCGGTGATCATCCCGGGCGGGATCGCCCCGGCCGGGGTGGAGGCCATCGGGGCACCCCAGTTCACCGGCTTGGCCGTGGTCCAGCGGACCGCCCCCATCAGCCCGGCGAACGCGGTCAGCAGGGTCACCTGCACCGCCTCCAGCACCGGACGGGTGCCGGCGGACTCGCCGAACCCGACGAAGGCCGGCGCCGAGGCGATCGCCCAGAGCAGGGCCACCACGGCCGGCACCACCACGGTGGCCCGACGGATCTGGCCGTTGGTGAAGGGCAGCGTGCGCGCCAGCCCGCTGTTGCGGGTCAGCACCCGCAGGCCGCCGGTGAGCGGGATCAGGCTGACGAACACGGCGAGCGCCCCCAGGAACGGCACCACGGTGGCCAGGCCGAGCGCGTCGGCGGCGTAGGGCACCACCACGGTGAGCAGCACCGTGGGCACCGCGGCCGGGCTGCGCAGCGCCCGCTGCACCTCGCGCAGCACCAGGGCCCGGACGGCCTCGCCGCTGCCCCGCATCGCCCGGACGTGGCCCCTCTCGCGGGCGCGCCGCTCCACCACGATGTCGTGGATCAGCCCGAGGTCGAGGGCGTAGAACGCACCGGACAGACCCGAGACCAGGGAGCCGCCGCTGGTCAGCCGCAGCCGCTCGATGCGGTCGAGCCGGCGTCCGGCCACCGCGGCGCAGACCACCAGCAGCAGCACCGCGCCCGCGGCGACCGCCGCCGCGATCTCGATCCGGGCGGCCCCGGGCAGGGTGAACGTGGTCCACCCGGCGGCCAGCGCCACCACCAGCATGAGCACCGCCAGGCCGAGCAGGGCGAACAGCCGTGCGCTCCAGCGGGCCGGCCCGGAGCGTCCGGCCGTCTGCCAGGCCGCGGCCCAGGCCACCACGGCGGCCGCGGACAGACCGGTGGCGATGGTCCAGGCCGCCACCTCGCGACCGGCGGTCCCCGACAGCAGGGTGACCAGGACGCCGACCAGCGCGCCGCCGAGCAGGGCGATGACCAGGGCGGAGACCAGCCGGGGACGCAGCAGCCGGCCGCGTCCGACCGGGGCCGACATCAGCCACGACCCCTCCGCCGCCGAGGCGAGCACGGGGCCGAACAGCCGGGCCATCGACAGCGCCAGCCCGGCCACGAGGGCGACCGTCGCCCACGGCAGGAAGAGCCGGGCGGAGGTGCAGGCCACGGTGGCGCACTGGCTGACGGTGGTCTGGGCCTGCAGCACCACGTTGACCGCCATCGCCCCGACCAGCAGCACACCGAAGACGACCACGTAGGCGTCGGAGATGACCTCGCCGAGCTTCTTGGTGGCCCGGCCCTTGCGCCAGTCGCGCATCAGCCCGAGCAGCTCGCGGTGGTCGGCGGGCTCGCACTCCTCCGCGGTCACCGTGGTCACCCGGACCGGGTGCGCGGGGCGCGGCAGCGGCTGCCCGGTGCGCAGCATCGGCCGTTCGCTCAACGACTCCGCGCCGGCGGGCGTCGCGGACCCGGCGGCCGGCGCGGCCTTGGGCTCCTTCCTCCGCTTCTTGCGCGCCCCCTTCGGGGTGACGGCGGCGGGCAGGCTGCGGCCCGGGCCGTCGGGACGGATCGGGTCCGGCTCGCCGGCGCGGGTCGGCTCGGCGGCGCGTCCGGGGTCGCTCGTGGGGTCGGGCTCGCTCATCCGCGCGCACCCTCCGTCTGCCGCGGGGCGCCCAGCTCGACCACCCGGGTCGCGACGGTGTCGACCAGGCTGGGCTCGTGGCTGGCGAAGACGATGGCCAGGCCCTGCTCGCGCTCGGCCCGCAGCCGGTTGGCCAGCCAGGCCACGCCCTCGACGTCCAGCCGGGCCTCCGGCTCGTCCATCACCAGCAGGTCGCGCGGGCGGACGAAGGCGGTGGCCAGCCCCAGCCGGCGCCGCTGGCCCGAGGACAGCGTGCCGGGCAGCTGCCCGGACTGCGGCACCAGCTGCACCTCCTCCAGCACCTCGTCGACCAGGGCGTCGGCGTCGGGGACGCCGTGGGCGCGGGCCAGCAGGTCGAGGTGCTCGACCACCGACAGGTCGGGGAAGAAGTCGAGGTCGTCGATCACGGTGGCGATGTCGCGGCGCGACCGCACCGAGGTCTCCAGCACCGGGTGGCCGTTCACCTCGACCGTGCCCTCGTCGGCCTTGTCCGCCCCGACCAGGCAGCGCAGCACCGTCGACTTGCCCGAGCCGTTGCGCCCCGTCAGCGCCACCGCCTCGCCGGCGCGCACCTCCAGGTCGAAGTTGCGGACGATGGTCACGGGCCCGTAGGCGCGCCGGAGTCCGGACACCTTGAGCACGGTGGTCTTCCTGGCCATGGCCTCGATTCTGCCTTCCGTCGCCGAACGCGCACCGGCTCGGGAGGCGTCCGCGGAGCCGGGATGGGTGTCGGACCCGCGTGGCAGAATCCCACACGTGTCGCACCCCGCTCGAGCCACGCTGGCCAAACGCCGCTCCGACGTCGCCCGCATGTTCGACGCGGTGGCCGAGCGCTACGACACCACCAACGACGTGCTCAGCCTGGGTCTGGACCGTCGCTGGCGGCGTGCGGTGGTGGCCGCGGTGCACCCGCTGCCGGGTGAGCGGGTGCTCGACCTCGCCGCCGGCACCGGGACGTCCAGCCGCCCCTTCGCCGACGCCGGGGCGACGGTCGTCCCGGCCGACCTGAGCCTGGGCATGCTGCGGGTGGGCAAGCACCGCCAGCCCGACCTGCCCTTCGTGGCCGCGGACGCGCTGTCGCTGCCCTTCGCCGACGGTGCCTTCGACGCGGTGACGATCTCGTTCGGGCTGCGCAACGTCGAGCACACCGAGGACGCCCTGCGTGAGCTGCGGCGGGTCACCCGTCGGGGCGGGCGGGTGGTGGTCTGCGAGTTCTCCACCCCGACCCTGCCCGGGGTGCGACAGCTGTACCGCGACGTGCTGCTGGCCGCGCTGCCGGGGGTCGCCCGGGTGGTCTCGTCCAACCCGCCGGCGTACGGGTACCTCGCCGAGTCGATCCGGGCCTGGCCGGCCCAGCCGGAGCTGGCCGCGCTGATGGGACGGGCCGGGTGGCGCCGTGTGCAGTGGCGCGACCTCACCGGCGGCGTGGTCGCCCTGCACCGCGGGGTCGCGTGAGGGGCGGGGCGTGAGGGGCACCGCGTGAGGCTGGCCGACGGCGGCATCGTGCTCGGCCCCTACGCCGCGACCAGCTGCCCGGTGAAGACGCAGAACGCGCACGACCCGCGGCTGGTCGGCGTCCCCGCCCCGCCGCCGGCGGACGAGGCGCTGCGGGAGCTGTTCGCCGGCGGGGAGCAGTGGCAGCGCGACGTCGACGACCTGCTGGCCGCACTGCCCGGCGTGGTCGACCTGCGACCGGTGGCCTCCGAGCCCGCCGCCGTGCGGGCCGGGCGCACCGTCGAGGCGATGGCGTCGGGGGCCGACCTGGTGCTGGCCGCCCAGCTGCCGCTGGACGTCGAGGGTCACCGCTACGGACGGTGCGACGTGCTGGTGCGCGACCCGGGCACCCCCGGCCGGCACGCCTACCACCCGGTGCTGGTCAAGGGCCACCGGGTGCGGGAGCGGCGCGCGCCGGCGCCCGGGCTCAGCCCGCTGCACGTCTCTGGCATCGACGCGCCGTCGCGGGCCGCCGCGGTGGTGCACCCCGAGGAGAGCTTCCGCACCATCCGCCGCGAGCGGGACGCGGTGCAGCTGGCCCACCTGTACCGGATGCTGCAGGCCTGCGGCCGGGCCCCCGACGGCCCGCCGCGCGGCGGGCTGGTGGGCACCGACGAGCCGGTGGGCATCACCTGGCTCGAGCTGGCCGAGCCGGTGTTCCGCACCTTCTCCCGCACCTCCCCCGGCGGCTGGCGGCTGCGCTCGGCGCTGGAGCGGCACGACCACGAGCACCAGTTCCGCGTCTCGGTGGCGCGCCGGGCCGAGCAGCTCGACCAGCCGGGCGTCACCCCGATGGTGCACCCGATCAAGGTGTCGGAGTGCGACCGGTGCCAGTGGTGGCGGGCCTGCGAGCCGCAGCTGGACGCCGAGGACATCAGCGTGCGGATCGCCAAGGCGCCGCTGGACGTCCGCGAGATCAGCGTGCTCCGCTCCCTCGGCGTGGCCACCACCACCGAGCTGGCCCGGGCCGACCTCGACGCGCTGCTGCCGCGCTACCTGCCCGAGGTCGCCCACCGCCACGGCGCGGAGCAGCGGCTCCGTCGGGTGCAGCGGCGGGCCCAGCTGATCAGCGACGGGGTGGTGCTGGAGCGGCTGGAGTCCGGCCCGGTGGACGTCGCGGCGGCGGAGCTGGAGATCGACCTCGACATCGAGACCTCCGCCGACGACCGGGTGTACCTGTGGGGGTTCCTCGTCAACGACACGGTCGCCGGCACGAGCGAGTTCCGGCCGTTCGTGTCCTGGCACGACCTCGACGACGCGGGCGAGGTGGCGCTCGCGGCGGAGGCGCTGGGTTGGCTGCGGAGCGTGGTCGAGGGGCCCCGCTCGGTGCGGGTCTACCACTACAGCGACTACGAGACGGTGCGGATCGGGCAGCTGGCCGAGCGCACCGGCGTCGACGGCGACCCCGGCGGAGCGCTGCTGGCCTGGGCCCGCGACGAGGGCGTCCACGCCTTCGTCGACCTGTTCGCGACGGTGCGTGACCACCTGTTCGGCGTCAACGGGCTGGGGCTGAAGGTGGTGGCCAGCGCGGGTGCGGGCTTCTCCTGGCGCGACGACGACCCCGGCGGGCTGAACTCCCAGCGCTGGTTCGCCGAGGCGGTGCACGGGCCGACCGAGGAGATCAGGGCGCAGGCGCGGTGGCGGGTGCTGCAGTACAACGAGGACGACGTGCTGGCCACCGCCGCGCTGCGCCGCTGGCTGCGCTCGCTCGACTGAGGTCGAGCACGCCCCCGCCACGCAGCGACCCCGCCCCTCACGCCGCGCTGGCCGGGCGGTGTGAGGGGCGAGGTACGGTGCGGGTCGGACTCAGGCGTCGGCGCCGGCCCGCCCGCGGGTCAGGGCGACGCCCAGGCCCACCATGCCGATCGCCAGCACCAGGTGCAGGATGTCGTCGGCCAGGTTCAGCGGGACGAAGTTGGCCGCGGAGTCCTGGGGCACGAGCAGGCCGTAGATGAACAGCACCGCGTAGATGATCCCGCCCACGACCAGGTAGCTGCGGGCCCCGGAGACCGAGCGGGCCAGCACCAGACCGGCCACGCCGAACAGCAGGTGGACGATGTTGTGCAGGATCGAGACCTGGAAGATCCCGAGCAGCATCGCCTCGGAGTGGTGCGACGCGAAGGACATCGTGTCGTAGTTGGTGGTGATGCCCGGGATGAACCCGAGCACGCCGATGAGCAGGAAGATTACGCCGACCACCAGGGCGGCCTTCTGGACGTTGGTCCGGCCCGCACGGTCGGTACGGGACGACGTGGGAACAGACATGATCCCTCCACGGGTGTTCGGTACCGGGACGGTCCCGGCGGTACCGATGGGCTACCCGCTCGCCCCCGGTTCAACCCGACGCGGGCCCGCTCGACGGCCCGGGCGGCGCGCTCCCGGCCGGCGGGCCGGCTGGCGGCCTGGCGCCGCCGCAGGGTCACCGCCACCCGTGCAGGACGATCTTGCCCGTCGTCCGGCTGCTCTCGATCCTCCGGTGCGCCTCACGCAGGTTCGCCGCGTCGATCGGGGTGAACACCTGCTCGGTGGTGGCGCGCACCCGTCCGGCGTCGACGAGCTCGGCGACCCGGGTGAGCAGGCGGTGCTGCTCGACCAGGTCGGCGGTCTGGTGCACCGGCCGGGTGAACATCAGCTCCCAGTGCCAGGCGATGCTCCTGGACTTCAGCGGTGACACGTCCCGCGGCCCGTCGTCGATGGCGACCACGTGGCCGCCCGGGGCGACGACCTCGGCATAGGTGGCGACCTGACCCTCGGAGTAGGCGGTGAAGAGCCAGTCCACCCCCGCCGGGGCGAGGGCGAGCACCTGGGCGGTGAGGTCATCGCGGTGGTTGACGGTGTGCTCTGCGCCGAGCCCGCGGACACGGGCCGCCCGCTCGTCGTCGGAGGCGGTGGCGATGACCCGGACCCCGGGCAGCAGCGCCTCGGCGAGCTGCAGCAGGATCGATCCCACGCCCCCGGTGGCGCCGACGACGAGCAGGGTCCCGCTGGAGCCGGCGGTCAGGCCGAGCCGGTCGAACAGGGCCTCCCAGGCGGTGATCGCGGTGAGCGGGAGCGAGGCGGCGTCGGCGAAGGAGAGGCTGGCCGGCTTGCGTCCCACGACGCGCTCGTCGACGACGTGCCGCTGCTGGTCGGTGCCGGGACGGTCGATGCTGCCGGCGTAGTACACCTCGTCGCCCTCGCTGAAGAGGCTCACCTCCGAACCGACCCGCACCACGGTGCCGGCGGCGTCGAAGCCGAGCACCCGCAGGCCTCCGGCCGGCGCCCCGCTGCGCAGCTTGACGTCGACCGGGTTGACCGAGACGGCCTCGACCCGCACGAGCAGGTCGTGCGGCCCCGGTTCGGGGGTGGGGACCTGCTCGGTGACGAGCGCCCGCTCGTCGGTGGCTGGGAGGTTGTCGCGGTAGCCGATGGCGGTGTGCGTGGTGGTCATGGGGCGACGATGTCCCGCGGACCGTAGTTACCGTCAAGGGCACCTGGTACCCATCGGGTATCGTCGGCGCGGTGACCACCCCCGACGCCTGCGGGCGCAACGACGTCTACGCCGCGATGTGCCCCTGCCGCGACCTGCTGGACCTGCTGGCCAACAAGTGGAGCGCGCTCGCCATCGGTGTGCTCGAGGAGGGCCCGACCCGGTTCGGCGAGCTGCGCCGCCGGCTGGAGGGGGTGAGCCCGAAGGTGCTCTCGCAGACCCTCAAGCGGCTCGAGGCCAGCGACCTGGTGACGCGGACCGCCTACGCGGAGGTGCCGCCCCGCGTCGAGTACGCCCTCACCGGGCTGGGCGCGAGCGCGGCCGCGCCGCTGGCGCACCTGCGCTCCTGGGTCGAGGCCAACGCGGGCCACCCCGAGGACGCGCCCGGTCCGCTGCCGGTCGCCACCCCGGCCCGCGGCTGAGCCGTCCCGCCGGGGATCCGGCTCAGGAGGGGCGGACGAGGGCGCGGAGGCCGGCGTCCAGGGCGCGGCGGCGGCTGCGGTCCAGGCGGACCTCGACGACCTCGATCCCCGTGATCCGGCGTTCGAGCAGCTCGGCCAGCTGGTCGGCGTCGGTGATCGGGCGGTACTTCACGCCGTGCGCGGCGGCCAGCGCGGCGAGGTCGACGCGGTGGGGGGTGCCGAAGAGCCGCTCGAAGGAGCCGCCGAGGTCCGGACGTCCCTGCTCGAGGCTGGCGAAGATGGCGCCGCCGACGTCGTTGGCGACGACCACCCGGACGTCGGCGCGGGGCTCGTCGGGCCCGATCAGCAGCCCGTTGCTGTCGTGCAGGAAGGTGAGGTCACCGACGAGCGCGGTCACCCCGGCGCCGGTGCCCAGCGACAACCCGACGGCGGTGGAGACGGTGCCGTCGATCCCGGCCAGCCCGCGGTTGGCGTGCACCACGGGCCCGGCCGACGTCCAGACCGGCGCCAGGTCGGCGTCCCGGACCGCCTGGGAGGAGCCGAGCAGCCAGACGTCGGAGGCGCGCAGGCTGCCGGCCACCATCGCCGCCAGCCCGGGGCCGGTGCTGGGGTCGGCCGGGACGAGCCCGTCGAGGCGACGGCGCAGGGCGGCGTCGGCCTGCTGCCACTCCGCCAGCCAGCCCTCGTCGCCCGCGGCGAGGTCGACGGCACCGGCGACGCGGGAGACCCGGTGGCCGGGGTCGGGCCAGCGGTCGCCGGCGGTGACGGCCACCAGCTCGACGTCGGCGCGGGCCAGCAGCCGGGTGACCGGTCGGGACAGGGTCGGGTGGCCGAAGCAGAGGACCCGGGTGATCCGCTCGCCCAGCGGTCCGCCGAGCAGCAGCCGGTAGGTGCCGATGGCGCACTCCCCCACCCGGGCGTTGCCCGACGGCTCCGACAGCAGCGGCAGCCGGGCGGTCTCGGCCAGCGCGCGGGCGGTCGCGCCGACCTCGGGGGCGGCGTCCCCGACCAGGACGACGGTGCCGGCGTCCGGGCTGAGCCCGACCGGCGGGTGCGCCGGCCGGGACACCTCCCCGGCCGGTCCGGGGGTGTCCATCGGGGCCAGCGGCCGGTCGGGCACCAGCGGCTCGGTCAGCTCGAGGTTGAGGTGGACCGGGCCGGGGGTGCCGGTGCGGACGCCGGTGGCCGCGGCCAGCAGCCGTCGGACGGCGCCGGCCAGCGCCTCGACCGGGCGGACCGACAACCGGGCGCCGGCGCGGACCGCCTCGCCGAAGATGCCGATCTGCTGGGTGGTCTGGTTGGCCCCGGTGCCGACCACCGCGGCCGGCCGGTCGGCGGTGAGCAGCACCAGCGGGACGTGGGCGTGGGAGGCCTCGAGGACGGCCGGGTGCAGGTTGGCCACCGCGGTGCCGGAGGTGGTGACCACCGGCACCGGACGGCCGCTGGCCCGGGCCATCCCGAGCGCGGTGAAGGCGGCGCTGCGCTCGTCGATGCGGACGTGCAGCCGCAGCAGCCCACCGCGCTCGGCGGCCTCGACCGCGTAGGCCAGCGGGGCACTGCGGGAACCGGGTGAGACGACCACGTCGGTGATACCGCCGGCCACCAGTGCGCCGACCACCGTGGTGGCAGCGGTGATGCTGTCGGGGTGCGCGCCGCTCATGCCGCCGCCGCACGGGTGGTGTCCCAGCGGTGCCGCCAGCTGGCGGTGGTGTCGGCGTCGGCGACCACGGCCGGGAACAGGTCGGGCGCCGGTGCGCTGGTGCGCACGGCGATCGCGCCGTCGTGCGCGACGAGCGGGTCGCTGGTGACGTCCTCGTGCAGCAGCGGGACGGTGTTGAGCCCGCACGCGAAGGGGAGCTCGGGCAGCGCGGCGGCCAGCGCCACCCCGGCGGCGAGCCCCACCGAGGTCTCCAACGCGCTGGACACGACGACCGGCAGCCCGAGCCGCTCGGCCAGCTCCAGGCAGGCCCGGACGCCGCCCAGCGGCTGCACCTTGAGCACGGCGACGTCGGCGGCCTCGGCGGCCACCACCCGCTCCGGGTCGCCGGAGCGGCGGATCGACTCATCAGCCGCGACCCGGACGTCCCAGCCGCGGCGGGCCAGCCGGCGCCGGAGCTCGGCCAGCTCCTCCACCGTGGCGCAGGGCTGCTCGACGTACTGCAGGTCGAGACGGCGCAGCACGCCGACCGCACGCTCGGCGGTGTCGACGTCCCAGGCGCCGTTGGCGTCGACCCGCAGCGCACCACCGGGGCCGAGGGCGTCGCGGACGGCCTCCAGCCGGGCCTCGTCGTCGGCCAGGGTCTGACCGGGTTCAGCCACCTTCACCTTGGCGGTGCGGCAGCCGGACCCGGCCGTCAGCGCGTGGGCCCGCTCGGCGTCCACGGCCGGCACGGTGCAGTTGACCTCGACCTCGGCGCGGACCGGCGGCGGGAACCCCTCCTCGGCGGCCTCGCGGCAGGCCCGCCACCACGGCACGAGCTCGGCGCCGGTGTAGTCGAGGAACGGGCTCCACTCCGCCCATCCGGCGTCCCCGCGCACCAGCACGCCCTGGCGTCGGGTGATCCCGCGGAACCGCGTGCGCATCCCGATGTCGTACACCTCGATCCGCTGCACGTGGCGACCCTAGCCCGCTCCGTGCGCAACCACCGCCCGCGGACGTCCGCCCCCTTCACACACCTTCACCCCACCGCACACACGCTGCAGCATGTGTGCCGCACCGCGAGGGTGTGTGGAGCCGGACGGCGGCCGGGGCGGGCGCCCGCCTTCACACACGTTCACCCCACCGCACACACACTGCAGCATGTGTGCCCCACCGCGAAGGTGTGTGAAGGGGCTACCGGGGGCGCGGTCGGCGGGTCAGGGCAGGCGGGCCTCGGTGGCGCCGACGGCGGGGGCCTCGGCCGTCACCGTGCCGGCGGGGCCGATCTGGACGACGCGCCACGGCTTGTCGGTGCCGGTGGCGACCACCCGGATGCCGTCGGTGTCCCGGGACACCACCCAGGTGGCGTCGCCGTCGGCGGTCGGGACGCGCACGGTCGTCTCCGCGCCCACGGCCAGCTCGCGGACCTCCAGCGTCAGCCCGTCGACGTGGTCGTAGTCGGGGCGGTCGGTGCGGGCGCCGCGGGGCAGCACCGCACCCTCCCGGACGTAGAGCGGCAGCGAGTCGAAGCCGTGCCGCTCGGCGATCCAGCCCGGGCCCTGCCGGCGCTCACCGGTGAGCAGGTGCGTCCAGGTGCCGGCCGGCAGGTAGTACTCGACGTCGCCGGCGGCGTCCAGCACCGGCGCCACCAGGAGGCTGTCGCCCAGCATGTACTGGGTGTCGAGCCCGCGGGCGGTCCGGTCCCCGGGGTGCTCCAGCAGCATCGCCCGCATCACCGGCAGCCCGCGCTCGGTGGCCTCCGCGCCCAGCCGGCGCAGGTAGGGCATCAGCGACATCTTCAGCCGGGTGAACTGCCGCGTGACGTCCACGGCCTCCTCGTCGAAGGCCCACGGCACCCGGTAGGAGCTGGACCCGTGCAGCCGCGAGTGCGAGGACAGCAGGCCGAAGGCGACCCAGCGCTTGAACACCGCCGGGTCGGGCGTCCCCTCGAACCCGCCGATGTCGTGGGACCAGTAGCCGAACCCCGACAGCCCCAGCGACAGCCCACCGCGCAGCGACTCCGCCATCGAGACGAAGGTGGACTCGCAGTCACCGCCCCAGTGCACCGGGAACTGCTGCCCGCCGGCGGTCGCGGAGCGGGCGAAGAGCACCGCCTCCGTCTCCCCGCGCTCGCGCACCAGCAGGTCGTGCACCGCCTTGTTGTAGGCCTGGGCGTACCAGTTGTGCATCCGTTCCGGGTCGCCGCCGTTGTGCCAGCGCACGCCCTCGGTGGGGATCCGCTCGCCGAAGTCGGTCTTGAAGGCGTCCACGCCCTGGTCGAGCAGGGTCTTGAGCTTGGAGGAGTACCACTCGACGGCGTCGGGGTTGGTGAAGTCGACCAGCGCCATCCCCGCCTGCCACATGTCCCACTGCCAGACGTCGCCGTCGGTGGTGCGCAGCAGGTAGCCGAACTCCCGCCCCTCCTCGAACAGGGCGGAGCGCTGGGCGATGTAGGGGTTGATCCAGGCCGAGATCCGCAGCCCCTTGTCCCGCAGCCGCTGCAGCATCCCGGTCGGGTCGGGGAAGGTGGCGGGGTCCCAGACGAAGTCGCACCAGTGGAACTGCCGCATCCAGAAGCAGTCGAAGTGGAAGACGCTGAGCGGCAGGTCCCGCTCGGCCATCCCGTCGACGAAGGAGGTGACGGTCTGCTCGTCGTAGCTGGTGGTGAACGAGGTCGACAGCCACAGCCCGTAGGACCAGTCCGGCACCGCCCCCGGACGCCCGGTGAGACGGGTGTAGCGGTCGAGGACGTCGGCCGGGGTGGGTCCGGCGACGACGTAGTACTGCAGGTGCTCACCCTCCACCGAGAACTGGGTGCGCGAGACCACCTCGGTGCCCACCTCGAAGCTGACCCGCTCGGGGTGGTCGACGAAGACGCCGTAGCCGCGGTCGGAGAGGTAGAAGGGCACGTTCTTGTAGGCCTGGTCCGAGGACGTCCCGCCGTCGCTGTTCCACAGGTCGACCGACTGGCCGTTGCGGACGAACGGGGCGAACCGCTCCCCCATCCCGAACAGCTGCTCCCCGACCGACAGCCCGAGCTGCTCGTGCACGAAGTGCCGGCCCTCGCCGTCGGTGACCAGGCCGATGCTGCGCCCGCTGGAGCTGGTGAGCACCCGGTCGCCCTCGAGGAAGTCGCAGGCCCAGCCGCCGTCGGTGGCGAAGCGGGCGGTCAGCGGACCGGAGCTGAGGCTCACCCAGCCCTCACCCTCCTCGCAGCGCACCTCCACGTCGGGGTCGGTGGTCAGCTCGAAGGCCGGGTACCGCGGCAGCCGACCCCGGTGGTGCTCGATCCGCACCCCGAGGACGCCCTCGGCCGGGGAGGTCACGGTGACCGTCACCACCGGACGGTTGAGGGTGTCGCCGCGCTTGGTGATCCGCGCGGTCGGGGCGTAGAGCACCAGCCGCTGGCCGTCGAACTCGTGGCTCTCGACCTCCTGCGGCCGGAGCACGCTGACCCCGGGCAGCAGCTGCCAGTACCCGTCGGTGAACCTCACACTTCCTCCTTCGTCAGCACCCGCACCTCGTCGGCGTGCAGCTCGACGGCGTCCCGGTACCGGGTGCCGCTGAGCAGGTCGGTGGTCGCGCCGGGGACCGGCACGGTGCGTACCTCCTGCCCGTGGTTGATCAGGAACGTCAGCCCCCCGCGGACGACCCTCTCGACGTCCGGCACGGCGGGCGGGACCGCCACCCGGGCCAGGTCGAGAGCGCGGCCGAGAACGGCGTCCAGCAGTGCGGCGTCAGGGACCGTGGAGACCAGGCCCACCCGGCCCGCGCCGGCGGCCGACGTCAGCACCGCGGGGCCGCCGTCGGCCGGTCCGCCCTGGAACCGGGCCCACACGTCGGCGGAGTCGACCTCGAGCCACTCCGCCCAGATGTCGGCGCGGCCGCGGGGGAGCCCGGCGCCCAGGTCGGTCGGCACCAACGCCACGGTCGACTGCCGGCGCTTCGACAGGCTCAGCGCGCTGCGGTCGGGATCCGCACTGCGGGACGGGTCGGCGTCGGGGTCGAGCTGGTCGTCGGGCAGCGGGTGCCACTCCTCGCCACGGACGCCGAGCAGGTCGGCGAAACCGGAGGGGAAGGGGCCCTGTCGCAGACGCGTCGTCTCGTCCACCGCCGAGGCGAACGGGCCGAACCACAGGTGGCCGCCGTCGCGCACCCACGCCCGCAGCCGGGCGACGGTCGCGTCGTCGAGCAGCACCGCCGACGGCGCAAGCAGCAGCCGGACGCCGTCCAGCGCGTCGCCGCTGCCGAGGACGTCGGTGAGCACCCCGCGCTGCCAGCACACCCGGTACCAGCGGCGCAGCTGCGCCAGCGGGTCGAGCCGGTCGCTCGGCAGGTCGCGCTGGGTGCCGGCCCACCAGCTCGGCCAGTCGAAGAGCAGCGCCACCTCGGCGCGCGGCACCTCCCCCAGGTCCGGCAGGCCGGCCAGCTCGGTGCCGAGTGCGGCCACCATCCGGTGGTGGCGGGTGTCCGTCCCGGCGGCGGGCAGCAGCGCGGAGTGGAACCGCTCCGGGCCCTGGGCGGCCTGGTGCCACTGGAACCAGCACAGGCCACGGGCGCCGCGGGCCACCGCCTGGAACACCTCGCGCCGCAGTCGCGCCGGCGACTTGGCCGCGTTGTGGGGCCGGAAGTTCACCGTGCTGGCGGCCTGCTCCATCAGCATCCAGCCGCGGTCCCCGCCGAGGGAGCGCATGAGGTCCGAGCTCATCGCCGAGTCGACCACCGCGTCGGCCCGGGACGGGTCGGGGTAGCTGTCGTCGCTGACGAGGTCGAGCTCGCGGGCCCAGCGGCGGTAGTCCACCCCCGCGAAGAAGCCCATGAAGTTGGTGGTCACCGGGGTGGTCGCGTCCACCGACCGGATCTGGTCGCGCTGGGCGCGGAACAGCTCGAGCTGGGCGTCGGAGGCGAAGCGGCGGAAGTCGAGCAGCTGTGCGGGGTTGTGCAGGTACGGCGCGGCCCGCGGCGGTAGCACGTCGTCCCAGTCGCCGACCCCCTGGCTCCACACCGCCGTGCCCCAGGCGCGGTTGAGCCCGTCGAGATCGCCGTAGCGCTCCCGCAGCCAGACCCGGAACGCCGCCGCGCAGGAGTCGCAGAAGCAGGTCTGGCCGAACTCGTTGCCGACGTGCCACAGCGCCACCGCCGGGTGCCCGGCGCAGCGGTCGAGCAGCGCCTGCACCACCGCGGCGCAGCGCTCGCGGTAGACGGCCGACGTCGGGCAGAAGTGGTTGCGCGAGAACGGGCTCAGCCGCACCCCTTCCGCGGTGACGGCGGACGTCTCCGGCCAGAGCCGGGCCAGCCACGGCGGCGGGGAGGCGGTCGGGGTGGCCAGGTCGGCCCGCACCCCGTGCTCGTGCAGCAGGTCGAGGACGTCGACCAGCCAGTCGATGCGCCACTCGTCGGGGCGCGGCTCGAGGGAGGACCAGCTGAACACCCCCACCGTGGCGAGGTTCACCCCCGCCCGCACCATCAGCTCGACGTCGGTGCGCCAGACGTCGCGCGGCCACTGCTCGGGGTTCCAGTCCGCACCGATCCACAGCGTCGGCTCAGCCACGACGCACCGCTCCCGGACGCCGCCCGCGCAGCCCGCCGCCGGCGCTACAGTCAGGCCGATCGGAGCGAGCAGAGGAGCGGGCGTGGCCACCATCGAGGACGTCGCCCGCGCGGCCGGGGTGTCGGTCTCGACCGTCTCCTACGCCCTCAGCGGCAAGCGCCCGATCTCCGTGGCCACCCGGGAGCGGATCCAGCGTGCGGTGCGCGAGCTGGACTACCGCCCACACGCCGGCGCCCGCGCGCTGGCCTCCAGCCGCACCGACGTGCTGGCCCTGGTCGCCCCGCTGCGGGTGGACGTCAACGTGCCCGTGATCCTGCAGTTCGTGGCCGGGGTGGTCACCCGGGCCCGCACCCACCACAAGGACGTGCTGCTGCTCACCAACGACGACCCGTCGAGCCTGGACCGGGTGGTGGCCGGCTCGATGGTGGACGCCGTCGTGGTGATGGACATCGAGACCGACGACCCGCGGCTGCCCGAGCTGCGCGCGATGAAGCAGCCGGCGGTGCTGATCGGGCTGCCGGGCGACCCGGGCCCGCTGAGCTGCGTCGACCTCGACTTCGCCGCCGTCGGCCGCACTGCGGTGCAGCACCTGCTGGCCGCCGGACGCCGCCGGATCGGTCTGGTCGGACCCACGCCGGTGGTGCGGGCCCGGCACACCTCCTTCGCCGACCGGCTGCTGCACGGCTACGCCGACGCCCTGGCCGAGGCCGGGCTGGAGCCGCTGGAGACCGCCGCCGAGGGCACCCGCCGCGGCGGGATCACCGCCGTGGCCGAGCTGCTGGAGCGCCACCCCGACCTCGACGCCGTGGTGGTGCACAACGAGGGTGCGCTGCCCGGCGTCATCGAGGCGCTGCGCGAGGGCGGGCACGACGACCGCGCCCTGCTCGCGGTCGGTCCGGCCGACGTCGTGGCGGCGCTGCCGGTGGACTGCGACTGGATCGAGATCCCCGCGGCCAGGATCGGCGAGCTCGCAGTCGACATGGTGGTCGACCGGCTGGAGGACGGCCGCGGCCCCGAGGTCCGGCTCCTCCCGCCGACCCTGGCCCGTCACCGCGTCACCCCTTGATGGCGCCGAAGATGACGCCCTTGGTGAAGTGGCGCTGGACGAAGGGGTAGACCAGCAGGATCGGCACGGTGGCCAGCACGACGACGGCCATCTTGATCGGCATGCCGGCGACCGCGCCGCTGGCGGCCTGGCCGGGGTCGGCCCCACCGGGCAACGAGGCGCCCTGCAGCACGTAGGAGCGCAGCACCAGCTGCAGCGGCCACTTGGCGTTGTCGTTGATGTAGAGCACCGCGTTGAAGAAGGCGTTGAAGTAGCCCACCCCGTAGAACAACGCGACGACGGCCAGCACGGCCCCCGAGAGCGGCATCACGATCCGCAGCAGGATGCGCCACTCCCCCGCACCGTCGATGCGGGCGGCGTCGAGGATGGCGTTGTCGATCCCCATGAAGAAGTTGCGCAGGATGAGGATGTTGAACGCCGACACCGCCGTCGGCAGGATCAGCGCCCAGTAGCTGTCGATCAGCCCCAGCCCGCTGACCAGCAGGTAGCTGGGGATCAGCCCGGCGGAGAAGAACATCGTGATGAGGAAGACGAACAGCAGCGGGGTGTGCAGCAGCGAGCCCGGTCGCGACAGCCCGTAGGCGGCCAGCACCGACACCAGCATCGACAGCGCGGTGCCGACCACGGTGATCCCGACGCTGACGACCGCGGCCCGGGTGACGACGCCGCCGGAGAGGATCTGCCGGTACGCCTCCAGGGTCAGCTCGCCGGGGATGACGACCAGGCCGCCGGCGCGCAGCGTCTCGGCCTGGGTCGAGAAGCTCGTCACCACCACGGTGTAGAGCGGGAACGCGACGACGAGCACCACCAGCGCCAGCACGACGCCCTTGAGGCCGAGGCCGACCGGGTGCGGGTCCTCCTCCCACACCGGACGCCCGTTGGCGCGGCGCCGGCGTCGGCGCGAGGGGTGCAGGTCGTCGTGGCGCTGCGGCGCCCCGGGCCCGACGCCGGTGCGGCGGGCGGTCGCGGTGACCGCGGCGGGGGCGGTCTGGTCTCCGATCTGGGCGCTCATCGCTGGTACACCCCTGCCTCTCCGAACACGTGGGCGAGCTTGTTGGCGCCGAGCACCAGGACCAGGCTGACCAGCCCCTTCGCCAGGCCGGCGGCGGCGGCGAAGCTCCAGTCGCCGTAGACCACGCCCTGGTAGTAGACGAAGGTGTCGACCACCTCCGAGACCTCCGCACCGACGGCGTCGCGCTGCAGGATGAGCTGCTCGAAGCCCACCGTCAGCGAGTCACCCAGCCGCAGGATGAGCAGCAGGATCACCACCGGGCGCAGCGCCGGCAGGGTGATGTGCCACATCCGGCGCCAGCGGCCGGCGCCGTCGGAGGCCGCGGCCTCGTGCAGCGCCGGGTCGACCGTGCTGAGCGCGGCGAGGAAGATGATGATCCCCCAGCCGGCGTCCTTCCAGACCGCCTGCAGCGTGATGAGCAGCAGGAAGGTGTCGGGGTTGGTCATCAGGTCGAAGCCGCTGTAGCCGTTCTCCCGCAGGGTCTGCGAGATCAGCCCGGCCCCGCCGAGGATCTGCTGGAAGATCGTCACCACCAGCACCCAGCTGAAGAAGTGCGGCAGGTAGACCACCGACTGGATGAACACCCGCACCCGCGGGGAGATCACGCTGTTGAGCAGCAGCGCCAGCGCGATCGGGATGGGGAAGAAGAACACCAGCTGGAACGCCGTGATCGTCAGCGTGTTCAGCACCGCGTTGAGGAAGGCGGGGTTGGTGAACACCCGGGCGAAGTTGTCCAGCCCGACGAACGGGCTGTTGAAGAAGCCCGAGTACGGCGAGTAGTACTGGAACGCCGCGATGTTGCCCAGCATCGGCAGGTAGGCGAAGACGGCGAGCAGGGCGATCGCCGGCAGCGTCATCAGCACCAGTGCGCGGTCGCGCCGCCAGCGGGTGGCGAGCGTCCGGCGGCGCGGGGCCGGGGCCGCCGACGTCTCCTCCGGGGCCCCGGACGCGTCCGCCCGCTGGCCGGAGGTCGTGGTGGGCGCGCTCACTGCTGGTCCAGCAGACCTTGGTAGAACGCCCGCAGCTCCTCACCGCCGGAGCTCCGCCAGTTCTCGACCGCGGCGTCCAGGTCGTCCAGGCTCTTGCGCCCGCGCGGGATGTCGGCCTCGAGGTCCTCGAAGGGCTGGGCGAGCGAGGCGTACTGCGGCGGCTCGGTGATCTGGACGCCGTACAGCGGCGGCTCCTGCAGGTACTGCGCGGCGTCGGCCATCCAGCTGCAGTACTCCTCGACGAAGCCCGGGTACTGCACCTTGGCCTCCACCACCGGCGGGTCGGCCAGGAAGATGTAGGTCGGCTGCAGCTCGACGGCGGCCAGCTCGGTGGGCTGCGGGACGCCGCCCGGGCCCGGGGTGTAGTGCACGCCCTCGACACCGTTGTTGATCACCGAGAACTCCTCGGTGCCGAACGGGGCGGCGAGGACGTTGGCCGAGGCGAGGATCTGCTCGATCATCGAGGTGTCGTCGGTCTGCTTGACGAAGGAGAACATGCTCGCGCCGGGGCCCCGCCACAGGATCGGCTGACCACCCTGGCCGGCGAACGGGGCGAACGCCTTCTGCGAGTAGTCGGGGTTGTTGGCCAGGTTGTCGCGCAGGGCCTCGTGCCAGCCGCCGACGCCGTCGGCGAGCAGCAGCGAGCGGCCGGACTGGAAGCGGGCCTTGGCCTCGCTCTCCTGGGCGGCGACCGCGTCCGGGTGGACGACCCCGGCCTCGAACATCTGGCGGTTGAAGTCGAGGGCGGCGCGGTACTCCTCGGTCTCGACCCGGTGCACCAGCCTGCCGTCGACGACCTTCCACTTCGGCGGGACGCCGAAGGCGATGGCGATGGCCGACCACAGGTCCTCCGCGGCCCACCGGTTCGCCCCCGGGTCGTTGATCTCCTTGGCCAGCGCCAGCAGCTCCTCCGCCGAACCGACCTGGGGGTCGATGCCCCGCTCGGCCAGCAGGTCGTCGCGGTAGTACAGCGCGTCGCGGATCGGGGTGTCCGGGTAGGGGATGCCGTAGAGCTTGCCGTTGAAGACGCAGGAGCGCCACGCGTCGGTCGGGATGTTGGCCAGGTTCGGGTACTTGCTGACCGCGTCGCCGGCGAGGTAGGGGGTGAGGTCGGCGAAGACGTTGCCCACGATCTCCGAGCCGAAGCGGCTGGGGAAGTTCCACTGCGGGATCTGCACCCAGTCCGGGACGTCGCGCGGCGAGGCCAGCACGGTGGCGAGCTTGTCGGCGTAGACGTTGCCGTCGGTGATCTGGAACTCGATGGTGTTGCCGATCATCTCGTTGACGGCCTCGTAGTACTGGTTGCCGTCGGCCGGGGGGATGGTGCCCCACAGCGGCGTCATCGCCCGGATGGTGCGGCCGTCGCCGGGCGGCGTGGTCACCGAGCGGACGAGCTCGGTGGGGAGGCTGGTGTAGCCGGGCACCGAGCCGTTGACGCCCGGGATGTCGGGCTCGGCGATGGTGATCGGGATGTGGCGGGGCAGCACCTCGGTGCTGACGGCGACCTGCTCGGTCGGGGCGGCGGTGCCGCCTCCGCAGGCGCTGAGGCCGGGCACGGCGAGTGCGCTGAGGCCGACACCGGCGGCACCGAAGAGCGTGCGCCGGTTGAGGACGATGCGGGCGGGTGCGGGACGGTGCGTGCTCATGTCACTTCCTTGTGAGAGATGCCGACGACCCATCTTGTCGTCGAAGCGCTTCGATGGTGGACTGTAGGCCGCCCGCCGAACCGAACGCAAGCCCCTGCTCGAGGAGGAGCCCCATGCCCCAGGACTGGTCCCCACGCGTCCGCGAGCTGCTGGGGTCGCTCAGCACCGAGCAGAAGGTCGCGATGCTGCACCAGCACCAGCCCGCACTGCCCGAGCACGGGCTGGCGGACTTCCACACCGGGCAGGAGGCCCTGCACGGGGTGGCCTGGATCGGCGAGGCGACCGTCTTCCCCCAGGCGGTCGGGCTCGGGGCCAGCTGGGACGCCGACCTGCTGGAGCGGGTCGGCGCCGTCGTCGGCACCGAGCTGCGCGCGCACCACGCCAAGGACCCGGCGGTCGGTCTCAACGCCTGGGCGCCCGTGGTCAACCCGCTGCGCCACCCCGGCTGGGGCCGCAACGAGGAGGGGCTCAGCGAGGACCCGCACCTGACCGCCGAGCTGGCCACCGGCTACGCCCGCGGGTTGCGCGGCGACGACGAGCGGGTGTGGCGGTGCGTGCCGACCCTGAAGCACCTCAGCGCCTACAACGTCGAGGACCACCGCGACGTGCTGTCGGTGCAGGTGCCGCCGCGGGTGCTGCACGAGTACGAGCTGCCGGCCTTCCTCGGCCCGGCCCGCGCCGGGGTGGTCGGGGCGGTGATGCCGTCCTACAACCTCGTCAACGGGCGTCCGGCGCACCTGGACGCCGAGGCGATCGAGGCCGTCCGGGAGGCGGCGGACGGGCTGCTGGCGGTGGTCTCCGACGCCTACGCGCCGGGCAACGTGGCCTCGGTGCAGCTGCCCGGGCTCGACCCGGCCGGGGCCTACGGCCTGGTGCTGCGGGCCGGCGTCGACTCCTTCACCCAGGACGCCGCCGACCCCGGCCCCACCCGGCGGCACCTCACCGAGGCGCTGGAGCGCGGCGTCATCACGGTCGCGGACGTCGACGCCGCCGTCGGCCGGCTGCTCACCCTGCGCGAGCGCACCGGCGAGCTCGACCCGTCCACCGACCCCTACGCCTCGATCGGGCCCGACCAGATCGACCTCCCCGAGCACCGCGCGCTCGCCCGCGAGGTCGCCGGACGGTCCGTGGTCGTCCTGACCAACCCCACCGTCCTGAGCCGGTCGGAGGGCGAGAACGCCACCCCCGACCGCGTCCTCCCGCTGCCGCCCGACGCCTCCGTCGCCGTGGTCGGCCCGCTCGCCGACCGGGTGCTCACCGACTGGTACAGCGGCACCCCGCCCTACGCGGTGTCGGTGGCCGACGCCTTCGCCGAGCGGGGTCCGACCCGCACCGCCGACGGCCTGGACCGGGTGGTGCTGCGCGTCCAGGGCACGCCGGGGTGGCTCGGCGTCGACGAGCACGCCCGGGTGCGGGCCGGGGAGCGCTCGGCGGCCACCGCCTGGGCCCTGCAGGACTGGGGCGACGGGCTGCTGACGCTGGACTCCGGACGCGGGCTGATGGGCAGCCGCGACGGGCGCACCGTGGACGTCCACGCCACCCGGGTGGGCGGCTGGGAGGTGCAGGAGAGCTTCGCCACGCAGGTGCACGCCGACGGGTCGTGGTCGCTGCTGCACCTGGGCACCCGGCGCTGGCTGTGGTCGCGGCCCGACGGCGTCATCGAGGCCGGCGCGGCGCGGATCGGGCAGGCGGCCCGGTTCGAGGTGACGACGGTCGCCTCCGGGACGGCCGAGGCGGTCCGGCTCGCCCGGGAGAGCGATGTCGCCGTGGTGGTGGTCGGCAACGACCCGCACCTCAACGGCCGCGAGACCGCGGACCGGCCCTCACTCGAGCTGCCGCCGGCGCAGGCCGAGCTGGTCCGCTCGGTGGCGGCCGTCCAGCCGCGGGCGGTCGTCGTGGTGGTGTCGAGCTACCCCTACGTGCTCGACGACGACCTCGCCGCGCTGCCGCTGGTGTGGACCAGCCACGGCGGGCAGGAGCTCGGCCACGGCGTGGTGGACGTGCTCACCGGGGCGGTGGAGCCCAGCGGGCGGCTGCCGCAGCCGTGGCCGCTGCGGCCGTCGGACTGCGGGGGGATCACCGACTACGACCTCGAGAGCGCCCGGCAGACGTCGTGGTGGTCGCCGCACGCACCCCGGTTCGCGCTGGGGCACGGGCTGCACTTCGGCGACGTCCGCTACGGGACCGTGACCGCCTCGGTGGTGGGCGACGAGGTGGCGCTGGAGGTGGCCCTGGTCAACCACGGCGCCCGGACGGCCCCGGAGCTGGTGCAGGTGTACCACCGGGTCGAGGTGCCGGGACGAGAGGGCCCGCGCCGGCTGGTCGCGCACACCCGGGTCGAGCTCGCCCCCGGCGAGGAGCGGACGGTCACGCTACGGGTGCCGCGGGAGCGGCTCACGCTGTGGGACGTCACCGCCGACCGGTTCTGGCTGCCCGGCGGGGAGCACCGCTTCGAGGTGGGCGCCTCGGCCGCCGACGTCCGCAGCCGGGCGACGGTGGAGCTCGCGGGGGACGAGGCGCCGTGCCACCGCCCGGCCCGGCGTCCGGTGCGCGCCGAGTGCTGGTCGTGGTGCGAGGGGCTGGAGCTGGCGCCGCGGGAGGTGCTGAGCGGGTCGGTGCTGCGTCCGGTCGCCGGAGGGGGTCGGGCCGGCTACGGCCCGGTGGACGTCGACGGCCTGGACGCGGTGCGGCTGGTGCTGCGCCGACGCGGACCGGGCCGGGTCGAGGTCGCCGCCGCCTGGGTCGGCGGTTCGGAGGTGTCGGTCGGGGCGGAGGGCGACGGGCTGCCCGAGGTGGTGCTCCCCCGGCCCGGGCAGGTCGGGCAGCCGGCCGAGCTGGAGGTGGCGCTGTCGGGTCCGGTCGAGCTGGTCGAGATCAGCGCGGTGGGCGGGGCCCGCTGACCTCTCACTCCCGCCGGCGCTGGCCTCACACCCCTTCGTCACCCCGCACCCATGCTGCAGCAGGTGTGCGGGGCGACGGAGGTGTGTGCCGGTCGGATCCTGATCGCGGGGGCGCTCGGGCTCGGACGTCGCTGGGCGCCGTGGAGCGGTACCTGTCGTCCCCGAGGCGGGAGGCTCCGGGATCGGCTCGGCCAGGACCGGAGTCCTCGCCCGCCTGAGCACCGCCCACTCGAGGCACTGATCGGCACTGGACGCACGTCTGAGCCTGAGCAGCGCCCACTGGGAGCACCCATCAGCGCCAGACGCCGCTCAGGGTCCGAGCACCGCCCGCTCGCAGCACCCCTCAGCACCAGACGGGCCGCGGGCTGAACACCGCCCACTCGAGGCACTCGTCGGCACTGGACGCATGCCTGAGGCCGAGCAGCGCCCACTGGGAGCAACCATCAGCGCCAGACGCCGCTCAGGGTCCGAGCACCGCCCGCTCGCAGCACCCCTCAGCACCAGACGGGCCACGGGCTGAGCACCGCCCACTCGCGGCACTCGTCGGCACTGGACGCATTGCCCTGGAGCCGAGCGATGCCCGCTCGGTGCGCCCATCAGCGTCAGACGATCGCTCACCGTCTCGAGCGCCGCCCGCTCGCAGCACCCCTCAGCACCAGACGGGCGGGCTGAGCACCGCCCACTCGCGCCACTCATCGGCACTCGACGCGCGTCTGAGGCTGAGCACCGCCCACTCACAGCAGGCCTCACGCGCGATCTTCCTTCCCGCCCGAGCACCACCCCTCGGCGCGCGGCTGGGCGGGAGCCACACGTCAACGCCTGAGCACCACCACTCGGCGCCCTCGCGGCCTCAGCCGCAGGCGAGGGGCTGAGCGCCACCAACCCGCGGGAGGGTCTCAGCGGGAAGTGCGCCGCGCCGGCGGTCGGCTGATGAAGCCGAGCAGCTGCTCCAGCGGGCCGCGTCCGGCCAGGCGGCGCCAGAGCCAGGCCAGCAGCAGCGAACCGACCGTCAGCGCGCCAACCACCACCCAGTGGTCCTCGCCCAGCGGGACGCCGAGACCTCGGGTGAGCAGCCAGAGCACCAGCACCTGGGCGACGTAGACCGTCAGCGGCATCGACCCGACCGCGGCCAGCGGTGCGCCCAGCCGGACCAGCAGCCGGCGCGGGGACGCGGGCAGCCACGTCGTGAGGGCGATCAGGGCCAGCGCCACGGCGAGCATCGCGGCGACGTTGCCGGCCACCGTCAGCGAGGTCGCCACCGCGAACCGCTCCACGCCGCCGGTGGCGATGCCGATCGCCACTTGCCGCGGCGGCACGAGCTGCGCCCCGAGCGGCAGCGCCACCGCGGCCACGGCCGCCGCGACCGCCAGGCCGACCAGGGTCGCCCGACGCCGTCCCAGACCGAGCCGGACCAGCGCCACCCCGAGCAGCAGCGTCGGCGCCCAGATCAGCACCGGGTAGGCGCCGGTGACGAACCACTCGACGACGATCCCCCACGGCTCGACCTGCTGCGCCCGCACCGCCCGCACCTGCGCCAGCGCGGCCGCCACCCCGGGCAGCAGCAGGACGCCGCCCACCCCGAGCCCCAGCAGCACCCGCGCCGGCAGGAACACCAGCGGCAGCACGACGAGGAAGGCCACCCCGTACTCGTCGAGGATGATCCGCACCGGCGTGTCCAGCGTGGTCAGCAGCGCCCCGAGCACCAGCAGGCACAACGCCCGGATCGCGATCTCCAACCGCAACGCGGCCCGCCCGGGCACGGCCCGACCCGTCGCTCCCCCTGCGCTGTCGGCGGACCCAGCCCCAGCGCGCTGAGCCGGTCGAAGCGCCTCGGAGTCGGCATCCGTGCGATGAGCTCGCCCTTCGACAGGCTCAGGGCGTTGTGGTCGGCTCTGCTTGGCAGCTGCGGCCTCGCGCGGGTCGGGGGACGTCACCGAAGCGCGCTGAGCCTGTCGAAGCGCGACCGACCCGTGCCCGACCCCCGACCCCTCCTCAGCGCCTCCAGCTCGTCGGGACGTGGGCCGGCAGCGGGCCTGGGTGAGCAGGCCCAGACCGAGGCCGGCGGTGACGGCGAAGAGCAGTCGGGAGCGTTCGGCGGCGACGTCGCGGACCAGCGCCTCCCACAGCTGCACGTCCCCGGTCGGGGCGGCGTGCGCGACGAACATCCCGAGCACGGCCAGCCCGCGCGCGAGGTCGACGCCGACCAGCCGGGACCGCGGCTCGGGGCGGTCCGGGGCAGCCGGACCCGACGTCGTCATGGGCCCACTGTGCCGTCCCGGCCCCAACGGCTGCCGCAGTAGGCTCGGCGGGTGACCCGCTCCGCCCCGCTCCGCCTGGTCCGCGGCAGCGACCCTGAGCTGCCGGAGGCGCTGCGGCAGGCGCTGGCCGGCGGACGTCCGCTGGCGGTGCTGCCCGACGACGACACCGCCGCCGCCCGCGCCGTGGCGGTGCTGCGGCCGGAGCAGCCGGTCGACGCCGACGTCGCGGTGGTGGTGGCCACCTCCGGGTCCACGGGCGAGCCGAAGGCGGTGGTGCTGCCGGTCGGGGCGGTCCGGGCGGCGGTGGCCGCGAGCGAGGACCGGCTGGGACGGGCGGCGTCCTGGACGTCGGTGCTGGCGCCCTCGGCGGTCGGCGGGCTGATGGTGCTCGCCCGGGCGGTGCTCACCCGTGCCGTCCTGCGCCGCCGCTCCGCCGACCTGGCCGACCCGGCCCTGGCACCGGAGGGAGACGGTCCGCACCTGCTGTCGGTGGTGCCGACCCAGCTGCACCGGGTGCGCGACGACCCCGCCGCGCTGGCCCGGCTCGCCCGCTTCGAGGCCGTCCTGGTCGGTGGCGCGGCGGTCGACCCGGGCCTGCTCGACGACCTCCGTGCCGCGGGTGTCCGCCCCGTCACCACCTACGGCCTGAGCGAGACCTGCGGCGGCTGCGTCTACGACGGCGTCCCGCTGCGCGGGGTCGAGGTGGTCGCCGACGCCGACCAGCGGCTGCGGATCACCACCCCGACCGCGTTCGCCGGCTACCTGCACCGTCCCGATCTGACCGCCGAGGTGCTGGTCGGCCCGCGCACGGTGCTCACCAGCGACCGCGGCCGCCTCGACGACGGCCGGCTGAGCGTGCTGGGACGTCTCGACGACGTCGTCGTCACCGGCGGCATCAACGTCGACCTGGCTCAGCTGGAGCGCCAGCTGCGGGCCGTCCTCGGACCGGTCGAGGTCGCCGTCACCGCCCGCCCCGACCCCGAGTGGGGGACGCGGATCGTGGCCGTCCTCGAGGAGGGCAGCCCGTTCGAGCTGGACGCCCTCCAGCAGCGGCTGCGGGCCCTGGTCGCCGACGCCGCCCTGCCCCGGGAGCTGCTGCGGCTCCCCTCGCTACCCCGGTTGCCGGGAGGAAAGGTGGACCGGATGGAGCTGCGCCGACTGGCCGCGGACGTCGCGGGGGCCCGGCGGTGACCGCCACCGTCGAGCGCAGCCGCGCCGCCCTCTGGGTGGCCGGGGCGCGGCCGCGCACGCTGCCGGCCGCGGTGGCCCCGGTGCTGGTGGGCACCGGGACGGCCGCCTTCGCCGGCTCGCCGCGCTGGGGGCTGGCCGTGCTCGCGCTGCTGGTCAGCCTGGCGCTGCAGGTCGGCGTCAACTACGCCAACGACTACTCCGACGGCGTCCGCGGCACCGACGCCGACCGGGTGGGCCCGCTGCGGCTGGTGGGCTCGGGTTCGGCGAGCCCCGCCGCGGTGAAGCGGGCCGCGTTCGCCGCCCTCGCCGTCGCCGCCCTGGCCGGGCTGGCCGTGGTGGTGCTGTCGGGGCAGTGGTGGCTGCTCGCGGTCGGCGCCGCCGCGATCGCCGCCGCCTGGTTCTACACCGGCGGGCCGCGGCCCTACGGCTACGCCGGCCTGGGCGAGGTGTTCGTCTTCGTGTTCTTCGGCCTGGTCGCGGTGTGCGGCACGACCGTCGTCCAGACCGGCCGGGTGGACGCCGCCACGGTGGTCGGCGCGGTGGTCATCGGCTCCCTCGCCTCGGCCCTGCTGGTCGCCAACAACCTCCGCGACATCGTCGGCGACCGCGCCGCCGGGAAGCGGACGCTGGCGACCCGGCTGGGTGACCGCGGCACCCGCGTGCTCTACGCGGCCCTGGTCGGCGTCGGCGCCGTCGGCGTGGTGGTCGTGGCCGCGCTCACCACGTGGTGGGCGCTGCTCGGCCTGGCGATGCTGGTCCCCGCGGTGCCAGCCGTCCGCACCGTCCTCCGCGGTGCCCTCGGCCGCGACCTCATCCCCGTCCTCGCCCGCACCGGCACCACCGAGCTGCTCGCCGCCCTCGGCCTCTTCGCCGGTCTGCTCCTGGGCTGACCGCCGTCCTGGGCCCGGCACCCTGAGCCTGTCGCCCGTCCGCACACGAAGCTGCTCTCGACGGGGGTTTGCGGCCGACCCGCGAACTATGCTTCGCCCATGCTCCGGTACCTGCCGCTCTTCATCGCCCTGGCGCTGATGGTGTACTGCGTCATCGATGTCGCCCAGTCGGAGGCCGACCGGATCCGCAACGCCCCCCGCTGGCTGTGGCTCACCGTGATCGTCGTGGTGCCGATCATCGGCCCGATCTGCTGGCTCCTGCTCGGACGCCCGAAGGCCGACGGCGGCGGGGGCGGCGGCTACGACCGTCCTCGCTACCCCGACGACGACCCCGACTTCCTGCGCCGGCTCTGAGCTGCCTCCCATGACCGAGCCCGACTGGGTGGAGCACGCCCTGTGGTGGCACGTCTACCCCCTCGGCGCTGCGGGCGCTGTGCCCGGACCTCCCGCCCACGCCGCGCCGCGCGGGCTGGACCGCCTCGAGCCGTGGCTCGACCACGTGATCTCGCTCGGGCTCTCCGGGATCGCGCTCGGCCCGGTCTTCCGCTCCGCGACCCACGGCTACGACACGCTCGACCACCGCGTCGTCGACGAGCGGCTCGGGGGCGACGCCGCCTTCGACCGGCTGGTCGCCGCGGCGAAGGACCGCGGGCTGCGCATCGCGCTCGACGGCGTCTTCAACCACGTCGCCGCCCAGCACCAGCGCCAGGACTGGCTGCTCCGCGACGAGCGCGGTGAGCCGGTGCCGTTCGAGGGCCACGGCGGGCTGCTCACCCTCGACCATGGCCGCGACGACGTCCGCGCCGAGGTGATCGACATCATGCGTACCTGGCTCGACCGCGGTGCCGACGCCTGGCGGCTCGACGCCGCCTACGCGACGCCGCCCGACTTCTGGGCCGCGGTGCTTCCCGAGGTGCGCCGCACCCACCCCCACGCGTGGTTCTTCGGGGAGGTCATCCACGGCGACTACGCCGACGTCGTGCAGACCTCGACCATGGACTCGGTGACGCAGTACGAGCTGTGGAAGGCGATCTGGAGCAGCCTCGCCGACAGCAACCCGCACGAGCTCGCCTGGACCCTCGGGCGGCACGCCGACCTCGTGCAGCACTTCGCGCCGGTGACGTTCCTCGGCAACCACGACGTCACCCGCCTCGCCTCCCGGTTGGACGACCCCGGCCTCGTCGCCCTGGCGGTCGTCGCGCTCCTGACGCTGCCGGGGACGCCGATGGTCTACGCCGGCGACGAGCTGGGCTCCACCGGCGTCAAGGAGGAGCGGTTCGGCGGCGACGACGCCGTCCGGCCCGAGCTGCCGCCGGCGCCCGAGGCCGGTGACGAGGTCATCCGGGGCACCTACCACCACCTGATCAGCCTGCGGCGCCAGCACCCGTGGCTGCACCGCGCCCAGCTCGAGGTCGAGGAGGTCACCCAGGAGCACCTGGTTTACCTGGTGAGGTCCGGCGAGGAGGCCCTGCGCGTCACCCTCGGCTTCGCGGCACGCTCATGGGGCGTCGACACGGTCTGAGCGCACGGAGGACGTCGGTCGTCGTCCGCCACCCTCGACCGCGGCGGGTCACCGGCGGCGGAGCACCTTCCGGGCGGCGTCGGCGATGCCGTCCGGTGACATGCCGTAGCGGTCGAGCAGGAAGCCGGCCGCACCCGTGGGGGCGAACTCGGGGATGCCGAGGATGCGCATCCGCGTCGGGTGGTGCTCCACGACCGTCTCCGCCACGGCTCCCCCGAGACCACCGGCGCGCGTCGCCTCCTCGGCCGTGACGATGCCCTCCGTCTCCCGGGCGGCCGCGACGACGGCCTGCACGTCGACCGGCTTGACCGTCGGCATCGAGAGGACGCGCGCCTCGATCCCCTCCTGCGCCAGCTGCTCGGCCGCCGCCAGCGCCCGCCACAGCACGGTGCCGTTGCTGATCAGGGTGACGTCCTGACCGTCGCGCAGCGTCACCGCGCGACCCGGGACGAACTCGTAGTCCTCGCGGTAGACGACCGGCACGCCCATCCGGCTCACCCGGATGAAGACGGGCCCCTCGGTGGCCGCGGCCCAGCGCATCGCTGCCGCCGTCTCGACCGGGTCGGCGGGCACCACCACGGTGAGGTTGTCGATGGCGCGCAGCCAGGCCAGGTCCTCGATCGAGTGGTGGGTGGGACCGAGCTCGCCGTAGGCCACCCCCGGGCTCATCCCGCACAGCTTGACGTTGTGGTCGGAGTAGGCGACGTCGGCCTTGATCTGCTCGAGCGCCCGCGCGGTGAGGAAGCAGGACGCCGCCGACACGAACGGGATCCGGCCTCCGCTCGCCAGACCCGCCGCCACCCCGACCATGTCCTGCTCGGCGATGCCGACGTTGATGAGCCGGTCGGGAAAGGCCTTCTTGAAGGCGTCGAGCTTGGACGAGCCGACCGAGTCGTTGACGACACCGACGATCCGGTGGTCGGCACGCGCGAGATCGGCCAGCGTCTCGACGTAGGCGTTGCGGCAGTCGTGCCGCGGCTCGTCGGCGATGGATCCCGTCTGCGGGGCCTTGGCGGTGAGGGTCATGCGGGCCTCCTGGCGTCGCGGTCGGGGGCGAGGGCGTCCAGCTCGTCCAGGGCCTGCTGGTACTGCTCGGCGTCAGGGACCTTGTGGTGCCACTTGACGTTGTTGCTCATGAACGAGATGGGGTGCCCCTTGTGGGTGTGGGCGATGACGAAGGTCGGCTTGCCTGGTCGGAACGGCACCGCCGAGAGGACGTCGAGCAGCTCGCCGTGGTCGTGCCCGTTGACCTCGACCACCGAGAACCCGAATGCGGCCGCCTTCGCGTCCAGCGGGTCGAGGTCGTTGGTCTCGCGGGTGGTGGCGCCCTGCTGGAGCCGGTTGCGGTCGACGATGACGGTGAGCGAGTCGAGCTCGTGCTGGGAGGCGGCCATCATCGCCTCCCAGTTGCTGCCCTCCTGCAGCTCCCCGTCGCCGGTGAGGACGAACGTCCGACGACGAGAGACGTCCAGCTTGGCCGACAGCGCGTGGCCCACCGCGATCGGCAGCCCGTGGCCCAGCGGCCCGGTGTTGGCCTCCACCCCGGGCACCTTGACCCGGTTGGGGTGGCCGTTCAGCCGGGACAGCGGCTGGAGGAAGGTCGCGAGCTCCTCGACGGGGAGGAACCCGAAGGTGGCGAGCGTGGTGTACAGCGCGCCGGCGACGTGGCCCTTGGACAGGATGAACCGGTCTCGCTCCGGGTCCTCGACGGTGGCCGGGCTGACGTCGAGCACCGCCCCGTAGAGCACGGTGAGGATGTCGATCGCGGAGAAGTCCCCGCCGATGTGCCCCGCACCGCCGTGGTGCACCAGCTTGAGGTCCTGGATGCGGATCTGGCGGGCCACCTCGGCCAGGTGGGCGACCTGGTCCTCCCGCCGTGCCGAGGAGTCGAGCCGTCCGAGCACCGGCATGGTCACCTCGTCGGTGGTCAGGCCGGGCATCAGCCCGCCTCCACCATCGAGGTCAGCAGCACCTTCTGCACCAGCCGCTGCGCGGCCAGGGCGTCGTGGGAGGTCTGCGCGGCGGCCAGCGCCTCCTCGTCGAGGGCGTCGAGCGCACGGTGCAGCGCCTTGAGGAAGTCGACCGCCTGCCGGGCCGCCTGCACCGGGTCCTCCCGGAAGGGGAACTGGTCGAGCTGCCACACCCCGTCCCAGCCGTTGCGCCGCAGCACGTGGAAGAACTCGAAGGTCTCGACCAGGTGCACCGAGCCCACGACCATGTCGTCGTCCCAGCCGCGGTAGTTGTCGTTGACGTCGATGGCGAAGAGCCGACCGTGGTCGATGCACAGCTGGGCGGCGTCGGCGGGCGTCTCCAGGCCGTACAGCGAGTGGCCGAAGTCGAGCAGCACCCCCAGGTTGTCGTGACCGACCTCCTGGATGGCCAGCAGCGTCCTGGCGGCACTGGGGAAGATGATCTTGTTGCGCGGCTCGCGCGGCTTGTACTCGATCACGAAGCGCATGTCGGGGTGCGCCCCGACGAGCTCGCGGAGCCCGTGGACGGCCTGCTGCCACACGTCGCGGTAGCTGACCTGGAACGGGTAGTCCCACCCGTCCTGGCCGAACCACAGCTTGACGTAGTCGCAGCCCAGCTCCTGCGCGACGGCGGTCGCCTCGTGCAGCATCTCCAGCGCCTTGGTCCGGACGGCGGGGTCGGGGTTGGTCAGCGAGCCCTTCATGAACTCGCGGGTGTAGATCTCCGGGGTGATCGCCACCGCGCGGAGCCCGTTGCGGGTGAGCGCGGAGCGGACGTCCTCGGTCGTGCCCTCGAAGCCGACGAACGGCCAGTTGAGGTCGACCACGGAGAGCTCGCCCACCGCCCCGGCCCGGTCGATCTGCTCCAGCAGGCCGACCGGTTCCCCGTAGCCGTCGGTGGCGTAGCGGTCCTTGTAGGTGGCGAAGTGCCAGATCCCGGCACCGAAGGTCGGTAGGTCGGTCATCGTGGGGTCCTCCTAGGTGTGGGAGTGGATGGGCGCTGGGGGCTCAGCCCTTGGTGGCGCCGGCGGTGAGCCCGCTGACGATCCAGCGCTGCAGGAAGGTGTAGGCGACCAGGATCGGGACGACGGCGATGAGGATGCCGGCGGCCAGACCGGTGTTGTTGTTGGAGAACTGCCCCTGGAAGTTGAGCAGCCCGACCGGGATCGTCTTGTTGGCGTCCGAGCTGAGCAGGATGAGCGCGAAGAGGAACTCGTTCCAGGTCGACACCGCGTCGAGGATGAACACGGTGACCAAGGCGGGCAGCGAGAGCGGCAGGACGATGGTGAGGAAGATCCGCCAGGGGCCTGCGCCGTCGATCTTGGCGGCCTCGATGATCTCGTCCGGCAGCTGGCGGAAGAACGACTGCAGCACCAGCACCTCGAACGGGATCCCGAAGGCGAGGTAGGGCCCGACCAGGCCCAGCAGGCTGTCGGTCGCGCCGAAGCTCCGGGTCATCACGAAGACCGGCACGATGGTGATGTAGACGGGGATCGTCAGGCCGAGGAACACGGCGTACATCACGACCGCACCGAACCGCAGCCGCAGCTTGGCCAGGGCGTAGGCGAGCATCGCGGAGATGAAGACGCCCACCGGCACCTTGAGCAGCAGCAGAACGGCGCTGTTGCGGTAGGTGGCGGCGAAGTTCCCGATGGCCCAGGCGTCGGCGAAGTTCTGCAGGGTGAAGGTCCCGGGCCACGACAGCGCACCGTTGGCCACGAAGTCCGACAACGGGCGGAGGGCGGTGATGACGAGCAGGGCCAGCGGGGAGATCCAGAACAGGGCGACGACGGCGAGCACCACCGTCGCGACCAGTCCCCCGCTCCGCCGGCGCGGCCGGCCCAGGTCGCCGGGGCGGACCTCCGCCTCCGGCAGGGCTGCGGCCGGGGCGAGCTGTGCGGAGCCGCTCATGCGACGTGCTCCTTCGTCTGGGACCGGACGTAGGGGATGCCGACAGCGACGGCCACGACGGTGATGACCACCGCGATCGCGGTGCCGTAACCGGCCTGGTAGTACTGGAAGACGTTGAAGTACATCCAGGTACCCATCACCTGGGTGGCGGTGCCGGGCCCGCCGTAGGTCATGGCGTAGACCAGGTCGAAGACCTTGAACGAGTCGATCAGCGACAGGGCGAGCACGATGTAGTGCGCCGGCCGCAGGCTCGGCATCGTGATGTGCCAGAACTGCTGCCACCGGGTGGCGCCGTCGACCGTGGCCGCCTCGTACATGTCGGCGTTGATGCCCTGCAGCGCGGCCAGGTAGAGCAGCATCGGGAAGCCGACCCTCAGCCAGATCGCGGGCACCATCGTCGCCCCGAGTGCGGTCGAGTCCTGGCCGAGCCACGGCTGGGCCAGGAAGTCCAGGCCGACCGCGTCGAGGGCGGCGTTGATGGCCCCGTACTCGGGGTTGTACAACCAGCCCCAGATCGAGGCGACCGCCACCAGCGGGAGCACCGCTGGGGTGTAGAAGATCAGCCGCAGCACCGGCTTGGCGCGCACGGGTCCGTTGAGCAGGATGGCCAGCGCGAGCCCGATGACCACCGGGAAGACGATGGTGACGACCGTCCAGGTGAGGTTGTTCGCCACCGCCCGCGCGACGACCGGGTCCGACGCCATGGCCAGGTAGTTGTCGAGGCCGACCACCTCGTAGGTGGGGCTGAGACCGTCCCAGTCGGTGAAGCTGAACCACAGCGAGGACAGCGCGGGGTAGATGAGGAACACCGCGTAGACCGCCAGGGCGGGCAGGGCGAAGGTCCAGGCGACCAGGCCGCCGCGTCCGGGGGACCGGCGGCGGCCGCCGCCGGGGGCGCGCGCGGCCGGGACGCGCGCGCCGGTGGTGAGGGTCGAGGACGTCATCGCGGGGTCAGCCCTGCGCCCAGGTCGAGACGACCTCCTGCATCCCCTTCGCCGCGTCGGCCGGGCTGGTCCTGCCCTGGAGGACGTCGCTCTGGATGGCGAAGTACTGGTCGGCCTGCTGCTTGGGGAAGGCCTGGTCCTGGATCGTGTAGAAGGGCTGCAGGCCCTGGCCCTCGGCCCACTCGGCCGCCAGCGGCTGGGTCTGCGGGTCGGGCTCGGCACCCTTGACCGTCGAGGCGCCGATCTTCATCGCCTGCTGCGCCTCGGGCTGGAGGATGAAGTCGAGCAGCGCGGCCGCCTTGTCCGGGTTCCCCGAACGGGCGTTGACCATGTAGCCCTCGACGAAGCCGGAGTGACGCTGCGGCTCGTGGTCGGTGGGCAGCGCGAAGACGCCGAAGTCGGCCGAGTCCGCGCCCGCGGACTGGATGGCCTGGGCCTCGGTCCAGGGGCCGGTGATCGTGTAGGCCTGCCGGCCCTGGACGTAGCCGGGCTCGACGTCAGCCGGGTCCAGCCCGACGGCGCCGTCGGGCAGCCACCCCTCGTCCTGCCACTTCTTGAAGTTGGTGAACGCGGTGACCACCTCGGGCCGGTCCCAGCTCTCCGCGCCGACCAGCAGCTGGTCGTGCAGCTCGGGTCCGGCGGCGGTCTCGAGCAGGTACTCGAAGAGCCGCATGATGTGCCAGCCGTACTTGCCACCGGTGGCCAGCGGCGTCATCCCGGAGTCCAGCAGCCGGGCGTTGACCTCCTCCAGCTCGGCGTAGCTGGTGGGCGGACCCTCCACCCCCGCCTCCTCGAAGGCGGCCTTGCTGTACCAGGCACCGAGGCCGAGCGCGCTGAAGGGCACGCCGGCACGGACGCCGTCGAAGGTCATCCCCTCGATGGCGGCGGTGTTGATCCGGGAGTCCCAGCCGTACTGCTGGTAGTACGGAGTGAGGTCGAGGGCCTGCTGGGCCTCGGCGAACGGGGCACCGATCTGACCGCCCCAGATCCGCCAGATGTCGGGCCCGGAGCCGCCGAGGAGCTCGGTGCGCAGCTTGTCGGGGAAGACGGCCGCGCCGGAGCCGGGCAGCGAGTCCACCGCGGTGGTGGTGCCGTTGGCCTCGTCGAAGGCCTTGACCTGCTCGCGCAGCAGCCCGATGGTCGTGTCGTCCTCGTAGGTGAAGAGCCGCAGCGTGTTCGAGCCCCCGGACCCGGAGCCCCCGGGCGATCCGGCGGGAGCGGTGCCGGTGCAGGCGGACAGGCCGGCACCGATCGCGGCCGCCCCGGTGAGCCCGAGCAGGCCCCGACGGGTGAGTCCAGTCATGTCAGTCTCCTTTGTCTGATGCTGGGTGCACGTCCGGACCCAGCCGGACGGTGGTGTCAGTCCCGGCCCTGCACCGGGACGGTGGTGGTCGGCTGGACGCCCTCGCGCCCGAACCGACGGATCTTGGCGAACATGTCCTCGAGCAGGTAGCGCACGTCGACGGTGTCGAACACCTTGACCGGGTGCCCGGCCCCGGGCAGGTAGCCGCCCTCGCGGCTGAACCGGGGCGAGGGCCTGGTGCGCGCCACCCCACCACGGGGGTTCAGCACGAGCGAGATGGCCGGGGAGTCGCCCAGCGAGCGGTGCTCGATGGGCTCGCCGTGGTGCGAGGCATTCCACTCCACCAGCTGGCAGATGAGGTAGTCGGCCAGCGGACTGGTGCCGCCGATCTTCTCCTCCAGCTCCGCGTAACCCACCGAGACCATGGAGTAGACCGGCGCCGGCACCTGCCACAGCGTGATCCCGGAGTCGAAGACCACGTTGGCGGCCGGGATGTCGTTGCGGAGGTTGAACTCGATCCCCGGGTAGGCCCAGTCGACGTCGTAGCCCATGCCGCCGATCCACACGACGACCACCGGCCGGTGCACGATCTCGGGGTCGAGCAGGATCGCACTGGCCATGTCGGTCAACGGGCCCAGGAAGGTCACGAACAGCGGGTCGTCGGGAGTGGCCAGCCGGCTCTCCTCGACGATCAGCCGGGCCCCCGGCGAGTCGGCGGGGGTGGCCTCGTCCGGGATCGCCGCCGCGGCACCGTCGGCCACGACCACGTCGGGTCGGCCGAGCAGGTCCAGCAGCAGGTCCACCTCGGCGCGGGACTCGGCCAGGCTCTGGTCGGTCCGCTCGGTGCCGAAGTGCGCCGGGACCACCCCGCGCACGTCCAGGGTCGGCGACAGCAGCGCGTGCACGATCGCGTACTGGTCGTCGGCCTCGTTCTTGGCGTCGGTGTCGATGATCACTCGTCGTCGAGCCGTCACATCTCGTCCTTCGGTAGCCGTTGCATAATCATTCAGTACCCGTATATTCTCTCACCCATCGGCGTCCCGTCAAGACTGGGTCGCCCCCGAGCAGAGGGAGTCGACGTTGACCCACGTGCTGGCCATCGACCAGGGCACCACCAACACCAAGGCCGTCCTGGTCGCCGCCGACGGCTCGATCACCTCCACCGGCGCCGCCGGCGTCTCCGTGCAGCACCCCGCACCAGGGCACGTGGAGCAGGACGCCGAAGAGCTCTGGGCGAGCGCCGTCCGGGCCGTCGGCCGCTGCCTGGACCAGGCGCCGGACGTCGCCGTCACGGCGCTGGTCCTCTCCACCCAGCGGGAGTCGGTGCTGGCCTGGGACCGGCGCGAGGGCCGACCGCTCGGACCGGTCGTCGGCTGGCAGGACGAGCGGACCGCGGCCTGGTGCCGGGACACGGTCTCCGAGGCCGAGGAGGAGCTGGTCCGCTCGCGCACCGGGCTGCGGGTCGACCCGATGTTCTCGGCACCGAAGATCGCCTGGCTCCTCTCCCAGCCGGCGGCGTCCGACCCCTCACGGGTCTGCGTGGGCACGGTCGACTCGTGGCTGCTCTGGCGGCTGACGGGCGGCGACCGTCACGTCACCGAGGCGGGGAACGCCTCCAGGACGCTGCTGTACGACATCGCGGAGCTGGGGTGGTCGGCCGAGCTGCTCGACGTGTTCGGCGTCCCGCTCGGGGTGCTCCCGCAGGTGCTGCGCTCCGACGGCGACTTCGGCACCACCCGCGACGTCCCGGGCCTCCCCGACGGCGTGCCCGTGCTCGCCGTCCTCGCCGACTCCCACGCGGCCCTGCTCGGCCAGGGCTGCACCGTGCCCGGCAGGCTCAAGGCCACCTACGGGACGGGGAGCTCGGTGATGACCCCGGCACCGGGTCTGGCCACGGACGACTCCGGCGTGCCCTCCACCCTGGCCTGGCTGACCGAGGCGCCGACGTACGCCCGCGAGGGCAACATCCTGGCGTCCGGAGCAGCGCTGGCCTGGACCGGCCGGCTGCTCGGGCTCGACGTGCCGGCGCTGCTCGAGCTGGCCGCCTCGGTCCCCGACTCCGGCGGCGTCACCCTGCTCCCCTCCTTCACCGGCCTCGGGGCGCCGCACTGGCGGCGCGGGGTGCGGGCCGCGATCACCCAGCTCGACGCCGGCAGCGGCCGTGCGCAGGTGGCTCGCGCCGCGGTGGACGCCGTCGCCCAGCAGGTCTGCGACGTCGTCGAGGTGGTGGACGCCGACGTCCCGGTGGGCACCGTCCGGGCCGACGGCGGGGCCACCGCCTCGCAGCTGCTGATGCAGTCGCAGGCCGACCTCCTGGGGTGCCAGGTGCAGGTCGCCGACGTGCCGGAGGTCTCGGCCTACGGCGCAGCGGTCCTCGGCTGGCGGCGGCTCGGCGTGGAGCTGCCGGTCCGCCCCTCCCGCCGCACCTTCGTCCCCCAGATCACCGACGAGGCGCGCCGCGAACGGCGGGGACGGTGGCAGCAGGAGGTGCGGCGACTGACCTCGGCCGCCGGGTCATGACCGATACAGCCGCCGGGTCATGACCGATACAGTCGGGGCCTCTGCCACCGAGGAGGCACTGTTGGCGAACGCAGCCGGGACCGCTGGTGCCCCGGACGGCCAGGTCCGACTGATGACCAAGATCGCGCACCTGTACCACGAGCAGAACCTGCGGCAGAACGAGATCGCGGCCATGCTGCACATCTCGCAGGCCAAGGTCTCCCGGCTGCTCAAGCGAGCCAGTGAGGTCGGCATCGTCCGCACCGTGGTGGTCCTCTCCCAGGGTGTGCACACCGACCTCGAACGCGCCCTCGAGGAGCGCTACGGGCTGCTCGAGGCCGTGGTCGCCGACGTCACCGGTGACGAGGTGGCGGTGCTCGCCGGTCTCGGCTCGGCCGGGGCCAGCTACCTGGAGGCCACGCTGTCCGGCGGTGAGCGTATCGGGGTCTCGTCCTGGAGCCAGACCCTGCTGGCCGTCGTCGACCGCCTGCGGCAGCGACGGGCCTCCGGTGCGGAGTCGGTCGTGCAGCTCGTGGGCGGGATCGGCGCGGGCGCCGCGCAGGCCCAGGCGAACCGCTTGCTCAGCGAGTTCGCCCACCTCGTCGGCGCCAGCCCGTCCTACGTCCCCGCGCCCGGTCTGGTGGGAGGTGCGGCGATGCGCCGCGACCTGATGGCCGAGCCGGCGGTGCGCAGCGTGACCGCCAGCTGGCCGGACCTGACGATGGCGCTGGTCGGCATCGGCAGCCTGCAGCCCTCGGAGCTGCTGCAGCGCAGCGGCAACGCCATCGACCCCGCCGACCAGGCGGCACTGCTCGAGCTGGGCGCCGTCGGCGACGTGTGCCACCGCTTCTTCGACGCCTCCGGCCGCCACGTCAGCAGCGAGCTGGACGCCCGCGTCGTCGGGATCGACCCCGACAGCTTCCGGACGATCCCGCGCCGGATCGGCCTGGCCGGGGGCGAGCGCAAGCACGAGGCGATCCGGGCGGCCGTCCTGGGACGCTGGGTCAACGTCCTGCTGACCGACCTCAGCACCGCCCGGGCCCTGCTGGCGGACTGACCCGTCCCGTGACCTGACAAGGAGTCCCGTGCCAGCCCAGCAGCCCACCACCGCACCCCAGTGGCAGCAGGTCGAGATCACGCTGACCGGCCCCACCGCCGACAACCCCTACACCGACGTCGACCTGTGGGTCGACTTCACCCACGACAGCGGCGACACGCTGCGCCGACCGGCGTTCTTCGACGGCGGCACCACCTGGCGGGTGCGCTTCGCCTCCACGCTGTCCACCGGCCGGTGGACCTGGTCGGCGCACGGGCACCCGGCGGTCGACGGGACGGTCGGTGAGCTGGCGGCCGCCCCGCCGAAGCCCGGGTCGCACCCCGCGACCCGGCACGGGTTCTGGCGGCTCTCCCCCTCCGCGCGCACGCTCGAGCACGCGGACGGCACCCCGGTCCTCGTCGTGGCCGACACCGCGTGGGCACTGCCCTGGCGGGCGACCCCGGAGGAGGTGGTCGACTACGCCCGGCACCGCAGCGCGCAGGGGTTCAACGCGGCGCTGCTGATGAGCGTGCAACCGGACATGCGGGCGACCGGACCACGGGCCCGGGGGGTCGACGAGGGCTTCGACACCGGGTTCGACGACCTGCCCGGAGGACGCCTCACCCAGCTGCGGGTCGAGTACTTCCGCACCCTCGACGAGCTGACCGGGCTCCTGGTCGACCACGGGATCACCCCCGTGCTGCAGCCGGTCTTCCACGGCTTCGGCTGGAAGGGGCTCGACGTCGCCGGCCCGGTGGTGCCGCCCGAGGACTACGCCCGCTACTGCCGCTACCTGGTCGCCCGCTACGGCGCACGTCCGGCCGTCTACCTCGTCGGTGCGGACGGAGCCGGCACCGAGCCGCAGATCGAGGCGGGTGGGGAGGAGGTCGAGCGGCAGGACTGCTACGGCCAGCCCACCGGCATCCACTACCGGCCGCACGCCCGCAACGACGCCCACCACGCCGCCGCCTGGCTCGACTTCCAGTGGTGCCAGACGGGTCACGCCGGTGAGCACGTGCCCGAGCGCCTGGCGACCATGTGGGCACAACGGCCGGTGAAGGCGGTGATGAACGGCGAGCCGACCTATGAGCACACCGGCGTGCGCGGGCGCGCGGCCGGCTGGTGGCAGGGCCACGAGGCATGGCAGAACCTCTGCGCCGGCGGCGTGATGGGCGTGGCCTACGGCGCGGGCAGCCTCTGGCAGTGGGCGGTCCGGCCCGATGAGCCGGGGCAGTCGGAGTTCTTCCTGGCGCCCGGTGCCGGCTGGCGCGAGGCCCTGCAGTTCGAGGGTGCGGGCTACGTCGGTCTGGTCGGCCGCATCCTCGCCGGGCTCCCCATCGCCGGCCTCCAACCCTGCTGGGACGTCTCCCTCACCACCCGCGGCCTGCTCGACCCCGGCGTCCTCTACATCGGCTACGCCGAGCACGGCGGGCCATGGCGGTTCCTGGACGCCGACGGCCGCGTCCCGTCGCGGTACTGGCTGGTCGACCCGACCACCGGGAGCGTCCTCGACAGCGGCGAGAGGCCCGGCGACGGCGGGGTCATCGAGTCCGAGGTCGGGGCCCCGCGCGTCCTCCTCTGCAGCGAGGTGACCCCGCCGTCCTGCGCCTGAGCTCCCGGCCCGGACGCCGCCGTGGGTCAGGCGGCGGGGAAGTCGGTCGCGGCGGCGCTGTCGCGGTTGGCGTCCAGCGTCTCCTGGAGGGTCTGCACCTTGGCGGTGGCGTAGGCGTGGGCGTCGGAGCCGAGCAGCTGGCGCAGGCCGGCCGGACCGGTGCCCTCGACCACCCGGGCGATGATCGCCGCGGCACCGCGCTCGGGGTCGCCGAGCTGGGAGCCCTGCAGCTCCAGGTGCTGCTGGACCATCGCGCGCAGGGCCGGGTACTCCGCCTCGGTCTGCTCGGGCAGCGCCAGGGAGTCGCGGGTGAGGAAGGAGGTGCGGAAGTAGCCGGGCTCGATGACGCTGACGTCGATACCGAAGTCGGCGACCTCCCCGGCCAGCGCCTCGCTCATCGCCTCCAGCGCGAACTTGCCCGCGCAGTAGAGGCCCCAGCCCGGCACGGCGGTCAGGCCGAGCACCGACGAGACGTTGACGACGTGCCCGCTGCGCCGGCGACGCATGACCGGCAGGGCGGCCCGCAGCACGTTCCACACGCCGACCACCTGCACGTCGAGCATCGCCCGGACGTCGCGGTCGGTGGTCTCCTCGACGGCGGCGAGGAAGCCGTAGCCGGCGTTGTTGACGACGACGTCGAGGCCGCCGAAGTGCTCGACGGTCCGCTCCACGGCCGCGGTGACGGCCTGCTCGTCGGTCAGGTCGACCGCGAGCGGCAGCAGCCGGGAGGTGTCGACGCCCTCACCCAGCGCGCCGGTCAGCCGCTCGACCGAGCGGGTGGTGGCGGCGACGGCGTCCCCGCGCTGCAGCAGCTGGCGGACCAGGGACAGGCCGAGGCCGCGAGAGGTGCCGGTGACGAACCAGGTGGCGGGACGGTCGGTGGGGTAGCTCATGATTTCTCCTCCAGGGTGTCGGGTGGCGACGCCGTTTCCGGTGTCGAGCACCAGCCTGGTGCGCCGGACGGGCCCGATCGGGCGCTCTCCAGGCCCTCCGCGGCCTGGGTCGGGGCTGACTAGGACGCGGAGGACCAGGCTGCGCCGCGCCGGGGCTGGCACGATCGGAGACGTGTCCACGCCCAACCGTGAGCTCGCCGACTTCCTGCGCCGCGCCCGCGCCCAGTCCTCCCCGACCAGGGCCGGGCTGCCCGCCGACGGACGCGTCCGCCGCGTCCCGGGGCTGCGCCGGGAGGAGGTCGCCCTGCTGGCCGGGGTGTCCACCGACTACTACACCCGCCTCGAGCAGGGACGCCGGATCGTCCCCTCCCCCGCGGTGGTGGAGGCCATCGGCCGCGCCCTCGACCTCGACGCCGCCGGCCGCGCCCACCTCGCCGACCTGATCGGGCCGACGTCCGGCCCGGCCCGCGCCCGCACCGGTGGCGTGCAGCGGCTGCGTCCGGGGCTGCACCAGCTGGTCGCCGCCCTCGAGCAGCCGGCGCTCGTGCTCGGCCGCCGCGGCGTGGTGCTCGCGCAGAACCGGCTGGCCGCCGCCCTGTTCACCGACTTCGAGCAGCTGCCGGCGACCGAGCGCAACTACAACCGGTGGATGTTCCTCGACCCGCACCCGCGCGAGCTGTTCGTCGACTGGGAGGTGCAGGCGCGGGCCGCGGTGGAGAGCCTGCGGCTGGACGCCGGCACCGACCCGGGGGACCGCGCCACGGCGGCCCTGGTGGCCGAGCTCCGCGAACGCAGCCGCGAGTTCGCCAGCTGGTGGGACGAGCACCGGGTGTACCAGCGCACCCACGGCTCGAAGCGGCTGCGCCATCCCGTCGTCGGCGACCTCACCGTCGACTTCGAGACGCTGACCCCGCCGGGCGACCCGGGCACCGCGCTGTTCGTCTACACCACCGAGCCGAGCTCGCCGTCGTCGCGGGCGATGGACCTGCTCGCCAGCTGGGCGCTCTCCCCGGCCGGCACCGACCCGGTCCCCGGCTGATCCGACGCACCAGGCTGTCCGGAGACGACGGACGGCCCCGGCCGGAGCCGGGGCCGTCCATCTCAGAACGCGTCAGGAGCGCGCGGGCTGCTCCGGGCTGGGCTCGCCCGGCACCACGGTGGCCGAACCGCGGCCGCCGTCCTCGCTGTAGCGGTCGACCAGCTTGCTCAGATCGACGCCGGTGCTGTTCTTGATCAGCTCCATCGCCTGGACGATGTTGCTGGTCACCTGCTTGGGCATCTCGCCGGCACCGTCGGTGGAGATCACGGTGAGCTTGTCGATCGCCGACATCGGGGTGGCGACCTCGCGGGCCACCTGCGGCAGCACCTCGACCAGCATCTGCAGCACGGCGGCGTCGTTGTACCGGGCGAACGCGTCGGCGCGCTTGTTCATCGCCTCGGCCTCGGCCTGACCGCGGGCCAGGATCGCGGCGGCCTCGGCCTCACCCTCGGCCCGCAGCGCCTCGGCCTCGGCGATACGACGGGCCTTCTCGGCCTCACCGCGCTTGGCACCCTCGATCGCCTCGGCCTCGGCCAGCGCGGCACGGCGGGACTTGTCACCCTCACCGGTGAGCCGGGCCTTCTCGGCCTCGGCCTGAGCGGCGGCGATGGAGGCCTGGCGGCGGGCGTCGGCCTCGAGGATCTCGGACTGGCGGCGACCCTCGGCCTCGGTCTCGACCCGGTAGCGTTCGGCGTCGGCGGGCTTGCGGACCTCGGTGTCGAGCTGGCGGTCCTTCAGCGCGGCCTGGCGGACGGCCACCTTCTCCTGCTCGGCGAGGATGGCCTGGTCGCGGTCGGCCTGGGCCAGCGGGCCGGCGGCGGCGGCCTGCGCGGCGGCGGCGTCGGTCTCGGCCCTGATCTCGGCCTGCTTGAGGTTCAGCGAGCGCTCCGAGATCGCGATCTCCTGCTCGGCGGCCAGCCGGGCCTGCTGGGCGGCCTGGGTGGCGTTGGCCTCGGCGATGGCCGCGACCTGGCCCACCCGGGCGGCCTCGGGACGTCCCAGGTCGGAGAGGTAGGTGCCGTCGTCGGTGATGTCCTGGATCTGGAAGGTGTCGAGCACCAGACCCTGACCGGTCAGCGAGGACTCCGACTCGTCGGCCACCCGCTGGGCGAAGGCGGCGCGGTCGCGGATGATCTGCTCGACCGACAGCGAGCCGACGATGGAGCGCAGCGAACCGGCCAGCGTCTCCTGGGTGAAGGTCTCGATCTCCTCCTGCTGGGTGAGGAAGCGCTGCGCGGCGGCGCGGATCGAGTCCTCGTTGCCGCCGACCTTGACGATCGCGACGCCGTCGAGGTTGAGCTTGACGCCCTGGCCGGAGACCGCGCCCCGGATCTGCACCATGATGCGACGGCTGGAGAGGTCGAGGATGTGCAGGCGCTGCACGAACGGCACCACGAACACGCCGCCACCCATGACGACCTTCTGGCCGGACAGGTCGGTGGAGATCTCACCGGTCTCGGGGTTCTTCACCTCCTTGCCCTTGCGTCCGGTGACGATGAACGCCTCGTTCGGGCCGGCCACCTTGTAGCGGCTGGTGATGAGGAGGGCGACCAGCACGACCAGGACGACGAGCGCCAGGATCGCGATGATCGGACTGCCGAGCAGATCCATGTGGAGGTCCTTCGTTCTCACCCGTCGGCGGGAGCGGGTCCCGCGGGCGGGCTCGGTGGGCGACGACGGGCGCAGTCTGTCACCACCGGGGGTCGCCCGCACCCTGAGCCGGAGGCTCACAGGCGGCCCGGGCGGACCTCCCGGCCGGCGGTAGCGGGCGGACGCCCCGGCGCCACGCGGCGCGTGCGCGTTCCCGGCCGCCGGACGTCCGGTCCGGGGGCGGGAGAAGTCTCAGCGGACTCTCAGCGCTGGGTGTCGTCGCGGGCCCACGGCGACCAGTTCTGCTCGGGCGGGGTGAACCCGGGGCCGCGCTGCTCGGACTCGGGTGCGGCGCGGCGCGCGGGCGGCTCGGCACCGGCCGGTGGCGTGACGTCGACGTCGGGTTCGGCGCTGGGCGGTGGCGGGGTCGGGGGCAGGTGGTCCAGGGCGACGTCCTGGCCGATCCGCGGGGCGGCGGTGGTGACCGGCTCGACCACCACCGCGGTGGCGGAGAGGACCGCGGTGATGGTGACGTTGGTGCCCACCGGGACCGGGGCGGCGGCGCGGGCGTTGAGCCGGGTGATGTGGCCGGCCGCGACCAGGGTGACCTCGCCGTAGCCGTCGGCCGGGATGGGGGTGCTGACCGAGCAGGCGCGTCCGACCAGCGAGGCGGTGCGGACGGTGGAGTCGCTCTCGCCCTTGCGGAGGAACCGGGTGCCGACCGCCACCAGGGCACCCATCGCGGCGCCGGCGAGCAGGCCGACGACGATGCCGACCCCGACACTGCCGCCGCTGAGGTCGTAGGCCAGCGCGCCGGCGAAGCCGAACGCGCCGATGAACCCGGCCAGGCCGGCTCCGGAGAGCCACTCCCCGCCGATACCGTCGAAGATGCCCTCGACGACCTCGCCGGCGATCAGCGTGACCACCAGCAGCACCAGGCCGACGGCGCCCACCACGAAGAACACGGTCATGGTCTCTCCCTCCCGCAGGTGCCGGAGTCTAGTGGTCGTGCCGTCCCTTGGGCCGGGCTGCTTGACTGGCGCCATGGCTCCGTGCCCCCGGCCGACCCAGCTGATCACGTGAACCGACTACCTCCCCTGCTCGGCTGCCTGCTGGCGTCGCTGCTGCTCGTCCCGCTCGTCCCGCTCGTCCCGCTCGCCCCGGCCTCGGCCCGCACGGCCTCCTGGGACGGGCTGGACGACGCCCCCCACCCCTCCAGCGCTCCGGCCGGTGAGTGCGCGGACCTGCTGTTCGTGGGCGCCCGCGGGTCGGGTGAGGTGACGCCGTGGGGCGACACCGTGGAGCAGGCCCGGACGGCCCTGGACGACGCGGTGCGACGCTCCCCCACCAGCCGGCCGCTGACCGCCCGCACCGTCTGGCTGGACTTCCCGGCGTCCGACCCCCACACCCTGGCCGAGGTCGGGCTGGAGGAGCTGGCGCTGGCCGAGGAGCCGCCGACGACGACCTACTTCGACAGCGTGACGGTCGGTGAGCAGCGGCTGCAGCAGCTGCTGGACGACTCGGCCGCGCGCTGCCCGCGGGAGCGCTGGATCCTCGTCGGCTTCTCCCAGGGCGCCGAGGTCGTCACCGCCACGCTCAGCCGGCGTACCGACGGATGGCGGGTGGCCGGGGCGGTGCTGGCCGGCAGCCCCGCCACCTACCCCGGGCAGGCGGTGCGCCGCCACGGGACCGCGCCAGAGAGCGCGACCGGGCTGGTGGCGACGCTGGGCTACGTCCGCGCCCAGGTGCAGGAGGCCCGCCGCAGCGGCGCCGACGGCGAGGGGGTGTCGACGATGGTGCGCTCGCTGATCCAGGTGGCGGTGGACCAGACCGATCCGACGGCGATGGCGTCGGCGGCCGCCGGGGACGACCTCGACCTGCCCGCCGACGTCCCGGTGTTCTCCGTCTGCGACAGCGGCGACCTGGTGTGCGACGCCGGGCCGGCGCTGCTGCGGGTGAGCAGCGGGTCGACCGACTTCGCCGAGGAGTTCGAGCGGACCCGGCCCGTCCACGGCGGTTACGGCGCCGAGCACTTCGCGCCGGTCTTCGACGCGGTGCTCGCCGAGCTGCCGCCGCGGCTCCCGCCGCCCGAGCCGGTGCCGACGGTGCCCCCGGTGGAGCGCCCGGACGCCGTCGCCGTGGTGGTCGCGACCGGGGCGCTGCTGCTGGTGCTCGGCGCGGTGGGGCTGACCTGGTGGCGCCGGCGTCGACGTCCTGCGCCGGCGGACGACGCCGCTGGTCGCCGGGGTGGCGCTCAGTAGCCCCAGCGCACGCCCAGGGTGCCGGGGCCGAAGTTGCGCTGCCGGTGGTGCACGACGGTGAAGCCGTCGACCTGGGCCGGGTAGAGCTCGCTGCCGCCCTCGGAGTCGGTGTAGCGCTCGACCCAGGCGGGCAGCCGGTCGGGGTGGAACCGGACCGAGGCGAGGATCTCCTGGTTGCGCTGCTCGGTGTAGCACTCGAACCGCTGCGCGGGCACCGCGTGCTGCGGCCGCATGGTCCACTCCAGCATGACCTCCTCGCCGAGGTGCAGCGGGCGCGGCAGCAGCAGCTCGGCCACCGACACCTTGGCCTCGGGCCGTCGGATGACGCGACCCAGGCTGCAGCCGATGGTCTCGATGGTGGCGAACGGGTCAGAGTCCTGGCTGAGCGCGACGTACATCTCGGCCAGCCGCTCGATCCCCGGCCGCCCGGCGCGGTAGAGGCCGCGGTTGCCGAAGGCGGTCGGGGCGCCGTCGGGGCCGATGTCGACCCAGCGGTGCAGCCACTCGACGTAGAGCCCGTTCATCAGGTCGTCCAGGCCGAGCTCGGCGAAGATCTCCGGGACGCCGTCTCGGGCCAGCAGCCGGTCCGCCCGGGCCGGGCCGCGGGGCCCCAGCCGGCGCGACGGCGGGACCGAGCGCTGCAGCTCGTCCGGCTCCAGGCCCAGGATCTCCTCGATGTCGCGCACCACCAGCCGCGAGTCCGCGCCCTCGGGCACCCGCTGGCCCGAGCGCCAGTAGCTGAGCGTCGACAGGCTCACCGGGTTGCCGCGCTCGACCAGCTGGCGCCGCAGCGCGGTCAGCGTCCAGCCCCTGGCGCGCAGTGCGCCGGCGAAGGTGTCGCTGAACCAGGGCGTGCCGCTGTCCGGCCCGGCGCCGTCCGGCGCGGGGTCCCCCTCCGAGCGTGGCTTCACAGTGCGCTCGACGATGCGTGAAAGCGCGCTTCACTAGGCTGCCCCGAGCGGGGCGCGGCACTCAGCTCTGCGGTTCGGGGGAACGTCGAGAGGGTGCCGCGTCCGCCTCCCCGGTGGGCGGAAGCGCTCCCTCCCTCGGCCGTCACGAAACCTGGTCCGAGAGGCTCCACACCTGCGGCATCGGCGCGGGTGAGCCGTCCGGGCCCGCGGGGTCGAAGTGGTCCACGATCTGACCGATGTGCTGCTGCCAGCGCGCGTCCGCCGGGCTCTCGGCCAGCGCCGCCAGAGCGGTCTCCCAGTCGTCGCACTCGACCCGGTGGAACAGGTGCCGGCCCGCCCGCCAGATCGTCCAGTCGTGGATGCCGATGCGCGCGAACTCCGCGGCCAGGTCGTCCGGGATGACCCGGTGCTCCCGGTCGTAGTCCGGCTCACGGCCCTCGCGGATGAGCGAGTGCAGGGTGATGATCACAAGCGACCTCCTCGTACGCACGCAGATGCGTTCCCGACCGTATAGAGCGGGGGGTTCGATCCGAGCCGGTTGCCGCAGGCGTCTTCACCGCCGTCCCCCGCGCGACTCCTCCGTCGCGGCCGGACGGTGCGGTACCGTCGAGATCGCCGCAGCCGGCCCCGGCGTCGGAGGCGGCGCAGGGGCGTCCGCGCGTGCTCCTGTGGGGCCTCTAGCTCAACTGGCAGAGCAGCGGACTTTTAATCCGCGGGTTGTGGGTTCGATCCCCACGGGGCCCACCGGATCCCGGCCCCCTGCCCACACCGAGCACCGCGGCGTCCGCCGTGTGCTCAACCTGGGCGACGTGGCGGGCGAGGTACGCGCGGTGCCGCTGCGTCGAGCTCACCCCGCGAGCGCTGCGAGACGCCCGTGCGCGGCAACTGGGACACCCTCCTCATCACCCCGGCCGAGGCGCTGTGGCCGTCGGCGCGGTGGTGGCGCGACGGGCTGGGCGCTGAGCAGCTGGCCTGGCTGGCCGCGTTGCCCGGCGGCACCGACCTGCTCGCCTGCCCCAGCGTCCGCCCGGCTCAGGACGCTCGCTGGGGGCGACGCCGGGTGGTCCTGCGGAGCACCGACCTCCCGGCCAGGGCCAGCGCGGCGCCGCCGAGCCAGGGCGCGGCGACCAGGAAGGGGTCGATCCAGGTGTGGGCGGTGTCGACCCGGCGGGCGTTGCGTCCGGTGCGGGAGCGGATCCCGCCGTACTTCAGCTCGGCACGGATCCCGGTCTCGCTGATCGGGTTGTCCGGGCGTCCCTGCAGCAGGGCGGTGACGCGTGACTCCGCGAACTCGACCCGGTCGGCCGCGATCAGCAGCAGCCAGTGCGCGGCGCGGGCCTCGCTGAAGCGCTCGTAGGAGTAGCGCCGGATGGCCCCCGACACCCCGTGCAGGGGCTGCGCGGTGCCGAAGACGGGCGTCACGCCGGCGTGCTCGATGGAGTGCTCCCGCGGCCGCTCCTCCGGCTGGCGGTCGGGGAGCTCCCAGTGCGCCCCGCTGGCCTCGGGGTCGAAGCGCAGCATCGGGGTGGAGGGCCGGTCGGCCGGGTCGAGGTCGACGCCCCAGCCGGGGATCCGGGCGCGCAGCTCCTCGGCGGGCGGGTTCGGGTGGGGGCGGTGGGCGGTGTAGGCCACGGGATCTCCTCGGTTCTCGCGTCGGGACTCGGGCCGTCAGGCCGCGTCGGGGACGACGACGATCTTCATGCAGTCGTCGAGCTTGGCCGAGAACATGTGGTAGCCCTCGGCGATGTGCTCCAGCGGGATGCGGTGGGTGATCAGCTCGCTGGGCTTGAGGTGGCCGTTGCGGATGTGCTCGAACAGCCGGGGCCACTGCCGCTTCACCGGGGCCTGGTTCATCCGCAGCGTCAGGCCCTTGTTCAGGGCGTCGCCGAACTTCACCGCGCTGAAGATCGGGCCGTAGGCGCCCATCACCGAGACGGTGCCGCCCTTGCGCACCGAGTCGATGGCCCAGTTGAGGGCGGTCGGCGACCCGCCCTGCAGGGTGAACTTGGCGGCGGCGAGGTGCTGGATCAGGTTGCCGTCGGCCTCGGCACCGACGCAGTCGATCGCCACGTCGGCGCCGAGGTGGTCGGTGATCTTCTTCATGTGCACGACGATGTCGTCGTACTCGGCGAAGTTGTAGGTCTCGGCGTGGGCGAAGGTGCGGGCCCGTTCCAGCCGGTAGTCGAGGTGGTCGATGACGATGACCCGCCCGGCCCCCATGAACCAGGCCGACTTGGCCGCGTACAGCCCGACGGGGCCCGCGCCGAGCACCAGCACGATGTCGCCCTCGACGATGTCGCCGAGCTGGGCGCCGAAGTAGCCGGTGGAGCAGGCGTCGGTGAGCATCAGGGCGTCCTCGTCGTCCATCCACTCCGGGATCACCGAGGGACCGACGTCGGCGAACGGCACCCGGACGAGCTCGGCCTGGCCGCCGTCGTAGCCGCCGGTGGTGTGGGAGTAGCCGTAGATGCCGCCCACCGCGGTGGCGTTCGGGTTGACGTTGTGGCAGTTGGAGTAGAGCCCGCGGGCGCAGAACCAGCAGGAGCCGCAGTAGATGTTGAACGGCACCATCACCCGGTCCCCGCGCTGCAGCCGCTGGACCGAGGGGCCCACCTGCTCGACCACGCCGATGAACTCGTGGCCGAAGGTGTGCCCGATCCGGGTGTCCGGCATCATCCCGTGGTACAGGTGCAGGTCCGAGCCGCAGATCGAGGCCTTGGTCATCCGCACGACCGCGTCGTTGGGGTGCTCGATCCTGGGCTCGTCCTTCTCCTGCACCCGCACCCGGTACGGGCCTCGGTACGTCATCGCCTTCATGGGTCCTCCTGACCGGATCAGCACGTGGTCTCTGGTGGGGGAACTACCCGCCTGAGCCGTCCGCACCCCTGACAGCGGAGACCGCACCCGCACCCAGGTCGCACCCACCGCCGGAGAACCACCGTCACCTGTCACTGCGTCCGGCGGGACCTGGTTGCCCCCAGTCACCCGCCTTCTGGGAGCAGCGCCTCCCCGGAGGAGCCGTTGGGACGCTGTTTCCACTGCTCCCAGTGCAGGACGTCGTCGCGCGGTATCCGAGGGGCGGGCCTGAAGTCGGTGCCGATGGTGTACGCCAGCGGGATGAGGGCGGCGAGCATGATCTCGTCGTAGGGCACGTCGAGCACGTCGGCGAGCTCGCGCTCCAGTGGCGCGTGCGCGGTCGTCCAGGTGGTGCCCAGGCCCCTGGCGCGCGCGGCGAGCATGAAGCTCCACACCGCTGGCAGGATCGACCCCCAGGTCCCTGCCTGCACGGGCACGGGCGCGTGATCGGTGCGTCCCTCGACGCCGGGGATGACGAAGACCGGCACGCGGTGGATGTTCGCGGCCAGGTGGCGGAGTCCGTCGAACACCCGCGCGGTGGAGCTCGCGTGGTAATCCATCCGCCAGGCGTCTCGTTCGGTCAGTGGCTGTCCGGAGCCCTGGCTCAGGGCACGGAGGAAGATGTCCGCCACAGCGTGCCGCTGAGCCGGCTCGGTCACGACGACGAAGTGCCATCGCTGTCTGTTGCGTCCGGTCGGTGCCTGCACGGCCAGGTCCACGCACTCTTCGATCAGCGTGCGCGGCACGGGGCGGTCGAAGTCGAGACGCTTGCGGACGGACCGCGTGGTCGACAGGAGCTGGTCGGGGGTCAGATCGAGAGTCATGACTGTCTGCTTCCGGCATCGGTGGTTGAGGTCGCTGCTGCATCGGACGTCCCGTACCGCTCAGGACCTCTGGTCACGCGCAGGGCGGTTGCTGCGACGACGGCGCCGATGAGGGAGAAGGCGGCCGCGGCGAGGAAGGTGGTGTGGTAGGCGCCCACCCCGGTCCCGGCCGCGGTGAGAACCAGCCCCAGGACGGCGACACCGACGCCCGAGCCGATCTGGACGGCCGAGGTGACGAGGCCGGAGGCGAGTCCCTGCTTGTCGTCGGGGAGCGCGCCGACGGCGGCGAGGTTGAGGCTGGAGAAGGACAGGCCGTTGCCGATCCCGTGGATCACGAGGGCAGGCAGGAGCACGGTGGCGTAGTCCGCATCGGCACCGGCGCGCAGGAACAGCACGATCCCCGCGCCCTGGACGAGCAGCCCTGTGGCGGCTGTCCATCCCTCGCCCCACCTCGGGATCAGGCGGCCGGCGACGCGGGCGGCGACGACGATGGCCAAGCCCATCGGGACGATGCCGAGCCCGGTCGTCAGAGGGTCGTAACCCTGCTCCCGCTGGAGGAAGAGGACCGCGACGAACTGCCACCCGATCGTCGCGCACGCCCATGCCAGCGCGGCGGCGTTCGCGCCGACCAGTCGCCGTGATCGCAGCTCCCCCAGGGGGATGAGCGGGTCGCGGTGCCGCCGCTCGATGCAGACGAAGGCACCCAGTAGCGCGGCGGCCAGCACCGCCGCTGGCCAGCTCAGCACCGTGAGCGCGTACACGAGCGCCAGCACGCCCCCGGTGACGGTGGCGGCACCGCCCATGTCGACCCGTGCCGCCCTCTGCCCGTCCCCCTCGCGCGCGGTCAGCACGAAGGGCGCCGCGATCAGCACGAGGACGACGATCGGCACGGGAAGGAGGAACACCAGGCGCCAGTTCACCTGCGTGAGCAGCCCCGAGGCGATCAGGCCGACGCTGTATCCGAGAGCGCCCGCGAGCGCGTAGAAGCCGATCGCGCGATTGCGGGCGGGCCCTTCACGGAACGTGGTCGTGATCAGGGACAGCGCTGCGGGCGCCGTCAGCGCCGCCGCGAGCCCCTTCACCACGCGGGTGAGGATGAGGAGCCACCCTTCCGACGCCAGGCCGCCGGCGAGGCTCGCCGCGGCGAACACCGTGAGGGACAGCAGGAACACGCGGCGACGGCCGAGCAGGTCGGCCAGTCGACCGCCGACGAGGAGGAACCCGCCGTAGGTCACCGCGTACCCCGACACCAGCCACTGCAGCGTCCCGTCCGGCAGACCCAGGTCGTCCCCGATGGCCGGGAGCGCCACCGTCATCAGGGACAGGTCCATCGAGTCCAGGAACACCGCTGCGCACAGCAGCGCCAGTGCGACCTGCTTGCGCGTCTCCGTCGTCGTCATACCGTTTCGTCATCCTGCCGATGATTGGGCGTCAGATCATCTGGGACCATACCGATGCATCAGGTGGGCCGCAACCAATCTGTCCCCAGATGAAGCCCTGCTAGGTTGGGAGGCCAGCGACGAGCACGAGCGGAGGTGCGGTGCATGCCGAAAGTCGCCGATCGCACAGCGAGCTACTTCCCTGTGCTCGCAGCAGAGCGGCTCGACATCGCGTTGTGTCGGGCTTCGACGGCCGTCTCCCGTGCTGCCGAGACCGAGGCGGCCCAGTCCGGGATCGGCGTCGGACAGCACCTCGTGCTCAAGATGCTCGCCGAGGTCGGACCCAGCTCGCAGCGGACGTTGAGTGACGAGCTGCGCATCGACCGCACCGTCATGGTGGGCATCTGCGACGCGTTGGAGAAGGACGGTTACGTCGAGCGCCGTCGCGACCCCGGTGATCGTCGCGCCTATGCCGTGACCATCACCGACTCAGGACGTCTGCTGTTGAGCCGCGCCGAGGCCAAGGTCCCCGAGTTCCTCGATGCCACCTTCGGTGCGCTCAGCAGGGCCGAACGCGCACAGCTCTCGACGCTGCTCGGCAAGCTCCTGCAGACCTGCCCCTGACCCGGGACGGAGGCGGCTCAGAGACCACAACCAGGTTCCGTCGCCCCTCCTCGACGCTCCACGGAGCTGCCTGTGGTGCACGGAACCCGCTGGCGAGGGCCGTCTGAGCGGTAAGACGGCGATGCTTGTCGCCTCCAGCGAGGGTGCACCGGTGGCCGCCACGGGCGTCGAACGCGGCTCCCTCCCACCCTTCTGGGCCTGACAACTGGGTGGGCGAGCGGTGGCCAGGTCACCATGCGTCGCACAGTGCGGCAGACGCGCGGGTCAGGCCTCGCGCGTCTTGGGGGAGCTGTCCAGCGTCTTGGCTGGGTCGCTCACCACAGCGTCTCCGAGGACGTCGTCGATCTTGGCCAGCAGGCCCGGCTCCAGCGTCACCCCGGCAGCAGCCGCGTTGTCGGCGACCTGCTCGGGGCGGGAGGCGCCGATGATGGCCGTCGCCACGTTGTCGTTCTGCAGCACCCAGGCGACGGCCAGCGCCGCCATCGACAGCCCGGCCTCCTCGGCGATCGGCTTCAGCTGCTGGACGCGCTCGAGGACGTCGTCCTTCATCCAGCGGGCGATCATGTTGGCCCCGCCCTTGTCGTCGGTGGCCCGCGAGCCCTCGGGCAGCTCCTGGCCGGGCACGTACTTGCCCGTGAGCACGCCTTGCGCGATCGGGGACCAGACGACCTGGGAGATGCCGAGCTCCTTCGACGCCGGCACGACCTCGCCCTCGATGACCCGCCACAGCATCGAGTACTGCGGCTGGTTGGAGATCAGCTGGAAGCCGAGCTCCTTCGCCAGCGCCGCACCCTCGCGCAGCTGGTCGGCGGTCCACTCCGATACGCCGACGTAGAGCACCTTGCCCTGCCGGACCAGGTCGGCGAAGGCCTGCATCGTCTCCTCGAGCGGGGTCTCGTAGTCGTAGCGGTGCGCCTGGTAGAGGTCGATGTAGTCGGTCTGCAGCCGCTTCAGCGAGCCGTGCGCAGCCTCCATGATGTGCTTGCGGGACAGCCCCAGGTCGTTGTGACCCTTGGGTCCGATCGGCCCGAAGACCTTGGTGAAGATCTCCAGCGACTCGCGCCGCTCGCCCCTGAGCGCCTCGCCGAGCACGGTCTCGGCCTTGGTGTTGGCGTAGACGTCTGCGGTGTCGAAGGTGGTGATGCCCGCGTCCAGGGCGGCCCGGACGCAGGCGTGGGCCTGCTCGTTCTCCACCTGCGACCCGTGGGTCAGCCAGTTGCCGTAGGTGATCTCGGAGATCTTGAAGCCGGAGTTGCCGAGGTAGCGGAAGTCCATGCAGCCAACCTAGACCTGGGGCTTCAGTCGTCCTTCGGGCGGTGGGTCACCGGGAGCCGGGTGCGGGCGGCTCGCCCTTCGACAGGCTCAGGGCGCTGTGGCCACCTCGCTGCCAGACCCGTGCAAGCGGTGGGTCCGCGGCGACGGATCGTGCCGGTGGGTCGGGCCTCCGACTCTTCCGGCTCCTCGCGGTTGTCGGGGTGCAAGAGCGGGCCCGCGGATCGTGCGTTCGCTCCGCCCGTCCGCACGTCTGGACTGCGAGCCGCCGGGCCTTGGCAACCCACTCCCGGCGCTGACAGAGTGTGCACGCCCGCGCCGACCGGCACGGGTGCTGACTGGGCGGGGGCCTGACGCGAAAGTGGCTTGATGCTGCCCGAAAACACCCGTTCCTCCCGTCTCGACGTCGCCCGCCGGGGGGTGGCCGCCACGCTGGCGGTCGTGCTCGCCGGCCTGACCGTCCTGCTGGGTTCCGCCCCCCGGGCGGAGGCCGCGGTGGCCACCGGCGGCGCCGGTCGGTTCCTGCAGGCCATCGACTGGGTGGTCTGGGGCAGCGCGAACCAGAACCTGCCGAACAGCGGCTTCACCGGGACGAGCACCCGCATGGTCGGTGGCCAGCCGTTGGTGGTCACCTGCACCACCTCCGCCATCACCAGCAGCCAGCCGAACCAGGGCACCCCCTTCCTGCACGCCTACCGGCCCGGCAGCTGGGGAGGCGACGCCATGGACGAGATGTACAACGTCGGCGGCGCGGGAGCCAGCAACACCCTGGTCAACGCCCTGTCCAACGTGACCCAGGGCGCCCTGGTCCAGTTCGACTTCCGCTGCTCGGCCACCCTCTCCGGCACGCCGGTACCGCTGGCCGGTCTGGTCGTGGCCGACGCCGAGCAGAGCGGCTCCAACGAGTACGTCACGGCCGACCCGGTCGGCGACGCGACCTGGCGGATCATCGACCGCTACCGCACCCCCGGCTGCACCGCCTCCACGGTCGCGACCCGCAGTGCGACCAACGTCCTGACGCTGGCCGGACCGACCGCGCTCTGCGGCAGCGGCCCGGCGGCGGTCGCGTTCATGGAAGGGTCCACCAGCGCCCGGGTCGGCCTGCGCGGTGGCGGCAAGTCCGCCGTCGCCCTCGGGGTCGTGCTCGCCGCCGACCACGGCGACGCCCCGGCCAGCTACGGGGACGCCGCCCACCTGGCCTCGTTCAGCTTCAACGGCGGCACCCTCGCCGCCGGCGTCCCGACGCAGGTGTCCAACAACAGCTTCACCCTCGGCACCGCCGCTGCCCCGCCCATCCGGCTGGGGGCGAACCTCGACCCGGAGGAGCAGGCCGCCTCCTCCGCCGACGCCACCGGCGACGACGTCAGCGGCAATGGCGTCTTCGGGCCGGCCGACGACGAGGACGGGCTGACCTCCCCCACCTCCGTCACGGGCGCCGTGGGCGAGTCCCACTCCGCCACCGTCGCCTGCGGGCCGGCCGGCGGGTCGGTGGCCGGCTGGATCGACTGGAACGTCGATGGCGACTTCCTGGACGCCGGGGAGCGCTCCGGCACCAGCACCTGCGCCGGCGGGACCGCCACGGTGACCTGGCCGAGCATCCCCGACTCCGTGGTCGGCCAGCCGGTGGGGTCCTCGACCTTCATGCGGCTCCGGCTGGCCCAGGACCCGGCCGACCTGACCGGACCGACGTCCCTGGCCCGCTCCGGCGAGGTCGAGGACTACCGGGTGACCCTCGACCTCGGGCCGACGATCCAGGTGACCAAGGACCTCCGCTCGCGGGCCTACCCCGGCGACCAGTTCGCCGTCAGCATCGCCCTCGGCCCGCTCACCGTCGCCTCGGCGACCACCAGTGGGACCGCCAGCGGGGTCAGCACCCGCCAGGTGATCGCGGCCCCTGGCATCAACTACACGGTCTCGGAGCGGCTGGCGGCCGGACCGGGGACGCTCGCGGACTACCGGACCCCGCAGATCGTCTGCAGCAACACCGTCACCGGGGTGGCCGTGCCGGTGATGGGCACGGCACCCAGCTGGACCCTGCCGACGGCGGGTCTGGGCGACCGGTACGCCTGCACCATCACGAACGAGGCCCTGACCCCCGAGATCGCCCTGACCAAGTCCGCCAGCGAGGTCGTCGACCTCGACGGCAACGGCCCCGACGCCGGCGACCAGGTCAGCTACTCCTTCCAGGTGCGCAACACCGGGGACGCGCCCCTGACCGACGTCGAGGTCGTCGAGGGCCAGTTCTCCGGCACCGGCACCGCACCCGTCGCGTCCTGCCCCAGCACCTCGCTGGCGCCGGGGGCCGAGGTCGTCTGCACCGCCACCTACACCCTCACCCAGGCCGACGTGGACGCCGGTGAGGTGACCAACACCGCCACCGCCACCGGCAACCCGCCGGGCACCCTGGCGACCGTCGAGTCGACCCCCGACGACGCGGTCGTGGTCGTCGAGCGCGAGGCCGACCTGACCGTGGTGAAGTCGGCTGCTCCGTCCGCACCGGCGGACTTCGTGGCCGGCCAGCAGATCGACTACTCCTTCGTGCTGACCAACACCGGCAACGTCACCCTGACCGATGTCTCCCCGGTCGAGGTCGCCTTCTCCGGCACCGGCGCGATGTCGGCGATCAGCTGCCCCGACGCGGCCGACGTCCTGGCCCCGGGCGAGCAGGTGACCTGCACGGCCACCTACAGCCTGACCCAGGCCGACATCGACGCCGGTGAGGTCACCAACACCGTCACCGCGGTCGGCACGCCTCCGACCGGCGTCGAGCTGCCCGACCCGACACCCTCGACCGCCGTCGTGCCCACCCCTCAGGACCCCGAGCTCACGCTCAGCAAGTCCGTCTCACCGGCCCAGGGGGTGGAGGCCGGGGACGAGGTCACCTACGCGTTCCTCATCACCAACACCGGCAACGTCACCCTGACCGGAGCGGCCGTCTCCGAAGGCCCGTTCTCCGGCTCCGGGCAGCTCGGCGACATCAGCTGTCCGACCGCCGCGGACTCCCTGCGACCCGGCGCGCAGGTCACCTGCACCGCCCCCTACACCGTCACCCAGGCCGACGTGGACGCCGGTGAGGTCACCAACGCCGCCATGGCGATCGCCACCCGGCCGGGAGGTGCCGCCGTGGTCTCGGAGGAGGACGACGCGCTGCTGCCGCTGCCGGCCGATCCGCGCATCTCCCTGGTCAAGACGGTGACGCCCACCGAGGGCACCGCCGCCGGGGACCAGGTCACCTACTCCTTCCTCATCACCAACACCGGCAACGTGACCCTGGCCAACGTCACCGCGGTCGAGACCGAGTTCTCCGGCACCGGGACGCTCGAGCCGCTGGACTGCCCGGCCGGGGCCGTCAGCCTGGCCCCCGGGGACGCCGTCACCTGCACCGCCGACTACACCCTGACCCAGGCCGACGTCGACGCCGGCGAGGTCACCAACACCGCCACCGCGACCGGCACCCCGCCCGGGGACATCACGCCTCCGGTGTCGGAGCCCGACGACGCCGTCGTCACCGTCGACCCGGCCCCGGCAGTCTCGCTGACCAAGACCGTCGACCCGACCACGGCAGCGGCCGCCGGGGACGAGGTGACCTACTCCTTCGTCATCACCAACACCGGCAACGTGACGCTGTCGAACGTGACGGCCAACGAGGTCGCCTTCTCCGGAACCGGCACGCTGCCCCTGGTCAGCTGCCCGCCCGCCGCCGGCTCGCTGGCCCCCGACGCCGAGGTGACCTGCACCGCGGTGTACACGCTGACCCAGGCCGACGTGGACGCCGGCGTGGTGACCAACACCGCCACCGCCACCGGAACCCCGCCCGGGGACACCACCCCGCCGGTGTCGGATCCCGACGACGCCGTGGTCACCGTCGAGCGCGACCCCGCGCTGACGCTGGAGAAGACCGCCTCGCCCAGCGCCCCCGACGCGTTCGTCGTCGGGCAGGAGGTGACCTACACCTTCCTGGTCACCAACACCGGCAACGTCACCGTCGACGACGTCGCCGTGGAGGAGCTCGAGTTCACCGGCAGCGGCGACCGTCCCCAGGTGGTCTGCCCCGACGAGCGCACGCTGGCGCCGGGCAACCAGCTGACCTGCACCGCCAGCTACACCGTCACGCAGGCCGACGTGGACGCCGGTGAGGTGTCGAACTCCGCCCGCGCCACCGGCACCCCGCCCGGGGGCCTGCCCCCGGTGGCGTCCGAGCCCGACGACGCGCAGGTGCCGGCCCGGGTGGAGCCGGGGTTGAGCCTGGACAAGACGGTCACGCCCGCCGAGGCGGACGCCGCCGGCGACGTGGTCACCTACTCCTTCCGCATCACCAACACCGGCAACGTGACGCTCACCGACGTCGCGGTGGACGAGACCGCGTTCTCCGGGACCGGACCGGCGCCGGTCGCGGTGTGCCCCGACGAGGCCGCGACGCTGGCCCCCCGCGCCGAGGTCACCTGCACCGCCAGCTACACGCTGACCCAGGCCGACGTGGACGCCGGACAGGTCGACAACACCGCGACCGCCACCGCCTCGGCACCGGCGGGTCTGCCGCCGCAGGTGTCGGCGCCCGACTCCGCCACGGTCGTCATCCCCGCCGACCCGGCCCTCACCCTGGTCAAGACCGTCGACCCCGCCCAGGCCACCGCCGCCGGCGACCAGGTCACCTACACGTTCCTGGTCACCAACACCGGCAACGTGACCCTCACCGACGTCGCCGTCGACGAGACGCGGTTCACCGGGACGGGCACCGCCCCGGTGGTCGTCTGTCCCGACGCCGCGGACGTCCTGGCCCCCGGCGCCGAGGTGACGTGCTCTGCCACCTACACGCTGACCCAGGCCGACGTCGACGCCGGTGAGGTCGAGAACACCGCCACCGCCACGGGGACGCCGCCGAGCGGCCCGGTCGTGGAGTCCGAGCCCGACGACGCGGTGGTCACCGTGCCACCGGCACCGTCGCTCAGCCTGGTCAAGTCGGCCGACCTCGACGCGTCGGACGGTTTCGTGGCCGGTGCGGAGGTCACCTACTCCTTCCTCGTCACCAACACCGGCAACGTCACGGTGGAGGACGTCGTGGTGCTCGAGCGCGAGTTCTCCGGCACCGGTGAGCTGGGCACCGTCGTCTGCCCGGAGGCGGCCGGGTCGATGGCGCCCGGGGACGAGGTCACCTGCACCGCCACCTACACCCTGACCCAGGCCGACGTCGACGCCGGCGTGGTGACCAACACCGCCGTGGCGGAGGGCACCCCACCGGGTGACCTGCCTCCGGTGGCCTCCGACCCCGACGACGCCTCCGTGCCGCTCCCGGCCGGTCCCTCTCTCAGCCTGGTGAAGAGCGCCAGCCCCGAGGTCCTCGGGGCGGCTGGTGACGAGGTGACCTACACCTTCCTGGTCACCAACACCGGCAACGTCACGCTGGACGACGTGACCCCCGTGGAGGGCGACTTCTCCGGGACCGGCGAGCTGTCCGACCTCAGCTGCCCCGACGACCGGTCGCTGGCTCCGGGCGAGCAGCTGACCTGCACCGCCACCTACTCCGCGACCCAGGCCGACGTGGACGCGGGCGAGATCCGCAACACCGCGACAGCCACGGGGACGCCACCCCAGGGGCTGCCGCCGGTGGTGTCCGAGCCCGACGACGCCGTGGTGGGCTTCGCCGCGGAGCCCGGTCTGAGCCTGGACAAGACCGTCGACCCCGACGAGGGGACCGCCGCGGGGGACGTGGTGACGTACTCGTTCCTGGTGACCAACACCGGGAACCTGACCCTCACCGACGTGGCCGTCGACGAGACCGGGTTCACCGGGTCCGGCCCGGCGCCGGTGGCGGTCTGCCCCGCCGAGGCGGCCACCCTCGCACCGGGGGCGCAGGTCACCTGCACCGCGAGCTACACGCTCACCCAGGCCGACGTCGACGCCGGTGAGGTGGTCAACACCGCCGTCGCCACCGCCACTCCCCCGCGTGGTCTGCCGCAGCGGGTGTCGGAGCCCGGCGAGGCCACCGTGGTCGTCGCGGCCGACCCGGCGCTGACCCTGGTCAAGACCGTCGACCCGGGTGAGGTGACCGCGGCCGGTGATCAGGTGACCTACTCGTTCCTGGTGACCAACACCGGCAACGTGACCCTCACCGACGTCGCCGTCGACGAGACGCGGTTCACCGGGACGGGGACCGCTCCGGTGGTCGTCTGCCCGGCGGCCGCACAGATCATGGCCCCCGGTGCCGAGGTGACCTGCACGGCGACGTACACCCTGACCCAGGCCGACGTGGACGCCGGTGAGGTCGAGAACACCGCCACCGCCACCGGCACCCCGCCCGGAGACGGCCCGGCCGTGGCGTCCGAGCCCGACGACGCGGTGGTCACCGTGCCGCCGGCGCCGGGGCTCAGCCTGGTCAAGTCGGTCGAGCCGGCTCCCGAGGGCGGGTTCGAGGTCGGCGAGGAGGTCACCTACTCCTTCGTCGTCACCAACACCGGCAACGTCACGCTGGACGACGTCGCGGTCGAGGAGCAGGAGTTCTCCGGCACCGGGGAGCTGGGCGAGATCGTCTGCGCCGACGGCGCCGGCTCGCTGGCGCCCGGCGCGCAGGTCACCTGCACGGCCACCTACACCCTGACCCAGGCCGACGTCGACGCCGGCGAGGTGACCAACACCGCAGCCGCCGTCGGCACCCCTCCCGGTGACCAGCCGCCGGTGACCTCCGAACCCGACGACGCCGTCCTGCCCACCCCGGCCGAGCCCTCGGTCAGCCTGGTCAAGACCGTCGCCCCGGAGGCCGTCGGCGCGGCCGGTGACCCGGTGACCTACTCCTTCGAGATCACCAACACCGGCAACGTCACGCTGTCCGACGTCACCCCGGTGGAGGGCGAGTTCTCCGGCACCGGCGAGCTCTCGGAGATCGTCTGCCCCGACGGGGCGGCCTCCCTGCTGCCGGGTGAGCGGGTGACCTGCACGGCCCGCTACACCCTCACCCAGGCCGACGTGGACGCCCAGACGGTGACGAACACGGCCACCGCCGAGGGCACCCCGCCGCGCGGGCTGCCGGTCGTGGTCTCCGAGCCCGACGACGCCGTGCTGGACGTCGAGGCGTCCTCGGCGCTGACCGTGGTGAAGTCGGCCAGCCCGTCCTCGCCGGAGAGCTTCGTGGCGGGCCAGCAGATCACCTACACGTTCGTGGTCACCAACACCGGCACCAGCACCCTGCTCGACCCGGCGGTCACCGAGACCGCCTTCGACGGCAGCGGCGAGGTCTCCCCGCTGGAGTGCCCGGCGGTGGACTCCCTCGTCCCTGGCGAGAGCTTCACCTGCACGGCCGGCTACGTGCTGACCCAGGCCGACGTGGACGCCGGCTCGGTGAGCAACACCGCGACGGCCACCGCGACCGGACCGGACGGCCCGGTCACCTCTCCGCCGTCGACGGTGTCGCTGCCGGGTGAGCGCGCCGCGGCCCTCACCCTGCAGAAGTCGGTGGCCCCGACCACGTTCAGCGCCGCCGGGGAGGAGCTCACCTACACCTTCGCCATCACCAACAGCGGGAACGTCACCGTCACCGACCCGCAGGTGGTGGAGCAGGAGTTCAGCGGCACCGGGGAGCTCGGCGTCGTCGAGTGCCCGACGGGCCCGCTCGCCCCGGGTGAGCAGACGAGCTGCACGGCCAGCTACCAGGTGACGCAGGCCGACGTCGACGCCGGGTCGGTCAGCAACGTGGCCGCCGCGACCGCGACCGCACCCGAGGGCGTCGCGGCGCCGGAGTCGGCGTCCGACGACGCCCTCGCCACCACCGACGCCGCCTCCGCGCTCAGCCTGCAGAAGCGGGCCAGCGGGGTGGACACCGACGGCGACGGCCGGCTCAGCGCCGGGGACGAGATCGCGTGGACGATCACCGTCTCCAACCCCGGCGCGACGACGGTGCGGGAGATCGAGGTGCTCGACCCGACGGCCGGCACCGTGACCTGCCCGGCCGGCGAGCTGGGCCCTGGAGAGTCGATGACCTGCACGGTGCCCCGGCACGTGGTCACCGCGACCGACGTCGAGCGCGGCGAGGTGTCCAACACCGCGACCGTGTCCGGCGCCGGCATGGACGGTGAGGTGGCGGGGACGGCCACCGCATCACTCCCGGTCGAGGCGGTGCCGGCACCTCCGGCTCCCGAGGAGCCGCCCGCAGAGGAGCCGCCCGCAGAGGAGCCGCCGGCCGCCGAGCAGCCGCCGGCCGCCGAGGAGCCGCCGGCCGCCGAGGAGCCGCCCGCCGCGGCGCCCCCGGTGGACGACGGTGAGGGCTCCCTGCCCGACACCGGTGGCCCGCTGCCCGCGCTGCTGCTGCTGGGCCTGCTGGGCTCCGCGCTGGGGGCCGCCCTGGTCGGGACGGGGATCCGACGACGGTCCGGGACGGATACGCCGGCTGGTCGCTAGCCAGCCGTGGCCGGCGACCTCCCCGGGTCGCCGGCCGGCGGTCCTGCGCAAGCCCTCGCCGAGGCGTCCCACAGCGCTCGACTCTGCCGTCCTGCCGGGGTCGGTGGGGTCCGACGGGCGTCATCGGGCACGATCTGAGGAGGTGGCCGGTGCGGGACGCGGACCGGCGAGCCACCCCGACCGACACCGACCCACCCGGAGGAGTCACCGATGACCCCACGCCAGCCGTTCCTGCACGACCAGCTCGTGGTGCTCCGCGCCCCGTCCCAGGTGTGGTCGTCGGCCACCGGCGAGGTGGGCCGCGGCGAGCACCCCGTGCAGGGGGTGTGGCTCGGTGACACCCGCTACCTGCGGGCGCTCTGGCTGCGGGTGGACGGGTTCGCGCCCGAGCACGTCGCCACGGTGCCGCTGACGGCGTCCGCGGTGCGGTTCGAGGGGCTGCTGCGCGATCTCGGCGAGCCCGGCGCCGACTCCGACGTGCGGGTGTCGACGCTGCGCGAGACGCACACCTCCGGGCTGACCGAGACGGTGCGGATCACCTCCCGGCTGACGCGGGCGGTCCGGGTGGTGGTCGAGCTGTCGACCGTCCCCGACGGCACCGGCATGGACGCCGCCCGGATCGGTGCGCCGGCCGTGCCCGCCGAGGGTCTGGTCGTCGACGGCGCCGGCGCGCGGTGGACGTCCGGCACGGTCGCGGTGCGGCTGGAGGCTCCCGGCGGCACCATCGAGCAGGAGGCCGACACCGTGACCGCACGCTGGGAGGTCGAGGTACCGGCCCGCGGCAGCGTCGAGGTCGCCCTGCGGCTGGCCGCCGACCACCCCGACCCGGTGGTCCTCGGCGTCGAGCGCCCGGCCGCCTTCGCCACCCCCGCACCGGCCCCGACCGACGACCGGCTGGCCCGCTGGCTGCAGCGGGCGCTGGCCGACCTGGACGCGCTTCGGATGCGGCGACCCGGCAGCGAGGACGTCTTCCTGGCCGCCGGTGCGCCCTGGTTCCTCACGCTGTTCGGCCGGGACGCGCTGTGGGCGGCACGGTTCCTGCTGCCGCTGGACGAGCGGCTGGAGCTGGCCGGCGGCACGCTGCGCGTGCTGGCGGCGCTGCAGGGCACCCGGGTCGACACCGACACGGCGGAGCAGCCGGGCAAGATCATGCACGAGCTGCGCCAGCCGGGGCTCGCGGCGCGGATCGGCGCCTCCTCCCTGCCGCCGCTGTACTACGGCACCATCGACGCCACCGCGCTGTGGGTCTGCCTGCTCCACGACGCCTGGCGCTGGGGCCTGGCCGAGGACCAGGTGCGCGCCCTGCTCCCCTCCCTGGAGGCGGCGCTGGTCTGGCTGCGCGAGCACGGCGACTCCGACGGCGACGGGCTGCTGGAGTACGTCGACGAGTCCGGCCGCGGGCTGGCCAACCAGGGTTGGAAGGACAGCGGCGACAGCATCCAGCTCCGGGACGGGACGCTCGCCGAGGGACCGATCGCGCTGTGCGAGGTGCAGGCCTACGCCTACGAGGCAGCCGTCCACGGAGCCGACCTGCTGGAGGCGTTCGGACGTCCCGGCGCCGAGGAGAGCCGCGCCTGGGCGTCCCGGCTGGCCGAGCGGTTCCGGGAGGCGTTCTGGGTCGCCGACGAGGACGGGCCCTACCCGGCGATCGCGCTGGACGCCGCCAAGCGTCCGGTGGACTCGCTCACCAGCAACCTCGGCCACCTGCTCGGCTCCGGGCTGCTCACCGCCGAGGAGGAGGCACGGGTGGCGCGCCGGCTGGTCGAGCCCGCGCTGGCCGAGGGCTTCGGGCTGCGCACGCTGTCGACCCGGGACGCCGGCTTCTGGCCGCTGTCGTACCACGGCGGCAGCATCTGGACCCACGACACCGCGATCGCCGTGGCCGGCCTCGCCCGCGCCGGGTTCACCGCCGAGGCGGCCGAGCTGGCCGAGGGCCTGCTCGCCGCCGCGCCCGCCTTCGGCTACCGGATGCCCGAGCTGCACGGCGGGGACGCCCGCAGCGTCTCCCCCTCCCCCGTCCCCTACCCCGCCTCCTGCCACCCGCAGGCCTGGTCGGCCGCCGCGGCGGTGGCGGTCTGGGCGTCCCTGACCGGGGTTGAGCCGCCGCGGAGCTGACCCGGCGGGCCGCCCCTAGGATCGGCGCATGAGCCAGGTGACGCACGTGGTCCTCGTCGAGTGGGAGCCCGGTCGGGAGGACGTGGTCGAGGAGTCGGTGCGCCCGGCCATCCGCGGCATGGCCGACACCATCCCCGGCATCGTCGACCTCGTCGAGGGCCACTCCTCCAGCCCCGAGGGACTCGAGGACGGCCTCGGCTACGGCCTCGTCGTCACCTTCGCCGACGCCGCCGCCCGCGACGCGTACCTGGTCGACGAGCGGCACACGGGCGTCGGCGCGCAGATCCAGGCGAACGCGCGCCGCATCGTCGTCGTCGACGTCTGACCCCGGCGTCAGGCGGGCGGCCAGTGGCGCAGCGCGACCTCGACCACGTGCTGCAGGGCCGCCGGTGACGCCCCACCGGTCGCCTGCACCGACACCCCGTCGGCGACAGTGGTCAGGTACCGGGCGATGACCTCGGGGTCGGCGTCGGCGGGGAGGTCGCCCTCGTCGACCGCACGCCGGAACCGGTCCCGCAGGCCGGCCTGGCTCTCGGCACGCCAGGTCGTCATGATCGCCTGGACCGTCTGACCGGTGACGCCGACCGAGAGCGCCGCCCGCACCCCCAGACACCCAGCGGGACGGCCGGGCTGCGTGCCCGCACGCACCGCGCCCTCGAGGTAGGCCCGCGCGACCGCCCGCGCGGTGGGCGCCCGCACCGCCTCGCGCACGTAGGCGCCCGGCCCGGCCTCGTAGCGCTGCAGCACCTTGAGGAACAGCTCCTCCTTGTTGCCGAACGCGGCGTACATGCTCTTACGGCTGATGCCCATCGCCTCGGTGAGCAGGGCGAGGCTGGCGCCCTCGTACCCGTGCTCCCAGAACACGACGAGGGCCTGCTCGAGCGCCTCGTCGGCGTCGAAGGCCCGAGGGCGACCGCGCTTGACCTGCTCCACGACGCCCATCCTAGCGCTTTGTGCACCTATCGTTCTCGATCGTGCTACCGTCGCTTCGTCACCGATTGGTGCAGAATTCGAGGAGGGTGTCATGAAGAGGTTCGAGGGCAAGACCGCGGTCGTCACCGGTGGCGGCACCAAGGGGATCGGGCGCGCCACCGCGGCGCGGCTGGTCGAGGAGGGAGCGCACGTGTTCATCACCGGACGCCGTGAGCACGAGCTGGAGGAGGCGGTGGCGGCGATCGGCCGGGAGGTGACGGCCGTCCCGGGCGACATCACGCAACCGGCCGACCTCGACCGGCTGTACGAGGCGGCCGCCGCGCGTGGCCGGGGCTTGGACGTGCTGTTCGCCAACGCGGGCACGGCCTCCTTCGCCACCCTCGAGGACCTCACGCTGGACGAGCTCGACCGGGTGCTCAGGGTCAACGTCGTCGGCACCGTGCTGACGGTGCAGAAGGCACTCCCGCTGCTCAACCCCGGCGCCTCGGTGGTCGTCAACGTGTCCACCTCCGCCGACCGCGGGCTGGCCGGGATGGGCGCCTACGCGGCCTCGAAGGCGGCGCTGCGCAGCCTCACCCGCACCTGGGCCAGCGAGCTCAAGGACCGGGACATCCGCGTCAACGCGGTCTCCCCCGGCCCCACCGACACCTCGGGCGTCAGCGAGCTCGTCGGCCCGGAGAACCTCGCCGCCTACAACGAGGGGCTGGTGTCGATGATCCCCATCGGACGCACCGCACACCCCGACGAGGTGGCCGCGGTGGTGGCCTTCCTCGCCTCGGCCGACAGCAGCTTCATGCTGGGCGCCAACGTGCTGGTCGACGGCGGGGTCAACCAGCTCTGACGACCCACTCCTGCGACCTGGGCGCCCGATGTGGAAACGGACCAGCCCCGAGGGTCCGCACGGTGTGCGGCCCCTCGGGGCTGGTGGAGGTCGGGGCGGGTGACGACCCGGATGGGGACTCACCCGCGGCCCGCGCTACTGCCGACCGGCCCCCAGCCGGCGCCGGACCAGCAGCCCGCCACCGGTCAGGGCCAGCGCCAGGCCAGCCAGCAGCGGCAGCAGCACAGCCGGAGCACCGGTGTCGGGCAGCTGACCGTCGCCACCGGGCGACTGGGCCGGAGGCTCCTCGTCGTCACCAGGCGACTGGGCCGGAGGCTCGTCGACCGCCGGCACCTCGAGGCCGATCCCGTTGACGGTGCAGTCCTCGCCCTGCTCGCAGACCGGCTCGGCCGGCGGCTGCTCGCTCGGGTCGAGCAGGAAGTTCGCCAGCACCGCATCACCCAGCTCACCCTCGCCGTTGACCTGGACGGTGTAGCTCACCGTCACCGTCTGACCCGGCTCCAGCTCACCGACCACCGAGAACCGGTTGTCGGCGATCTCGCCGACCTCCAGCGCCCCGTCGGAGGAGACCGGAGCCTCGACCACCTCGGCGTCGTCCAGGACGTGGGTCAGGTCGTCGACCCGATCCACCTCACCCACCGCAGCACCCTCGTTGCCGAAGGTCAGCGTGTAGGTCAGCTCCGCACCAGCCTCCACCGTGGTGCCCGACTCCGGGTCGACCGACTTGGAGTCGACGACCTTGGACGCGAGGTGCTGGGTGCAGTCCTCATCACCCTCCTCACACACCGGGTCGGTCGGGGTCTCCTCCTCCGGATCCAGCACGAAGTTGGCCAGCGTGGCATCACCCATGTCGGCGACCGCACGGACGGTGACGGTGTAGGTGACGGTGACGGTCTGGTCGACGGCCAGCTCACCGGTGATGGAGAACCGACCGTCCACGACCTCCGAGACACTCAGCGCCTCATCGGAGGCCTGCGGGGCCACGGTCAGGTCCGCGTCGTCCAGCACGTGGCTCAGGTCATCGACCCGGTCCACCGCGCCCGGCACCGCACCCTCGTTGCTGAAGGTGAGGGTGTAGGTGATCTCCTCACCCGAGGTCACCGTCGAACCGTCCTCCGGCGAGGCCGACTTCGAGTCGACGATCGTCGTCGTCGGGTTGGTGGTGCAGTCCTCATCCCCCTCCTCACACACCGGGTCCGGGTTCGGCGGATCGGTCGGGTCGAGCAGGAAGTTCGCCAGCACCGCATCACCCAGCTCACCGGCCTCGTTGACCCCGACGGTGTAGGTCACCGTGACGGTCTGCCCGGCCGCCAGCTCACCGGTGATGGAGAACCGGTCATCGGCGAGCTCCGACACCGACAGCGCCTCGTCGGAGGAGACCGGCCCCTCGACCACCTCGGCGTCGTCCAGCACGTGGGTCAGGTCATCGACCCGATCCACCGCACCGGCAGCGGTGCCCTCGTTGGTGAAGGTCAGGGTGTAGGTCAGCTCCTCACCCGGCTCCACCTCCGTGCCCGATTCGGGGTCGACCGACTTGGAGTCGAGGATCTTCGGAGCGGGGTTGGTGGTGCAGTCCTCATCCCCCTCCTCACACACCGGGTCCGTGATCGGCGGATCGGTCGGGTCGAGCAGGAAGTTGGCCAGCACCGCATCACCCATCGCGTCGGCGTCCTTGACCACCACGGTGTAGCTCACCGTGACCGTCTGGCCGGCCGCCAGCTCACCAGTGATGGAGAACCGACCATCAGCGATCTCCGAGACCAACAGCGCCGCATCCGAGGAGCTCGGGTCGACGGTGACGTCGGCGTCGTCCAGCAGGTGGGTCAGGTCGTCGACCCGGTCCACCTGGCCAGCAGCCTCACCCTCGTTGGTGAAGGTCAGGGTGTAGGTCAGCTCCTCACCCGGCTCCACCTCGGTGCCCGATTCGGGGTCGACCGACTTGGAGTCGAGGATCTTCGGAGCGGGGTTGGTGGTGCAGTCCTCATCCCCCTCCTCACACACCGGGTCCGTGATCGGCGGATCGGTCGGGTCGAGCAGGAAGTTGGCCAGCACCGCATCACCCATCGCATCGGCGTCCTTGACCACCACGGTGTAGCTCACCGTGACCGTCTGGTCGGCCGCCAGCTCACCAGTGATCGAGAACCGACCATCAGCGATCTCCGAGACCGACAGCGCCGCATCCGAGGAGCTCGGGTCGACGGTGACATCGGCGTCGTCCAGCAGGTGGGTCAGGTCATCGACCCGGTCCACCTGGCCAGCAGCCTCACCGATGTTGGAGAAGGTCAGCGTGTAGGTGACCTCCTGGCCCGAGACGACCGTCGTGCCCTTGGCCGGGTCGACGCTCTTGGAGTCCACGATCTCCGGCACCGGGTTGGACGTGCACAGCGGATCGTTCTCCAGGCACTCCGTCGGCGGCTCGGTGATACCCGGCGGGAGGACGAAGTTCCCCAGCAGGTTGTCACCGCGGTCGGCATCAGGCAGCACCCGCACCGTGTAGGTCACCGTGTAGGACCCACCCGCCGGGACCGTGCCGTCGACGGTGAACCGGTCATCACCATCGGCGTAGGTCACGCCCAGGTCGGCGTCGGAGGCCGTCGGATCGACGACCAGCTCGGCGTCGTCGAGGACACCGGCCAGCACGTCGGTCCAGCCGTCCACCGCCGCGGTCGCGGTCCCGGAGTTGGCGAAGGTGATCGTGTACGTCAGCTCCTCGCCCACGTGCACGGTCGTGCCCTTTGCCGGATCCACGCTCTTGGTGACGTCCAGCAGAGCCCCCGGGATCGTCACCCGACCACACGGCTCACCAGTGACCGGGTCGTTGCCGTTCTCATCAGCCGGGTCGCACTCCGGCGTCGGCGGCGGGGTGTCGCAGCTCGGGTCGTCGACCTCGCAGTGCGGTCCGAAGGCCACGTTGATCAGCCGGGTATCACCCGCACCGGTGTAGGTCACCTCGTAGGTGACCGTGGCGACCTCGTCGACCGCCAGGGCACCGGTCCAGCGGATCAGCGGATCGGTGAAGGTCGCCGCGCCAAGATCAGCCGTCAGGGTGGTCGGGTCGATGGTGGCGTCGTCCAAGACGGCGCTCAGGTCGTCCAGACCCACCGCCGGACGAGCCGCGGTGAAGTCGGCCTCACCGACGTTCTCGAACGTCACCGTGTAGGTCACCGTCTCACCCACCACGGGGATCTCGGTGGTGTCGGCCACCTTCGTCACCGCCAGCTTCGGCAGCTCGAACGTCACCGGGTCACACGGCAGCCCCGTGGCCGGGTCGGTCCCGTCGGTCTCGCACTCCTCCACCGGCGGGGGCGGCGGCACGCAGTCGGGGTCGTCGGCCTCGCAGACGGTCTGGAAGGCGACGTTCTCGACATTCAGGTCACCGGCCCCGGTCAGCTCGACCGTGTAGGTGATGGTGACCGTCCCGTCGACGGGCAGCGCGCCCTCCCAGGTCAGCCGGGGCTCGGCGTAGGACACCGTGCCAGAGCTGGCGTCGGCGTCGTCGTTGAAGATGGCGTCGTCGATCACACCGGACAGGTCGTCCTGGATGCGGGCCGGGTTCTCATCGGTGTAGGCCACCGAGCCCGTGTTGGTGACCGTGACCGTGTAGGTCACCGTGTCACCGATCCGGGACTCAGCCGTCGCCGTCGAGGTCTTCTCCACCTCCAGCGAGCGGACCAGCACCGCGTAGTCCTCGACCTCACCGGCCGCGGCCGTGCCCGTCGGAGCCGGATCGGTCACGTCACCGGGGAACAACCGGAACCGGGCGAACACGTCTGCCGATGCCGTCGCCGCCGGGAACGTCAAGGTGTAGTCCGCAGTACCGGAGTTCGCCGGCACCGACACCGTCACCCGCTCACCGGCCTCGAAGGCGCCGTCGGCGTCCAGGTCGATCCAGCCGGCCAGGGTGGCCGCCCCGCCGGTGTTGTTGGTGGCCGAGAGCACCACGGTCGGCGCGGTCGCCGAGATCTCCAAGGGGTTCGCGGTCCCGTCCTCGTCGGCCCCGTCGCCGTCCGCGGCCGCGCTCGGCACACCGTCGGTGTCGATGTCGACCGTCTCGCCGATCATCAACGGAGCGGTGCTGGTGTCGGGATCGAACCCGGGCAGCGAGTGCCGCGGGCCGTTGTCGGACAGCAGCGTGTCGTACCCCGCCGGCGCGTCACCGAAGTCGATCGGCAGCGGCGCGTCGACGCAGCGAGCGCCGTCGTTGCCCGCCGACGGAGGACCGTCCTCAGCGAACAGCTCCGCGTCGTTCGTCCGCGGGTCGATCCGCCAGATCTCACCGGTGTTGTTGAACGACGCGTAGATGAAGCCGTTCGCGTCACCGAACGAGGCGCCGGTGATGTTGTCGCCCACCTGCCCCAGGTTGACCGGAGTCGTCCAGGTCTTCGTGGTGCGGTCGAAACCGATCAGATACGCGGCCGGCGCACCAGCCGTGGTGGCGATCCGCCACAGCTTGTTGGTGCCCGGGATGTACACCCAGTCCGCACCGCCCACTGCGAAGTTGCCGAGGCTGACGTTCCCGCTGTCGACCAGCGTCAACGTCGCCAGATCGATCTGCCACCAGTCACCACTGATGGGGTGGAAGGCCCAGTAGTGGCCGTTGTCATCCACATCCGCCGCGTTCGTAGCGGTGAAACCATCGATCTCTCCCAGCGGGTCGACCGAACCGTCGGCCCCCACCCGGACGAGCTGACCGGGGACACCCTGATCGGGGCTTCCACCCCAGCCGTAGATGTAGTTGTCGACGGTGTTGTAGCCCACCGCGTTGACGATCCAGCCCGGCGTCACGGTGGGCGCACCCGCAACACCGCTGGCCAGGTCGACGTCGATGATGTCCAACGGCGGCTGCGCGTCCGGGTTCTGGAACAGCAGGCCACCCGGCGTGCACTGCCAGACCGGCTGGGGCGTCCCGGCGAGCGAGATCTCGAGCTGCTCCGCGATGGCGTGGTAGGTCCAGTCGTCGATGTAGCGGACATCGCCGTAGGACGACTCACCCGGGGTGAAGCAAGTCCACTCGTGCACACCCCCGGTGCTGTCGACGCCCGCGGTGCCGTCCGGCTGCGGGGTCGGGCAGGGGCGGGCTTCCGTCAGCTCGGTGTCGTCCCAGTACAGGGTGGTCGAACCCGCCTCCGGGCCGTTGACCGCGGTGACCTCGATGCCACCGGCGCGCAGCTCCACGTCGGTCTGGGTGAAGTGGATCTCACCGGCCTGGTCGATCAGCGCGCGGGCGGTCAGGTCGTAGAAGTACGGGATCGGGTTCCCCTCCCCGTCCAGCCCGTCCCAGTCGACGGTCGCGGTACCGCTGCCGGTGATGCCCAGGGGCAGCTCGACGTCCTCCGGGTCGGTGTAGTCACCGTCGTTGTTCACGTCGATCTGGACGACCAGCTGTCCGGTGAAGTTCTCCACGTCCAGGGTGAAGGTGCCGCTGCGGTCGGTGGAGCCGGCCTGCTCGAAGTCGAGGCTGGTCAGGTCGGGCAGCGCGATCGTGGGGAGGAGCCAGTCGGTCGAGCCGTCGGGAAGGGTGGCCGTCTCCGGCAGGTCGGCGTCGGGGGTCTGGAAGAAGATCTTGTAGGGGTCACCGCACGCGCCGGTGGCGGCGTAGCGCGTGTCGTCCATCTCGACACTCAGGTAGGCCGAGGTGCAGGTGTTGCGCAGGGTGACGCCGGCCGCGTCGGCGGCGAAGACGGAGTCGACGCCGTTGTACCCGGAGTACTCGGCGTCGTAGACGTAGCCCTCGCGGCTGACGTAGGTCAGACCGAACTCGGCCGGCGTGCCGGTCGGCGTCTGGAACGCGACGTAACGCTCGGACCAGACACGGCCGGACACGTCGGTGCTCCCGTCCTGGACGTCGATCTCCCACGAGAAGTAGTCGGTCGTAGCTGTGCCCGGGGCGACGAAGGCGATCGACCAGACCCCGCTGGTCGTCGAGGTCAGGTTGGGGAAGCCGCAGGTGGAGCCGATGGCGGCGCCGTCGGTCACGGTGCAGGTCTCCACCTCGCCGCCCGGGCCACGGACGGTGATCTCCACGTCGTTGGCGGCGACGTTGCCCACCTTGGTGAACAGGACGTCGAGGTTCTCACCCGCCTCGACGTAGGCGTAGAAGATGTTGTCGTTGCGGATCATGGTGTTCGGCGGGTTTTGCTCCGCCGCGGCCGTCGGAGCCGCGACGAATCCGGTCACCGCGCTGGCGACCATCCCCAGCACCATCGAGAAGGCCGCCAGGCACGCGACGACCCTTCGACCCCCCGACCTCGAGGCTCTGCCCTGCAGCACGCTCTGCTTCATCTCTTCCCGTTCCTCTGGACCGATCCGCGCCCTGCCTGGATCTCCGTCGAGGACCAGTCCTCGATGACGGCGACAGGCAGGGGCGGCTGCGTACGCCTGTTCGTCCCCCGAGTTCACTGACGTTGCACGCCATGGCTATCACTCCGGGACACCTGAGCAGGAGGGCTAACTGGGGGGCTAATTGGGGGGCTAAAGGGGGCTAAGAGCGTCGCTCGGGGCATGCCGCTGAGCCGCCGGACGCCCGCCCAACGCTCCCGGACGCCCGGGTCCGCGCCCGTGTCCTCGTCACGGGAGACGGGTCAGTGCGACTCGCGGCTGACCTGCGAGCCGCTGGAGCCGAGCAGGAAGTCGAGGTCGGCGCCGGTGTCGGCCTGCAGGACGTGGTCGACGTAGAGCCGCTCCCAGCCCCGGCGCGGGGCGGCGTAGGCGGCCACCGACGCCTCGTCCGGCGTCCGGGCGGCCCACTCGTCGGCGGGCACGTCGACGTCGATGCGGCGCTCGGCGATGTCGAGGTCGATGACGTCGCCGGTGCGCACCAGCGCCAGCGGACCGCCGGCGGCGGCCTCGGGGGCGACGTGCAGCACCACCGTGCCGTAGGCGGTGCCGCTCATCCGGCCGTCGCACACCCGCACCATGTCCCGCACCCCCTGCTCGAGCAGCTTCTTCGGCAGCGGCATGTTCGACACCTCCGGCATGCCGGGGTAGCCCATGGGTCCGCAGCCGCGCAGCACCAGCACCGAGTCGGCGTCGACGTCGAGGTCGGGGTCGTCGATCCGGGCGTGGAAGTCCTCGATGCTGTCGAAGACCACCGCCCGGCCGCGGTGGCGCAGCAGGTGGGGCGAGGCGGCCGCGGGCTTCACCACCGCGCCGTCTGGCGCCAGGGTGCCCCGCAGCACCGCGATCCCGCCGGCCGCGAGCAGCGGCTCGCTCCGCGGTCGGATCACCTCGCGGTCCCAGACGGTCGCGCCGTCGAGGTGCTCGACCAGCGGCCGGCCGGTGACCGTCAGCGCGGTCGGGTCGAGCAGGTCGCGCAGCTCGGCCAGCAGCGCCAGCAGCCCGCCGGCGCGGTGCAGGTCGTCCATCAGGAACCGCCCGGACGGCTGCAGGTCGGCCAGCACCGGGACGTCCGCGCCGACCCGGTCGAAGTCGTCCAGACCCAGCTGCACCCCGAGCCGGCCGGCGACGGCCAGCAGGTGCACGACGGCGTTGGTGGAGCCGCCGATCGCGGCCAGCGCGACGATGGCGTTGAGGAAGGAGGCCCGGGTCAGGAAGGTGCTCGGCCGCCGGTCCGCGGCCACCAGCTCGACGGCGAGCCGGCCCGAGGCGTGCGCGGCCGTCAGCAGCCGGGCGTCCGGGGCCGGCGTCCCGGCCACCCCGGGCACCACCATCCCCAGCGCCTCGGTGACCAGCGCCATCGTCGAGGCGGTGCCCATGGTGTTGCAGTGGCCCTTGCTGCGGATCATCGCCGACTCCGAGCGGGTGAAGTCGTCGGCCGACAGTGTGCCGGCCCGCACCTCCTCCGAGAGCCGCCAGACGTCGGTGCCGCAGCCCAGCGGGACGCCACGGAAGGTGCCGGTGACCATCGGCCCGCCCGGCACCACGACCGCCGGCAGGTCCACCGAGGCGGCGGCCATCAGCAGCGACGGGATGGTCTTGTCGCAGCCGCCGAGCAGCACCACCCCGTCCACCGGGTTGGCCCGCAGCATCTCCTCCGTCGCCATCGCGGCCATGTTGCGCCAGAGCATCGCGGTGGGGCGCACCAGCGTCTCGCCGAGGGACACCACCGGCAGCTCGAGCGGGATCCCGCCCGCCTCGTACACCCCGTTGCGCACGGTCGCCGCGACCTCGGTGAGGTGCTTGTTGCACGGGGTGAGGTCGGAGGCGGTGTTGGCGATGGCGATCTGCGGCCGGTCGAAGGCGTCCTCGGGCACCCCGCGCCGCATCCACGCCCGGTGGATGTAGGCGTCGCGGCCCGAGCCCTGGTACCACTGCGCGCTCCGGAGCGTCATCGCCCCCCCCCCTCCGTCCGACCGACCACCATGGTGGCCAGGCTAGGGCTGCCGGTCGCGGCCCGGCTCGGCGTCCCCGCCGATGTAGCGGGGCCGTCCGGCCAGCGGGGCGACTCCCAGCTGGGCGAGCGCCACCGCGAGGATGACGAACGGGACGGCCGTCGGGCCCGCCAGGTGTCCGACCGCGCCCGCGACCACGACCGACAGCGCCGCCAGCGCGTACCCGCCCGACTGCGCCAGCCCCGACAGCCGCGCCGTCTGGGTGGACGTCCGGCTGCGCAGCCCCATCAGCGCCAGCGCGACCACCAGGCTCGTCCCGGTGGACACGCCCAGCGCCACGGCCCAGACGAGCACCGCCGACGGCAGCACGAGGAGGCCGACCGCGGCCACCACCGCCGGCAGCGTGCAGCCCACCGCCACCCAGCGCTGGTCGCGGCGCCGGCCCATCACCACGGTCACCGCCAGCCCGGCGAGGATGCTGAGCACCTGGGCCACCAGCAGGTACTGCCCGGTGGTCTGCGCCGGCAGCCCGCGGGCCGCCTCGATGCTCGGCAGCCAGGTCACCAGCAGGAAGTAGCAGCACGACTGCAACCCCATGAAGGCGGTGACGTGCCAGGCGCCGGCGTGCCGCCAGAGCGCGGCCGGCGGCGTCGTCGGGAGGACGTCCGGCACGGTCGGCGGGGCGTCCGCGGGACGGCGGCGGGTCTGCGCCCACCAGACGAGGGCGGCGAGCGCGGTGACCACCGCCCAGCAGCCCACCGCCCACCGCCAGCTGCCGGTCGCGGCGGCCAGCGGTGCGCTGAGCCCCGAGGCGACGGCGGCACAGCCGGTCATCACCGCCGTGTAGCCGCCGGTGGCCAGCGAGATCCGGTGCGCCCGGTCGCGCTTGACGATCGCGGGCAGCAGCACGTTGCCGACGGCGACGGCGGCGCCGATGCCGGCGGTGCCGATCCACAGCCACCACACCCCGGGGGCCGAGCGCAGCACGGTCGCCAGCACCAGGGCGACCGCCGCCCACAGCACGGTGCGCTCCGCCCCGGCACGGCCCGACACCCGGTGGACGAGTGGCGAGACAACGGCGAAGCCGACCAGCGGCAGCGCCCCGAGCAGACCCAGCGCGAGCTCGTCCAGCCGGTAGTCCGCCCCGATCTGGTCCAGCACCGGACCGACCGCCGTGATCGCCGAACGGAGACCGGCCGCGACCAGCAGCACCGCCGCCAGCGAGACCACCCGGCCGGGAGCGGCGCCGACCGCCGGGCCGGCGGCCTCGACCGCCGCGGGCACGGGTCCGGGCCGCGTCATGGGCGGGTCCTCCTCTCGGGCCGGCGGCACCCAGGAGGCGCCACCGGCGGCTGGGTCGGCGGTCGGACCCTACCCGAGCAGACCGTGACCCGGCCGGGTCGCGTGCGCGGGAGACGCGGGGTGGCTAGCCTCACTCTCGGTACCCCACCGAGAGAACGCGAGCATGACGAGCCCACTCGACTCGATCCCGCGCATCAGACGGCGACGCCCCGCCAGGAGGACGGCTGGGTCGCTGCCGTCGGTGTCGGTCATCATCCCGGCCTACGACGAGGAGGCCGTGATCGCCCGCTGCGTCCTCGCCGCGGTGCGGCAGACGGTGCCGGCCCACGAGGTCGTCGTCGTCGACAACCGTTCCACCGACGCCACCGCGGAGGTCGTCACCCGGCTCGCCGCCGCCTACCCCGGCGCCGGGATCCGGCTGGTCCGCCAGGACGCCACCCAGGGCCTCATCCCCACCCGCAACGCCGGCTTCGCCGCCGCCACCGGTGAGGTGCTGGGACGCATCGACGCCGACACCGTGCTGACCCCGGACTGGGTGCAGCGGGTGGCCGAGGCGATGACCGACCCGGGCGTCGCGGCCGTCACCGGACCGGTGCGCTACTACGACGTCTCGCTGCTCGGCGTGCACCGCTTCTCCGACGACCTGGTGCGCCGGACGCTGCACGGGCTCGGGCCGCAGTACCCCTTCCTCTACGGCAGCAACATGGCGCTGCGGGCCACCGCCTGGGCGACCATCGAGCCCCACGTCTGCCTCGACCCCGACGACCTCATGCACGAGGACATCGACCTCGCCGTGCACCTCTACCAGGCCGGTTTGCGGGTGGCCTACGCCCCGGCGATGCGGGCCGGCGTCTCGGCCCGGCGGCTGGACTCGGGGCGGCGCAGCTACCTGGAGTACACCCGCCGGTTCGAACGCACCTACGAGCACCACCGGGTCAGCCACTGGCACCTCAAGGTCCCCCAGATCGTCTTCCGTGGGGTGTACTGGCCCGGTCGGATCGGGCGCACCCTGTACACCGCCAACGGCGAGCCCAGCCGGTACCGCGCCGCGGCCTGAACGGAGAGCCCGGTGGTCAGGGCCGGACCATCCCCGGGTCGGCCTCGATCACCTCGAGCAGCACCTCCAGCAGCCGTCGCGCCGCGGGGTTGCGCTCGGCGTCCTGGCGGACCGAGACGACATCACGGCGGCGCGGGGTGGGCCCGGCCACCTTGAGCACCCGCACGTCCGGGCCGAGTCCCTTGACGGTGAGGTAGGGCCCGATGAACACCCCGAGCCCGACCGCGGCGAAGGCGATCGCGCTGCTGTGGGAGGACGTCCGCACCACGGTGCGCGGGGTCCGCCCGACCGCGCGCCAGGCGTCGCGCATGATCTGTGCGCAGGCGGTCTCGCCGAGGTCCTCCTGCACCCACGGGTGCTCGACCACGTCGGCCAGCGACACCTCGTCCCGCCCGGCCAGCGGGTGGTCGGGGCAGACCACGGCGTAGTAGTCCTCCTCGGCCAGGACCATCCGACGGCGCCCCTTCGGCACCGGCTGGTGGTCCTCCAGGGCCTCGGTGTGCAGGCAGAGGTCGGAGCCGCCGGCGTCCTCGGCGGTGAGGTTGTCCGACAGGTCGACCCGCACCGACACGTCGGGCAGCTCCTCGCGGAGCCGGGCGACCACCGTCGGCAGCAGCGCCTCCCCCATCGAGGGGAAGCAGCGGATCTTCAGCGCCGCCGTCCGGCCGGCCCGGAGGTCGTCGACCACCCCGTCGAGGTGGGCGAGGTGGCTCATCATCGCGTCGCTCTCGCTGGCCAGCAGCTCACCGGCCGGGGTGGGCACCAGCCCGCGCCCGTTCTTCTCGAACAGGGTCAGGCCGGTCTCGCGCTGCAGGGCGGTGATCTGCTGGCTGATCGCCGAGGAGGTGTAGCCGAGACGGGTGGCCGCAGCCGCCACCGAGCCGGTGGCGATGACGGCCCGGAAGGCGCGCAGACGCTGGAGGTCGAGCATGGCATGACGCTACAGCAGGGCTGAACGGTGGTGAAGAACTATTCGCTGGCGCTACCGGGTCGGGCGCGCCAGGCTTGGTGTCATGAACGAGACACCGAACGCCCGTTACGGCTCACTGGGACCCGGCATCGCCGACCGGGACGCCGAGCGTCTGGCCCACGAGCTCTTCATCGCGCGCCAGCAGGTCTTCCCCGAGCGTCCGCAGGACGTCGTGCCCGCGGTCGTCCGCACGCTGCGCCGGATCCGGATGGCCCTGCTGCGGCTGCGCCCCTCCCGTCCCCGCGCCCTCTGACCAGCCGAATCCCGCACCTTCACACACCTGCGGCGGCCCGCACACCCGCTGCAGCGGGTGTGCGGGCCGTCGAAGGTGTGTGAAGTGGGTGCGGGGCCGGGCCGACGGGCCGGGGTCAGGGGACCAGGCGGTAGCCGACGCCGGGCTCGGTGAGCAGGTGCCGCGGGGAGGCCGGGTCGGGCTCGAGCTTGCGTCGCAGCTGGGCCATGTAGACCCGCAGGTAGTGGGTCTCGCGATCGAGGTAGGGCCCGCGCAGCTCCTGCAGCAGCTCGCGGCGTCCGACCAGGTCACCGGGGTGGCGGGCCAGGATCTCCAGCAGGTGCCACTCCGTCGGCGTCAGCCGCACCTCCTCTCCGTCGCGCAGCACCCGCCGCCGGGCCAGGTCGACGGTGAAGGCGTCCGTCTCCACCACCGGCGCGGGCGGCTCGCTCGGCCCGCGGCGTCCGGCCGCCCGCAGCCGGGCCAGGAACTCGTCCATCCCGAACGGCTTGCTGACGTAGTCGTCGGCGCCGGCGTCCAGCGCCTCCACCTTGTCGTCGCTGGTCTGACGGGCCGACAGCACCACCACCGGCACCTGCGTCCACCCGCGCAGTGCCCGCAGCACCTCCAGCCCGTCAAGGTCGGGCAGGCCGAGGTCGAGCACCACCACGTCGGGGTGCCGGTTGGCGACGGCATCCAGCCCGACCGCGCCGGTGTGGGCCACGTCCACCTCGTAGCGCCGCGCCCGCAACGTGATCGCCAGCGCGCGGGCCAGCGCCGGCTCGTCCTCCACCACCAGCACCCGGGTCATCGCGCCTCCGATCCTGCCGCGTCCCCGGGAGGGACCGGGAACGTGAACACCATGGTCAGCCCGCCGCCGGGGGTGTCCTCGGCGTCGAGGGTGCCGCCGTTGGCCCGGGTGAAGCCGCGCGCCACCGCCAGCCCGAGCCCGACCCCGTGACCGAGCGGACGGTCCCCCAGCCGCTGGAACGCGGTGAACATCTGCTCGCGGTCCTCCGGCGGCACCCCCGGACCGCGGTCCACCACCCGCAGCACCACCGACCCGCACACCGCACCGGCGGTCACCACCACCGGCCGGTCGGGCGGGGAGTGCCGGACGGCGTTCTCCACCACGTTCGCCACCGCCCGCTCCAGCAGACCGGCGTCGGCCACCAGCAGCGGGAGCGTCTCGGGGACGTCGATGCGCACCCGGTCGGCGGGGATGCCGGCCACCGCACGCGGCACCACCTCGTCCAGGGCCACCCGATCGCGCCGCGCGGTGACCGCCCCGGAGTCCAGCCGGCCCATGTCGAGCAGGTTGTCGACCAGCGCGTTGAGCTGGTCGGCCGACTCCTCGATCCCGGCCAGCAGCTCGGCCCGGTCCTGCTCCGACAGCTCGACGCCGTCCACCCGGAGTCCGCTGACGCTGGCCTTGATCCCGGCCAGCGGGGTGCGCAGGTCGTGGGAGACCGCCGCCAGCAGGGTGGTCCGCAGGGCCGTCCGCTCCCGCTCGTGCCGGTTGGCCTCGGCCTCGGCGCGCAGCAGGTCGCGCTCGATCAGCGCCCCGGTCTGGGTGGCCACCGCCGTCACCACCCGCAGGTCGCGGGCCGGCAGCACCCGCCCGCGCAGGGCGAGCACCAGGTCGGGCTGGATCGGGACGGTGCTGTCGGCCTCCTCCGGTGACGACGGCGGACGCCGGCCGCTCACCGCATAACCGTTCCAGCCGGCGTCCTCGCGGGCGAGCAGGGCGGCACTGTCGAGGCCGTACATCTCGCACAGCTGGTCCAGCAGTGCCGGGACGGCCTCGCTGCCGGTGAGCACCGACCCCGCCAGGGTGGCGAGGGTGTCGGCCTCGTTGCGGGCCTGCGCCGCCTGCGCCGTCCGCCGGGCCGCCTGGTCGACCACCACCGACACCGACACCGCCACCGCCAGCAGGACGCCGATCGCCACCGCGTCGGTGGGGCGGTCGACGACCAGCGTGTACAGCGGCGGGGTGAAGGCGTAGTTCGCCAGCGACCCGCCGATCAGGGCCGAGACGACCGCCGGCAGCATCCCGCCCACCAGCGCCACCGCGACGGTGAGCGCGAGGAAGAGCATCAGCGCGGCGGGCAGGTCGGAGAGATCGGTGAGCTCGTGCAGCAGCAGCGCGAGCAGCGGCTGGCCGGCGACCGCGAGCGCCCAGCCGAGCACCCGCCGGGGCAGCCCCAGCCCGGGCCGGGGACGGCGGCGTCGGCCGCGTCCGGCGTGCTCGTGGGTGACGATGTGGACGTCGATCTCGCCGGAGTCGCGCACCACCGCCGGGCCCACCCCCGGGAACAGGGCCGAGGAGAGCCGGCCCCGGCGGCTGGCACCGAGCACGATCTGGGTGGCGTTGACCTGGCGGGCGAAGGACAGCACGGTGGCCGCGACGTCGTCGGCGACCACGGTGTGCCAGGTGCCGCCGAGGGACTCCACCAGTGCGCGCTGGCGGGTCAGCACGTCCGGGGCGGCGTCGCTGAGCCCGTCGCTGACCGACACGTGCAGGGCGACCAGCTCCGCCCCGGTGGCCCGGTCGGTGATGCGGGCGCCGCGGCGGATCAGCGCCTCTCCCTCCGCGCCGCCGGTCAGCGCCACGACCACCCGCTCGCGGGTCTTCCACGGGGTGGAGATGTCGTGCTCGCAGCGGTAGGCCTCGAGCGCGTCGTCGACCCGGTCGGCCACCCACAGCAGCGCGAGCTCGCGCAGCGCGGTGAGGTTGCCGAGGCGGAAGTAGTTGTCCAGCGCGGCGTCGATCTTCTCCGCGGCGTAGACGTTGCCGTGGGCCAGCCGGCGCCGCAGCGCCTGCGGGGCCATGTCGACCAGCTCGACCTGGTCGGCCCGCCGGACCACCTGGTCGGGCACCGTCTCGCCCTGCCGGACGCCGGTGATCTCGGCCACGACGTCGTTGAGCGACTCCAGGTGCTGCACGTTGACGGTGGTGATGACGTCGATCCCGGCCGCCAGCAGCTCCTCGACGTCCTCCCACCGCTTGGTGTGGCGCGAGCCCGGGACGTTGGTGTGGGCCAGCTCGTCCACCAGGGCGACCGCCGGGCGGCGGGCCAGCACGGCGTCGAGGTCCATCTCCTCGAAGGTGGCCCCGCGGTGGGTCAGCCGGCGCCGCGGCACCACCTCCAGCCCTTCGGTCAGGGCGGCGGTGTGCTCGCGGCCGTGGGTCTCGACGAACCCGACGACCACGTCGGTGCCGCGCTCCCGACGCCGGTGGCCCTCGCCGAGCATGGCGAAGGTCTTGCCGACGCCCGGGGCCGCGCCCAGGTAGACGCGCAGGGTTCCACGACGCACCGGCTCATCATCCCCCGAGGGAGCGGTCGAGGTCCTCGACCGCGAGGTTGAGCGCCAGGACGTCCACCGCCGGCTCGCCGATGAAGCCGAGCGCCGGGCCGGTGGTGGCCCCGGCGACCAGCGCCTCCACCTGGGCCGGGTCGAGCCCGCGGGCGTCCGCCACCCGCGGCACCTGCAGGGCGGCGTACTCCGGGCTGATGTGCGGGTCGAGCCCGGAGCCGGAGGCGGTCAGCGCGTCGGCGGGCACCGCGGCGGGGTCGACCCCGTTGGTGGCGGCCACCTCGGCACGGCGCCGCTCCACCTCGGCCAGCAGGCCCGCGTTCTCCGGGCCGAGGTTGGACGCCCCCGAGGCGAGCGGGTCGTAGCCGTCCCCGGCCGCCGACGGCCGCGGGTGGAACCACTCCTCGCCGTCGAAGGGCTGGCCGATCAGCGCCGAGCCGACCACGGCGCCGTCCACGGTGACGAGGGAGCCGTCGGCGCGATCGGGGAGCAGCCGGCCGGCGAGCAGCACGGCCGCCGGGTAGAGCACCCCGAGCAGCAGGGTGAGGGCGAGCAGCAGCCGCACGGCGGCGGCGGAGGTGCGGAGCAGGGTGAGCACGGTCAGACTCCCGGGAGCAGCGAGACGAGCAGGTCGATGAGCTTGATCCCGACGAAGGGCAGCACCAGACCGCCGACGCCGTAGACCAGCAGGTTGCGGCGCAGCAGGTGCTGGGCGCTGGCGGGGCGGTAGCGCACCCCGCGCAGGGCCAGCGGGACCAGCGCGACGATGATCAACGCGTTGAAGACGACCGCGGAGAGGATCGCCGACTCCGGGCTGCTCAGCCGCATGAGATTGATCTTGTCCAGCTGCGGGAACACCCCGGCGAACATGGCCGGCACGATGGCGAAGTACTTGGCCACGTCGTTGGCGATCGAGAACGTGGTCAGCGCCCCGCGGGTGATCAGCAGCTGCTTGCCGATCGCGACGATCTCGATCAGCTTGGTCGGGTTGGAGTCGAGGTCGACCATGTTGCCGGCCTCCTTGGCCGCCGACGTCCCGGTGTTCATCGCCACCCCGACGTCGGCCTGGGCCAGCGCGGGGGCGTCGTTGGTGCCGTCGCCGGTCATCGCCACCAGACGCCCGGCGGCCTGCTCGCGCCGGATCAGCGCGAGCTTGTCCTCCGGGGTCGCCTCGGCCAGGTGGTCGTCCACCCCGGCCTCCGCGGCGATCGCCGCGGCGGTGCGCGGGTTGTCACCGGTGATCATCACGGTCCGGATCCCCATCCGGCGCAGCTCGGCGAACCGCTCGGCCATCCCGTCCTTGACGACGTCCTTGAGGTGGATGACGCCCAGCGCCCGGGCCGGCTGGTCACCGACCCGCTCGGCCACCACCAGCGGGGTGCCGCCGGAGGAGCTGATCGCGTCCACCGTGGCGCCGATCTCCTCGCTCGGACGCCCACCGTGCTCGCGGACCCAGCGCAGCACCGCGGCGGCCGCGCCCTTGCGGATCTGCCGCCCGCCGCCCGGACCGGTGAGGTCGACCCCCGACATCCGGGTCTGGGCGGTGAAGGGGACGAAGTGCGCGCCGGGCAGGGTGCCCTCCTCCCGGGCCCGCAGGCCGTGGCGCTCCTTGGCCAGCACGACCACCGAACGTCCCTCCGGGGTCTCGTCGGCCAGGCTGGAGAGCTGGGCGGCGTCGGCCAGGGTCGCGACCTCGACGTCGGCGACCGGGACCAGGTCGGCAGCCTCGCGGTTGCCGAGGGTGATGGTGCCGGTCTTGTCCAGCAGCAGCACGTCGACGTCACCGGAGGCCTCGACGGCCCGTCCCGACATCGCCAGCACGTTGCGCTGCACCAGCCGGTCCATGCCGGCGATGCCGATGGCCGAGAGCAGGGCGCCGATGGTGGTGGGGATCAGGCAGACCAGCAGCGCGACCAGCACCGGCAGCGGCTGGGCCCCGCCGGAGAAGGTGGCGAACGGCTGCACCGTCACCACCGCGAGCAGGAACACCAGGGTGAGTGAGGCGAGCAGCAGGTTGAGCGCGATCTCGTTCGGCGTCTTCTGCCGGGCCGAGCCCTCGACCAGTCCGATCATCCGGTCGAGGAAGGTCTCTCCGGGTCGGGCGGTGATCCGGACCACGATCCGGTCCGAGAGCACCTTGGTGCCGCCGGTCACCGAGGAGCGGTCGCCACCGGACTCGCGGATCACCGGGGCGGACTCGCCGGTGATGGCCGACTCGTCCACGCTGGCGACGCCCTCGACGACGTCGCCGTCGCCGGGGATCACCTCGCCGGCCTCGACGACCACCCGGTCGCCGACGGACAGCTCGGTGCCGGGCACGACCTGCTCGGAGCCGTCGTCGGCCAGCCGCCGGGCGGTCGTCTCGGTGCGGGTGCGCTTCAGCGTCTCCGCCTGGGCCCGGCCGCGGCCCTCGGCCACCGCCTCGGCCAGGTTGGCGAAGAGCACGGTGGCCCACAGCCAGCCGGCGATGGCGAGGGTGAACAGGCTCGGCTCGGCCACCGCGAACACCGTGGTGACCACCGAACCGACCCACACCACGAACATCACCGGGGTGCGCACCTGGTGGCGGGGGTCGAGCTTGCGCAGCGCGGGCGCCAGGGCCTCGAGCAGCTGGCGCGGGCTGAAGAGCCCGGCCGGCGGACGGGTCGCCGGCGTCGCGGGGTCGGGCGGCGGCGTCCGGCGCGTGGGCGGGGTGGAGAGGGCAGGTGTCGTCACAGCAGGGCCTCCGCGACAGGTGCGAGTGCGAGAGCGGGGAAGAAGGTGAGCCCGGCCACGACCACCACGACGAAGGCCAGCAGGCCGACGAAGGTGGCGGTGTGGGTGGGCAGGGTGCCGGTGCCGGCGGGCACGGGGGCCTGGCGGGCCAGGCTGCCGGCCAGGGCCAGCACCAGCACGACCGGGACGAAGCGGCCGAGCAGCATGGCCAGCCCGATGGCGACGTTCTGGTAGTCGGTGGCGGCGCCGAAGCCGGCGAAGGCCGAGCCGTTGTTGTTGGCGCCGGAGGCGTAGGCGTAGAGCATCTCGCTCAGCCCGTGCGGTCCGGGGTCCTGCACCGAGGTCTCGGCCAGCCCGGGCACGGCCGCGGTGAGCGCGGCGCCGACGAGGACGAGCGTCGGCATGGTGAGGACGTACAGCGCGACCAGGGTGATCTCGCGCCGGCCGATCTTCTTGCCGAGGTACTCCGGGGTGCGCCCGACCATCAGCCCGGCGAGGAAGACCGCGAGCACGGCGAGCACGAGCATCCCGTACAGGCCCGAGCCGACGCCGCCGGGAGCGACCTCGCCGAGCAGCATGTTGAGCAGAAGCACCCCGCCGCCGGGGGCGGTGAAGGAGTCGTGGAAGGCGTTGACCGCACCGGTGGACGTCCCGGTGGTGGAGGCGGCGAACAGTGCGGAGAGCGCCTCGCCGAAGCGGACCTCCTTGCCCTCCATCGCCGCGCCGGCCGCCTGCGGCACGCTGCCGCGGGCGGCCAGCTCGGCCCAGGTGACCAGCGCCACCGAGGTCAGCCACAGCCCGCCCATCACCGCCAGCACGGCCCGTCCCTGGCGCAGGTCGCCGACCAGCGTGCCGAGGGTGCGGGGCAGGGAGAACGGGATGACCAGCAGCAGGAAGACCTGGAACAGGCTGGCCCAGGCACTCGGGCCCTCGAACGGGTGGGCGGAGTTGGCGTTGAAGAACCCGCCGCCGTTGGTGCCGAGCTCCTTGATCGCCTCCTGGGAGGCGATCGGCCCGCCGACCAGGGTCTGGGTGCTGCCGTCCAGGGTGGTCAGCTGCTCGGGACCGCTGAGGTTCTGCACCACGCCGCCGACGAGCAGGACCAGCGCGGCGAGGAAGGCCATCGGCAGCAGCAGGCGGACCACGCCGCGGACCAGGTCGACCCAGAAGTTGCCGATCCGGTCGGTGCGGGAGCGCAGGAACCCCCGCACCAGCGCCACCGCGACCGACAGGCCCACCGCGGCGGAGAGGAAGTTCTGCACGGCCAGCCCGGCGGCCTGCACCAGGTGGCCCATCGTCGACTCGCCCGGGTAGGACTGCCAGTTGGTGTTGGTGACGAAGGAGACCGCCGTGTTCCAGGCGGTGGCCGGGTCGACACCCTCCAGCCCGAGGGCCAGCGGCAGCCAGCCCTGGACGCGCTGCAGGACGTAGAGCACCAGCACCGACACCAGCGAGAAGGCCAGCACCGAGCGGGCGTAGACCGTCCAGCGCTGGTCGGCGGCGGGGTCGATGCCGCCGAGGCGGTAGAGGACGCGCTCTCCGGCCAGGTGCCGCTCGCTGGTCAGCGACCGGGCGATGTGGTCGCCGAGCGGACGGTGCACGAGCACCAGGGCGAGCACCAGCAGCCCGAGCTGGGCCAGCGCCATCAGCACGGTGCCGGTCATCAGAACCGCTCCGGGAAGAGCAGGGCGGCGAGCAGGTAGCCCGCGAGGGCCACCGCCACTCCCAGGGCGACCATGTCGACGGGGCTCACAGCTTCTGCACCCCCGCCAGCAGACCGAGCAGCAGGCCGAAGCCCACCAGGGTCAGGAGCACCAGCAACAGGTCCGGCACGTGTCCGCATCTCCTCGCGACGAGCGCGTCCTCGGACGCGACGGCCCCCGCCTGGGACCGCATCCGCCACTCCACTCCGCCGCCGGCCCGTCCGGGCGCGTCCAGACGCTCCCCTGACGGTCCCCGCCCTCCTCGTGACGCACCCCGGACACCGGAGCCGACCGCCGCCCACCGCACCTCCCGCGATCGCGCGACCCAGCGCGCTGAGCCTGTCGACGCGCGGGACCAGGTAGGCGACCGCGCTCCGACAGCTCTGGGAGGACCGGGTCAGCGGGGGATGTCGGGGAGGCGGACGGTGGAGATCAGCCAGGTGACGCCGATGCCGACGCCGACCAGCAGGAACGTCGCCAGCACGTCCTCGGGGGCGGCGATGACGAAGCGGTCGTAGGGCTCGGTCCAGCCGAGGTCGTAGGCCACGCCGGCGACCACCGCGCTCAGGTGACCGGGCCAGCGTCCGCCAACCCAGGCCACCACCGCCACCGCCAGCACGAGCAGGATCGCCGCGAGCGGAGCCGATGCGGGCCGCCCGACCAGGAACGCGGCCAACCCCGCCGCCGCGGGCAGGGCCAGCGCGGCCGTCCAGGACAGCACCGCCCTCCAGTCCGCGGCGCCGGGCAACGGCGACGGCGGGACGGGGTCGGCGGTGGTCGGGATCATCAGGGCTCCTCGTGGGGTTCGATCAGCTCACGGTAGGCACGTCCGGCGGGGCTCGCGGTCCGGTCCTGACCAGATCCGGACACCCGGACTCCCGCCGCCGCGGTCCAGTCCCTCCAGCCTCGGCGCCTGCACGGCCCGCTCGCGGTGCGCCACCTCACCGGTTCGCGTGACCTCACCCCGGTCTGACACTGACACCCGTCACCCACCCGGGAACGCTTCAGTTCGCGGTCCGGCACCGACATCGGTGCCGGACCGCGAACTGGGCCAGGCGCCGGTCAGCGGTCGCGGGACGCGGCGGTGGGCCAGAGCACCAGACCGGCGAGGGCGACCAGCAGCACGACGACCACCGCGACCAGCGTCAGCGCGGCCGGCAGCACGACGAACCCCGCCGCCCACGCGAGCAGGGCACCGGCGAGCACGGCCACCACGGCCAGCCCGGCGGGGACGCCGAGCCGCCGCCAGACCGCGGGCGCCACCCGAGTCCACGGCTGCGCCAGGGTGAGCGCGCCGGCGGCCGCGTGCCAGCCGACCAGCCCGAGGGCGACCGGCACCAGCACCAGGACGTCCAGACCCTCCGGCGTGGTCGCCGCGGTGACGGCCGCCCACAGCACCACCCCCGCCGCGAACAGCAGCGGCAGCTGCCCCCGCGCCCAGACCAGGCCGACCAGACCGGCCCCGGCCAGCAGCACGCCGAGGACGGCGTTCGGGGTGCGCGACCACAGCACGGCGCAGGCCAGCACCGCCGAGACCAGCATCACCAGCCGCAGCAGCCACACGTGCCGGGCGCACCGCCGGGCCGCGTCCAGCCACTCCACCAGGGCGTCGAGGAGCGAGAGCATCAGCCCGCCCCCGCCCCGGCGCCGCGGGCCATCCGTGGCGCCCCGCGGTTGGCGGCCAGCGCGGCGACCACCGTGCCGAGGCTCTCGATACCGCGCCAGGTGACCACCGGGACGCCGAGCTCGGCCAGCCGGTCGAGGTCGACGTCGCGCTCCAGCCGGCGCAGCGCCCACGCCTCGGTCCAGTACCGCTGCGGACGCAGCCGCTCCACCGCGGCGTCCAGCACCGCCCCCACCGAACGCGCCCGGTGCGCGCCGTCCAGCCGGCCCAGCTCGGGCGGCAGGGTGTCGACGGCCAGCACCGCCGCGCCGCGGTGCACCAGCCGCAGCACCTCGGCCAGCACGTCGCGGTCGAGCAGCGGGGAGCAGACGACTACCAGCGAGCCGGGCCGCACCCGACGGATCCGGCGCACCATCGGGCGCGCCGCCCGCTCGACCGAGGCCCGCGCCAGCTGCTCCACCAGGACGGTCCGCTGCCGGGCGCCGGCCGCCGGCGGCACCGAGCCGATGACGTGGCCGAGGTCGTGCAGCCCGACGCGGTCGCCGAGCCGCAGGTAGTGCTCGGCGACCGAGGCCGCGGCCAGCACGGTGGTGTCGAGGCTGGACGTCCCGGAGTCGCCGACCAGGTCGGCCACGGTGTCGGTGACCACCAGCACCTCGGTGTCGCGCTCGGCCAGGGTGGCGTTGGTGTGCAGCTGCCCGGTGCGGGAGGTGACCCGCCAGTTGATCCGCCGCAGCCGGTCGCCGGTCTGGAAGCGGCGCACCTCGGCCAGCGTGACGCCCTCGCCCCGGGTCCGGCTCGGGTGCAGACCCACCAGCCCGATCGGGTGCGGGATGACGTCCCCGCGCCCGGGCGGCTCGCGGCCCGGCGCCACCGAGACGGCGTCCGGGCGGGGCCGGAGGGTCCCCAGCCAGAGCCCCCAGTCGTCGGCGACCACGGCCTCGGTGGGCTCGACCCGGTGCCGGCCCCAGCGCTGGGGGCGCAGCCGGACGGCCGTCTCCCCCAGCCCGGTCGCCGCGCCGGACGGCGGGTCGAGGTCGCAGCGGGCCGGCGGCGGCACCGTGAGCCCGACCAGGGTGCCCGGCTCGGAACGCAACCGGTACTCCACCACGTCGCCCAGCTGGACGCGGTGCGCACTCAGCCCGCCGTCCGGCGCCTCGGACGTCCCCGGCCGGCGGAGCACACCCAGCGCGGCCCAGACGGTGAACGGGGCAGCGAGCACCAGCAGCGCCACCTGGGAGGTGAGCACGGCCAGCGTCCCGCACAGCACGAGCAGCACCACGGCCCGGACCAGGGCCGGGGACGGCCGCAGCCGCACGGCTAGTCCTCCGGCCGGTACTCGGCGGGCACCGGCACCCGGTCCAGCACCGAGCGGACCACCTGCTCACCGGTGACGTTGCTCATCCACAGCTCGGGCCGGACGGTGACCCGGTGGGCCAGGGTCGGCACCGCCAGTGCCTTGACGTCCTCCGGGCGCACGTAGTGCCGGCCGGCGATCAGCGCGTGCGCCCGGGCACAGGTGAGCAGGGCCAGCGAGCCGCGCGGGGAGGCTCCGACCAGCAGCGCCGACTCCTCGCGGGTGGCCGCGGTGACGGCGACGGCGTAGCGGCCGACCTCGGGGTGGAAGTAGACGTCCTCGCAGGCCCGCTGCACCTCCAGCAGCTCCTCGGGGGTGAGGACGGCCTCCACGCTCTGCTCCTCGGTGCGCCGGCCGATCCGGCGGGCCAGCACCTCCCACTCCTCCGCCTCCGACGGGTAGCCGAACTGCAGCCGCAGCAGGAAGCGGTCGAGCTGGGCCTCCGGCAGCGGGTAGGTGCCCTCGGTCTCGACCGGGTTGGCGGTGGCGAGCACGTGGAACGGCCGGGGCAGCCGGTGGGTGACGCCCTCCACGGTGACCTGCTTCTCCTGCATCGCCTCCAGCAGCGCCGACTGGGTCTTCGGCGGCGTCCGGTTGATCTCGTCGGCCAGCAGCAGCCCGGCGAACAGCGGCCCGGGACGGAAGTCGAACTCGGCGCGGCGCTGGTCGAAGACGTAGCTGCCGGTGAGGTCGGCGGGCAGCAGGTCGGGGGTGAACTGGGCGCGGCGGAAATCGAGCCCGAGGGCCTGGGCGAAGCTGCGGGCGGCCAGCGTCTTGCCCAGCCCGGGGAAGTCCTCGATGAGCACGTGTCCGCCGGCGACCACCCCGGTCAGCACCAGCTCGAGCGCCTCCCGCTTGCCGACCACGGCGCGCTCGACCTCGGCCAGCACCCGCTGGCAGTGCTCGGTGGCGCGGGCCAGCGTCTCGGCGCTGGGAGGGCTGGTGGTGGGGTGGCTCACAGGGACCGGATCTCCTCGAGGATGGTGCGCAGCTGGCGCCGGGTCGGCGTCGGCGGCGGGTCGGCGGACAGGTACTCGGCCAGGGTCGGCGGCAGCGGGCCCGCACCCGCTCGGCGCCGGCGGGCCTCCACCAGGTCGGTGAGGGTGGTGTGCAGCGGGCGCAGGTTCATCCCTCGCTCGGCACCCCACAGCTGCGACTCCAGCACCCGCACCCGCGGGTCGGCCTGGCGGGCCGGCTGTGCCCCGCCGGGTTCGGGGAGGACCGCGACGGGCGGGTCGGCCGGCTCGACGACGTGGCGGACCAGGAAGGTGCCGGCGGCGACCGCGACCGCCAGCAGCACCCAGAACGGCAGGTGCAGCCCGAACCCGACGAGGGTGGCGACGAGCCCGGTGAGCAGGGTGGCGCCGGCGGCGACGGCGACGGTGGTGAGCAGCCGCCGGGTGCGGGACCGGGGTGGCCGCGGACGTCGGCGGCGGCTCACCGGCCCGCTCCCCGGTCTCCAGGGCCACCGGCCGGGAGGTCCGCCGGCGCCGTCCACGCGGACGGCGCCGGCCCGGCGTCCTGCTGCTCGGTCGCCTCGCGCAGGGTGGTGAGCGCGGCGAGCGCGGTCCGGCGAGCCGACTCCGGCAGCCGCGTGCCGGAGAACAGGGCGTCCTCGTAGACGTCGGCGAGCCGGTGCACCGGACCCTCGGGCAGCGCGGCCGCGGCCAGCACCGCGACGGTGTACTCCCGGGCGGTCTGGTGCGCCGCCCGAGGAGCCCCGACCGCGGCGGCGAGGCGTTCCAGACCCTGCCAGCAGCGCACCACGGCCCGGTTGACGTCACCATCGACATCGATCTCGGTCTGGCTGCGGGCCAGGTGCTCGCGGACCTCCGCGACGTCGACCACCGTCGCCACGTCGTCCTCGATGCCGACCGGTCGTTGCCGGGCACGCACCCCGCGGACGACGAGGACGACGACCGCGGCCGCGACCAGCACGGCGACCACCACGACCAGCAGCACCAGCGCCTCGGCCAGCGGTGCCGCCCAGGCCGGCGGCGGAGCGGGCTCGGGCAGCACGGACGGCTCCTGCCGGGGTGCTCCGTAGCCCTCACCCGGGGGTGCGGCGGGCGCGCTCGGGTAGCCGAACGAGGGCACCTCGGTGAGCGGGGAGGACGGCGCCGTCCGTGCGGCCAGGGCCAGCAGCAGGAGCAGCAGACCGGCGCAACCCAGGGCCAGGGCCAGCAGGACCGGCCCGCCGTCGGACCGGCCACGGGTGTGCTGCCCGGCCGCCATCGCCCGATCCAACCACACCCCGGTGGACACCGGGCAGGTGCCAGACGGTAGAACGGAGCCATGTCTCAGAGCCGAGATGAGTCGTCCGCCGCACCGGGTGCGGCCGTCAGCGCCGCCGACGCGTTCCCGACCAAGCACCTGCCACGACCGAAGGTCGAGGTGCTGCCGGAACCACCGTCGCGCTACCGCAAGCTGATCGGGCCGGGCATCATCGCCGCCGGGGTCGGTCTGTCCTCGGGTGAGTTCATCATCTACCCCTACATCGCCTCCCAGGTCGGGCTGGTCTTCGTCTGGGCGGCGGTCGTCGGGCTGCTCACCCAGTTCTTCATCAACCTGGAGGTCGAGCGCTACACCCTCGCCACCGCCGAGACCGCGCTCACCGGGTTCAGCCGGTACTGGAAGCACTGGGGTCTGTTCTTCGCGATCCTCACCTACTTCGCCAACCTCTGGCCGGGGTGGGCGACCAGCAGTGCGACGATCATCTCCTTCATGACCGGCGGCGAGGCCCGCTTCATCGCGATCGGTCTGCTGGTGGCGATCGGGCTCATCCTCACCCTGGCGCCGGTGGTCTACGTGGCCCTCGAGCGGGCGCAGATGATCAAGGTGGCGGCCGCGCTGCTGCTGTTCGCGGTGGCGGCCGTGTTCGCCATCGGGGCCGACACCTGGGCCGACCTGCCGCAGGCGGTCACCCGGGCCTCCCTGCCGTACGAGCAGCTGGGCTTCGCCGTCCTCGTCGGGGCGCTCGCCTTCGCCGGCGCCGGCGGTGGGCAGAACCTGGTGCAGGCCAACTGGATCCGCGACAAGGGCTTCGGGATGGGCACCTACGTGCCCCGGCTGGTCAGCCCGGTGACGGGTCAGAAGGAGGCCAAGCCGAGCACCGGCTACGTCTTCGAGCCCACCGCGGACAACCTGACCCGCTGGCGCGGCTGGTGGCGGTTCGCCAACGTCGAGCAGCTGGTGACCTTCGTCCTCATCACCCTCATCACCATCGTGTTCACCTCGCTGCTGGCCTACTCGACCGTCTACGGCACCGAGGGGCTGAACGACGACGTCACCTTCGTGCAGGTGGAGGGCCAGGTGCTCGGCGAGCGCGTCGGGCCGTGGTTCCAGTACCTGTTCTGGGTGGTCGGGGCGGTCTCGCTGTTCGGGGCGGCCCTGGGCATCGTCGACTACACCTCGCGGATGGCCGCCGACGTGGTCAAGACCTCCTACGCCCGCAAGGCGGACGAGAACAAGCTCTACGCCGGTCTGGTCTGGGGCCTGGTGGCGATCGGCGTCCTGGTGCTGCTGATCGGGTTCGACCAGCCGCTGGCGCTGCTGGTGATCTCGGCGGTGGTCGGCGGCGCGATGATGTTCATCTACTCGGGGCTGCTGATCCTCATCAACCGCCGGCTGCTGCCGGCCCCGATCAGGATCCGTGGCTGGCGGTTGGTGGCGATGATCTGGGCGGTGGTCGTCTTCGGCATCGCCACCGCGGTCGCCGGGCAGGAGCAGATCCGCAGGATCGTCGAGGCGGTCGGCGGCTGACCGCGGACCCGCGTCGGACGGTCAGATGCCGGTGCACGGGAGGGACACGGTGGGGCTGGTCCTGGCTGTCGGCCTGTTCCTGCTCGGGTCCTCATGGCCGTCCTCGCCTGGCGGCTACGACCGGTCCGGCTGACGGTTGACGACCAGGGACTGCGGCTGACGTCGGAGCTCGGCCGGTCGACCGAGATCCCCTGGTCCGCCGTGACCGGTCTCGAGCTGGAGAGCAACTGGCGCACCCTGCGGATCACCGCTGCGGGTGGCATCCGTCGCGACGGCCGGCTCGTGGACGCCGGCACCCACCGGTTCCGCGGGTTCGGCAACCTCGCGTCCAGCACCTCGCGGACCCTCACCTACCTGCAGCACCGCCACGCCCGCGCCATCGGCCGCCCGGATCGGCAGCCGACTGACCCGTGACGGCGGTCCGGGCGGCACACCGACCGCCGCGGAGCCGTCATGCGCGTCCAGGGCGCCTCTACTCGCAGCCGACGCCGTCGCCGTCACGGTCGAGATGTGGTCCGTAGCCAGGGTCGCCCCTGCGCACCGGTGCTGCGCCCGCTGCCCGCGCGGCGCTGCAGTTCTTGTAGTAGGTGTCGCCACCGCCTCCGGTGTCGGAGGCCCACTTCTGCACGTCCGGTTCCTCGGCTTCGAGGTAGGCCGTCTCGGTGACCGTCGGCGCCGGTTCGGGGTCCGCCGTCACGGTGACCTCGGAGGTCGCCGTCACGGTCACCTCGGCCGTGGCCGTGACCGTCTCAGCCGGGAGCGGTGCCGCCGTCACGGTCGTGGTGGCGGTCGGCGCCGGGGACGACGGGTCCGTGGCCGCCGGGGTCGCGGTCGTCGTCTGTCCTCCGCTGCCGAGCAGCACGCCGACGAGCAGACCACCCAGGACGCCGCCGGTGGCCCACACCCAGGTCCGGGACCGCCTGGCACTGGTCGCCGCCGGAGCTGCAGCGGGAGGGGCCGCCGGCCGGCCCTGGTCATCCACCCAGAGGGACCAACCTTCAGGCACGGACAGCCCCTCAGGCACCTGCCATCCGGCGGGCGGTCGCCCGTCGGGTGTCGGGGGCGCCGGCCAGCCGGGAGGTGGGTTGAAACGAGTCGGGGACATCGGGGAGCCCTTCGGAGACCAGCACTGCAGGACGCCCGAACGCTACGGGCGCTGCGCAGGCGGTGGCTGAGACGCTCCTGAGCGTCGGAGCTGAATTCCCGGAGATGTGTGCTCAGACCAGCCCGGAGCGGTAGGCGATCACCACCAGCTGGGCGCGGTCGCGGGCACCCAGCTTGGTCATCGCGCGACTGACGTGGGTGCGCGCGGTGGCCGGGCTGACCACCAGCTGCTGGGCGATCTCCTCGTTGTTGAGGCCCTCGCCGATCAGGCCGAGCACCTCGCGTTCGCGGTCGGTCAGCTCGCCCAGGAGCGGGTGCGGCTGCACCCGCCGCACCGGTCCCTCGCGCACCGAGGCGATCACGCGCTGGGTCACCGACGGCGACAGCAGCGACTCCCCGGCCGCGGCGAGCCGGATCGCCCGCAGCATCTCGGTCGGGTCGTCGTCCTTGACGAGGAACCCCGCGGCACCGGCGCGGAGCGCATCCAGCACGTAGTCGTCGTTCTCGAAGGTGGTCAGCATGACGACCCGGGTGCCGCCGAGGGTCTCGTCGGCCGAGATCTGGCGCAGCGCCTCGATCCCGTCCAGCAGCGGCATCCGGATGTCCATGAGGATGACGTCGGGACGCCGGCGGCGCACCAGCTGGACGGCCGCGTGCCCGTTCTCAGCCTCGCCGGCGAACTCCAGGTCGTCCTCGGCCTCGACCAGCACCCGCAGACCCATCCGGATCAGCGACTGGTCGTCGGCCACCGCCACGGTGATCGTCACCGGCCTCCTCCGCTCCCCCGCCCGGCGTCGCCCTGCAACGGCAGCCGCGCCGTCACCCGCACCCCGCCGTCCGGCACGGCCCGCACGTCGAGGCTGCCACCGACACCGCGGGCGCGCTCGGTCATCCCGGCGATCCCGTGCCCGGGCTCCGGCGGGTGCGCCAGCACCGGACCGGAGTCGACGACGCTGACCACCAGCGTGGACCCCTCCCGGGTCAGCCGCACCTCGGCCGGGGCGCCGCCGGCGTGCTTGCCGACGTTGGTCAGCGACTCCTGCACGATCCGGTAGGCCGCGTGGGCGACCGTCGGCGACACCTCGCCCAGGTCGTCGGCGACCTCCAGCCCGACCTGCCGGCCCGCCGCCCGCAGCTCCTCCACGACCACCGGGATCCGGTCCAGCCCGGCCAGCGGGGCGGTGCCGACCTCGCCGTCGCGGAACACCCCCATCGCGGCCCGCAGCTCGGCCATCGCCTCCAGCCCGGTGCGGCGGATCGCCCGCAGCGACTCCTCGACCTGGTCGGGACGCCGGTCCACCACGTGCAGCGCCACGCCGGCCTGCATGGTGATCACCGACAGCGAGTGGCCGACCACGTCGTGCACCTCGCGGGCGATCCGCAGCCGCTCGGCGTCCGCGCTCTGCCGCAGCTCCTCGGCGCGGATCCGCTGGGCCGCCAGCCGACGCGCACGGTGCAGGGTGCCGAGCAGCAGCGCCACCGCGAACACCACCAGCGCGAAGGTCGTCGAGGTGGTGCTGCCGAGCGCCAGCTGCTCGGTCTCGAAGGGCCACCAGCCCAGCGCCAGCACCGGCACGAGCAGCGCGGTCCACGGCAGGTAGCGGCGCGGGGCGGAGCTGGAGGCCAGCGCCAGCAGCGCGAGCGCCGGTGCGAAGCACAGCGGCCAGAAGGGGGCGTCCGCGGCCAGCAGGACCGCGGCCGCCAGCGCCACCCCGAGGAACGCCGCCAACGGTCGCAGCCGACGCAGCGCGAGGGCGACCACGAGGGCCAGCACGACGACACCGAGCAGCGGTGGCACGTCGGCGACCGCGAAGGGGGGCGCGGCGGGCTCACGCCAGGGCGGCCCGCCACCCTCCCACGGCGCGCCGTACGGGCCGCCGACCGGCAGCTTGGCGAGGAACAGGCTGACCCAGGTGGTCGCGCCGACGAGCAGGGCCAGCGGGACGTCCAGCAGGAGCACCCGCGGGTGAGCTCGCACCATCGGCCCTCCTCCGGTCGTCCGGTGCCCGTCGGCCGGGGCACGCTGCCGAGCGTAGGACGGCCTCCGCGCGCCCCGCATCCGGTGCGGCGCGTAGCCGTCCTACGTCAGCGGGCGCAGCGCAGGTGTCGTCGCCTGGCCGATGTCCGCGGGCGCCCTCCCGACCACCCTGGGGACATGCCGATCTACCACCCGGCCTTCGACGGCCCACCGCCCTTCGTCCCGATCCTTGGAGGTCTCATGTTCCTGCTGTTCACGATCCTCTTCGTCGGCACCCTGCTCTTCCTGGCCAAGCGCGGCCGGCTGGCAGGACCGCCCTCGTTCTTCCGCCCGCCGGAGTTCGAGGCCCGCACCATCCTCGCCAACCGCTACGCCGGGGGTGACATCTCCACCGACGAGTTCCTGGAGCGTGCCGCCACCCTCAACTGGACGCCCGGGGTCGACGACCCCCGGCTCCAGGACAGGAAGAAGCGCTGACCGCATCTCCTGGCACATCCCGCTGCGTACTCGCAGCGGGATGTGCCACGTCCGGAGCGTGCTCAGCGTCCCGGGCGGGCGACGGCGGTCAGGAACCGGCCGACGGTGGCTAAGTCGGCCGGGCCCGCCATCTCCCGCTGCGACAGCCAGACCGCCACGGTCCCGGTCGCGGGGTAGAGGTAGCCCGCGGTCCCGGTGCCACCCATCCAGCCGTAGCGCCCGGGCACCTCCCAGAGCTGTCCGGCGGAGACGTCGACGCTGCCGCCGAAGCCCCAGGCCTGGTCCTGCAGGAAGAGGTTGCCCGGCTCGGCACGGTTCTGCGGCGAGATCATCTGCCGCACCGCCTCGGTCGAGAGCACGGTACGACCCGCGTGCTGCCCGCCGGCGAGCAGCATCTGGGCGAAGGTGCACCAGTCGTCCACGGTGGAGACCGTCCCGCCCGCGCCGGAGGCGAATGCCGGTTCCTCGCTCCACTGCCCGTCCGGCCCGTCCACCTGGACGAGATCGCCGGAGTCGTCGGCACGGTAGGAGGTCGCGAAGCGGTCGCGGCTGCCGGCCGGCACCGAGAACCCGGTGTCGTGCAGGCCGAGCGGATCGAGGACGGTGTCGGCGAGCACCTGCGACAGGCTGGTGCCCGCCACCCGGGCCAGCAGCACCCCGAGCACGTCGGCCCCGGTGTTGTAGGTCCAGCCGCGACCGGGCTGGTGCACCAGCGGGATCTCCGCCAACCGGGCCACCCACTCCTGCGGTGCCGGGATCCGCTGCGGCTCCGGCGGCCCCTGGTGCAGCCGCTCCTGCAGCGCGACGACCACCGGCGCGTCGAACTGCGGGACCAGCCCGTGCCCGGCGGAGAACTCGAGCAGGTGCCGCACCGTGATCGGCCGCTCCGCCGGCACCACGTCGTCCAGCTCCGAGGTCGGCGTCCGCAGCACCGACGGCGCGGCGAGCTCGGGCAGCCAGCGGCGCACCTCGTCGTCCAGACCGAGCCGGCCCCGGTCCACCAGCACCATCGCGGCCGCGGCCACCAGCGGCTTGGTCATCGAAGCGATCCGGAACACCGTGTCCCGGCTCATCGCCGCACCTCCGAGGGACCGGACGCCGGCCACGGCCACCTCGCGCCGGCCCCCGGTGGCGACCAGCGCCACCACCCCGGGCACCGACCCCGTCCGCGTCGGCTCCTCCACCAGCTCCTGCAGCCCGTCCATCTCGTCCTCCCGGTCGACCCTCGTCCGTGTCGACCCCGCGCGGGCCCGCGTCTCATCGCGCCGGTCCCGTGGCGCGCCCGGGGACGGCACCGACGCAGCGTCCGGTGGCCATCGCCTAGGGTGGGACCAGCCCACACGGGCCCCCGAGGAAGGGAGCACGACGATGAAGATCGGACCCGGCATCGCCCTGCTGGTGATCGGTGCCATCCTCGCCTTCGCGGTCGACGTCGACCTCGAGGCCGTCGACCTGCAGCTGATCGGCTACATCCTCATGGGTGCCGGTGTGATCGGCATCATCATCGGCCTGATCTGGATGCAGAGCGCCCGCGCTCCCCGCCGCAGCACGACCCGTCGGGTGGTCGACGACGGCAGCCGACCGCCGCGCGAGGAGTACACCGAGCGCGACCTGCACTGATCCCACCGGGGGTCGCCGTGCCGTCCTGGATCTTCTGGCTGGCCGTCGTCCTCATCGTCGGCACCGGGGTCATCCTGTTCGGCGCCCTGCACGACCGGCACCGCCAGCGCGCCCGCGAGGAGGAGCTGCTGCGCCCACCGGCCCGCGCGATCCCCGGTCCCGGCGGCGAGGTCTCACCGCTCTACCTGAGCGACGAGCGGGCCGGCACACCCCCACCAGACGTCCCCGGCACCGAGCTGTCCGCGGCGCAGCGGACCGAGCTGGAGCGCCAGCTGGTCGCCGCCACCCGGCTCGGGCACGGGATGGCGGCCGCCGGGTTCGTCACCGACCAGGCCTCCGGACGGGCCGTCCTGGACGCGCCGCTCGTGCTGCTCTGCGCCGACCCGGTGCGCAGCCTGCGGGCGCTGCTGCCGTTCCTCGAGCAGCCGGCTCCCGCCCACGTCGTGCTCGCGCCCGAGATCGACCCGACCCTGGTGCGCACGCTCGAGGTCAACCAGATCCAGCGCACCCGTCGGCTGCTCGCCGTCACCGGGGTCGACGCCCGCGCCCGCGACGAGGTGCAGATCGCCACCGGCGCCACCCCGGTGGGCACCGCCGACCTGCAGTCGGGCTGGGTGCCGTCCACGGTGCTCGGCCGGTGCTCCCGCTGGGTGAGCGATCGGCGGCAGAGCTGGGTGGTCGTGGACGCCGACGGCGTCACCTCGCCCGACCGCGGCGAGGACCCGCCTGTCTAGGATGACCGTCGTGCCAGCTGAGGAGCCCGTCGACCGCCGCTGGCCGCGCTCGGTCTACGGGGTGGGCGACGAGCCCGACCCCCGCTTCACCTTCGCCAACGAGCGCACCTTCCTCGCCTGGATCCGCACCGGGCTCGCCTTCCTCACCGCCGGCGTCGCGCTCACCACGATCGCCGGTCTGCTGCCCGGCCGGGAGCTGCTGGCCCACGTCGCCGCCGCCGTCCTGGTGGTCTGCGGTGTGCTCTCCGGGGTGGTGGCGCTGGCGCGCTGGGCGCGCAACGAGAAGGCACTGCGGCTGCAGCGTCCGCTCCCCTCCTCCCCGGCCCTCCTGCTGCTCACCGGCACCCTCGTGCTGGTGGCCGTGATCGCCGTGGTCGTCCTGGTGTGAGCCGGTCCGGGCAGGACGGGCAGGCCCGGCTCTGGGACCCGGGGGCGCAGAACGAGCGCACCCGCCTGGCCTGGCAGCGCACCCTGCTCTCGCTGACGGTGGCGGCCCTGGTGGTGGCCCGGCTGGTCGCCACCGAGGCCCTGCTGCCCGGGCTCCTGCTCGGCGGCGTCGCGCTGCTGCTCGGGCTGGTCATGGCGGTGCTGGCGGGACGGCGCTACTCCGCGGCCGAGGTGGCGATCCGCTCCCGCGGCCAGCTGCCCGACGGGCGGGTCAACCTGGTGATGGTGCTGCTGGTGCTGACCGTCGGCGCCGGCGCGGGGCTGCTGCTCCTGCTGTGGTCCTGACCGGACCGGGTCGGCCGATCAGGCCCAGCCGAGCTCGTGCAACCGGTCGTCGTCGATGCCGAAGTGGTGCGCGATCTCGTGCACGACGGTGATCGCCACCTCCTCCACCACGTCCTCCCGGGTCTCGCAGATGGCCAGCGTGGGGTTCATGAACACGACGATCCGGTCGGGCAGCACCCCGCCGTAGCCGGTGTCGCGCTCGGTCAGGGGCACGCCGTCGTAGAAGCCGAGCAGACCCGGCTCCTCGGCCGGGGCGTCGTCCTCGACCACGATGACGCAGTTCTCGACCAGCGCGGCCAGCTCCGCCGGGACGTCGGCGAGGGCCTGCTCGACGAGGTGGTCGAACTCCTCGCGCTCCATCGACAGCACCGGGTCAGGGTAGCGGAACGCAAATGACACCGGTGTAGTTCTTAGGAATGGCACGGCGTGTCGACTTGCACCTGAGGTTGAGGGTTATTGCGGATCCTGAGCGTTGCCTCTTAGTGTCCTGAGCAGTTTGAGGTTGATGTGGTGGTCGGGGCCCCTGTGTCGGATGTGACAACTGGGGTCTGGGGGGACGTCCGACCGCGTCGATCACGCCCACGACTGACGGCAGGGGAAGGCCGTCGGGGAGGACAGATCGGTGAACAGCGCCCTGAAACGCATCGGTGGGGCGGCGGCATCTCTCACGGTGGCCGCCGGACTCATCTCGGGCGTCTCGCTGGTGGCCACGACCGTCGCCGAGGCAGGCGACGAGATGGTCACCGCGACGACGAACGTCAACGTCCGGACCGGGCCGAGCACCAAGCACCGGGTCCTCGGCTCGCTCTCGACCGGGCAGAGCCTGCCCGTCAAGGGCAAGGCCAAGGACGGCTGGACGCCGGTCAGCTACTCCGGCACGTCGGCCTGGATCTCCTCCGACTACGTCGTGCTGAGCGACTCCGACGCCGAGGCCGACGATGCCAAGCCGTCCAAGGGCTGGCGCTGGGGCTCGGTCGCGCTGAACGTCCGGACCGGGCCGAGCATCAGCTCCCCGATCGTCACCGTGGCCGGCAAGGGCTACGGCTTCCAGGTCACGGGTGCGACGAAGAACGGCTTCAGCGAGGTCAACTTCAAGGGCAAGTCGCGCTGGGTCACCACGCAGTACCTCAGCCCCGACAAGCCCGGCACCAAGACCCCGGACGCGAAGAAGACCTGGCGCTACGGCACCACGAACCTCAACGTCCGCACCGACCCGAGCCTGCGCGCCAAGGTGGTCGACGTCGCCGGCCGTGGCTACGGCTTCATCTACCACGGCCGCCAGGAGAACGGGTTCGCCGAGGTCACCTTCAAGGGCAAGACCCGTTGGGTCTCGGCGCGCTACCTGAGCGAGACCAAGCCGTCCGGCACCTCCCAGCCCAAGGAGCCGATGCCGTCGGGCTCCCCCGCCAAGCCGGCGCCCGAGCCCGCACCGAAGCCGAAGCCCGAGACGAAGCCGGCCCCGGCAGGCAACGCCAAGGGCGTGTGGCGCTACGGCACCACCGCGCTCAACGTGCGCACCGAGCCCCGCAAGAGCGCCACCATCGTCAACGTCGCCGGTCGCGGCTACGGCTTCCTGTTCCACGAGGTCGTGGAGAACGGCTACGCCCAGGTCACCTTCCAGGGCAAGAAGCGGTGGGTGTCGGCGCAGTACCTGTCGGAGAAGCGACCGCAGGGTGAGGCGGCCGGGCCGAAGGCCCCGGCCGACCCGAAGGTCACCGGCGTGCGCTACGCCACCACGCTGCTGGCCATCCGCACCGCCTCCCGGGGCGGGTCGACCATCACCGACGTGAAGGCCGGCACCAAGCTCGAGATCACCGGCAAGGTCGAGCACGGCCGGGCCCAGGTGGTCTACAAGGGCGCGGTGCGTTGGGTGACGGCGCAGTACCTCTCGAAGGAGACCCCGCGCCAGGACGCCTCGGACGACACCGACGGCCGCGGCGGCAAGGTCACCGTCACCGGCGAGTCGGGTCTGACGTCGAACTCCCGCTACCTGCTGGCCCGGCTCAAGGCCCGCTACCCGCACATCACCACCTACCACGGCGTGCGACCGGACGCGATCCCCGACCACCCCTCCGGCAAGGCGCTGGACGCCATGATCCCGAACTACCGCTCGGCCTCCAGCCGGGCGCTCGGCAAGGAGATGGCGGAGTGGATCAAGAACAACGCCGCCCAGCTGAACGTGGAGTACATCATCTACGACCAGCGCATCTGGAACGTCCGTCGCAGCGGTGAGGGCTGGCGCTACATGGCCGACCGCGGCTCGGACAACGCCAACCACAAGAACCACATCCACATCACGACGTTCTGAGCGTCCGACCCGAGCCCCCTGCGGCCCAACCGATCCCCCGACGGTTGGGCCGCAGGTGTCCCCGGCGGCTAGAGTGCTGCCCAGGTCCCCATCGTCTAGCGGCCTAGGACTCCGCCCTTTCAAGGCGGCAGCGCGGGTTCGAATCCCGTTGGGGATACCCCGCGGAGGTCACCGTCGCGTCCTCCTCTCCCGCAGCGCGGCGAGGTCGGTGCGCACCTTGTCGACGACCGGCACCAGCTCCTCGCCCCAGCGGGCCAGTAGCCGCCCCCGCTCGTCGAGCGCCAGCCACCGCAGGCCGTACATGATCACCCAGGTGTGGGCGTCGCGCGCCGGGTCGTCGTCGCGGTCGGCGATCGGCGCCCAGTACAGGCCGCCGTCGTCACCGACCGCGTACTTACGGGCCGGGTCGCCCGCGTGCTGGTCGACCAGCAGGTAGTAGCCGTGGCCGTGGTGGTCGATGGGGACGAGCCCGCCGGCCTCCATCTCCCGGAACGACCGCGCCAGCCCGGGCCGGGCCGCGACCACGGCGGCGACCTAGGGCGCCTGCTCCTCGGTGACGCATGCGCGCCACCGGTCGGCTGCTCTCCTGCTCCGCGGCATGCGGAGCAGTGTGCGCCACGCGGCTGCCAGCGCCAGTCGGGTCAGCGGTTGATCGGCGTCGACGGCGTCCAGGAGAAGTCGCGGTCGAACAGGTAGGTGGCCTCGGGGTCGGGCGCCACCACCAGGTCGACGCCCTCCCCGACCAGCCGGACGCGGCCCTCCCCCGGCTCGGTCCAGGTCAGCTCGATGGTGCGTTCGTAGTCGCGCACCAGACCCTGGCTGCCCTCGCGCACCGGGTAGAGCCGCAGCGTGACGGCGTCCCCGTCGACGGCGTAGGTGCCCTCCTGGTAGCGGCCGTCGGCGTAGCGGATCGCCACCCGCGCCCAGCCGGCGTTCTGGTACTGGCCGAAGGCGACCTGCTGCCAGCGGGTGTCCTGGCTGAGCTGGGCGGCGGGCTCGGCGGTGTCCTCGACCACCCGGTGCGCGCCGGTGAGAGCGGTGTCGGCGGGGGTGAAGCCGCCGGAGGTGACGACGGCGAACCCGGCGCCGGAGACCGCCAGCGCGCCCACCCCGGCCACGGCCCCGAGCCAGCGGGTGACGCGGTGCACCGGCGGCCAGGGCAGCACCGTGGGCAGCGGCCGGACGGTGGCCCGTCCGCGCAGCACCGACCACAGGTGCGGGACGAAGGGCGCCACGACCGCCACCCCGGCCAGGCACATCAGCAGGGCCAGCTGCTTGACCGGGACGTCGAAGGTGAGGTTGAGCAGGAACACCACGCCCATGTCGGCGACGGTCAGCAGCCCACCCAGCCAGGCCGTGCGGCGGAACAGCAGCAGCGCGGCGGCCAGCACCTCGGCCAGCCCGGCCAGCACCTGCACCGCAGGTGAGAACGCCATGAACCGCCACAGCAGCCCCATCGGGCTCATCTCGCCGAACTGCACCAGCGCGTCCCCGATGTCGGCGCGGCCCATCTGCATGAGGAAGACCTTGCTCCAGCCGTAGACCAGCAGCCCCAGCGCCAGCTGCATCCGGATCACCCAGTGCACCGCCCAGCCGGCCGTCACCCAGGCACGCTGCGCCGGCGGCCCGGCGGCGGTGCTGGCAGGGGTCGACGGGGAGTCGGGGCGGGTGGCGACGGACGGGACGGCGTTCGTGCTGCTCGGCATGACCCTGACGCTAGGTCCGGCTGGGCGTGTGTGCCGCTGACGAGCGTCACCGATCCGGCAGGAGCGGCTCATCCCGGCGTCGTGGATCACCGAGGGCACAACCGACCCGGGTCGGACCGGGACGTCCCTGGGATCGTGTTCGCCATCGCGCGCGGGGCCGGCGACACGCCGCGACACGCCGGTCGAGACGGCGATGACATACACGGGTTCAGGGAGTGGCGGCGGCGCGCGCGGGGGATTGGAGGCGGGAGGCGAGCTCTCGGCCGAGGGCCGTGCCGGAGAGCCAGGCGGCCTCGACGCGGGGGCGGTCGGACCAGGCGTCGCCGCAGACGCCGAGGCGGGACTCCCCGAGCAGGTAGGGGCGGTCGTGGCCGGAGGCGGGGCGGGCGAAGGTCCAGCGGTGCACGTGGGTGGCGGCCGGCTCCTCCGCCGCGCCGACCACCTGCCGGAGGGCGGCGACCATGGCGCCGGTGGCGGCGTCGGGGTCGTCCAGGTGCCCGGCGGCGAAGCCGGCGGTCGAATGGGCCACCAGCACCGGGGCGCGGTCGCCGCGGCGCAGGCCGTCGTCGGCCATCCACGACAGCACCGGGTCGTCGTTGACGAACACGCCGTCGACGTCGTCCCAGACCCGCTCGCGCCAGGACGCGGTGAGGGCCAGCACCGGCTCGAAGGGGTCGTCCAGGGCGTCGCGCTCGGCGGCGAAGCGGTCACCCAGCAGCCGGCGGGCCTGCGGGTCGGGCATGGCCAGCACCACCGCCGAGGCGGCGACGCCGGCGACCTCGTCCGTCGAGTCGACCCGCTCGACGCTCACCCGGCGCAGGTCGAGCCCCTTGGCGAGGTCCTCCACCAGCGACCGCAGCCCGGCCGGGGCGGCCCAGCGCACCGAGCCCCGCTTCTCGCTGCGGCCCTCGGCGCCGACCGCGGCGAAGGTGTCGGTCCAGGGCCGGGCCAGCCCGCGCCGCTCCCAGTCCCGCACCACCTGCTCGAAGCCCGGGTCGGAGACGGTGAGGTAGGACGCTCCGGTGTCGACCGGCCGACCGTCCGTGGTGCGCACCGCCATCCGTCCGCCGGGACGCCGGCCCCGGTCGAGCACCACCACCGGGACGCCGGCCGCGGTCAGCGCCCGCGCCGCGGCCACCCCCGCGATCCCGGCTCCGACGACCACCACGGGATCCATGCCGGTCACTGTGCCACGCCACCCCTCGGCGGCCGCGTCGAGGCCGGGTGGCGCGGGGCTCGCCCTTCGACAGGCTCAGGCGCTGGGGCAGGATCCGCGACCGGGTCGAGACGGGCGGGCGGATCGCCCTTCGACAGGCTCAGGGCGCTGGGGACGGATTCGCGACCGGGCGGGACAGGGGCACGGTCGCAGACACAGCGCGCTGAGCTTGTCGAAGCGCGAGCACCCGAACCCGACCACCGCGCGCTGAGCTGTCGAAGCGCGGGGGACGCGAGCGAGCCCGCCCCTGCACAAGGCGGGAGCGGGCTCGACCCGGGATGGGCCGCGGGTCAGCGGTACAGCAGGTAGCGGCGCCGGTCGGCGGCGAAGGCGGCGGTCTCCCGCTTCCAGGCGGCGATCACCTCGGCGGCGCTGGCGCCGGCGTCGATCTGGGTCCGCAGCCGGGGCGAACCGGTGAGCTTGTCGATCCAGAACGGGCGCTGGGGGTCCCAGGCATCCTGGCGCCAGGCGAACTCGGGGTAGAGGGCCTTCAGCCCGACCAGCATCTCCACCCCGACCCGGACCGGGTCGAGCGCGTCGGCGTCGACGATGTGCACCTGGACGCCGCCGCAGACCTCGCCGACGTGCTTGCTCTGGATCGGGTTGAAGTAGGCCTCCCGGAACAGCACACCCGGGATCTCCCGCGCCGTGAGCCACTCGGTCCAGCGGTAGTCGACGTAGGGCGCCCCGATCAGCTCGAACGGCCGGGTGGTGCCACGACCCTCCGACAGGTTGGTGCCCTCGAAGAGGCAGGTGCCCGGGTAGAGCAGCGCGGTCTGCGGGGTCGGCATGTTCGGGCTCGGCAGCACCCAGAGCAGGCCGGTGTCCTCGTACAGCATGTCGCGGCGCCAGCCCTCGACCTCGACCACCTGCAGGTCGCCCACGGACGCACCGGCCTTCTCGGGCAGGAGCTCTGAGTTGAAGTATCGGGCGAGCTCCCCCACCGTCATCCCGTGCACCTGGATGATCTCGTGGGCGCCGACGCCGGAGGTGTACTCCGGGGTCATCAGCGGGCCGCGCGGGGTGCCGCCGATCGGGTTGGGCCGGTCGAGGACGGTGAAGGCGACGCCCTCGCGGGCGGCGGCCTCCATCGCGGTGTACATCGACCAGATGTAGGTGTAGAAGCGGGCGCCGACGTCCTGGATGTCGAAGACGACGACGTCCACGTCGGCCTCGCGGTACATCTCGGCGAGCGAGGTGGCGTTGGCGCCGTAGGCGTCGTAGACCATGATCCCGGTGCGCGGGTCCTCGGTGTCGCCCTCGGACTCGCCGGCCTGGGCGGTGCCGCGGAAGCCGTGCTCGGGCCCGAACACCGCCACCACGTCGACGTTGCCGGACTCGTGCATCTCGTCGACGATGCTGCGGCCGTTGGCCAGCACGCCGGTGGGGTTGGTGAAGACCCCGACCCGGCCGGACAGCCCGCTCCAGCCGCGGTCGGCCAGCACCTGGGCGCCGGTGCGCACCCGGGGGCTGGTGGTCTCGGCGTGCGCGGGGGCGCCGGTCGCCCCGGCCAGCGGGACGGCGACCGCCGCCGCCCCCGCCCCGGCGAGCAGGTGCCGTCGGTTCACTGTGGTCATCTCGTTCTCCTCAGGGGGTTGCGGAGGTCAGTAGGTCAGGCCGTGACCGAGGGGGTAGAGCACCGTCCCGGGGTCGCCGGCGGCGGGGATGTCGACCGGCAGCTTGCCGGTCGGGGCGACCTCGCCGGTGAGCACGCGGGCCAGCGAGGGCACCGAGACCGGGCTGTAGGAGTAGGTGGCGAGGTAGGTGTGGACGTCGGGCAGGTGCGCGATGTCGTAGGGGTTGCGGACGGCCACCGTGACGACCGGGGTGCCGGTCGCGTGCAGCCGGCGGACGAGGTTCTGCTGGGCGGCGGAGGTGGCGGCGTTGTTGGTCAGCACCACGACGACGTCGGCGTCCTCGGCGGCGGTGACCGCGCCGGTGATCGCGGTCTCGTTCGGGTTCGCCCCGGTCTCGCGGACGGTGGTGGTGGCGCCCCGGGCGGTCAGCTCGGCGCCGAGGTTGGCGGTGGTGCTGGCGCCCCAGCCGGTGACCAGCACGTCGGTGCCGTCGACGTCGAGCGGCAGCAGCCCGGCCTCGTTCTCGACCAGGGTGTGGGTGGCGTCGGTGATCTCGGCGGCGGTGGCCAGGTGCTCGGGGTCGCCGACGACGTCCATCACGGCCGACTCGTCGACCAGCGGCTCGCGGACCAGGCCGTTGTCGCACTTGGTCTTGAGGATGCGCTGCACCTTGGCGTCGAGCTCGGCCTTCGGCAGCCGCTCGGTGCCGACGGCGTCGCGGACGGCGTTCCAGGCCGTCGGCAGGTCCTGCGACATCAGCAGCTGGTCCGCGCCGGCCTCCAGGGCCCGGATCGCGATCTCGCCGTCGTCGAACTGCTGGCGGACGCCGGCCATCTGCAGCGAGTCGGTGATGATCAGGCCCTCGTAGCCCATCTCCTCGCGCAGCAGGTCGGTGAGGATCGGCTTGCTCAGCGTGGCCGGCAGACCGGACGGGTCGAGCGAGGGCACCACGATGTGCGCGGTCATGATCATGTCGGTGCCGGCCTCGATCGCGGCCTCGAACGGCGGGCGGTCGATCTGCTCCCACTCCTCGCGGGTGTGGGTGATCTGCGGCAGCCCGGTGTGGGAGTCGACCGCGGTGTCGCCGTGGCCGGGGAAGTGCTTGGCGGCCGCAGACAGGCCGGCGTCGTCCTGCAGCCCCTGGACCTGGGCGGCGGTGAAGTCGGCGGCCAGCTGCGGGTCGGAGGAGAAGGAACGGACGCCGATCACCGGGTTGGCCGGGTTGACGTTGACGTCGGCGTCGGGGGCGAAGTTGACGTTGACGCCGACCGCGGCGAGCTCCTCACCGGTGATCGCCGCGGCGGTGCGGGCGTTCTCGGTGCTGCGCGTGGCCGCGACGGCCATCGCGCCGGGGAACTGGGTGGCGGGCGGGCCCATCCGGGTGACGATGCCCATCTCCTGGTCGATGCCGACCCAGAGCGGGACGTCCAGCGTCGAGCCCTCCAGCGCGGCCTCCTGCAGGCCGTTGGAGAGCCCGGCGATCTGCTCGGGTCCGCCGCCGACGGAGTCGGTCCAGGCGAAGTAGATCGCCCCGCCCAGGTGGTACTCCTGGACGATCTCGGCCGGGGTCTCCAGGCCGTAGAAGTCGACGTTGCGGGCGTCGCGGGTGGTGGCGGTCGGGCCGTACAGCTCCTGGATGAAGAGCTGGCCGACCTTCTCGTCCAGCGTCAGGTGGCGGGTGGTGGACCGGCTCCAGGCGGTGCAGAAGCCGCGGCTGCTCTCGGCACGCTCGGCCGGCTGCTTCGGGGCGGCCTCCGACGGCGAGGCGGCGAGCCCCACGGTCAGGGCCGCCACGGCCAGCCCGGCGAGGAGGGTGCGGGGGCGGACGGGAGACGTCGGGTGCGTCATAGCCACTCCAATGTGTCGGAGACGCGGCGGTGGCCGCTGGGGTAGAGGTCCAGACCATTCGGGACGTTGGTCGATCCTCACCCGAGACCGACGGGCAGGGCAACCCCTTCGCCGCAATCTCCTTCCACACCTCGCACGCCGGACGGCACGGTCCCGGGCCCCGCGTGCTGCGAGAGCCCGGGCCCGTGCCGCTCAGACGCCCGGACGTCCGGGCGCGGCCGGGGTCAGTCGTCGACGCCGGCGATGCCCGGACGTCCGGCCTCGACCGTCAGCGTGGCGCGGGTCCGCACGGGGGCGTCCGGGGTGGTCACGGCGTCCACCACCTGGTAGTCGACCTGCAGCAGCTCCGGGCTCACCCGGACGCGCTGGTAGCCACGGTTGTTGTTGGCGAACTTGATGTGGGGGTTCTCCGCGAGCCAGGCGCGGGTGCGGTTGCTCTGGTCCGAGCCGTTGCCGCCGGAGGTGATCGAGGTGCCGAGGAACTCGGTGCCGATGACCGGCGAGCTGGTGTCGTTGAAGTCCACCCGCAGGTCGGAGGCGGCGCTGGCGTGGGCGTCACCGGTGACGATGACGACGTTCTGCACCCCCGCCTCGTGGATCTGGGAGTAGACCGAGCGGCGCTCGCCGGCGTAGCCGTTCCAGTTGTCCTCGGAGTAGTCCACCCCGGCACCCGGGACGGTGTCGTTGTCGAAGGTGATCGACTGGTTGCCGATGATCTGCCAGGTGGCCTCGGAGGAGGCGAGACCCTCGACCAGCCACGCCTTCTGCTGCTCGCCCAGGATGGTGCGCGAGGGGTCGTTGCGCCCGGCGCACTCGCCCTCGCAGGCCGCGAGCTGGTCGTCGCGGTACTGGCGGGTGTCGATCATGGAGAAGTCGAGCAGGTCGCCGTAGCGGATCCGGCGGTAGAGCTGCATGTCCGGCCCGACCGGCATCGAGGCGCGTCGCAGCGGCATGTTCTCGTACAGCGCCTTGAAGGCGTCGGCCCGGCGCTGGCGGAACACGGCCGGGTCCTGGTCGGGCTCGGTGTCGACCTGGGAGATGTCGCCGGCCCAGTTGTTCTCGACCTCGTGGTCGTCGGGCACGGAGATGAACGGGGTGCTGGCGTGGGCGGCCTGCAGGTCGGGGTCGGTCTTGTACTGGGCGTGCCGGACCCGGTAGTCGGCCAGGGTGAAGATCTCCGCGGCCGGGGAGTGGGCGCGTCCGGGGAGCTGGCTGGCACCGGCCCCCTCGTAGATGTAGTCACCCAGGTGCAGCATGGCGTCCAGCTGGTCCTCGGCGGCGTGGCGCAGCGCGGTGAAGTAGCCGGCGGGGAAGTTCTGGCAGGACACGAACCCGAAGACGGCGGCCGAGAGCGGTGCGCCGAGGGCCGGGGCGGTCTTGGTCCGGCCGACCGGGGAGACCTGGTCGCCGACGCGGAAGCGGTACCAGTACTCCCGGCCCGGCTCCAGACCCGACACCTCCGCGTGCACCGAGTGGCCCCACTCGGGGCGGGCCACCTCGACGCCGCGACGGACGACCCGCCGGAACTCCGGGTCTGCGGCGACCTGCCAGGCCACCGGACGGACGCGGTCGGCCATCCCGCCGCGGCCGTCCGGGTCGAGCGGGGACGGCGCCAGCCGGGTCCACAGCACGACACCGTCGGGCAGCGGGTCACCGGAGGCGACCCCGAGGGTGAACAGGTCGCCGGCAGGGGCGGCGTCGGCGTAGGGGGCGGTGAGCAGGGTGCCGGCGCCGGTGAGGGCGGCGGCGCCTCCGACGAGACCGGCGCCGACCAGCTGGCGGCGGCTGAGGTGCAGGGACATGGTGCGCTCCTGGTTGGTGGGGAGGGTCGCCCCCATCCACCCAGCCGCAGGCGACATCGCGGTGTGACCGGCGCCACGTCCCGGTGTCGTCCTGGTGACGGCACGGGGCCCCGGGACGTCCGCCGGGACCACCTGAGGCGATCTGTCTGGATGGCGCATCCGAAGCGCACGAGGTCGCGGAGGAGAGGCAGGTGTGGCTGATCGCCCCCGACCTGCAGGACATGGTCTGGCTGGGCACGATCGGCACCGACGACGGCACGCTCTTCGTCCGCCCGACCTCGACGTGGCGCGTTTCCCGCTGGTGGACGTCTCGCTCGAACCCCTCGACGACGGGGACGTCGCCCACTCCGGCACCTCGATCGTCCGCGGCGAGCTGCCGCACTGACCGCGCCGCCGCCCCCTCCCCCACCGCTCCGGTGGCACTAGCCTGGGGCCGACACCGTGGTCGATCCCGGTCGGCCGCCCAACCCCGGAGGTGACGCGTGCGACGGATGCCGCTCGTGGTGGTCGCCGACGAGATCGTCTCGGTGCCGTTCCGCTCCGGCACCGACGGCTACCACACCTTCCGCATCCCGGCCCTGCTCCGCACCCCGGCCGGCACGCTGCTCGCCTTCGCCGAGGGACGCGTGGCCGGCGGCGCCGACGCCGGTGAGATCGACGTCGTGCTGCGCCGCTCGACCGACGGCGGACGCCGCTGGGGACCGCTGCTGGTCGTCCGCCGGGGCGAGGGGCACACCGTCGGCAACCCGTGCCCGGTCGTCGACCCGACCAGCGGGGACGTCGTGCTGCTCACCTGCGGCAACGCCGGTGACGCCGAGGAGGAGGCCGTCCTCACCGGTCACGCCGCACCGCGGACGGTGCACGTGCAGCGCAGCGGCGACGACGGGCTGAGCTGGTCGCCGCCGGCCGAGATCACCGACCAGGTGCGGCGCGAGGGCTGGCGCTGGTACGCCACCGGCCCCGGCCACGCGATCGCCCTGCGCTCCGGCCCGCACCGCGACCGGCTGGTGGCGCCCGCCAACCACAGCGCCGCCCCCGCCCCCGGGTCCGACGACACCGGTGCGGAGCCGCACCACTACGGCGGCCACCTGCTCTGCTCCGACGACGGCGGCCACAGCTGGCACCTCGGGCTGGTCGACCCCGGCGCCGACGGCGCCAACCCGAACGAGAGCCAGGTCGCCGAGCTCGAGGACGGCACCCTCTACCTGACCAGCCGCGACCAGCTCGGCGACGGACCGGGGAACCGGCTGCAGACGTGGTCCGACGACGGCGGCGAGACGGCCCGGACGCCCTACACCCGGGCCCCCGACCTCGACGACCTGCCGGTGGTGCAGGCCGCCGTGGTCGCCGTCGACGGCCTGCTGGTGCTCTCAGGGCCCTCCGACCCGCGGGCCCGACGGTCGATGGCGCTGTGGGTGAGCGCGGACGCCGGGCACCGCTTCACCCGGGCGCTCACCCTCTCCCCCGACCCGGCCGGCTACTCCGACCTGGTGGCCCTCGACGGTGCGGTCGGGCTGCTGTGCGAGACCGGCCCGGAGCGCCCCTCGCAGACGCTGACCTTCCGCAGCATCCCCCTCGACCGGCTGCGCTGAGACCTCCGCGCGGGCCGGGTCGAGGCACCACGGGGCTGCCTGAGCTGGTGACGCGCCGCCGGCGAGGGGACACCGGTGGGCCGCCGACGAACGGGACCTGGCATCCTGGAGGGCTGAGAGGAGCCCGATGACTGCCAACGACCCCCTGTCCGACTACGTCCGCCAGTACGCCGACCGTGCCCTGGAGGGGCTCGCGCGGCTGGAGCAGCAGGATGCCAGCGTCGAGGTGGTGCACGAGACCCGCACCTCGCTGCGCCGGCTCCGCGCCACCCTGCGCACCTTCGCCGGCTCGTTCCCCGGCACCGAGGGCCTCGACGACGACCTGCGCTTCGTCGCCGTCGCGCTCGGGCACGTCCGCGACGCCGACGTGCTGCTGGACCGCCTGCTGACCGAGATCGACTCCCTGCCCGAGACGCTGGTGCTCGGCCCGGTCCGCCGGGAGGTGCAGGAGGAGCTCGGCGTCCGCCGCCGCAAGGCCCTGGACGCCGTCGCCGAGGCCCGCCAGGACGAGCGCTGGGGGCGGGCCGTGGCCCAGCTGACCCGCTGGCGCACCGAGCCACCGACGCTGGAGGGTTCGGACCCCGCCACCGTGCTGAAGAAGGCGCGCCGCCGCGTCCGGCGCCGGATCGAGGCCGCCGAGGCGCACCCCGACTCGCTGCACTCGGCCCGCAAGGCGGCCAAGCGGTGGCGCTACGCCGCCGAGCTGCTGGCCGATCTCGGGTCGGCCGACAAGCACCGCAGGCGCGCCAAGAAGGCCCAGGAGGTGCTGGGCGCGGTGCAGGACGACGTCGTCATCACCGAGTTCCTGCGCGACCACGCCGCCCTGGGGGCCCGCAGCGGCCACAACGCGTTCACCACCGGCCTGCTGTACGCCCGCGCGCAGCAGCGGATCGACGAGGCCGCCGCCCGCGCCGTCACCCTGGTCTGAGCCGCACCACCCGCACGACCCCGGTCCCGCCCCGCGCGGGCCCGGGGTCGGGTCGTCTCCGGGGCGGGTGCTCAGACCGCCGCGGCCGCCGGCTCGCGGCGGGCGACCAGCAGCAGGTGGGTGTCGGGCCAGGGCAGCCGACGGCCGTCGGTCGGGTCGAGCAGCTCGGCCACCGGGTCGAACCGGTGCTCGACGATCCACTCGTTGCGCCAGGCTCGGCTGGCCGGGTCGACCACGAACCCGGCGTCGGTGACGAGCCGCACCCAGTCGTCGACGTCGAGGTCGCAGAAGCGCTCGTGGCACTCGCTCAGCCAGTTGCCGACGTAGTCCTTGGTGGTGAGGAACTCCATCGCCTCCCGCAGCGTCAGCTCGACCTCACCGGGACGACCGGGCACCGGGGTGGGGTGGAAGTCCGCGCCGGAGAGCCGGGGGAAGTCGCGGGCGAACTGGTCGAGGCGGGCCCGCGTGGACAGCGACCCCACGTGGTCGGTGACCTGCTGCGGGTCCAGCCCGTCCAGCTCGACCGCAGCGCCCGGGTCGACGCCGTCGTCGGTGCGCAGCCGCAGCACCACCCGCCGCTCCCCGCCGGTCGGGCCGACCACGTCGGAGTTGATCCACACCCCGCCCGGACGGGTGTGCGCCGCGATCCGCCGGGCCAGCCGGTGCAGGTCGGCCGGGCCGTCGCCGTAGCTGCTGATCTCGTGGGTGAGGGCGAGGGTGATGGTGGTGTCGACCGTGGCGTCGGGGAAGACCGGGTCGGCGAGCAGGTTGCGCTGCAGGAACCACACGTTGGGGTTGGCGAAGACGCCCTGGGCCTTGCGGTGCTCGGCCTCGGCCACCAGGTGCCGGGCGACGTCCACCCCGAACAGGTCGCTCTCGTGCAGCTCCGGCGCCCGCGCGGCCCGCTCCACCAGTCCACCGGTGGCACAGCCCAGGTCGACCACCCGTCCGGGCCGGACGAAGGGCCGCACCTGCTCCCACTTGCGGTCCGAGGCCACCTCGAACGACTCGGCGTAGCTGCGGTAGTCGCGGGTCTCGGTCAGGTCACCCTCGGCCGAGACCACCGGGTCGGTGCCGATCCGCACCACCTCGGTGACGAGGTCGTAGCGGTGGTAGACGTCGACGGTGGCCGGGTGGGCCAGCTCGGCCCAGCGGGGGTCGCCGGCGACCAGCAGCTCCAGCACGTCCCAGGGCCGCCGCGGCTCCAGCCCGGACGCCGCCAGCCGTCCGGCGGTCTCCTCGTCGGCCTCCACCGCGACCACCGGGTAGCCCAGCGCCCGGTACATCGCCGCGACCTCCGGCGTGGAGCAGGCGACCACGGTGTGCTCGGGGTGGGGCCGGCGTCCCAGCTCGGTGGCGACGGTCTCCACCACGGTGCTGGCGAACCGATCGGTGGGACGGGTGTCGACCACGGCCACGACGGCGGAGGGCAGCTGCTCGAGGGTGCTGGCGCGCTCGATCGCCGCCTCGCGCCGGTTGGCCGCCACCGGGTTGCGGCGGGTGCCGCGGTGGTTGGCCGAGGTGACCGCCCACACCACCTCCGCCCCCTCGGCCATCGGCACCGGACGTCCGTCGGTGTCGCACACGCGGCCGGCGAGCAGCTCGTGCAGGTAGGCGGTCTGGAACCGGGTGAGCAGGTGGTGCCGTCCGGGCAGCAGGATCTGGCGGTAGCCGGTCATGGGTCCCAGTCTGGAGGTGCCGAGGTGCGCGGCCGGACGATTCGCACTGGGGTGGACGCTCGGCTATAGTTGCGCGCGCTGGTCGAGATGACCGGTGAGGCCCGCAGCAAGATCTGGGCCCCGTGGCGCAGTTGGTTAGCGCGCCGCCCTGTCACGGCGGAGGTCGCGGGTTCGAGTCCCGTCGGGGTCGCGAGAGCGGTGAAGATCCACTGGATCTGAGCCGCTCTTGTGGTTGAGAGGCACTCTCGACCGTCACGGCCAGGTAGCTCAGCTGGTAGCAGCGTTCGCCTGAAAAGTGAAAGGTCGCCGGTTCGAACCCGGCCCTGGCCACCACCCGAACGCCCCGGTCCCCGCGGACCGGGGCGTTCGTCGTCCCCGGGGTGCCCCCGCGCCAGGGAACGACGAGAGGGGCCCCGCCGGCCGGCGGGACCCCTCTCGGAGGGACGTGTCAGGCCCGGCTGACCTGCGGGGCCGGCGTCTCGGTGTTCTCCTGCGCCGTGCCCTGCTCCGGCACGTCGGACCCCTCCACCTCACCCTCGGAGTTCTCGCGGGCCTTGGCCAGGGAGGCGATGAACTCCTTGCGCCCCGGGGTGTCGGCGACGTCACCGACGATGGCCACCGAGTTCCGCGGGAAGGTCAGGTAGCGGGTCATCAGGCTGATGAACGCCTGCGCCCGGTTCCGGCCGCCCAGCAGCATGTAGATGTGCAGCGCCACCCAGGCGGCCCAGGCGATGAAGCCTTTGAACTTGATGCCGCCGCGCAGCTCGACCACGGCGTCGTTGCGGCCGATGGTGGCCATCGTGCCCTTGTCGACGTAGTTGAACGGCTTCATCGGCTCGCCCTTGGCCAGCGCCACCACGTTGTCGGCGGCGTGCTTGCCCTGCTGCATCGCCACCGGCGCCAGCTGCGGCAGCGGGCCGGACTCCACCATGCCGCAGTCACCGGCGACGAAGATCCGCTCCTCGCCCTTGGCCAGCAGCGTGTCCTCGAGCAGGATGCGGCCACCGCGGCCGGTCTCCAGACCCCACTCCTTGACGAAGCTGTAGCCACCGATGCCGGCGGCCCAGATCACCAGGTCGGCCTGCATGGTCTCGCCGCCCTTGAGGTCGACGCTGTCGGCGTGGACCTCGGCGATCGCGGTGCCGGTGCGCACCTCGACCCCGCGCTCCTCCAGCTCCTTGCGGGTGTAGGCGCGCAGGTCGGCCTCGAAGGGGCCGAGCAGCTCGTCCATCATCTCCACCAGCACGACCCGGACGTTCTCCGGCTTGAGCTCGGGGTAGACGACGGGGACGCCGTAGGTGCGCATCTCGGCCAGCGAGCCGGCCATCTCGACCCCGGTCGGGCCGCCGCCGACGACGACCACGGTGAACCCGCGCTCGGCCTCGTCGGGGTTGGCCGCGAGCCGCTCCATGGCACCGAAGATGGTGTCGCGGACCTCGATGGCCTGCTTGCGGGTGTACAGCGAGTGCGAGTAGTGCGCCGCGCCCGGGATGCCGAAGTGGTTGGTGGTCACACCGTTGGCGAGCACCACGTAGTCGTAGTCGATCGGCGGGCCGTCGTCGACGATGACCTGGCGCTTCTCCCGGTCGATGCCGGTGACCATGGCGCGGCGGAAGCGCGCGAGCCGACGGTGCTGCTTGGCGGCGAGCGCCCGCAGCGAGTAGGTGACGTCGCCGGGGTTCAGACCGCCGGTGGCCACCTGGTAGAGCAGAGGCTGGAAGGTGTTGTAGGGGTGCCGGTCGACCAGGGTCACCCGGCATCCCAGCTTGGTCAACCGGCGGACGGCGGCCACTCCGGCGAAGCCCGCGCCGACAACCACCACGTGGGGTCCTGTGCTCATGCCCTCATTCTTGCGCTTCGCCCCGGGACCCGGAAATCGGGGGCGGCCCCTCGGGGGCCTCGCGGGTGTGACGTTGGCCTCATCCGCTGGACAGCACCGGACGCGGGCCGGATCCTGTGCCGCCGCGTGCCCCCGACGGCGTCCACTCAGCCGGTCAGGTAGGCCCGCACCCAGCGCCGGAGCTCGTCGAAGACGACGGTGCGCGCCGGCTCGTCGGACAGCGTGAGGTCGTGCATCCCACCGGCGATGCGGACCACGGTGACGTGCGGGCCCAGCCGGACGGCGCGGGTCGCGATCTGCTCGACGTCGAGGACGACATCGGCCAGCCGCAGGTCCTCGTGCCACTTGCGGCGGAAGTCGCTGCGGGTCGAGCACATCACCAGCACCGGGCAGTCGATCGCCAGCCCGGCGGCCACCCGCTGGTGGCCCTGCAGGATGGCGCGCAGCCAGCCCGCGCGCACCGGCCAGGACGAGCTGGACTTCCAGGCCAGGTCGTAGTCCCAGGCCCCCTCCTGGCTGGCGTGCACGCTGCGGAAGTAGTGGTTCGACTCCGGCAGCGGCAGCACCGCGGTCGGCAGCCGCTGCCCGAGTGTGCTGACGAGCGGCGAGCCGAGGGTGCGCAGCATCTGCGAGCCCTGCAGGTCCAGCCACGGCGAGTTGAGGATGACCCCGTCCAGCTCGCCGCGTCGCTGGTCGGCCCACAGGGCGCCGACCAGCCCGCCGGTGGAGTGGGCCATCAGGGTGACCGAGGGGTGCTCGGCCTGCACCAGGTCGAGGGCGGCGTCGAGCTCCTCGGTGTAGAGCTCGAGGTCGGTGATCCAGCCGCTCACCTGCCCGGGCCGGGTCGAGCGGCCGTAGCGGCGCAGGTCCACCGCGTAGAAGGCGAAGCCCAGCCCGGCGAGGAAGTCGGCCAGGTGGGTCTGGAAGAAGTAGTCGTTCCAGCCGTGCACGTAGAGCACGGCCCGGGAGGTGTCGCGACCCGCGACCCGCCGGACGAGGGTGGCCGAGATGGGGCCCTCCACCTCCCCGGGCGCGGGCAGCGCCCGGGGCAGCGCCAGGTCGGTGGCCTCGTAGCCGGGCAGGACGTCGGGACGCCAGCTGACGTCCTCGGTCACGCCCGACCCGTCACTTCACGAAGGAGACGTTGAGCGGGTACTTGTAGAACTCGCCGTTGTTGGCCTTCATCGCCGCCTGGATGCCGAAGATCAGCCCCAGGACGCCGATCGCCAGCCAGGTGAGGAAGCCGATGAGCACGGTGCTGAGGATGACGCTGACCACCGACACGATGGCGGCCAGGATGCCGAAGTTCAGCGCCTGCACCGCGTTGTAGCGCAGCCACGGCGAGCGGTCCTTGTAGACGAGGAACAGGATCAGCGGCACCACGAAGGCCAGGAAGCCGGTGCTGAGGAAGCCGCCGACCAGCATGCCGACGTGGGCCAGGGTGCCCCACGTCTTCTCGTCGCTCTGGCTCACCGGCGGTCCGGCCGGCGCGCCCTGCGACCACCCGGGCTGTCCCGGCGCACCGGGGCCGCCCTGGGCCATCGAGCCGGGCTGGCCCGGGTAGCCGTACGGGTCCTGGCCGGACTGGCCGTACCCACCCGGCTGGGCGTACTGGTTGGCGCTGGGCTGGGAGTACCCGCCCCCTTGCTGGGCGTACGGGTCGGCGCTCGGCTGGGAGTAGGGGCCCTGCTGGGCGTAGGGATCGGCGCCCGGCTGGGAGTACCCGCCCGGCTGGCCGTACGGGTCGGCGCCCGGCTGGGAGTACCCGCCCTGGCCGTACTGGTTCGCGCTGGGCTGGGAGTACGGGCCCGGCTGGGCGTACGGGTCGGCGCTGGGCTGGGAGTACCCGCCCTGCTGGCCGTACTGGTTCGCGCTGGGCTGGGAGTAGGGGCCCTGCTGGGCGTACGGGTCGGCGCTGGGCTGGGAGTACCCGCCCTGCTGGCCGTACTGGTTCGCGCTGGGTTGGGAGTACGGGCCCTGCTGCGCGTAGGGGTCCGCGGCCGGCTGCCCCTGCTGGGCGTACGGGCGGGACGCCTCGCTCGGAGCGGCGTAGGGGTCGGCAGGCTGGTGCTCCGGCGCCGACGGCACCGACCCGGAGCCGAACGTCGCGTCGCCGCCGGTGCCCGCCTGGTACTGGCCGGTCGGGTACGGCGCGCCCCCGGATGCCCCGGACTCCTGCCCGGCGTCGGAGGGCGCGTCGGCGGCGTCCGGGTCGTCGAGCTGCTCGGCCGACGGGAGCGGCTGGGTGGGCTGCGGCGCCGATCCGGCACCGGTCTCGGCCGACGTGCCGTAGGAGCCCTGGTCGGCGCTGGCCGGCGCGGGCTGGTCGCCCGGGCCACCCGGCTGGTGGTACGACGGCGTGGAGTAGCTGGGGCCGGCGTAGTCACCACCCTGGACGGGGCCTGCCTCATCCTGCTGCGGGTCGGCGTCCTGGGTTCGAGCCGGATCGGCGTCCGGACCGAGCTCCCACGACTGCTCGACGCTGTCGGGGCTCTCGGGCTGCCGGTCCTGCGGGAAACGAGGCTCAGTCATGCCGCACAGGCTAGTGGCGCGTCCGGCCGCCTGGTAGCAGCTCGGACCCCGGCCTCACCCTGAGCGGCGGTACTGACCGACCTCGTCGCCCTCGTCGTCGTCGACGGCGTACTTGTCCGCCAGGTCGGCATACGGATCGGGGACCTCGTGGTGGTCGTCGACGGGGCGACCCGCCAGCTCGCGCTCCAGGGAGGAGAAGTCCGTGTCCACCGACCGGTACTTCAGCTCACGGGCGACCTTGGTCTGCTTTGCCTTCGCACGGCCGCGTCCCATACGGGCGACCCCCTCGCTTCATCAGCGCGCGGCGGTACCGCGGCTCTGTGTGGTCATCTTCGTGGGGCTCAATCTACCCGAGCGGTCCGGGCACGCAAAGCAGCGTCCGCCCGGGGTTTCCCGGGCGGCTCCCCGAGCCGGTCAGCGGTGCTCGCCGACCAGCTCCACCGTCCCGCCGGGCGTGTCCTCGACCCGTCCGCAGACCCAGGCCGGGACGCCGCGGTCGGTCAGGGTGGCCAGCGCCGTGGCCGCAGCGTCCTCGGGCACGACCGCCACCATGCCGACCCCCATGTTGAGGGTGGCCTCGATGTCGGGGGTGCTGATGCCGCCGACCCGCTGGACGACGTCGAACACCGGGGGCAGCTGCCAGCTGCTGCGTTCGACGGTGGCCGACAGCCGCTCGGGCAGCACCCGGGCCAGGTTGTTGGCCAGCCCGCCGCCGGTGACGTGGCTCATCACGTGCACCTCGCAGGCCTCGATCAGCGCCAGGCAGTCCAGGGCGTAGATGCGGGTCGGCTCGAGCAGCTCCTCACCGAGGGTCCGCCCGAACTCGGGCACGTCGCGGTCCAGCGCCCAGCCGACGTCGGCGACGACCTTGCGCACCAGCGAGTAGCCGTTGGAGTGCAGCCCGGAGGAGGCCATCGCCACCAGCACGTCACCGGCGCGGACGCGCTCGGCGCCGAGCATGGCGTCCCGCTCGACCACCCCGGTGGTGGCGCCGGCGACGTCGTACTCGTCGGGCTCGAGCAGCCCGGGGTGCTCGGCGGTCTCCCCACCCAGCAGGGCCGCCCCCGCCTGCACGCAGCCCTCGGCGATGCCGGCGACGATGTCGGCGACCCGCTCGGGGACGAGCTGCCCGCAGGCGATGTAGTCGGTGACGAACAGCGGCTCGGCGCCGCAGACCACCAGGTCGTCGACCAGCATCCCCACCAGGTCGCGCCCGATGGTGGTGTGGACGTCCATCGCCTGGGCGATGGCGACCTTGGTGCCGACGCCGTCGGTGGAGGTCGCCAGCACCGGGTGGGAGTAGCGGCGGAGCAGCTCACCGGCGTCGAAGAGGCCGGCGAAACCGCCGAGACCGCCGATCACCTCCGGCCGGCGGGTGCGCACCACGGAGGTCTTGATCAGGTCGACGGCCCGGTCGCCGGCCTCGATGTCGACCCCGGCACGGGCGTAGGCGGACGGCGTGGTCGTCATCGGATCTCCACCGCCTGCGGCCGCCGGGTGCCGGCGGTCGGCCGGGCCTCCTCCGCGTCCGGCCCGTCGAGCTCGAGCGCCGGCTGGGTGGAGGCGTCGATGGCGTGACGGCCGGTGCGCTCGCGCATCGGGATCTCGACCGGGTAGACGCCGTCGAAGCAGGCCCGGCAGAGGTCGTCCTTGGGCACCGTGGTGGCCTCGACCAGGCCGTCGAGGGAGATGTAGCCCAGGGAGTCCGCGCCGATCGAGGTGCAGATCTCCTCCACCCCGAGGCCGTTGGCGATCAGCTGGGCGCGGGTGGCGAAGTCGATCCCGTAGAAGCAGGGCCAGCGCACCGGCGGGGAGGAGATCCGCACGTGCACCTCCGCGGCACCCGCCTCGCGCAGCATCCGCACCAGCGCCCGCTGGGTGTTGCCGCGCACGATGGAGTCGTCGACCACCACCAGCCGCTTGCCCTCGATGACGTCGCGCAGCGGGTTGAGCTTGAGCCGGATGCCGAGCTGGCGGATGGTCTGGCTGGGCTGGATGAAGGTCCGACCCACGTAGGAGTTCTTCACCAGGCCCTGGCCGTAGGGGATGCCGGACTCCTCGGCGTAGCCGATCGCGCCCGGCGTCCCCGACTCCGGGACCGGGATGACCAGGTCGGCCTCGACCGGGTGCTCGCGGGCCAGCTGGCGCCCGATCCGCACCCGGGCGGAGTGCACCCGGCGTCCGCTGATGGTGGTGTCGGGACGGGCCAGGTAGACGTACTCGAACAGGCAGCCCTTGGGCTCCGGCTCGGCGAAGCGCTGGCTGCGCAGGCCGTCGACGTCGATCGCGACCAGCTCACCCGGCTCGATCTCGCGGACGAAGGCGGCGCCGACGATGTCGAGGGCGGCGGTCTCGCTGGCCACCACCCAGCCCTTCTCCAGCCGGCCCAGCACCAGCGGGCGGATGCCCTGCGGGTCGCGGGCGGCGTAGATGGTGTCGTTGTCCATGAACACCAGGCAGAACGCCCCGCGCAGCCGCGGCAGCACCTCCATCGCCGCCTCCTCGACCGTGAGGTCGTCGTAGGTGGCGAGCAGCGCGGTCACCAGCGAGGTGTCGTTGCTGGAGTCCATGGTCACCTTGTGGCTCACCGGCTGGGCGTTCGGGCGGCTCTCCAGCCAGGCCTCGAGCTCGTCGGTGTTGGTGAGGTTTCCGTTGTGGCCGAGCGCCAGGCCGCCGGTGGCGGTGGGGCGGAAGGTCGGCTGGGCGTTGTTCCACACGCTGGCGCCGGTGGTGGAGTAGCGGGTGTGGCCGATGGCGACGTCACCCTGCAGCGACGCGAGGGTCGACTCGTCGAAGATCTGGCTGACCAGGCCCATGTCCTTGAAGACCATGATCTGGCTGCCGTTGCTGACCGCGATGCCGGCCGACTCCTGGCCGCGGTGCTGCAGGGCGTAGAGCCCGAAGAAGGTCAGCTTGGCGACCTCCTCACCCGGAGCCCACACGCCGAAGACCCCGCAGGCGTCCTGGGGGCCGCGCTCTTCGGGGTCGATGTCGTGGTTCAGACGACCGTCGGGACGAGGCACGGCAGCCAGCCTATCGGCTCGTTCCAGAGAACGACCCATCCAGCACCCGCTCGACCCCGTCGACCGCGGCCCGGAACCACGCCGGGCGCCGGACCAGCATGAGGTGGCCGGCCCCGGTCAGCTCGACGGCGTGCACCGGTGTCCCGGTCGCCCGCAACGCCTCGACGACGCGTCGGGCCCGCCAGACCGGGGTGAGGACGTCCCAGGTGCCGCACACCACCACCGTCGGGGTGCCGGCCAGCCCGGGCTGGGGCTCGGGCCACCAGGGCGTGAGGGCCACCACGCCGGCGACATCGGTCTCCCCGGCCAGCCGCGCAGCCACCCGGGCGCCCATCGAGCAGCCCAGCAGCACCAGCGGGACGTCCGGCCAGCGGCGGCGCACCTCGGCCGCGGCCTCGCGGGCATCCGCGACCGCCGGCAGCTCGGGTGCGTTCCAGCCGCGCAGCCGGTTCTGCACCTCGACCACCGCGACACCACGGGCGCCGAGCGTCCGCGCCAGGTGGCGGGCCAGCCGCCGGATCTGCTGCACCGGCGGGTACCAGGCCCCGATCCGCAGCGAGCTGCGGGGCCAACCGCCGTGGAGCAGCAGGACCACCGCCCGCACCGGGACCGGCGGCGGGGTCACCCGCAGCCGCCGCGTCACCGTCGCCCCGTCCGTCATCGCCCGGCCAGGCTAGGACGTCCCCGTCGGGTGCCGGGCGGACGGTCGGCGCCGGCTTGGTCAGCGGTGTTCACGCCGCGTTCAACCACCGGCCGCCTGGGCGTCCCGGGGCGGGGTTGGGATCGACCCGTGACCACCTCCCTCCCCCGCCGGGCCTTCGTGGCCGGCGCCGCCGGTCTGGGCCTCGGGCTCAGCGGCGCTCCCGCCCTGGTCGAGGCCGCTCCGCGGATCGAGCACCCCTTCACCCTCGGCATCGCCTCGGGTGACCCGGAGCCCACCGGCTTCGTGCTGTGGACCCGGCTCGCGCCGGAGCCCTTCGCCGACGACTTCGGCATGGGCGGCGCCCGCCGGGTGCCGGTGCGCTGGCAGGTCGCCACCGACGAGCGGATGCGCCACGTGGTGGCCCGCGGGGTGGCGGCGGCCGAGGCGCGCTGGGCGCACAGCGTGCACGTGGACGTCCAGGGTCTGCAGCCCGACCGCGAGTACTTCTACCGCTTCTTCGTCGGTCGGGAGGCCAGCGCGGTCGGCCGGGCCCGCACCGCGCCAGCGGCCGGGGCGGACGCCTCCGAGCTGCGGTTCGCCTCGATGTCGTGCCAGAAGTACGAGGACGGCTTCTTCTCCTCCTTCCCGCACGTGCTGGCCGACGACCCGCACTTCGTGCTGCACCTGGGCGACTACGTCTACGAGTACGCGATGGGTGCCACCGCCGGCTACCGCGGCACCCCCGTGCCCGAGGTCTGCCGGCCCGCCCCGCGGACGCTGACCCAGTGGCGGGCCCGGCACGCGCTGTACAAGCAGGACGAGCAGCTGCAGGCGCTGCACGCGAAGGTGCCGTTCATCACCACCTGGGACGACCACGAGTACACCAACGACTACGCCGGCGGCTGGGAGGACGAGCAGCCCGGCGGCGCCCCGGCCGCCCGCGCCGCGGCCTACCAGGCCTACTGGGAGCACCAGCCGCTGCGGGCCGCGCTGCTGGTCAAGCAGGACGCGGTGCGGATCTACCGCCGGCTGCACTGGGGTTCCCTGGCCCAGGTCGACATGCTCGACGGCCGGCAGTACCGCGACGCCCCGCCCTGCGGCTGGGGCGAGGCACAGGCCTGCGCGGCGGCCTACGACCCGTCCATCACCATGCTGGGTGCGGAGCAGGAGCAGTGGCTGGCGGCCGGGATCGCGGCCAGCACCGCCCGCTGGAACATCTTCGGCAACAACGTGATGGTGGCCCGGCTCGACCACGACGGCGACCTCGGCGACCTGCTGTGGCACGACGCCTGGGACGGCTTCCCCGCCGCCCGCAACCGGCTGCTGGAGCAGGTGGTCGGCGCGGGGCTGAGCAACCCGGTCTTCGTCACCGGCGACTGGCACTCGACCTTCGTCAACGACATCCACCGCGACTTCGACACCCCCGGCAGCCCGGTGGTGGCGACCGAGTTCGTCGGCACCTCGATCAGCACCAACGGCGACGGCACCCCGTACGGGCCGTACTACGGGCCCATGATCAGGTACAACCCGCACATGAAGTTCTTCGACGGCGACCGTCGCGGCTACCAGCGCCACGTCGTCACGGCCGACGAATGGCGGACCGATCTCGTGATGGTTGACACGGTCGGACGTCCGGACTCCCCGGCGGAGGTGCTGCGCTCGTTCGTGGTCGAGGACGGGCGTCCGGGCGCGATCGAGGTCTAGGCGCCGTCAGCTCCGACGGCGGCGGCGCCACTCGGCGATCGTCTCCTCGACGTCGAGGGTGCGGATGAAGATCGGTGGGCCCTGCACCGCCCGGCGGTGGGAGTGGCGGATGCGGGCGTTGAGGTCCTCGACGAGCTCGCGGGCGGCCTGCTCGGTGCGGGCCTCGGCCAGCACCTCCTGGATCCGCTCCCGCTCGCGGCGCAGGCTGAGGCTGGTGGGCAGGGCACCGGTGAGGTCCTCGTCCTCGAGCTTCTGCCGGATCCACCAGTCGTCACCACCGCGGTCGAGCCCCGCCAGCGGCTTGCCCTCACCCTTGAGGCCACTGAACTCCCCGCGCTCGGTGGCCTCGCGGATCTGCCGGTCGATCCAGTTCTCGAACGGGGCCATGGGCCCACCTTAGGCGCCGCTCGGACGCGCCGGGAGTCGATTGACGCCGCCAGCGCGTGCTCCGTAGCGTCCTGCCGGCCGGTGCCCGACCTGCGGGCCCGCCACCGATCCGGAGAGGCGCCCCATGACCGAGTCCCCCACCCCCGCCCGTCCCTGGCCGGTGGACGTCCCCGGTCTGGCCTACGGCGGGGACTACAACCCCGAGCAGTGGCCGCTGGAGACCCAGCTGGAGGACGTCGAGCTGATGCAGCTGGCCGGGGTGAACCTGGTCAGCGTCGCCATCTTCTCCTGGGCCCAGCTCGAGCCGCGCGAGGGCGAGTACACCTTCGAGTGGCTGGACGCCGTGCTGGACCGGCTGCACGCCGGTGGCATCCGGGTCGCGCTGGCCACCGCGACGGCGTCCCCGCCGCCGTGGCTGACCACGAACCACCCGGAGATCCTGCCGGTGACCGCCGAGGGTGTGGTCCTGGGCCAGGGCAGCCGGCAGGCCTATGCCGTCTCCTCCCCGATGTTCCGCTCCTACGCCGTGGCGATGACCCGGCGGATGGCCGAGCGCTACCGCGACCACCCGGCGCTGGCGCTGTGGCACGTCGACAACGAGCTCGGCTGCCACGTCCCGCACGACTACTCCGAGAACGCCGCCGTGGCGTTCCGGCGCTGGCTCGAGGAGCGCTACGGAGACGTCGAGGCGCTCAACGCCGCCTGGGGCACCGCGTTCTGGTCCCAGCGCTACGACTCCTTCGCCGAGGTGCAGCCGCCGCGGGCCTCACCGACCGGGCTGAACCCCACCCAGCAGCTCGACTTCGCACGGTTCTCCTCCGACGAGCTGCTCACCCACTACCGGGCGCTGCGCGACGTGCTGCGCGAGGTCACCCCGGCGGTGCCGACCACCACCAACCTGATGCTGCCCAACGCGAAGTGGATGGACTACTTCAGCTGGGCCGGCGACCTCGACGTCATCGCCAACGACCACTACCTGGTGGCGGCCGACCCCGAGGGCTACGTCGACCTGGCCTTCAGCGCCGACCTCAGCCGCGGGGTGGCCGGCGGAGACCCGTGGATGCTGATGGAGCACTCCACCTCGGCGGTGAACTGGCAGCCCCGCAACCGGGCCAAGGGGGCCGGTGAGATGCTGCGCAACTCCCTCACCCACGTCGCCCGCGGGGCGGACGCGGTGATGTTCTTCCAGTGGCGGCAGTCGGTGGCGGGTGCGGAGAAGTACCACTCCGGGATGGTCCCGCACACCGGCACCGACAGCGCGGTGTGGCGGAACACCGTCGAGCTGGGCCGGGTGCTGGGCGAGCTGGCGCCGGTCCGCGGGTCGCGGGTGCGGGCGTCGGTGGCGCTGGTCTTCGACTACCCGTCGTGGTGGGCGGTCGAGGCCGACTTCCACCCCACGTCGGCGCTGAGCTACCCCGAGGAGGTGCTGCGCTGGTACCGCGCGCTGTGGCGTCGCGGGGTCACCGTCGACGTGGTGCCGGCCGGGGCCGACCTCACCGGCTACCGCGCGGTGGTGCTGCCCACCCTGCACAGCGTCTCCGACGCCGACGCGGCCGGGGTGGCCGAGGCGGTCCGCGGCGGCGCCTCGGCGCTGGTCACCTTCCTCAGCGGGACGGTGGACGAGCACGACCACGTCTACCTCGGCGGCTACCCCGGCGCGTTCCGCGAGCTGCTGGGCGTCCGGACCGAGGAGTTCTTCCCGCTGCAGGAGGACGAGCGGCTGACCCTCGACGACGGCACCACCGCGGACCTGTGGAGCGAGCACACCCGGCTGGAGGGTGCCGAGGCGGTGCACCGCTGGGTGGACGGGCCGCTGGCCGGCGGACCGGCGGTCACCCGCAACGTGGTGGGCGAGGGCGCGGCCTGGTACGTCGCCACCCGTCCCGACGAGGTGGGTGTGGCCCGGCTGGTCGAGCGGGTGCTGGCCGAGGCCGGCGTCGAGCCGGAGGCCGACGTGCTGCCGGGCGTGGAGGTGGTGCGCCGCCACGGCACCGACGGCGCGTCCTACCTCTTCGTCATCAACCACACCGCCACCGAGGCGACGCTGCCGGCCACCGGCCGCGACCTGGTGGCCGGCGCCGACGTCGACGGCCTGCTCCGCGTCCCCGCCGGCAGGGTGGCGGTCGTCGCCGAGCGCTGACCCCCGCCTGGCCCCCGCCTGACCCCCGCCTGACCCCCGCCTGACCCCCGCCTGACCCCCGCCCGCGAGTGTGGACGACACGTCGTCTCGCGCCTGACCCAGACGACGTCCCGGCCACACTCGCGTGCAGGGACGGGCGGGTCGGGGAGGTTGCGGTCGACGAGGTGCGTCGGGGGGTCAGCGGGTGGTGGTCGGGCCGGACGCCCCTGCGTCCACCCGGTCGGCGACCCGCTGCGGGACGGACGCGGACCGCTGGGCGGCCAGGGCCATCCCCGCCGCCAGCGCACCGGCGGCGACCGTGACCGCGTAGGCCGGGGTGTGCCCGCCCCAGTCGGCCAGCCGTCCGGCCAGTCCCGAGCCGAGCGCGTAGCCGACGCCGGTGGTGCCGGCGAGCAGGGTGAGCGCGGTGGTGATCCGCTGCGGCGGGGCGACCTCGGCCACCAGTGAGAACAGCGTGATCATCGTCGGGGCGATGCTCAGCCCGAGCACCAGCAGCACCACCGACAGCGGCAGCAGGGTGCTGACAGCCAGCAGCGGCAGGCTGAGCACCAGCAGCGCGGCGGCGGAGACGAGCAGCCGGCGGCGCAGCGTCCAGCGGGCGGGCAGGGCCGGCACGAGCAGCCCGGCCAGTACGCTGCCCACCCCGAGCAGGGCGTGCAGGCCGCCGGTCAGCCCGGGCTCCCCGGCGGCGGTGGCCAGCACCGAGTTGCCGGTCTGCACCGAACCGAACACCATCCCGACGCCGAGCATGGCCAGCAGCAGGACGGCGAGCCCGGGCGGCAGCAGCGGCCCACCGCCGGTCGTGGTGGGCAGGCTGCGGTCGGGACGGGTCAGCGTGGCCGAGGGGTGCAGCGCGAAGGCCAGCCCGAAGACGACCACCAGGGCGGCGGCCACCAGCAGCGCACCGGCGGGTGCGACCAGGGCGGCCAGCAGACCCACCAGCGCCGGGCCGAGGACGAAGGAGGCCTCGTCGGCTGCGCCCTCGTAGGCGAAGGCGGTCTCGGTGAGCCGGGGACGTTCGGCCCGGGAGGCGAGCAGCCGCCAGCGGACCCGGGCCAGGGTGCCGGCCTGCGGGAGGAGCGCCCCGGCGATGGCGGCGCAGCCGAGCACCAGCACCAGCGGACGTCCGGGGGTGGCGGTCAGCACGAGCGCCAGCAGGGCGAGCGCGGCCCCGATCGACTGGACCAGCAGCACCGGACGCTGGCCGACCCGGTCGGCAAGCGCACCGGCCAGCGGCGCGACCACGGCGTTGGCGACGGCCAGCGCGCCGGCGGTGAGACCGCCCGCGCCGTAGGAGCCGGTGACGCCGGAGACGAGCAGCAGGCTGCCGAGCTGGGCCATCGCCAGCGGCAGCCGGGCGACGAAGGCGACGGGGGCGAACCAGGGACCGGTCAGCGCGAACAGCTGCCGGTAGCCGGGTACGGCGGAGGAGTGGGACATCGCAGAGCTCCAGGGTGCGGCGCGGGTGCGCCGGTCGTGGTGTGCGCCGTCCCTGCCACCCGGCGCACGGGACCCCGTGCTCTGGCCGCAGTCTACCCGCGTCTGCCGACGACTCCGAGGTGCTGGCGTACCTGTTCCCCTGCGGCCCGGTGCTCGCCCTTCGACAGGCTCAGGGCGCTGGGATGGGGAAGGCGCTGAAGTCCTGAGGTCGCGATGATGACTCTCTCATCGACGCGTCATCGGGGCATCATGCCGGCCGCGCAGGGTCGGGTCGTCCGACACCCCCGTGCGAGGAGTACGTGATGTCCGTCCTGACCGACCTGCCCACCCCGCTGACCGACCTGCGCACCGACCCGGTGCCGGCCGGGGCGGCGCGGACCGGCGACCTCGACCCGGACCGGGTGGCCCGCGCCAAGCACGCCTACACCACCCGGCGGGTGAGCACCGCGGGCGTGACCCGGGTCGAGCTCGAGGGAGTGCCCGCGGCCGGCGACCTGGTGCTCGCGCGGGTGGTCAGCGTCGGCCAGCACCCGCGCCTGGAGCTGCGCGACGGCCGCCGGGCCAGCCTCTTCCCCGGCGACGACGTCGTGGTCTGCTACGGCGCCCGCTACGCCCCCGACCAGTTCCACGCCGGAGTCCCCGACGACCTCGCACCCTGCCACCTCGTGGCCGCCGGTGGCCTGGCCGGACGGGTCGAGTCGGCCCACGACCGGATGGGCTCGGCCACCACCCTCGAGCCCACCGGTCTGCTGCTGGACGCCGAGGGCCGCCGCATCAACCTGCGCTCGGCCGCGCTCCCGCCGGCGCCCGCACCGGCCCGGCGTCCCGTCACCGTGGCCGTCGTCGGCGCGTCGATGAACGCCGGCAAGACCACCAGTGCCGCCCACCTGGTGCGCGGGCTGCGGCTGGCCGGCTTGCGGGTCGGGGCGGCCAAGGTCACCGGGACCGGCGCCGGCGGGGACGTCTGGCTGCTGGGCGACGCCGGCGCCGACCCGGTCTACGACTTCACCTCCGCCGGCGTGCCCACCACCTACCGGACCGGTCCGGCCGAGGTCCGCCGCATCTTCACCGAGCTCACCGACCGGCTGGCCGGGGACGGCTGCGACGTCGTCGTGCTCGAGGTCGCCGACGGGCTGTTCCACGAGGAGTCGGCGACGCTGCTCACCGACCCCCGGTTCATCGAGCGGGTGGACGGCGTGCTGTTCGCCGCCCGGGACGCCCTCGGCGCGGCCGCCGGCTCGGCCTGGCTGCGCGAGCGCGGGCTGCCGGTGCTCGGGCTGAGCGGGGTGCTCACCGCCTCCCCGCTGGCGGTGGCCGAGGCTGAGGCCGCCACCTCGGAGCCCCTGTGGTCGCTGCCCCGGCTGGGTGATCCGTCCGCGGCGGCCGAGCTGTTCCACCAGCTGGCGGCGCGCCGGTGATCCCCCGGCCACTGGCCCGCCCGCGGCGGTGGGCGTTCGCCCGGCTGGTCGGCATCGGCGTCGGCCAGGCCTTCACCGCCGTCTCGATCGCGGTCCTGGTGCAGCGCGGGTTCGACCTGCTGGTCGGCACCGGCCGCGCCGTCCCGGCCCCGCTGCCCACCGGTGCGGTGGGCTGGCTGGTCGCCGGGCTGGCCGGCGCGGTGCTCGGCTCGGCGCTGTTCCGCGGCGCGGAGCGGCTGGCCTCGGAGCAGGTGGCCCAGCACTACGTGCAGGAGGTGCGCGACGTGCTCTTCGCCCACCTCACCCGGGTGCCGGCACGCGAGCTCGGACGCCGCCACCGCGGCAGCATGCTGCTCCGCTTCGCCGGCGACCTCTCCGCGCTGCGGCTGTGGGTCGGCCGCGGGCTCGCCCGGCTGCTGGTCGCCGGCGTGGCGGTCGGGCTGGTGCTCGCCGCGCTGGCGGTGATGAACCCCGCCCTGGCCGCCGCGGTCGGCGGGGTGCTGGTGGCTGGCGCCCTGGCGACCTGGGCCGCCTCCCCCCGGCTGCTGCACACCGCGCGGGCGTCCCGCCGGCGCCGCTCCCGGCTGACCGGGGAGGTCACCGAGCGGCTCACCCAGCTCGGCGTGCTGCAGTCGGCCGGTCAGGAGGACCGTGAGCGCCGCCGGGTGCAGCGGCGCAGCCAGCGGGTCGCCGACGCGATGGTCGACCAGGCCGGCGCCTCCGGCACCGTCCGTGCGATCGCCGAGGGTGCCGCGGCCGCTGCCGGCGTGGCCGCGCTGCTGGTGGGCGCCTTCGAGGTGCGGGAGGGACGCGCCAGCGCCGGTACCGTGCTCGCCGCGGTCAGCCTCGCCGGGCTGCTCGGGGGCTACCTGCGCGACCTCGGCCGGGTGGCCGAGTACGCCGCCGGCGCGCGGATCGCCCGCCGGGCCGTCCACGGCTTCCTCGACATCCCGCCGCTGCCCGACCCCGCCGACCAGCCCGACCTGGAGGTGCGCACCGGCGCGGTGGAGATCGAGCGGGTCAGCCTCGGCGAGGCACTGGCCGACGTCACCCTGCGGGTCCGCGGTGGCCGCCGGGTCGCGGTGGTCGGCGCCAACGGCGCGGGCAAGAGCACCCTGGTGGCCCTGGTGGCCCGGCTGTCGGACCCCGACGCCGGACAGGTCTGCATCGACGGCCAGGACGTCCGGCACCGCTCGCTCGCCTCGGTGCGGGCCGCGGTCGGCATCGCCAGCCCCGACCTCCCGCTGCTGCGCGGCAGCCTGCGGCGCAACGTCACCTACCGCAACCCGCGCGTGGACGAGGCCGAGCTGGCCCGGATCAGCACGCTCTGCGGCCTGGACGAGCTGGCCGCCGAGCTGCCCGACGGCTGGCGCACCGACGTCGGCGAGTCCGGCAGCCGGCTGTCGGCCGGGCAGCGCGGCCGGGTCGCGGTCGCCCGGGCCGCGCTGGGACGTCCGCCGCTGCTGGTGCTGGACGAGGCCGAGAGCCACCTCGACACCGAGGCCAGCCGGGTGGTCGACCGGGTACTCGCGGACCACTCCGGCACCGCCCTGGTCGTCACCCACCGCCGCGAGCTCGTCGAACGCGCCGACGAGGTGTGGTGCCTGCAGGACGGCCGCGTCGTCGAGACCGGCCCGCCCGCGCTGCTGCTGACCGGCGACGGACCCACCGCGCGGCTCTTCGCCGCCGACCCGCGACCCGTGGCCGCCCTGGCCGGAAGGAGCTGAGATGACCCCGAGGACGCCTCCCCCGGGAGGCGAGCGGCTGCAGAAGGCGCTCACCCTGATGGCCGCGGCCGGGCTGGTCACCGCCGTGCTGGTGCCCCTGCGGCAGAGCTGGCGCCCGCCGGCCGAGCGCCGCGACGGTTTCCCGCTGTCCTACTACCCGATGTTCAGCGCGCGCCGCCGGCGCACCGGCACCGTGGTGCACCTGCTCGGCGTCGACGCCGGTGGCGAGAGCCGGGTGCTGCACCACCGCCACGCCGGAACCGGCGGGATGAACCAGGTGCGCCGCCAGATGAACCGCCGGGTGGCCCGCGGTGGCGCCGCCGAGCTGGCCGCCGAGGCCGCCCGGTCGGTGGCGACCAGCAGCCGGCCCACCGAGCGGGGCGTGGTCGAGGTGCAGGTGGTCAGCAGCACCCACCGCTACGACGACTTCTTCGCCGGCGACCCCGGCCCGCTGCGCCGCACCGTGCACGCCACCGCGACCGTGCCGCGGCCCACCCTCCCCGCAGGAGGACGACGATGAGCCGGCTCGACCGACTGCAGCGCGGTCTCGACCAGACGCTGCTCCCGAGCGCCCCGGCGACCCGACCCGCGCTGCTGCGCATCGTCAACGGCGTCTACACCGGCGTCTACCTGGCCCGCCGGGTGAGGATGTTCCGCCGGGTGCACCGCACCGACCCCTCGCTGTTCGCCCCGGTCGGGCCGGTCCGGGTGCTGCGCCGGCCGCTGCCGCCGGTGGTGGCCGACGGCCTGCTCTACGCCGGGCTGGCCGCCGACGTCGCCTTCACCGCCGGGCTGTGGCACCGGGTCACCGGCCCGGCCCACGCCGCGCTGCTGCTGTGGACGCTCTCCTACCGCAACAGCTGGTCCATGGTCTTCCACCACGACAACGCCCTGGTGCTGCACACCGCCGTCCTCGGCTGCACGCCCTCGGCCGACGCGCTGTCGGTCGACGCCCTGCACACCCGCGCCCCGCGTCCGGACAGCTGGCGCTACGGCACACCGGGACGGGTGATGGAGGCGGTGACGGCGGCGTCCTACCTGGTCACCGCGATCGCCAAGGTGAAGGGGCCGCTGGGCTGGTCGTGGGTGCGTGGGGAGTCGCTGCGCAGCCAGATCGCCGCCGACGCGCTGCGCAAGGCGCTGCTCGGGGAGCAGGTGAGCAGCACCGGCACCCGGCTCTACCCGCACACCCGGGTGTTCACCGTGCTGGCCGCCGGCTCGCTGGCGCTCGAGCTCGCGGCCCCGCTGGCCCTGCTGGACCGCCGGCTGGCCCGGCTCTGGTCCGTCGGCGTGTTCGGCCTGCACTGGGGCATCAAGGTGGTCATGGGCATCCGCTTCCGCCACCACCTCACCGGGGTGATCTACGCGCCGTCCTTCCCGCTGGAGCGGCTGCTCCCGCTGGGACGCCGGCTGCTGCGCCGGCGCTGACCCTCAGCCGGTCAGCCGGTACCCGGCGCCGCGGACGGTGCAGATCCGCTCCGGGCCGATCTTGTTGCGCAGGTAGCGCACGTAGACGTCGACCACGTTCGACCCGGGGTCGAAGTCGTAGCCCCACACCCGGCTCAGCAGCTGCTCGCGGCTGAGCACCTGGCGGGGGTGCTGCAGGAACATGTCGAGCAGCGCGAACTCCCGCGCCGACAGCTCGACCTCCGGACCGCCGTCCACCCGCACAGTGCGGCTGTGCAGGTCGAGGGTCAGCCCGCCGACGGTGCGGGTGCTGCTCGCCGCCGTCGGGCGGTCCCGCAGCCGCACCTTGATCCGGGCGACGAGCTCCTCGAACCGGAACGGCTTGGCCAGGTAGTCGTCCGCCCCGCTCTCGAACCCGGTGACGGTGTCGGCCACGGAGTCCCGTGCGGTGAGGATGACCACCGGCAGGGTCGAGCCCTGGCCGCGCAGGTTCTCCAGCACCGACAACCCGTCCATCCCGGGCAGCCCGATGTCGAGCACCATCAGGTCGAAGTCCCCGGTCAGGGCGTGGTCGAGCCCGCCGGGGCCGTCGCCGACCACCAGGGTGGCATAGCCGGCGGCCCGCAGCCCCTTCTCGAGGAAGGCCGCGATCCGCGGCTCGTCCTCCACGATCAGGATGGAGCTCATCGGACCTCCTGGCTCGGCGTCCGCTCCAGCAGCGGCGCCGGGACCTCGTCGGGGACGGCGGGGAGCACGAGGGTGAAGGTGCTGCCCACCCCGGGGGCCGAGCGCAACCGGACCGTGCCGCCGTGCCCGGCCGCGATGGCCGAGACGATGGCGAGCCCCAGCCCGGCACCGGCCTCGCGGGCGCCGGCACCGGCCGGACCGCCCTGGTAGAAGCGTTCGAAGATGCGCCCCTGCTGGTCGGCGGCGATGCCGCTGCCGGTGTCGCGGACCCAGATCCGCAGCTCACCGCCGCCGCAGTCCGCGCCGAGGGCGATCAGGTCGCCGGGCCCGGTGAAGCGCACGGCGTTGCTGACCAGCTGCAGCAGGGCCTGGGTGATCCGCTGCGGGTCCAGCAGCACGGTGTCCACGACGGTCTGCTCGATCCGCCAGAGCCGGTCCCCCAGCGCGGTGCTCTTGGCCAGCACGTCGTCGAGCAGGTCGGCCACCACCGTCGGACGCACCGCGGTGAAGTCGGGCAGCTTCGAGCGGGCCAGCATCATCAGCTCCTCCACCATCCGGTGCATGCGGTCGAGCTCGTCCATCGCCAGGTCGCGGGTGCGGATGACGTCGGCCGGGTCGGCGGCGTCCACCAGCTCGAGGTGGCCGCGGACGATGGTCAGCGGGGTGCGCAGCTCGTGGCCGGCGTCGTCGAGCATCCGACGCTGCTGGTCGAAGGAGTCCGAGAGCCGGTCGAGCATGGCGTTGACGGTGAGGCCGAGGTCCGACACCTCGTCACCGGCGGCGAGCTGCTCGGCGGGGATGCGGTCGGTCAGGTCGGCCTCGGAGATCCGTTGCGCGGTGGTCTGCAACGAGCGCAGCGGCGCCAGCAGCCGTCCGGCCACGACGTAGCCGACCGCGGCGACCACGAGCAGGGTGAGGACGCAGATGCCGGCGTAGGTGAGGTGGGTGCGGTTGATCGGGGCCATCGCGGCCTCGACGTCGACCACCGCGACGTAGTGCCCGAGGCTGGACGAGCCCTCCACCTGCACCGGGATGGACAGGTAGGCGACCGAGCGGTGCTGCCCGGTGCTGAGGTAGCGAATCTCCAGCTCCGCCCCCGGCCGGACCGCGGCCGCGGCCTGCACCAGCTCGGTGTCGGCGGCCAGGCTCTGCTGGAACGGGTCGCCGGACTGGGGCACCATCTCGACGGCGCCGTCCACCAGACCGAGGATCGCCTCGTTGGGGTTGGGCACCGACCGGCTGATCGCCAGGTACAGCACGTCGCGCGGAGAGCTCATCGGCTCCTCGGCTCCTCCTTCAGCCACCAGCTCGGCGATCGTGCGGATCTCGTCGCTCTCCTGCACCAGGGCCTCCCGCACGGTGTCGAAGGTCGCCTGGCGGGCGAGCACGTAGGAGACCACCCCGGCCACCGACATCCCCAGCAGCGTGGTGAGCAGCACCGCGGCCATGATGCGCGTCCGCACCGCGGACCGGCGCAGCGCTGGGGCTCTCATCCGGCCAGCATCCCAGGAACGACGCCGGACCGCCCGGTGCCGGGCACCGGGCGGCCGTGGGGGGACGCGGTGGACGTCCTCAGTCGGCGCTCTCCGGGGACTCGGGGCTCTCCGGGGACTCGGGGCTCTCCGGGGACTCGGGGCTTCCCGGGGAGTCGGGGCTTCCCGGAGACCGCGGGCTGACCGGGCTCACCGCGGTCCGGGGGCTGGCCGGGGACTGCGGGCTGGCCGGGCTCTGCGCCGTCAGGGCCGTCACCGGGCTGGCCGGGCTGTTCGCCGAACCCGGGGCGTCCGCCGCCGTCTCGGGTGAGGTGGGGCTGCCCGGCGGCACGACCTCGGGGTCGGTGCCCCCGGTCCGCGGTTCGGCCGGGGCGGTGCTCTCGGTCGGGACCTCCTGGCGGGCGTGCGCGACGACCACGCCGGTCGCGCCGGAGAGCGGGTCGCTGGCGGGCCGGACCGCGAGGGCCGCCACCGGTGCCAGGAGTGCGGCCGCGGTCCCGCCCACGGCGACCCACGTCGTCGTCTTCTTCATCATGGTGACCAGTGAAGTCCGCGCCGATGAGGCCGCCAGGAGGGGCAGGTGAGAGACCTCTCATCCGCGTGCCGGTGCTGGGGCCACGGGCCGGAGGCCGTCGGCTCGGAGCCGGTGTGGGGATCGTCCTCCTCCGAGGCCCCGGGTGCTGCGGGCGCCGTCAGCCGGCGCGGCCGGCCTGCACGGCGTCGGCCTCGGCGGCGTGCTTGAGCCGCTGCAGCGTGGCCGGGATGGCGCGGCGGTTGCGGCGCTTCATGCCCAGCACGGTCATCACCAGCCGGGCCGGCAGCGGTGAGCGCGACCAGTCGAACTCCTCGGTGACGGTGGTGGCCGATCCCGAGGGCTCCAGCCGGTAGCGCCAGCGGTGCCCGCCGAAGTGGCGCCAGGCGATGAGCCGGTCGCGCTCGAACTCCACCACCCGGTTGCGGATCCTGTAGCGCACCCGGAACAGCTGCATCCGCACGCCGAACTCCGCGCCCAGGGCCAGCCGTGCCGGCCCGGTCACCACCCCGCGGACGGTGCCGGAGCCGTCGATCCGGCGGTGCTGGCGCGGGTCGGCCAGGATGTCGAAGACCACCGCGGGCGGCGCGTCCACCACCACCGACTCGCTGATCTGCCGGCCCGCCGACCGCTGCCCCCGGGGTGCGCTCATGCCGGCTGGCCCTCGGCGAGCCGGGTGAGCAGCAGCAGCTCGGCCAGGCAGGCGCGGCCGAAGTCGCCCAGGTGCATCGACTCGTCGATGCCGTGCATCCGCGAGTCCGGGTCGACCACGGCGCTGACCAGCACGGTGGCGTCGGGGAACCGGTCGGCGAACTCGGCCACCATCGGGATCGACCCGCCCTGGCCGACCTCGACCGGCTCGACCCCCCAGGCGTCGGCGAAGGCCCGCCGGGCCACCTCGGCGTGCCGGCCGGTCAGCGGCACCGTGGACGGCTGACCGGTGCTGCCGCGGGTGACCTCGACCCGGGCGCCCCAGGGGGCGTGCGTCTCGAGGTGGTCGACCAGCCGCTCGAGGGCGTCCACGGCGTCCAGGTGCGGCGGCACCCGCAGGCTGAGCTTGGCCCGGGCGCTCGGCACCAGCGTGTTGGACGCCTGCGCCACCGGGGTGGCATCGATCGCGAGCACGCTGATCGCCGGCTGGGTCCACAACCGGCTGACCACCGACCCGGTGCCGGTCCACCGCACCCCGTCGAGGATCCCGGTCTCGGCGCGCAGCCGCTCCTCGGGGTACTCCAGGTCGGGGCCGTCGGTGCCGGTCAGGCCCTCCACGGCCACCGAGCCGTGCTCGTCGTGCAGGGTGGCGAGCAGCCGGCTGAGCGCGGTGAGGGCGTCCGGCACCACCCCGCCGTACTGGCCGGAGTGCAGGGCGTGGTCGAGGGTGGCGACCTCCACCACGCAGTCGGCCAGGCCGCGCAGGGTGGTGGTGAAGGCGGGCGCGCCGACGTCCCAGTTGGCCGAGTCGGCGATGACGAAGACGTCGGCGGCGATCGCCTCGGCGTGCGCGGTGAGGGTCTGGCCCAGCGTCGGCGAGCCGATCTCCTCCTCGCCCTCGACGAAGAGCGTGACGCCCACCGGCGGACGTCCGCCGAGGGCGCGCAGCGCGGCCAGGTGCACCGACAGCCCGCCCTTGTCGTCGGCGGCGCCGCGGCCGAACACCCGCTCGCCGCGCTCGGTGGCCGCGAACGGCTCACTGCTCCAGCGGGTGGCGTCCCCGGTCGGCTGGACGTCGTGGTGGGCGTAGAGGCAGACCGTCGGGGCGCCGGCGGGCGCGGGCCAGTGCGCGATGACCGCCGGCTGCCCGCCGTCCTCGGTGACCACCGAGACGTCGGCCGCGCCGAGCTCGCGGGCCAGCTCGGCGACCTTCTCCGCGCTGCGTCGGACGTCGTCGGCGTGGGCGGGGTCGGCGCTCACCGACGGGATCGCGACCAGGTCGGCGAGGTCGCGGCGGACCCGCGGCATCACCTGGTCGAGGGCGGCGGCGAGGGACTCGGTGGTCGGCACGGGGCGACCCTACCGAGAGGTCGCGGGCGACGCCCCGTCCCCGTCGGCGGGCTGGGGAGGAGCGGGCAGGATGGGCGGGTGCGACAGGGAGCGGTCGGTCAGGTCCGCGTGGTGCGGGTGGACGGCCGGGAGCTGGTCGAGAAGCGGTTCGCCGACCCGGTCCGCCACGACACCGAGGTGCAGGCGCTGCGGGCGCTGGCCGGCAGCGGGCTGCCGGTGCCGGAGCTGGTGGCCGTAGCGCCGGGGTCGGTGCTGATGACCCTGCTGCCGGGTGAGCGGGTGGACGGCCTGGACGCCTCCCGGCAGATCGCCGGCATCGGCGCCTCCGCGGCGCTGCTGCACGAGCTGCACCGGCTGCCACCGCCGACGGGTCTGCCGGGCCCGCCCGACGACGCCCGCACCATCCACCGCTACCGCGAGGCCGGCGGGCCACCGCTGCCGCTGCGCATCCCACCGGCGTCCGGCCGGGTCCTCTGCCACGGGGACTGGACCAACGGCAACCTGCTCCTCAGCGGCGAGCTGGTGAGCGGGGTGGTCGACTGGGAGGCCGCCCACGTGGGCGATCCGTTGCGCGAGCTGTCCCGCGCGGCCTACGGGGCCTCCCGGGACGACCCGCGTCGCGGCGAGGCGCTGGTCGAGGCCTACGGGGCCGATCCCGCCGACGTCCGCGTCTGGTTGCCGCTGCACGCCGCGGAGCTGTGGCTGTGGTTCCGCGAGGCCGGCCCTCCGGAGTACCTCGACCGGCTCACCCGCGAGCTGAGGTCCTGGCCAGCCTGAGCACCGCCCTCTCGGCGCACCGTCGGCACCAGACGCGGTCGGGGGCCCGAGCACCGCCCGGTCGGAGCGCGCATCGGCGCTGGACGCGTGCGGAGCAGCATCACCGCCCACTCGCGGCACACCTCGGCTCTCGACGCGGTGCGGAGCAGCATCACCGCCCACTCGGAGCACACCTCGGCCCCGACGGCGCGGGCAGCAGCACCACCGCCCGCTCGGAGCACACCTCGGCTCTCGACGCCGTCCGCAGCAGCACCACCGCCCACTCGCGGCGTTCATCGGCCCCCGAGGCAGCGCGGAGCACGAGCACCGCCCACTCGCGGCACCTCTCAGCCCCCGGACGCGTCGCCACCTGGTCCCCGCCCACTCGATGCGCGGCTCAGCGTCCGCCGCGTCAGGGCTGAGCACCGCCCACTCGCGGCGCGCCTCGGCGCGTCCGGCACATCACGGCCCGAGCACCGCCCGTTCGAGGCACTGCCCGCGCCGGGCGAGCCGCGTTCAGCCGGCGGTGAGGCCGAGCGCGCGCGGGATGGGGGCGGTCCAGACGTCGCGGACCTGGGAGAGCGGAAGGTTGAACAGGCCCTCCACCTCCAGCGCGGCGTCCGGGTCGGCGGCGGTGGTCACCCCGAGCTGGGTGATCGGCACGTCGAGCTGGGCGGCCAGCTCGACGAGCTGCTCGCCGCGGTCGGCCGGGAGCGAGACGACGACCCGTCCGGTGCTCTCGGAGAACAGTGCGACGAACGGGTCGATCTCGTCGAGCCGGACCCGCACGCCGTGACCGCGCCGCAGGCAGCACTCCACCAGCGCCTGGGACAGGCCGCCGTCGGAGAGGTCGTGAGCGGAGGTGAGCAGAGCCTGCCGGGCGGCCCGCTGCAGCAGCCTCGACAGCCGCATCTCGTGCTCGAGGTCGAGTTCGGGCGGGAGTCCGCCGAGGTGGTCGTGGACGACGCCGGCCCAGGCGGAGCCGGCCAGCTCGTCGCGGGTGGTGCCGAGCAGCCAGACGGTGTCGCCCTCGGCGGCGAACCCCATCGGGACGCGCTGGGCGACGTCCTCCAGCACGCCGAGCACCCCGACGGTCGGAGTGGGCAGCACCGGGGTGGTGCCGGTCTGGTTGTAGAAGCTGACGTTGCCGCCGGTGACCGGGGTGCCGAGCACCGCGCAGCCCTCGACCAGCCCCTCGACGGCCTCGACGAACTGCCACATCACCGCCGGGTCCTCCGGGGAGCCGAAGTTGAGGCAGTCGCTCACCGCCACCGGCTGGGCGCCGGTGACCGAGACGTTGCGGTAGGCCTCGGCCAGCGCGAGCTTGGCGCCCTGGCGCGGGTCGAGCAGGGTGAACCGGGCGTTGCAGTCGGTGGCGAGCGCGACCCCGAGCTGGGTCTCCTCGTCGATCCGCAGCACGCCGGCGTCCTCGGGCTGGGCCAGCACCGAGTTGCCAAGCACGAACCGGTCGTACTGGTCGGTGATCCAGGAGCGGTCGCACAGGTTGGGCGAGCCGGCCAGCGCCAGCACGGTCTCGGCGAGCTCGGCCCCGGTGCGGGGACGGGTGAGGGCGTTGACGTCGCGGGCCTGCACCTCGTCCTGCCAGTCCGGGCGGGCGTAGGGGCGCTCGTAGACCGGGCCCTCGTGGGCGACCGTGCGCGGGTCGACGTCGACCACGGTCTCGCCGTGCCAGTCGATGACCAGCCGGCCGGTGTCGGTGACCTCGCCGACCACGGTGGCCTGGACGTCCCAGCGCCGGCAGATCTCCAGGAAGCGGTCCACGTGCTCGGGTGAGGCGACGGCCATCATCCGTTCCTGGGACTCGCTCATGAGGATCTCCTCGGGGCTGAGCGTGGGGTCCCGCAGCGGCACCAGGTCGAGCTCGACGTGCATGCCGCCGTCACCGGCCGCGGCCAGCTCCGACGTGGCGCAGGAGATGCCGGCCGCACCGAAGTCCTGGATGCCGTTGACCACCCCGGCCGCGAACAGCTCGAGGGTGCACTCGATCAGCAGCTTCTCCATGAAGGGGTCGCCGACCTGGACGCTGGGCCGCTTCCGCTGCGGAGCCTGTCCTGAGCCTGTCGAAGGATCGAAGGTCTCCGAGGCCAGGATGGACGCCCCGCCGATGCCGTCACCGCCGGTGGCCGCCCCGTAGAGGATGACCTTGTTGCCGGTGCCGGTGGCGTGGGCGAGGTGCAGGTCCTCGTGGCGCAGCTTGCCGACGCAGAGCGCGTTGACCAGCGGGTTGCCGAGGTAGGAGTGGTCGAAGACCACCTCGCCGCCGATGTTGGGCAGCCCGAGGCAGTTGCCGTAGCCGCCGATGCCCGAGACCACGCCGGGCAGCACCCGGGCGGTGTCGGGGGCGTCCAGCGGGCCGAAGCGCAGCGGGTCCATCACGCCGATCGGGCGGGCGCCCATGGCGAGGATGTCGCGGACGATGCCGCCCACCCCGGTGGCCGCGCCCTGGTGCGGCTCGACGTAGGAGGGGTGGTTGTGCGACTCGATCTTGAAGGTGACCGCCCAGCCCTGGCCGACGTCGATGACGCCGGCGTTCTCGCCGATCCCGGCCAGCAGCTCCCCGGTGGGCGTCACCGGCTCCAGCGCACCGAACTTGCGCAGGTGCACCTTGGAGGACTTGTAGGAGCAGTGCTCGGACCACATCACCGAGTACATGGCCAGCTCGCAGGAGGTGGGACGGCGCCCGAGGATCTCCCGGATCCGGGCGTACTCGGGCTCCTTCAGCCCCAGCTCGGCCCACGGCTGCGTGACGTCGGGCGAGGTCTGGGCGTTCGCGACGGTATCTGCCACGGGGGCAACCTATCCGTTCGGCCTGCCCCGGCTCGACCTCACGGCGTCCGCGGTCAGGGCCGGCGACGGGACGCACGGGCTACGGTCGGGGCGTGGAGACCTGGGACCGCGCCACGTCGCTCGTCACGCTGGGAGTGGTCGTGCTCGTCTTCGCCGCGGTGGTGGTGGTGATGGTCTTCTTCACCCGCTTCGTCGTCCGCGCGCTGCTGGAGCGCCAGGCCGAGGCCGACCGACGTCAGCGCCGGCGTCCGCCCGGCGACGGCTGAGCCACGCCTCAGCGACCGGTGCCGGGATAGGTGCCGAAGGTCCAGGAATTGCCCTCGGGGTCGCGCAGGGTGACCTCGCGCGAGCCGTAGTCGGTGTCGGAGGGCGCCCGCAGCACCTCCGCCCCGGCGGCGACCGCCCGCTCGTGCAGGGCGTCGGGATCGGCGCAGACCACGTAGGCGTGCGCGCTGCCCGGCGGGATGGACCACTCCCGCCCCTCGACGTGGCTGCCGAGCATCAGCCCGCCGACGCCGTCGGCGGTGAGCAGCTCGGCGTGGCCGACGTGGTCGCCGTCGCGGTGCTCCGCGGTGAGGACGAAGCCGAGGACGTCGCGGTACCAGTCGATCAGCGCTGGGGCGTCACGGGCCTGCAGGGTCAACCAGAGGGTCGGTGTGCTCATGCTCCGATGGTGCCGCGGAGCGGTGCCCGCCGGATTGGATGTTCCAGAGCTCCTCGGCCACCCAGCGCCGCGGCGGCAGCGCGGTGAAGGCGACGAAGTCGCGGCTGAGGTGGGACTGGTCGCTGTAGCCGCAGCGCGCGGCCAGCCCCGCCAGGTCGACCCGCCCGACCCGGGCCTGCCCGGCGAGCGCGGTGGTGGCCCGTTCGAAGCGGATCAGCCGGGCGACCGTCTTCGGGCTGCGGCCGACCTCGCGCTGGAAGAGGGTGTCGAGGTGACGGGCCGTGAAGCCGACCTCGCGGGCCACCTCGGCGACCGGACGGCGTCCGCCGCTGCCCTCCAGCAGGGCCCAGGCGTGCCGCAGCTCCGGGCGCACCGCCGCGTCCCGGCGGTGCCGCACCAGGTGGTCGCCGACCCGGGCGAACGCCTCGTCCCAGCCGCCCGCCTCGCACAGCTGCTCGTGCAGCCGGCGTCCGGGCGCCCCGAGGACGTCCGCGCCGGCGAAGTCGTCCACCGACAGCTCCGCGGCCGGGACGCCGAACAGCGACCGCGCCGCCAGCGGGTGCACCGCCAGCTGGACGCCGGCCTGGCCGGGACGCTGCCGCACCCAGCTGGTCCGCACGTGCAGCCCGCCGAGCACCAGCGGGTTCGGCCGGGCCGCGGGCAGCCCGTCCGGCTCCGCGGCCGCCTCGACCCCGTCGTCCAGGCTGACGATGAAGGTGAGCCGGGACGAGGGCAGCCCGCGGTGCAGCCCGTCCGGTCCTCCGCCGCGGTAGCCGGTCATCGATCCGACCCCGGGCGGGCAGGACCGCGCGACCGCCAGCTCGACCGTGTGCTCGGGCACGGGCCCGACGCTACCCCTGGCGTATCGGTAACCATCCTGTTACCGTTCTGGTGTGGACGCCGCAGCAGCGATCGGGGACCCGGTGCGACGCCGGATCCTGGAGCTGCTGCACCGCGCGCCCCGCACGGTGCACGCGCTGGCGGGGCAGTTCGCCATCTCCCGGCCCGCGATCAGCCGCCACCTGCGCGTGCTGCGCGAGGCGGGGCTGGTGGTGGACGAGCCGACGGGACGGGAGCGGGTCTACCGGCTCGACCCGACGGCCCTGCACGAGCTCGACGCCTGGCTGCACCAGCTGCTGGGCGACCCCTGGTCCCGGCGGCTGGACGCCCTCGAGACCGAGGTGCACCGCACCCGCCGCGACCGGCGCACCGCTCGCCCGGACGCACCTGCCACCGACGACACCCAGGAGGACACCGCATGAGCCCCACACCCACCGGCCGGCTGACCCGCACCGCGACCGGCGCCGACCTCGTCCTGGTCCGGACCTTCCGGGCCCCGCGCGCCGACGTCTGGGCCGCGCTGACCGAGTCGGAGCGGACGGCCCGCTGGATCGGGCCGTGGACCGGCGAGGCCGGTGCCGGGCGGACGGTCCGGCTGACCATGACGGCCGAGGACGAGGAGCCCACCGGCGACCTCGACATCGTCGCCTGCCAGGCACCGGAGCACCTGCGGGTGCGGATGGTCGACGAGTACGGCACCTGGGACCTCGAGGTCCACCTGTCGGAGTCGACCGAGGAGGGGGCCGACGGCGTCACCACGCTGGAGTTCGTCCAGCACCTCGTCGAGCCTGGCGAGGCCCGCGACTCCGGCCCGGGGTGGGAGTACTACCTCGACCGGTTCGCCTCGGTGGTCACCGGCGGCCCCGAACCCGACTTCGCCGACTACCACCCGGCGATGGTGGCCCACTACGAGCAGCAGCTGGACGCGTCGGCCTGAGCGGACGCGCCGCGGCGGGCGTCAGCGGGTGCGGGCGAGGAAGCCGATCACGCTGGTGAAGAAGCGGCGGCCGTCGGTGGACGGCGCGGTCAGCGGCTCCACGTTGTGCTCGGGGTGCGGCATCAGCCCGACCACGTTGCCGCGGTCGTTGGTGATGCCGGCGATGTCGTTGACCGAGCCGTTCGGGTTCGGTCCGAGGTAGCGGAAGACCACCTGGTCCTCCCCCTCCAGGCGCTCGATCGTGTCGGCGTCGGCGACGTAGCCGCCCTCGCCGTTCTTGAGCACGATGGAGATCTCCTCGGCGGGCAGGAAGTCGTGGGTCCAGACGGTGTCCGTGGACTCCACCCGCAGCCGCTGCTCCTTGCAGACGAAGGTGCGCACGTCGTTGCGGATCAGCGCCCCGGGCAGCAGGTGCGCCTCGCAGAGGATCTGGAAGCCGTTGCAGATGCCGAGCACCGGCAGCCCCTGGCCGGCGGCGGTGATCAGCTCGGCCATCAGCGGGGAGAACCGGGCGATCGCGCCGCAGCGCAGGTAGTCGCCGTAGGAGAACCCGCCGGGGAGGATGACGGCGTCCACCCCGTCCAGGCTCTGCGAGGCGTGCCACAGCGGCACCGGCTCCGCGCCGCAGAGCCGCACCGCGCGCAGGGCGTCGGTGTCGTCGAGGGAGCCGGGGAAGGTGACGACGCCGATCCGCGCGCCGGGGGCGGTCTGGGCGAGGTCCGGGGTGGCGGCGGGGGCGCTCACGACTGGCCCGCCGCCTCGGCGTTGGGGGCCTCGGTGGCGGGCTGGTTGTCCGCCGGCACCGCGGCGGCGTCGGTCGCCGCCGGCTCGGACGTCGGCACGTCGGGCTGGGTGGAGACCTGGCCCTGCGCGACCGAGGCGGGGTCGGCCGGAGAGCCGCCGACCGGCGCGGTCGACGCCTCGTCGCTGCGCACCTCGAAGGCCTCGATCACGGTGTTGGCCAGCAGCTTCTCGGCGGCCTCGTGCACCTGGGCCAGCCGGGCCTCGTCGAGCTCGCCCTCGACCTCGATCTCGAAGCGCTTGCCCTGGCGCACCGTCAGCCCCGCGAAACCCATCCGCGCCAGCGCACCGGTCACCGCCTTGCCCTGCGGGTCGAGGATCTCCGGCTTGGGCATGACTTCCACCACCACACGTGCCATGGCCGAGATCCTAGTGCTCCGGCGCCGCCCCCGCCGACGCCCGGACGCCGGCGGGCGGTGCACTCAGAGCCGCAGCTCGCTGCCGGTCAGCCGGCGGTAGGCCTCGAGGTAGCGCTCCCGGGTGGCCCGGACGACGTCCTCGGGCAGCGGGGGCGGCGGGGTGTCGGAGGCCCGGTCCCAGCCCGAGGCGGTGGTCAGCCAGTCCCGCACGTACTGCTTGTCGAACGACGGCAGCGACGCCCCCGGCTGCCAGCGCTCGGCGTCCCAGAAGCGGGAGGAGTCGGGGGTGAGCACCTCGTCGGCCAGCACGATGGTGCCGTCGGCGCGGGAACCGAACTCCAGCTTGGTGTCGGCCAGGATGATGCCGCGCTCCCGCGCGATCCGCTCACCGGTGCGGTAGACCTCCAGGGTGAGCCGGCGCAGCTCCTCGGCGGTGTCGGCCCCCACGAGCTCGACCACCGTCGCGAAGTCGACGTTCTCGTCGTGCTCGCCCTGGGGTGCCTTGGTGGCCGGGGTGAAGAGGGGTTCGGGGAGCCGGTCGCCGTCGCGCAGGCCCTCGGGCAGCGCGATCCCGCAGACGGTCCCCGAGCGCTGGTACTCCGCCCACCCCGACCCGGTGAGGTAGCCGCGGGCCACGCACTCGACGGGGAACATCCGCAGCCGCTCGCAGACCACGGCCCGGCCGCGGACGGCGGTCGGCACGTCGGTGCTGAGCACGTGGTTCTCCACCACGTCGGCCAGCTGGTCGAACCACCACAGCGAGAGCTGGGTGAGCACCACGCCCTTGCCGGGGACGTCCGGGGTGAGCACGAAGTCGTAGGCCGAGATGGCGTCGCTGGCCACCATCAGCATCGCCGACGGGTCCATGAACGCGTACAGCTCCCGCACCTTGCCGGAGTGGATGAGGGGCAGACCCAGGTCGAAGCGGCTCACCCGGAGATGCTATCGGCCGGGCGGGCGGCTGCGGCAGTCGATCGCAGGGCGTCCGTGACGGTTCCGACCCAGACGCGGGGGTGGGTGGACCAGAAGTCGTGCGGGACGTCCGCCACGGTGGTGAAGCTGCCACCGGGCACCACCGCGGCGAGCTGTTGGAGCGGCCACGACGGGCGGATGTCCTGCCCGGCCGCGACGAACCGCATCGGCACCGGGCAGTCGGCCAGGTCGCGCCACAGCCCGGGCTGGTGGATCCACTCGTCGAAGGAGGCGCTCAGCGAGGCGTGCACCTCCCGGCTCCACTCCACCTCGACGGCCGGCTCGGTGGGGCGACCGGCCTCGTAGGCCGCCGACCAGGTGCGGTCGCGGTGCGGTCCGTGCCCGGCGACCCCCACCACGCCCGCGACCGAGGACGGGTGCTCCAGCGCGTAGCGGACCGCGAGGTCGCAGCCCCAGGAGTGGCCGAGCACCGTCCACCGTTCGACGGCCAGGAGCTCCCGCACCGCCTCCAGGTCGGCCAGCGCCTGCTCCATGCTGTGCGCTCCCCCGCCGGAGCGGCCGACCCCGCGTGGCTCGACGTACCAGCAGCGGTGGCCCGGTGGGGCGATCTCCTCGTCCTCCAGGTACTGCACGCAGCCGGGGCCGCCGGTCAGCACCAGGACGTCCGGGCCGCGCCCGTAGACCGCGACGTGCAGCGACGTCCCCGGTTCCACCTCGATCATCGTCGACCTCACCCGGCGATCGTAGGTACCCCGCACCGCCGCCGGCCAGGGTTGGCGCCGGGGATCCCGGGTAGCCCAGAGCCATGACCTCGCAGCGCAGGACACCCGCCGGTCGCGGACGCACGCTCCCGGTCGCCGCCGGCGCCGGTGCCGGTCTGCTCGCGGCGGGGGCGGCCCTGCTCGGGCGGAAGGTGCTGGCGACGCTGCGCGCCGGGCGCGGCCACCCGCTGGCGCACCGCGTGCTCGACGTCAGCTCGTCGGTGCTGCAGCGCAAGTACCCGTTGGAGTCGATGAGCACCTACCTCAACGGCTTCCACATGTACGCCGACGAGATGGGCCGGCAGGTGGAGGCGAGCCACTTCTGCATCCACCTGCGCCACGACCTGCACCAGTGCGTCATCTTCGACCGCAACGCACCCGACGCCCGCCTGATCGGCATCGAGTACATCGTCAGCGAGGAACGCTTCCGCAGCCTGCCCGAGGAGGAGAAGCGGCTGTGGCACAGCCACCACCACGAGGTGCGCTCGGGCACCCTGGTGGCCCCCGGTGTCCCGGAGATCGCCGAGCACGCCTACTTCGAGGACCTCGTCCGCACCTACGGCAAGACCTTCCACACCTGGCAGTACGACCGCGACGAGGACTTCCCCTACGGCATCCCCCAGCTGATGATGGCCTTCACCGGCGAGGGCCAGCTGCGCGAGGAGCTGGTGCGCGAGCGCGACGAGCGGCTGGGGGTGTCCACCGAGCAGAAGCGGCGGCGCCGGGCCGACATCCCCGAGCCGGAGGTGGCACCGGGGGCCAACACCTGGGAGGACGGACGGACCGTGCAGCTGCGCCTGGAGGAGACGGAGCTGCGACGGTGACCCGCGCCACGTCGTGTCGGCGGCACAGGGCGGTCGCTGTGGGAGTCTGGGCCGCATGACCCGCTCCGAGGAGCCCGGGCCCGAGCCCGCCCGGCCCCGCACCAGCGCCGACCCGGACAGCTCCACCTCCCCCGAGCACGCCGCGTCCGCGACCGCGGAGCAGGTGCGTGAGGCCGACACCCGCGAGGAGAAGCCGCCGCCGCGGGCCGCCGTCGTCTACAACCCGACGAAGGTCGACCTGGAGGTGCTGCGGGCGACGGTCGACGCCGCCGCGGAGGAGGCGTCCTGGGGCGAGACCAGCTGGATCGAGACGACCGCCGACGACCCGGGCGAGGCGATGGCCCGGCAGGCGGTCGAGCAGGGCGTCGACATGGTGATCGCCGCCGGCGGTGACGGCACCGTCCGGGCGGTGACCCAGGGGCTGATCGGCTCCGACGTCGCGCTGGGCCTGCTGCCGTCGGGCACCGGCAACCTGCTCGCCCGCAACCTCGACCTGGAGCTGAAGGACCTGAGCCAGGCGGTCAGCACCGCCTTCGCCGGTCACGACCGGTCCATCGACGTCGGGATGGCGCGGATCCGCCGCAAGGACGGCAGCGAGGAGGAGCTGGCCTTCGTGGTGCTGGCCGGGCTCGGGCTGGACGCGCAGATGATCGAGCACACCGACGAGGAGCTGAAGAAGAAGATCGGCTGGCTGGCCTACGCGCGGGCGATCGCCAACGCCGTGCGCGGCGGCAACCGGATCCGGATGCGGATCGGCGTCGACGCCGAGCCGCAGCGCACCCGCAACATGCACACCCTGCTCATCGGCAACTGCGGAAACCTGCCCGGCAACATCGTGCTGCTGCCCGAGGCCACGCTGGACGACGGCAAGCTCGACATCGTCGCGCTGCGTCCCGACGGCTTCTTCGGCTGGCTGCAGATCTGGTCGAAGGTGGTGGTCGAGAACTACGTCCTCCACCGCACCGAGGTGGGACGCCGGCTGCAGGGTGCGCAGAAGTCGGTCCGTGCGCTGCGCTACCTCACCGGCAAGAAGGTGATCGTCGCCCTGCGCCACCCCGAGCCGTTCGAGCTGGACGGCGACGGCTACGGCGAGGTGACCGCGTTCCAGATCGAGGTGCTCCCCCGCTCCTTGCGGGTGCGCGTGCGCCCGACCGACTGAGCCCCCGCCGCCCGCACCTCCTCCCCCGGTTCGCGGTGATGGCGCACGGGCAGGTTCAGGAGCCAGCGCAACACCCGATCGGTGGAGGCTGTTGTGGTTGTTGCTGCTGGGGTGAAGGCGCA